>NZ_JBIDAU010000003.1:0-166331 GCF_043202655.1 Streptomyces sp. NPDC048171
CACGATCCACGGCCGCGACTGACGGTTCCCCATGCCCATACATACGAGCAGAGAGGCCGACAGCCTCATGATCAGCAGCTTTTGTTAGAGCCAGTTAGACGTGAACCTGCTGGTCATGAACGACCCTCACAAGTATCGCGCCGACGCCGAGTCGCCACGGCCGCGCGAGCACGTGCACGACTGGTGATCGTCGGCTGCGCGGAAGCGTCTCCAGCGGACCGGAACGCGGTCATCGCCATCCAGATCAGATGACATCCGGATGACTTCTGCTGCCGTCGGCTGGAGGAAGAGGGTGCCGCCTGGGGGACGGCGGCCGGTGGAAGGTCGTCCGCTTCGCCACGATCGCCAACCCGTCGACGTTCGGTCCTGACCTCCTCGGCCGGAAAAACGGCGACCCGTTGCCGCAGCCGAAGATCCGCACGAAGAACCGGCGGGCGCTGCTCGCCTGGTGGGCCGATGTCAAAAGCCCGTCCAGCGTCCGCGACTGGCACTCCATGTTCCAGGGCGCCCACAGCCGACCTAAGGTGCCCTAGTCTCCCAAGACCTGCTGCGTCGCATCCGGGACGATGTCACCGCGGTGGAGCCGCAGAAGATCACCGTATCGGTCGATCCGTCCGGCGGCGGCCGGGACACCGTCGGTGTCATCGGTGGCTTCCTCGGCGACGACAACCGCGTGTGGGTGACGCACGACCGCTCGGCCGCCATGTCGTCGGCCGAGTGGTCCACCGCGGCGCGCCTCCTCGCGTACGAGTCGAACACAGCCGTGATCTACGTCGAAGGGCAACTACGGCCGCGACATGTGCGTGCTGGCCATCCGCACGTCCTGGAGACCCTCCAGCGGGAGGGCGTCATCCCGAAGGACGTGTTGATGCCGGGCATCGACATGGTGTTCGCGAAGCAAGGCAAACTGGTCGGGGCAGAGCCGATCGCCCACCAGATGGTGCAAGACCTTGTGCGACGCGGTATGTTCACCGACCCGGAGACCGAGTGGGCGACGTGGATGTCGACCGACCCGAACTCGCCCGGCCGGATCGACGCCTCGTGCGTCCTCGTCTACGGCCTGATCCCCGAGGCGAACAAGGGCGCCATCCTGCACGCCCCGCTGCCGATGGCCCCTCAGCGGGGACAGGTCGGCCGCTGGCCTCAAGCAGGCGGTGCGGCAGCGACCTACGAGCGCCGGATCGTGAAGCGACGGGAGGCGATGCGTTGTCACTCCTCCTTGGGCTCAGAGATAGCGTCGAGCATCGCCTGCGCCTCTGGTGTGACCTTCAGGCTCGGATTGTTCTTGACCGCGCGCTTCTCGGGCAGCCTGAGCGATTCCAACTGCTCGGCGGTGAGCGGCCCGCCGCTGCCTGCGGTGTACGCCTCCAAGAGCATGGCGGAGTATCGGTCTCTCTCCATCGTGATGACACGCTTTCGATACATGACCATGGCCAGTTCGACGAGCTTCAGCGCATCTCGCTCGTCCACCTCCCGTGCCACAGAGAGCAAGGTCCGCAGGTGCTCGGGCACCGTGTCATCGGGCCGAACGTCACACCACTGCTCGGCGACCAGTTCGCGGACGCGGCGTTCGGTGACCTCCAGAGCTTTGGCCAGGTACGGGAACAGGGCTGGCTCAGGAGGATTGTCGATCTCGGTCCAGTACATCTTGTTCCACCAGGTCACAGAGCGTTTGAAGTCGCAGTCGGCCGCCATCTGCTGGTACGTCTTGCCGCGCCGGTTCAACTCGGCGACACGGTAGGTGAATACGTTTGTCATGCGGAGAGCATCAGCAGAGGTTTACGTCCTGTCAACTCTCGTTGAGAGTGACGCTGCGTTCTGGTATTGCCCTTCGCACACGGCAGCGCGCCAGCAGGGCAAATCCTCACTTCACCACCACCGCACAGGGCCAGCCCGTGGGGTTTCTCGTCCTCCAGGAACAGGACCGGACCGAGCTGATCTCTTGTGCACAGGCGTCTCGTCTCTTGACGGAGGTGCGACGCGCACCCTCCCGCCGCCCGCGCCTTCATCCGCTGGCACCGCGACGCCGACCGCGACCCAAAGGCACTTCCCCAGGCGTTCGAGGACTGGGAGACCGAGACGATGCACCCCCACGGCTGGGCTCGTGCTCCCCAGCTCGAGCCTCCCGACAGCTCCGCTCCCCCACCCGGCCTCACACCGCGCGGACGAGGCTGAACACTCTCGAACGTGGCCTACGACCGACGCACAACCACTTCGTACGCGGAGGGTACAGGTACGGCTACCAGGCGATACCTTGGGGCGGTGGATCAAGGACTACCCAATCCCGAGGCCGCTGAGCGGGTGACGAGCCGGGAGCAGGATGCCGTGCGGCTCCTGCTGCTCATCGACGGGGCGTGTGAGCCCGTGTCCAACGTCGAGCGAGCTGACCCAGGACTGGAATCAGCTGTGGGAGTTGTTCGCACTCAGGTCCGCCTGCAGAAGCTGGACTTCTGGCTCCGCAATCCTGACTATCTCGCCGATGAGCTGCTGACGAAGTACGAGGCGACCACCGAGGCCCGCCTGCTGGAGTTGGCCGGCCGCATTCTGGATTCCGAGGAACCGGAGGTGCGGTGCTATCCGATGCTGCGGCACCACTTCGGGGCGTACGAACCGTTGGACGACGCTCTCGCCGTGCTGCGCAGTGCTGGTCTGGTGGCTCGTCGCCGCCGCGGAACCGTCAACCGGGTACGGCAGCACGACTACTTCCTGCTGGAAGCCGGGCGGACGGTCGCACGCGAGGCGATTCAGGAAGCACCCGCATTCCAGTACTACGTGGACCGGGTTCAGCTGGTGCTGGATCTGGCCGACGGACGTGGCGGTAACCAGCTGAAGAAACAGCAGTACCTGCAGCGCGAGTACGCCGAGGCCGCCTGCGGTGATCGGATCGGTTCGGTGCGCGTGCGAGCGCGAGCGCGGCTGGAAGTACTGCGCAAGCAGGCACAGGACGGGGATGCGGAAGCGGGGGACCATGGCTGAGGAAGTTGCGCTGGAGAATCGGATCGCCGCACGCGCGAAGGTGACGGTCGATGACGTCCGGGCGGTGTTCGAGTCCCAGGGCATTCCGCTGGGTGCGCCTCCCGCGCGGCCGCGGCCGTTGAGGATTCACCGGCTGCGTGTGGCGGGGGTGAGGACCGGAGCCCTTGAACCCGGCCCGTTCAACACCACGTTCAGGTTCGGCGACGGGCTGACCGCCCTGGTGGCATCGAACTTGCGTGGAAAGTCGAGTGTGCTGGAACTGGTGACGTGGTGTCTTCGGGGCACTCCGCGTGAGAAGAGCGGCGCCATCCACTGGCTGCGTGAGGTGGACCTCGACGCCACGGTTGCCGGCCAGGCCATGGCCTTCCGGCTGGACCTGGACAACGAGGAAATCACTTCCGCGGTCGCATTTACCGGGCCGGACCTGGCCGTGCTGGAGACTCTCCGTGCCCCGGACCCGGCGCAGGGAGTGCTGCCGCTGTTTCGCGCCGCGAGCTCGGAGAGCTATGCCGAACAGGTTCAGGCGCTGATGATGAAGTGGATGGACCTGCATCCTCTCGTCAGTGCCAAACAGGGGACGTCCGCGGTGGCGCACGGGTGGCCCGCCTACTTCGGGGCCCTGTACCTGCCGGCGGCCCGTTCCCCCGCGTTGCTGGGCGATCTACTCATGAGCGGTTTACCGGGACGCCTTCTGCAGGTGTTCCTCGACCTGCCGGCCGCCGGTGTGCTGACCAAGGTCAAAACGCAGGCGGAACTGATGGCCACGGCTCGTAAGCGTCGGCAGAGCGCAGCGAAAACGGCGCAGGAAGAGCGAACGGCGCAGCGCCAGCAGACCGAGGAGGACTTGACAGGCGCCCGTGCCCGCCTGGAGCAGCTGTCAGCAGGATCAGCTAGTTCCGATCAAGAGTCGTTGGCTGATCTGGCCGCGACCACGATGCGTCTGGCGACCTCGTGGGCGGACAGCCAACAGGCGTGGGACGACCTGATGCGGGTCCACCGGCAGGCCAAGGGGCAGCGGCAGCACGACGAGAAGTTGCTCAACGATGTCCGCGAAAGTGCGATCGCCCGCCGGCTGTTCCACGGTCTGGACCCCACAACGTGCCCGCGGTGCGATCAGGACATCGCTGCGGAACGGCGTCAGCTGGAGATCGAAGCACACAGCTGCGCCGTGTGCGCACGCCCCGTCGAGGGTGATGACGAGGACTCCGAAGACGTCCTGGCCGAGGCCGAAGAACGCGTCCAAACCAGCACCCAGGCCGAACAGGCGGCCAGGGAAGCATTGGAGCAGGCGGAGACCGAGCTCAATCGGCTGTCAGGCGGACTGAACGCGGCACAGGAGAAGCTGCGGCGGGCGGATTCGGCAGCCCGGGTGCCGGAATACGCCAAGGCTCGAGACGAAGTGCTGCGCCTCGAGGGCGCGTTGAGCGTTCTCCCCGAGCTGCCTGACTCTCCCAATGATCCGGCCGAGGAATTGGCGATCAAGGTGCTGCGTGCCGGGGCGAAGACACTGGAGGACGATCACGCGAAGGAAGCGGACAAGCTCTTCGCGGACCTCAACGAAGAGATTTCCGACCTGGGGCGCAAGTTCGGTTTCGCTGGCCTGGAGTCGGTGAGTATTGACCGCGCAGCGCACCTCGATGTGACCTCGGACGGCGGGCATGTGCGCAGCTTCACCGACCAGGTGCCCGGCGAACGGCTGAGACTGCGGATCGCCGTGATCGTGGCACTCCTGCGTGTGGGCGCGGCGCACCAGGTGTCCACGCACCCGGGTCTCCTGCTGATCGACAGTCCCAAGGCCGAAGAGATCCAGGATGTTGATATCCACCTCTTGCTGCAGGAACTGAACGCCGTGGCGGAGGCGAATCAGTTGCAGGTACTGGTCACGACCGCGGACTTCGGCCTGGCCCACGACGTTCTGCCTCCTCACAGGATCACCGAAGCGGCAGAAGGCCAGCCACTGTGGTGACACGAATATGAAGGTACAGGGAGAGGGGACATGACACGGCTCGCCGAGCGCCTCAGCGACCTGGCCACCACGGGAACCCGCACGATCACGTTTGAGGACATCGGCTTGCCCGCTGACACGGTGCTCGACCAAGTGCCTGAAGTCGCCGCCGGCCCACTTGCCCCCCTCTTGGCCGAAGCGATCGTTCACGCCTACGACGCCGCGGACGGCGCATGGAAGCAGGCAGGCGCCGCCTTTCCCTCAGGGTTCGCCCAGCAGAGCAGCGTCCTGGCCCTTACCTCGTCACTGGAAACCCTCCTGGGCAGCCCTGCCACTGCCAAGGCACTCGCCAACCCCCTAAACGGTGCACTCCTCGACGGGCTGACCGAACAGGTCGAGCGCGGTCCCCTCCTTGCCGCCGCCCGCCTGGAGGGCGCCGTCAGACTCGCCGCCTCCGACGCAGTCCGCCCCTACCAGGTCTGGGACATCCTCGAGGAACTACCGGCCGACGGGCCGGAGGACTTCCTCGAGCGTCTCCCCCGCGTCCTGGGCGTCGCACTGGACTGCTGGGCGCAGCAGGAATCCCGCGTCTCAACGGCCGTGCGGGAGCTGCTGCAGCATCTGTCCATCGACGAGGCCGCGGACGTCGACGCCTTGTTCGAGCTCGGCTGTGACCGCCTGCGGACTGCCCTGTCCTCAACCGACCTGGCCGATGTGAGCCGCCTCATCAGCGAAGCGCGCTCCCTCTTCGCCGCGGCCGAAGCGGCAGAAGAAGCCCGCGATGACGCCGCCGCGTACCTCGCCGTGTGTGACGCCATCCTCGGCTTCACCGCTCACAACGCCGATCAAGTGGCATCGGCTGCCGACAGGATCGAACGGGCCCTGGAGCGCCGTCGGGCCTGGCTGCACGGCACTCACCAGCCCGCATGGCTCCAGCCGCGCCAGGCCGCCGAGATCGCCTGGTCCCAACTCCTCCTACAGCTGCGGGCCGCTACGGAACAGTTTGCGGCCGACGTATGGATGGACTCCTGGCGGGCTGTCGATGCCGTCCTCGCCGCCTACCGAGCTGCCCGCACTGTCCAACCACTCGGCACCAGTCAACGGACCCGGGGTCTGGCCGCGCTGGTCGAGCCGGCCGTAGAAGACGGCTTCCTCCGCAAGGAGGCCTTCCTCAGTGCGCTGCGGCACGCCGCAACGCACCCCGAGGACCATCCCGGCCCGGTATTCGACGGCGCCACTGCGTCGGCAATCCTCGCCCGGATCGACGCTCGGGAATCTCATGAGACGTCCAGTAGCGACCAGGGTGACTCCGACAGCGAAGACCCGGACGCAGACGCGGGAAGAGAACGGCTCCATCGCATCGCACCGACCGTGCTTCGTAAACTTCCGCTCACTCGTGCCCTACGCCTCGCAGAAGGCCTCGACGATGCGGCTCTCGCCGCTGTCGAAGGCATCGCCTACGACAGCGATGTCGCCCGGCTGAAGGCCACCGACCCCGTCATCGTTCCCTTGCTCGACAGCTTCCTGGCCACGTTGTCTGAACATGAGACCTTCACGGGGGATGTCCGGCAGACCTTCACCGCCCTGCTCACCCAGACCCTGCTTTTCCTCAAAAGCCGCACCGACCTGGAACGCACCCACATTTTCGGCACCGGCAAGAAGGACGACCCGCCCTACGACTACCGCCGCAAGCCGGAAAAAGGACAGCGTGAGGCCAAAGAGGAAGACCTGCAGCGCGACTTCCACCAATGGCTGCTCAGCGGCCCCCTGCACAGCATTGTTCAGGTCGAGACGAACAACGTCGGCATGGGCCGCGCCGACGTCCTGGTCCAGTTCGGAGCGCTGCGCTACCTGACGGAGATGAAACAGGACCCCGACGACAACAGCCGTGCGCACATCGAGGGCAAGTACCTCACTCAGGAAGCCGAGTACAGCAATACCAACGCCCCCTTCGGGCAACTCCTCGTCCTCGATCTGACTCCCAAAACGAACAGCAGCGGCACCCTGCGCGTCGACGAGGTCACCTGGCTGGCCACCCACCGTCCCCGCGGCGCCACCACCGACCGGCTCGTCCTCGCTGGCGTCGTCACCGGCAACCGCCTCACGCCCTCCACCTACTCACGCTGACCGAGGTTCTTGCCCTGTTTCTGGGCGCTTCGCGGGAGCCAGGGCGGCCGCCACCCTTCGGAGCGCAAAGTCCCGGATGACGCGTGCCGGCGGCGCGGCCGGAGGGCCACCGGCACGTCGCATTGGAACGCCCTAGTCGAACAGGCCGTACAGATCCTTCGTCAACGCCGTGTGCTTCCCAGGGCCAGTCTCCAGGACCGCGTCCTCGCCGTGCCCGGTACCCACGTATCGCCCGGGAGTCAGCACGTACCCCTGCTCGCGCACCCTCGCGAGGTCTGCCGAGACACAGAAGCCGAGCTCGTCCCGGTAGGCCAGGCTGGCCTGACCGGCCCTGGAGGCACCACGCCACGCGCGGTAGGTGCCGGCGATCCTGGCCACGTCCGTGCCGTCCAGGTTCCGCCAGGTGCGATCGACCATCACACCGAGTCCGCTGGCGTCGATGAAGAGGATCTGGCCCTTGCGGTATGGGGAGCTGTGTGACGACCGGTTCCTGGCCAGCACCCAGAGGCAGGCCGGGATCGCTGTCGAACGGAACAGCTGTGGGGGCAACGCCACGATGCAGGCGACCAGGTCGTCTTCGATCAGCGCCCGCCTAATCTCCGCCTCGCCACGCCCCCGGAACAGGGACCCGTTCGCCAGGACGACGCAGGCGGTGCCCCTCTCGCCCAGTTTGAAGATCACGTGCTGGAGCCACGCGTAGTCGGCATTGTGCCTCGGGGGGACGCCATACACCCATCGGGGATCGTTCTCGTCCCGCGCCCAGTCCTTGATGTTGAACGGAGGCTGGGCCAGCACGAACTCGGCCTTGAGGCCAGGGTGTCTGTCGTGTGCGAGAGTGTCGTCCCAGCGCGCGCCGAGGTCGCCCTCGATGCCGTGGACGGCGAGATTCATCTTGGCCAGGCGCCAGGTCCGTTCATTGCACTCCTGACCGTGGACCGACGTGGTGGCTCGGTGATCGCCGCCCCGGTATCTCTCGACAAACCTGCTCGCCTCCACCAGCATGCCGCCCGAACCGCACGCCGGGTCGTACACACGTCCCTCGTACGGCTCCAGGAGCTCCACGACCAGGCGGGTGACGGAGTGTGGTGTGTAGAAGTCGCCGCCTTTCTTACCCTCCTGACCCGCGAAGTTGTCGAGGAAGTACTCGTACGCCTCGGCCGGTACGTCCTGTGGCCGGTCGGTCCCGGCGTCGCCGAAGCGGGCATCGCCGATGAGGTTCATGAGATCGGCCAGTTGCTCGTCGTCGCCGACCCGGGTGAAGACCTTCGGCAGGGCACCGGCCAGCGGGGTATTCTCCCGCATGATCGCGTCCATCGCGTCGTCGAGGCGCGCGCCGAGGCCCTGGGTCCGCGCGTTGGCGGCGATCGACGACCATCGAGCCCTCTCGGGCACCCAGACGGTTTGGGTACGGGTGTACTGGCCGGGGGCCTCGACGAATTCGGCAAGGCGGTCGGCGTCGACCCCGGCCGCGAGCAGCCGCTGCTCCAGCGCGGAACGATGCTCCTCGAACAGGTCGGAGGCGTACTTCAGAAAGAACAGACCGAGGAAGATCTCCTTGTACTCCGCGGCGTCGATGCGGCCGCGCAGCTTGTCCGCGGACTTCCAGAGGATGTCTTGGAGTTCCTGAGGGGAGGAGGCGCCTGGCTGGTCGGCGGGCTTCCTCTGGCGCGGTGGCATGGGGAGCGGACCATCTCCTTCGGCCCTGGGCGCCTTGAGGAAGAGGTAACGTGACGAGGCATCAGGGCATTGGTTGCCAGAAGAGTAACGGGGGCGCCGGGAATGGGGATGTCGAGTGTGGGGCTGGCTGCGGCCATCGAGGAGTTGCGGCAGGAGTTGTACCAGGCGCAGGCCCAGGGCTCCGACCAGCAGTTCGCGTTCGGCGTCGAAGAGGCCCAGCTGGAACTGCTGTTGGAGCTGCGCGACAGCGGCAAAGGCGACGGCAAGCTCTCCTTCGGCGTCGCGACCGTAGGCGTGGGCGGGGAGCGCTCCACGCTCCGGACCCACAAACTGACGCTGAGGCTGTCGGTCCGCGACCGTGCCGCCGGTGGGACCAGTCCCGACATCAGTGATGACGAGACCGAGCCCTGGGCCGAGGAGTGAGATGGATGAGCGCAGACTGGCGCTGATTCGCAGCGGCACGGTGCGACAGCGCCATAGCACCGGCTCCGGCTATCTGATCGCCCCGCGTCTCGTACTCACCGCCTGCCATGTGCTCGCGGACAAAAACACCGGCTCTCACTGGCCGGAGATCCACGTGTGGGTGGGGCATCCCCGCGTGGGCGGCGTCGTGAGCACCAGGGCTGAGGTCCTCTGGACACACCCGCAGGGCCTAGACGTTGCGCTCCTGCGTCTTCACGACGAGGTGGACGTGATGGGATCCGTCCGATGGGGCCGTCCCGTCGGCAAGGCCCCGCTGCGGTACGAAGGGCTGGGCTTCCCCTTGGCCAGCGCGGGCGAGGACCGCGGCGCAGAGCACCTGCGAGGGGAGCTTGCCCCGCTGTCCACGGGCTCACGAGGCCTCTACGTTCTCGACCAGAAGCCGGCTCCCGACCCTCGTGACGACGGCCGCAAACCCTGGGGAGGGTCCTCCGGAGCGGCAGTCTTCTGCGAGGACCACATCGTCGCAGTGGTCGTCCAGGACTGTCAGTCGTACGGAAACCGCCGTCTGCTTGCCTGCCCGGCCGGGGCCTTCACACAGGACAGCGGCTTCGACAGCATCCTGCGGCAGTACACCGACGGCCCGCCACGGCTCGCCGAGATCGGCGCTCCCCTGCCGAAGGCTCCACCTGCAGCCGAACGCACTCAGACCGAGAAAAATATCGAGCAGTCGCTGTGGCCAATCCTCGGCGCCCCGGGCGCCTGCTCGGCTCACGCCCGTGCCCTCGCGGACCAGTTGGGTATGCGAGTCCCCGCCGACTACGCGCCGTCCCTGCCCGACCTCGTGGCCCTGGTCACGGCACATCCTCGGGCCCTGGCCTCCCTCAGCGGCACCCTGGCTGCGACGATCAGCGACGAAGGCGACCGCACCCGGCTGACCTCTCTCCTCTCCCACGCGCGGGCTTCCGGATTCGGTTCCCTGCTTTCTCTGGAGGAGCACGAGTGCCTTGTGGACCTGCTGCGCGGCATCTGCAAGGAACACCCCACGTTGCTGCCGCGCGCCGCCCGCGAGGCCTTGCGGTACGCCTGTCTGCCCGAGCCGCTCTCACGTACCCATCTGCCGGTCGACGACCTCGAACAGGTCGTCGACGAGTTGGAGGCTATGGCCGACAGCGAGCATGTGCCGGACGGGACCTCGCCGGTACCGGCCCTACTGCGGCTGACCGAGTACGTGGCGGTGGCCGTCGCGGGCGAGGGCTCCTCCGTACTGCGTGACTGGTCCACCAGGGTGGCCGACCGGATCGGCATCCATCCGACGGCCCTCAACGAGCGGCGCACCGACGCCCGCCAGTGGGTGGCCCGGCAGACATCACCGGTAGCACGCGTGGTGCTGGACCTGGCCGCCGATCACGACGCCCCGGACGAACGGTATGTCTGCCGGGTCCTCCTCGCCCGCCAGGACGGCACGCACACCGTGCTGCGAGAGCCGGAGACCGTGTCGAAGACACCGGAGGAAGCGGCTCGTCATCTGCGTGAGGCGGTGGAATGCGCGGCCGACGAACCCGGCCAAGAACATCATGTCCCCTGGGTGACGGTGCTGGTCGACCGGCAGGGACTTCACCTGGCCGTGGACGAGTGGAACCCGGGAGCGCCCAACGAGTTCGTTCCCGAACAGCCCCTCGGAGTGGAGTTCCGCCTGACACTGAGCTGCCCCGAGATGAGCTACTTCGCGCGGGGTCGCGACCGAGAGCAGCGCCGCCGCTGGGCCAGTGGTGACCAGGTACCGCTGGTCGCCGACCGGAACTGCGACAGTCCGCGGCGGCTTACCCGACTGCTCCAGAACAGTCACCGGGACTCCGCCCGCGTGATCCTCCACGGTCCTCGTGACCAAAGGACCCAACTGCTCCAGGCGTGTCTCGCGCTGGGTGTCCCGGTGGTCCTCTGGGACCGTGAGGCCAACTGCTACGAGGACGCCACAAGGCTGCAGCGGCTGGACCCCACCGGCCCGCTCGCCGACCTCCCCGAGCGCGTCCGCCGAGTCCGGGGCGAGGTCTTCGACTCCGAGGAAGCGGCCCTCCCCCGCCCTGCTCTGGTGTGGGAGGAAGGCCATCACCCTGAGCCTCGGTCGCTGCAACTGAGGGACCCCAGGAAAGGAACTCACGCCTCATGACGACGACAGAGCCAGGGCCCGGCCAGCGTCCCGCGCCGCCCGACAGCGCCTGGCGGCTGTTCCGCGGCGACGGGGACTCTCGCGAGGTCGCGTTCCCTCCGCCGCCGCCGTGGCGCCGATTCGACCCTGACGAGCCGTCGCCGGGTGGTCAGGCCGCCCGTCCCCGGCCCTACCTCATCGGCGGCGACGAGGCCGACGTCGTCAACGCGGCGCTCCATCTGCGCCGGCCCCTGCTGGTGACCGGCCACCCCGGGACCGGCAAGTCCTCCCTCGCGCACGCCATCGCGCACGAGCTCGCTCTCGGCCGCGTCCTGCGCTGGCCCATCAACAGCCGTTCCACCCTGCAGGACGCCCTCTACCAGTACGACGCCGTCGGCCGGCTGCGTGAGGCGGGTCTACGTCGCGACTCGGGCGACGAGGAGCCGGGCATCGGCAAGTACGTTCGCCTCGGTCCTCTGGGCAACGCCCTGGTTCCCCGGGAACGGCCCAGGGTGCTGCTGATCGATGAGCTGGACAAGGGCGACGTCGATCTGCCCAATGACCTGCTCACGGTCTTTGAGGAAGGCGAGTTCGACATCCCAGAACTCACCCGCCTGCCCGAGGACCACACTCCGGTGCATGTCCAGACCGACGACCCGGACGATCCCGCACTCGTCCCGCGGGGCCGACTCCGCTGCAGAGAGTTTCCCGTCGTGATCATCACCAGCAACGGCGAGCGCGACTTCCCGCCCGCCTTCCTCAGGCGCTGCGTGCGTCTCGACCTCCCCGAGCCCGACGAGCACCGTCTGCGGGACATCATCGGCGCACACCTCGGCCCGGACGCCCTGGGCGACGTCGACGACCTGCTGGAAGAGTTCCTGAGCCGCCGCGCCCCCGGCGAACTCGCCACCGACCAGCTCCTCAACGCGGTATTCCTCCGCAAGGGGGGCGTCGACCTCGACGCGGGCTCCTTGCTCGATGCCGTTCTGCACCAACTCGGCGGAGCCGTGTAGGACATGATCCGGCGTCTGAGAGATGTCATGGCTCGCAGCGGGGTGGACCTCTCACATGAGGAACTCCTCGACGTCCTATGGCTCGCCGGCAGCCTGCCCCGGGACATCGCCCCGCTGGCCCGGGCCGGTGTGCCCGCTTCACGCCCGGGGCAGCCCGACCCCGGCCACCGGAGCCCTTCGCCTATTCCTCAGGGCTCCGCCCCTGCGGCCGGCCCGTCGGCCCTAGCGCCACCAGAGGATCCTCAGCCCGACCATCCGATCCACGCCGCATCGGAGACGAACGAAAGCGGGGTTCGGTACCTCACGCCGCGCAGGGCGTTCGCGGTCCGGGCTCCGGACAGCCGCGTTCTCGGTGCCCGGGGCCTCCGGCTCGGCAAGTCCCTCCGCCCGCTGCGGCAGCGCTTCCCTGACCCTCGCCGCCAAGAGCTCGACATCGCGCAGACGGTGACTGCCATGGCCGAGACCGGTCTACCGGAAACCGTCACCCGCCCGGCCAGAACCCGCTGGCTCTCCCTCGTCCTCCTGGTCGACGACGGCGTCTCCATGGTTCTCTGGCAACGTCTCGCCGCTGAAGTTCGCACCCTCATGGAGCGTGCGGGAGCGTTTCGTGACGTCCGTATCCACGGGCTCGACACCCGCAGCCCGCGTGCCCCGCTCCTGAGCGCCCGCCCCTTCCAGGGTAGGGGACCCTATCAATCGCCCACGAGTGTGAGCGACCCCACCGGAGACACACTCATTCTCGTCGTCAGCGACGGCGTCGGCGAAGCCTGGTGGGACGGCCGGATGCGCCAGGCGATGGAGTTCTGGGCGCGCCGCGGTCCCACCGCCATCGTCCATGCGCTGCCCACCCGTCTCTGGGCAAGCTCCGGCATCACGGCACAACGGTGGCAGGTCACCAGCCACCGCCGCGGCGGCCCGACCACCGTCTGGCACCTCAACGACCCGGTGCTGCCCCCCGACCTGGTCAGCTTCGACTCCGTTCCGGTGCCCGTCCTCGAACCCTCGCCCACCGCCATCGCCGACTGGGCCAGGCTGGTCGCCTCACCCGGCACCACCACACTGCTCCCTGTGTGGCACAGCGTTGAACCCCTCGAAGACCACCACTTCACGGACACCCGCCACGGCGACGAAGCCCAGGCCGTCCTGCGCTTCCGGGACGCCGCATCCCCCGAGGCATACCGCCTCGCGGGCCACCTGGCAGCCGTCGCGCCTCTCACCCCACCAGTGATGCGCCTGATCCAGGACGCAGTCGGAGCGCCCACGGACAGCGGACACATCGTCGAGGTCTTCCTGGGCGGCCTGATGCGTCAAGTCAAGGCCGACGGTCTGCCCCGCCTTCCCCATCACCAGCTCTTCGACTTCACCGAGGTAGCCCGCCGGATCCTTCTTGGCGCGGTCTCACCCACCGAGTTGCTGCGCACCACCCAGGCCGTCGCCGGCTTTATGGAGGCCGCTGCCGGCCGCGCCCCGCACTTCCCGGCTTGGGTCGGCCACCCCGACGGGTCCGCCGTGATCGGGGAGGCCGGGCGATCGTTCGGCTGGCTCAAAGAACGGTTGCTGAGGCGACTTGGAGTACCGCCACCCAGCACCGTACCGACGGACACCTCGCCGACACGACCCTCGGAACTGGCAGCCGCCGACCTCGGCGGCGCGGCCGGGGCGCCGGAGGCCCAGCCCGCCGACGTGCCGCCGGGCTGGTCGCCGCTCCTGCCGCGAGACCCTCACCGCCTTGGTCCCTACCGGCTCTTCGCCCGTAACGACCGGGGCTGGGTCAACATGGTCATGTACCTGGCCCTGAACGAAGCCGGCGAAACCGTGACGGTGCGAGCGCCCGCTCCCCTGTACTCTTTGGCCCCGGGCGAGGCCAGGGAACTCATCACTACGGAGGCGGACTGCCTGGCCCGTATGAGCGGCGTTCACGCTCCACGATTGCTGCGGTCCCGTACCGACGACACCGAGGAACCCCCTTGGCTGGCCGCCACCTTTGTTCGCCGTCGCGACGACGATAGAGGCTCCGGCCCCGCGCCGAATCTGCGTGCCGCCATCAGGGAGCGAAAGAGGCCGGTCGGCAACGGTCTCTTCTGGCGGGTCGGACGTGACCTGGCCCGCGCCGTGAGCCGCGCGCACAGCCTCGGCCTGGCGCACGGGGCGCTCGTACCGAAGACCGTCCTGGTCACCGACCACGACGTACAGCTGATCGGCTGGATCACGGCGACCCGGGACGGTGTTCACAGCGACTACCGGCGCTTGTTCCCCCGGGGCGAGACCTGTTTCCAGGCGCCTGACGACATCGCCGGGCCAACCAGGGAAAGCGACATGTACTCCGTGGGAGCTCTGCTCCTCGCATGCGCCACGGGGCGATGGACGGACCTCGCAGCAGACGCCGAACTGCGCCAGGCCCTCGAGGAATTGGAGGTTGAGGCCCCGATTGCCGAAGCGTTGTGGAGATGCCTCGACCCCAGCCCCGCCGACAGGCCGACGGCCGACGAGTTGGTCGAAGTCTTCACTGAGGTTCTCGGCGACCCGGCTGACGCTCGAGATGAGGACGGCCTCGTCGCGATCACCGTAAGAAGGTACAGGGAGCTGGCGCGGCAGGACCCCGATGCCTACCGTTTCGACCTCGCCAGAGCTTTGAACAACCTGTCCAACCGGCTCAGTGAGAGCGGCCGGAGCGAGGAAGCTCTGGCCGCGATCACCGAAGCGGTCGACCTGTACCGGGAAGCAGCCCCGCTAAACCCCACCAGCGTCCGCTCCGACCTGGCCAGATACCTGAGCAACCTCTCTGTCCGCTTGGGCGATGTGGGCCGGAGTGAGGAGGCTCTGGCCGCGATCACCGAAGCCGTGACGTTCTACCGGGATTCGGTGAGTGAGAACTTGGACGTCTCACGCGCTGACCTCGCCACAACACTAAACAACATGTCCAACCGGCTCAGTGAGAGCGGCCGGAGCGAGGAAGCTCTGGCCGCGATCACCGAAGCGGTCGACCTGTACCGGGAAGCAGCCCCGCTAAACCCCACCGACGGCCGTCCCGGCCTCGCCAGAGCTTTGAACAACCTGTCCAACCGGCTCAGTGAGAGCGGCCGGAGCGAGGAAGCTCTGGCCGCGATCACCGAAGCGGTCGACCTGTACCGGGAAGCAGCCCCGCTAAACCCCACCGACGGCCGTCCCGGCCTCGCCTCTAGCCTGAACAACCTCGCTGTCCGGCTGGGTGAGAGGGGCCGGAGGGAAGAAGCCCTGGCCGCAGTCGCCGAGGCTGTGGAGATCCGGCGGCATTTGGCCGAGGTGCGACCCGAGCTCCATGAAGCGGATCTGCAGCAGTCGCTCAAGGTCAGTTCCTGGCTGAGGAAGGGCGGTGGGCGGGCGTCGGCCGGCAGTTAGGGATCTTCAATGGATGAGGTCACGGCGGTCCGTCGAGTCCGGTCTTGACATGAGGTTTCCCGAGGCCGAGGGGCTGGTGCACGGCATTCGGCGGGCTACCGGCGGAAGGCGACGGGGAGGGCCGGCGAGGACTGGCGGTCTCATCTGAGCTCGACGGTGTACCAGTCTCCCGGGAACTCCCATCCGTCGGTGCCTTCGCCGATGTCCTCCACGATGACGTCGTCGATGAAGTGATCTTCGAACTCCTCGTCGGTGAGTTCACCGGCGAGCCAGAGCTCCTCGATCTCGTCCCAGTTGCCCTGGCTGCCATCGAGCCGCAAGGGCGCAGCGTCCACGGTGCCGCGGGTGCGCTCGTCGTCCCCTGTTTTCACGACGCCGCTGATCTCGTACTGGCCCCGCTTGATGTGGCCGGGGATCGGGTAGCGGGGACGGTGGCGGCGTTCTCGTAGGCGGTGTGGATGATGTCCACGTAGCTGCGGCGGACGTTGCACTCGGAGTCGGACAACCAGTTGATGAGGGTCTTGGTCGTGACGTGGAGGCCGGCGTCCGCGAGGGCCTGCTGCCCGCGGTGCGTCGCGGTTAGCTGGCTGAGCTGGGCGTGCCGGTGCTTGGCGTTGTACGACGACAGCCGGTGGCGGGGGGTGACCTGGGAGCGCAGGAGGTCGTTGAGGGCGGCGCCCAGGGAGTCGCCGCGGCCTGTGGGGCTGGCCCTCAGTCGTCACCCTCGGGAATCATCTGGCCGGGCTGGACGAACTTGGCCTTGACTTCGCCGAAGCCGGTCCCGATCCGGTACGTGGCGGTGCCGTCCGGCGCCCAGAAGACGGCCGCGTCGACGTTGCGCAGCGCCAGGAGCTGGTGGCCTTCCTGGACGGCCCTGAAGGCCACGCTCCAGTGACGGACGGACGCCTCGGCGACCATGATGAGGATCTCTGAATTCGGCCAGGGGTACTCGTCATCCCACTCGGTCTGGCCGTCAGTTTCAGCATCGGGATTCGCAAGCCCGGCAGATAGGGCCAACGGACTGCAGCAGCGCGGTGAATTGCGGTGACATAAAGCATCGATGGCAAGGAACGGGCGGCAGGCCGTGGCGCAGCAAAGTCCTCGGCGGTGACGTGTGTCAGGCTGGCGACCGCCGTCTCTGGCAATGCCGCGGCGGTCGCTCCAATGTTGCAGACACCTCCAAAGGCGTTGCGATTTGCAGGGGGGAGGGCTACGTCCTGGTTGGCCGAGAAGAGTTCCCAGGCCACATGCTGCGCAGCGGCCGTAAGACGCGCGTCGTCTCCGTGTCCTTGCTTCGGGTACTCGAGAGAGGAGGACCCGAGTGCGACGGTGCCCACACCGGACGCTGCAGCCCACCTACTCAGAAGCCCCGCCGGGCCGCACCTGCGGGACTCCTCATCGCACGCCGCTCGCACACGCCTATCACCGACTGCGTCGACTCCCCCGGACCAGAATGCCCTGACCTGGCATTATGCACTCATCTTGGACTGGGCTGGACGCCGATGGACGGTCTCTACAACCTGTGCCATGTGGTGCCGAGGGACGGCCCCAGGATCAGGACCGGTAGGTGTTCTGGCCCGTCAAAGCGGTACTGCAGCGTCTCGGTCTTGTCTTCGGTCACGGGTTCACACCTTCATCTGTCACGATCTTTCACACACCCCCCGCGAGACCTCCCCATGCCTCCGCCGCTGGACGCAGGTCCGCCACGTCCGGCTCCACGTACCACTTCTTCGCCGTCTTCACGTTCGGGTGCCCGGCCCACCGTGCGAGCAGGTCATCCGGCACACCGTTGTCGTCGAGGTACGTGAGGCAGGACGCCCGAGCATCGTACAGACGGACCCTGCGAAGGCCGTTTTCGTCCATGGGGGCGAGGCGCCAGGCGCCGTGTCCGACAGCGGATCTGACGGTTCGTGCGCAGACCGGGCGCGTGGTCAGGTGGTGGGGCGGGTGCCGGGGGTGTGGCCGAAGGTGCGGCGGAAGACGTCGATGAAGGTGCTGGCGGACGACCAGCCGCAGCGGTGGGCGACGGTGGTGACGGGGGTGTCGTCGGCCAGGAGGATCAGGGCGTGGTGGAGCCTGATCTGGGTGCGCCACTGCGGGTAGGTGAGGCCGAGGTCGTCGCGGAGGCGGCGGGAGAGGGTGCGGGCGCCGGCGCCGATCCGGCGTCCGTGGTCCTCGAGCGAGCGGTTGTCGGCCGGGTCGGTGCGCAGGATGTCGTGCAGTGCGCGGAGCAGGGGGTCGGTGGGGGCCGGCAGGTGAAGGGGCTGTTCGCGGGAGAGGGTGAGCTGGTCGAGCATGACGGCGCGTATCCGGTGGCGGGGTGGGGTGTCGTCGTCGGGGTCGCGGGTGTAGGTGACGATGAGTTCGCGCAGGAGGGGGCTGACGGCGAGGACGGCGGGTGTGTCCAGGCCGAGGGGGTTGTCCGAGGTGGGCAGGCCGACGAGGTGGAGGTCGAGTCCGCCGTGGGCCTGGTGCCGGTGGACGGTGCCGGCGGGGATCCAGAGCGCGCGGGTGGCGGGAGCGATCCAGGAACCGGCGTCGGTGGTCACCGCGATCACGCCGCGGCTGGCGTAGACGATCTGGTGGTCGTCGTGGCGGTGCGCGTGGATCTCGCCGCCGGAGGCCAGGTGCTGGGTCCGGGTCGGCGCGACAGCCGTGTGGCGGATTTCCTGCATCACCTGGCAATCTATCGGAAGCGCGACACGGGGTGCCGCTCCCAGCATGAGTGGGGTGCGAAAGAAGACATCGATCCTGCTGCTGGCCGTCGGGCACGCCTGCGTCGACATCTACCAGGGCGCCGTGGCGGCACTGATCCCGTTCTTCGTGGCCGAACGGGACTACACCTACGCGGCCGCCTCCGGGATCGTGCTGGCCGCGTCCCTGCTGTCGTCGGTGGCCCAGCCGTTGTTCGGGGTGCTCACCGATCGACGGGCGATGCCGTGGCTGCTGCCGGTCAGCACCCTGCTGGGCGGTGTGGGCATCGCACTGAGCGGCCTGAGCGGCTCCTACGGACTCACCCTGTTCTTCGTCGCCGTGTCCGGCGTCGGCGTGGCCGCCTACCACCCGGAATCCGCCCGCGTGGCCAGGAAGGCCGGCCGGGGCAGCCACAGTGCGATGAGCTGGTTCTCCCTCGGCGGGAACATCGGCTTCGCGCTCGCCCCGCTCATGGTGTCGGCCGCCATCGGACACGGCTCCCTGGACTGGACTCCCGTCCTCGTCCTGCCCGCGCTCGCCGGCGCCGCCCTGTGCGTGCCCGTGCTGCGGATGCTCGCCCGGCCCCGAACCGGCACGACCGGAACACAAGTGCCCCCCGGCGCGGACGACGTGGCCTCGTTCGTGCGACTGTCCCTGGCGGTCGTCTTCCGCTCCGTCGTCTTCACCGGGCTGAGCACCTTCATCTCCCTCTACGCCCAGCAGCGCGTACCGGGCGGCACCACCGCGGGCACCGCCGCCCTGTTCCTGCTGTTCCTGGGCGGCGCCGCCGGCTCGGTCCTGGGCGGGTTCCTGGCCGACCGCTACAACCGCGTCCGTGTCTGCCGCTGGTCCTACCTGCTCTGCATCGCCGCCGTCACCGGCGTGATCCACACACCCGGCCCGGCCATGTTCCTCTTCGTGGCTCTCACCTCGGCCGGCCTGTACGTCCCCTTCTCGCTTCAGGTCACCCTCGGCCAGGACTACCTGCCCTCCCGCATCGGCACGGCCAGCGGCATCACCCTCGGTCTCACCGTCAGCGTCGGCGGCCTCATCAGCCCCTTGCTGGGCCACCTCGCGGACACCACCACCCTCCGGGCCGCCCTCACTCCCCTGATCGCCATGCCGGCCCTGAGCTGGCTCCTCTTCCGCACCCTGCCTGAACCCACGCCCCCCACCGCCGCCGAGCCCGAGAACGCTGGTTGTCAGAAGGCGACCTCATGAGGGATGGTTGCCTTGAGGCAACTGTTCCGTCGAGGTGATGAGGTGAGGGATTCGCTCAGCGGGTCCTCGGTCTTTGGTATCCACCCAAGCACAAACCGGCGTAAGCACGGATTCGGACCCCTCCTGGGGCGGCGCCCCGTACCCGGTTCTCGTCGCTGACGCCGAGGGCAGACTGGTGCGCCGCAATGACGCCGCCGGTGTGCTCCTGCCCCGCGCCGTTCCCGGGACGCCCCTGGTGGATGCGGCTCCGTCCTGGATCGCCGACGCTCATCAAGCGCTGCGCTTCCCCGGCCCGCGGATCGTCCCGGAGACCGATGTGCCGTGGTCCGGTGCGATCGGGGGCCGCCGTTACGAGGCGCATCCCGGTGTGCGGGACGACGGTTCAGTGGTGTGGTGGCTGGTCGACGACACCGATCACCAGTTGGCCCGGGAAGCCCTGCAGGCGGAGCGAGAGCGGACCGCGTTCCTCGCCGAGGCGTCCAGTGCCCTGCTCTCCTCGCTGAATCTGGGGCGCTGCATGGATGTGACCGCGCAGATGGCCGCCGAGAGCCTCGCGGACGCGGCGCTGGTCGTCGCGCCCGCCCGTGGGCGTCGGCTCCCGGTGGTGACCTGCCTGCGCGGCGGGGTTCCCGGTCTGGCGCAGGAGAAGGTGGACCCCGAGGGCGTGCCGGGTCTGGCGGAGGCGCTGCGGGGCTTTCCGCCGGTGCCCTCGCGGTGGATCGACCCCGCGGCGGCGCCGGGGTGGATGGTGCCCGAGGGCTTCGGTCCGGTCGGCTCGATAGTGATCACCCCGTTGCCCGGGCACGGTGTCCCGGCCGGCGCGCTGGTGTTGCTGCGCAGGGCGGAGAGCGTCGCGTTCAGCGAGGAAGAGGAAGTCTTCGCACGGCTGTTCGCGGCCCGTTCCGGAGCGGCGATGTCAGCCGCCCGTCTCTACGCGGAGCAGAGCGCGATCACCGAGGTCCTGATGCGTGACCTTCTGCCGCCTGTGCTGCATCACATCTCCGGGGTCGACTTCGCCGGCCGGTACCGGCCGGCGGGGGACCACGAACGCATCGGCGGAGACTTCTACGACGTGCACCCCGCCACCGTCGACGGTGATGCTTCCCTGGTCACGCTCGGGGACGTGTGCGGGAAGGGCCTGGAGGCCGCCGTACTGACGGGCAAGATCCGCAACACGCTGCATGCGCTGCTGCCGATGGCGGACGACCACGAGCGCATGCTCGACGTGCTCAACACCACACTGCTCAACTCGCACACCACTCGGTTCGCGACCCTGGTCCTGGCCTCCGCCAAGCGCCGGGGCAGCGAGGTGGATCTCAGGCTGACCAGCGGCGGCCACCCCGCCCCTCTGATCATCCGCGCGGACGGCACGGTCGAGGAAGCGGGGACCCGGGGCACCCTGGTCGGCGCCGTGCCCTCGATCTCCGCCCTGACCGCGACCGTGTCCCTGGCCCCCGGCGAGTCCTGTGTCCTGTACACCGACGGCATCACCGAAGCCAGGGGCGGGCCGATGGGTGACGTTCTCTTCGGCGACGAGCGTCTCAAGCGCGCCCTGTCCGAGTGCGCGGGCATGCCCGCCGAGGGGATCGCGGAGCACGTGCACATGCTGGCCGCCCAGTGGCTCGGTCAAGGCCGTCACGACGACATGGCCGTCGTCGTGATCTCCGCTCCCCGCACCCACCACCTGAGTGCGGTGAACGGCCACACACGGGGCAGGTACACCGCATGAACGCCACTGTCTCGCCCTGTCTGTCGGTCGGCCCGGACCTGCGGGAGCTGGCGGACCTGCTGTGGAACGCCGTGTCGGCGGGCGACGAGCACGCGGCCACCGAACTGGTGCTCCGTGCCCTCGACGAAGGGGCGGAACCGGAGGGCGTGCTGCTGGACGTCATCGCGGCCGTGCAGGGCAAGGTGGGTGAGGAGTGGGCGGCGAACCGAATCAGCGTCGCCCAGGAACACGCCGCGACCGCCATCAACGAGCGGGCGGTCTCCGCGGTGAGCGTGCACCCCTCCGCCCGCACCGCGGGCTCCCGGGGCCGGATCACCGTCGCCTGCGTGGACGGCGAGTGGCACGCCCTGCCGGCCCGCCTCTTGGCCGAAGTGCTGAAACTGCGCGGCTGGCAGATCGACTACCTCGGTGCGCAGGTCCCGGCACCGCACCTCATCGACCACCTTCACAAGACCCGCGCCGACGCGGTCGCCCTGTCCAGCTCGATCGCCACGCGACTGCCCACGGCCCACGCGGCGGTCACCGCGTGCCAGGCCATCGGCGTGCCCGTCCTCGTCGGAGGCGCCGCATTCGGACCCGACGGGCGGTACGCACGACTGCTGGGCGCCGACGCGTGGGCCCCCGACGCCCGCACGGCCGCCGATCGCCTTGCCCGGGGGCCGCTGCCCCGGCCACAGCCCGACCACCAGCAGATCGACGATCTGCCCCACCTGTCGGACCAGGAGTACACCCTGGTCAGCCGGAACGGCAGGTCCCTGGTACGCGCCGTCTTCACCCGGCTGGAGACGGAGTTTCCGGCCATGGCGTCCTACGACGATCTGCAACGTGAGCGGACCGCCGAGGACCTGGCGCACATCGTGGAGTTCCTCTCCACCGCCCTCTACCTCGGCGACGAAACCCTCTTCACCGGGTTCATCGGCTGGACCGCGCATATCCTGGAGGCGCGGGGTGTGCCCGCGATGAGTCTGCCCCCGGCACTGGGGCTGCTGGCCCATGAACTCAAGGACTTTCCCCGGGCCTGCCGCATGCTCCGGGCCGCCACGCACATGCTCACGACCGCCCACTCCGACTCCGCCGGGACCACCGCATGACCTCAATACCCCCCGACCTGCGCCTCGTCACGGTCGACACGCAGAACGAGGTCCGTATCGAGGTGCACGGCGATCTCGACTACGACAACGCGGACCTCCTCCTGGACGAGGCAACCGCCCGGCTCGCCGCCCGGCCCGGCCTCGAAGACCTCCATCTGCACTGCGCGGGACTCGGCATGGTCGACTCCATGGGCCTGTCCGTCCTGCTGATGATCGGCCGCCGCACCACTCAGGCAGGAGTGCGACTGCACCTGGACGACCGCCCCGCGCAACTGGACCGTCTCCTGGACGTCACCGGCACCCTCGACCACCTCACCAGATCGTTCCCCGCCCGCGCCGCGCAATCCGCAGCGGGCGAAGACGACGTCCTTGCGGCCCGCCCCACCGGACCGGACGGCACCACCTGAGCCAGTGTCCGGCCGCCGGCCGGGCAGAAGCACACCACTGAGGGCCACCATGACCGCACCGGACGCAGCCCCCGACAGGACCTGCCATGAGGCAGTACGGTCCGCCGGCGGCATCACCGAACTCCTCGACGTGCTGTGGGAGCACGCCAGGAATGCCACCGACGGTGGCACCACGCCCACGTCGACATCCCAACTGCGCCTGATGTACCTCGCCGACCGTGCGAACGGGATCCGGATGCGCACCGTCTGCCAACTGCTCGCCTCCGCGCCGTCCACCGTGACCCGCATGTGCGACCGCCTGCAAGCCATCGGCTTCCTCGAGCGCCTGCCCTGCCCCGGCAACGGCCGCGAGGTCATCCTGCAACTGACCCCCGCAGGCAGCCGGCACCTGCTGCGCATCCGCGAACGACGCGACGGTGTGCTCCACCGGGCCATCGGCAACATGCCCGCCACCGAACGGCGTGCCCTCGCCACGGGGCTCGCCGCGCTGCAGGCGGAGCTGAGCACCGCTCACGGCGACGTCGACGCGTCACCCGCGGCACACTCCGCGGCCTGAGCGCCGTGACCCCGGCGAGGGACCGTTCGCCCGCGGCGACGCGTCAGCCGTGGGCGGTGGTGCCCAGGACAGCCCTGATCGTCTTTCCGGTGGCGGAGGTACGCACCCGCACCTCGTGACTGAGGAGTTGGATCAAGGGCCAGCCGAAGCCGCCCGGAGTACTCGCCCGGTCGCGGGCGTGGGTGTGCGGGACGACGGGTGACGCGTCGGTCACGCTGATGGTGATCGTGTCCTCGGCGAGGCGCGCGTCGAAGGCGATCAGGCCACCGCCGTGCCGGCCGGCGTTGGTGACCAGTTCCGTGACCACGAGCAGGATGTCGTTGACCACCTGCGGAGGCGGCGCCGGCTCGCACATAAGCAGCAGTCCCCGGACGCGGTCACGGGCGGTGGCGGCGGTGAGGGGCGGCTCCAGCCAGCCGGCCTTCGTCTCGGCTGTGGTCACGTGCCTTCACCTTTCTCTTCCCGGCCGCTCCCCCGGGCGGCCGCCTGAGCCCCTGCGGTGCCTGGCGCTCACTGCCGGTCGGCGGCGTCGCCGCGGGCCCTGATCAGGGCCACGGCGGCCTGGATGTCGCCGGTGAGGTCAAAGGCGCGGGCGACGTCGGTCAGCGTGAGAAGTCGCTCCACCACCGGGGGCAACTGGGTGAGCACGAACGGGACGCCCGCCCGGTCGTGTTCGGTCTTGGCGGCCAGCAGAGTGTGGAGGAAGGCGGAGTCGGCGAACGTGACCTTGGCCAGATCCAGGACGGTGCCCGTCGGGCGGTCCGCCGTGGGGACCAGGGCCTGGGCCAGACCCTCGTCGCTGTCGGGGTCGAACTCCCCGACGGCCTGCACGATCCGCACCTCGTCGACCGTCGTGACGGTCACCGCAGCTTCGACTCCCATACGGGGATTCTCCCAGGTCCCTGAAGTGGAGGCGCAGTGAGGGGTACGAGGAGCTACCGGGGCCGGGGTTGCACGCGCGTCCGCGGTGGTCCTGCCCCCGTCAGTTCCGCCGCCCGTACCAGTCGAGGCAGACGACCAGAGCGTCGTCGTCCAAGGGCGTGTTGCCACGGTACGCGGCCAGCTCACGCAGCACGGCTCCAGGCACCTGCTGCGGCGGCAGCAGCCGGGCGGCGGTCAGTGACCGGGCGAGCGCTCGTTCCCCGTACTTCTCCTCTGCGGGGGAGACGGAGTCGTAGACGCCGTCGCTGCCGATCAGCAGACGGTCACCGGGAAGCACCTGGAAGTACTCGGACGTGTAGTGGGTGTCCTCGAACATGCCGAGAGGCAACTGCTCCTCCAGGGGCAGGGAGTCGACGTCCTTGTCCCGCATCCGCCAGATACGGGGCGACCCGGCGTCCACGGCCTCGACCTCGCCGGTCGCGAGGTCGAAGCGCAGCAGAACGACCGACACATGGGCGGAACCGCGGTACTGCGCGTACACCGCCTGGTCGGCGAGTGCCGCCTGGTCGGCCAGGCCCAGTCCGGCACGCCGGGCGTTGCGCATGGCGTTGACGGCGAGGTTGGTGAGCAGGGCCGCCTCGATGCCCTCGCCCATGCCGTTGGTGACGGTGAGCGTGAGATGGTCGGCGGACGCGGACCAGTCGAAGTTGTCCCCGAAGATCGCGTACGCGGGCTCCAGATGGCCGCCCAGGGAGAACTCGGGGCGCGAGCAGGCACGGCCCGGCAGCAACTGCCACTGCATCTCCGCCGCCAGGGTCAGGCGCGCGGCACGCCGAGCGAGCAGGTAGAGGTCGGTGTCACGCTCCGCGACGAGGATCTCGTGGCCGAGGACGTCGCAGAGGTGCTGCATCTCCGGAATCAGTTCCTGCGAGTGGCGATCCTCCGGCACGGTGACGGACAGGACTCCCAGGCGGTCGCCACGGATCGTGACCGGGAGGTGAACGGTCACCGCGTGTGCGTCGGGGTCGGCGAGAAGGAATGGTTCCTGCGATCCGAACGCCCTGCCCTGCGGGCTGTCGTGGATCATGACCGGCTCCGTGGTGAACGGCACGGTCTCGACCGCCTGGAGCGAGCGCATTCCGTAGTCGGCCATGCGCAGCTCGACGCGTGCGGCGCCGTACTGCTCCATGAGGGCCACTGTCACGACGTCGAGCAGTGCGTTCGGCGTCGCGGCGCGCAGCGCGCGCTCCACGGAGGTGAGTCTGTCCACGTGTCCCGTTTCCCTTACGCACTGCTGCCGGCGTTTGCATCACATTCTACCGATGTGACTGTCTTCGGCAGGGGGCGTTCAGTGGTGACGGTCACGGGAACCGGCGGTCCCGGACGAGGGAAATCCGTCCGCGAGGACGCGCTCCGCCGTGTTCACCGAGTCCACCAGCGGGTGCAGCGCCAGGGCCCGCAGTGCCGCGGAGCGCGAGCCGCTGGTCGCCGCCTCGATCGCCGCGCGCTCCACCGCCTTCACGCTGAGCATCAGGCCGAGCTGGTCCGGTGCCACCGGGCCCGTGGCCAGGGGGGTCGCGCCGGTGGCGTCGACCAGGCAGGGCACCTCGACGACCGCGTCCGCGTCCAGGCCCGGGACGGCCGTGCGGTTGCGGACGTTGAGGATGAGCGTCGTCCGCTCGTTGCGGGCGATCGCGCGCATCAGCGCCAGCGCGACCCGGTCGTAGCCTCCGCCCTCGAGATCGGACGCGGCGCGCTCCCAGCCGCCTGTGCTCTCCCGGCTCTCGGCCATGTACGTCGCCTCGCGTTCCTGGCGCGTGCGCTCCCACGCGGCGAAGGCGTGCTCGGGCCGGGCGGCCGCGTCCTCGTAGAAGGCGGCCTGCTGCTCGCGCAGGAACTCCCCGCGGGTCGCGGGTGCCTGCCGCAGCGCCGCCACCGCCTCCCGGTTGAAGTAGTAGTAGTGGAGGTACTCGTTGGGCAGCGCGCCGAGCGTCCGCAGCCAGTCGGCGCCGAAGAGCCTGCCCTCCTCGAAGGACTCCAGCGCGGTGGCGTCCGCCAGCAGCTCCGGCAGCCGGTCGCGGCCGTCCACGGTGACCCGCCGCAGCCAGCCGAGGTGGTTGAGCCCCACGTAGTCGTAGCCCACGCGGTCCGGATCCGCGCCCAGCGCTCGCGCGGCCCGCCGGCACAGTCCGACCGGCGAGTCGCAGATGCCGATGACGCGGTCCCCGAGAACGCGCTGCATGGCCTCGGTGACCATGCCCGCCGGGTTGGTGAAGTTGATGACCCAGGCGTCCGGCGCGACGGCCGCGACCCGCTCGGCGATCCGCACCGCCTCCGGCACCGTGCGCAGCCCGTACAGGACGCCGCCCGCGCCGACCGTCTCCTGCCCCAGGATCCCCTCGCCGAGTACCGCACGCTCGTCCCGGGCACGGCCCTCCAGGCCACCGACGCGGATGGCGGAAAAGACGAAGTCCGCGCCGCGCAGCGCGTCGTCCAGATCGGTGGTGGCCCGGACGGCGGGCGGAGCCGGCCGGTCGTCCCCGGCGAGTGCGGCCGCCTGCTCGGCGAGGACCGAGGAGATGGCGTCGAGCCTCGCCCGATCGGTGTCGTACAGCACCAGTTCGGTGCACCGGCCGGTCGCGTCGCCGTCGTCCGTGACCAGGGCGCGGTGGACGAGCGGTACGCGGAACCCGCCGCCGCCGAGCAGAGTGAGCCTCATACGGTGATTATCTCCGTCCCGGCCGGGCGGAGCGCCGCGAGGGTGGCCGGGTCCGATGTGTCGTGGGTGGTCAAGGCGTCGGCGTGGCCTCTGCACGAGGCGTGTCCGACCGGGCGCGTAGCCCTCGATCGTCTGGACCTATTTTGTCTAGACCTATTGCCCCGCCCGTAATCCGCGGGCTACGTTTCCCGCTGCTCGGAGTCCTTCAAGAATCCGTCAAGTCCCTTGATGGGCAAGGGTGGAAGGAGCAAGTCCGCATGCAGGACCGGAGTCTTTCCCGACGAACCGTGCTCGCCTCCGCGACCGTGGTCGCCGCGGGCGCGACGGCCGTCTCGGGTGTGGCGGCCACCCCGGCGGCCGCCCACTCGCGCGACCGGCGCCTCAAGAAGATCATCTCCAGGATGAGCGTCGAGGCGAAGATCGGCCAGCTGTTCGTGCCGTACTTCTACGGTACGTCGGCGACTTCCCCCAGCCGCCTCGACCAGGACCGCAACCTCAAGGAACTCGGCGTCCGCACCGTGGCCGAGCTCATCGCCAAGTACCACGTCGGCGGGGTCATCTACTTCTCCGGCTGGGCGAACAACATCCAGGACCCGCGCCAGGTCGCGGACCTCAGCAACGGTGTGCAGCGGGCCTCGCTCGCACTGCCCACCCCCATCCCCTCCCTGATCTCCATCGACCAGGAGCACGGCGTCAACGTCCGCATCGGCAGCGGCGCCACCCAGCTGCCGGGGGCGATGGCGCTCGGCGCGGGCCGCTCGCTCTCCGACGCGCGCGCCGCCGGCTGGATATCGGGCACCGAACTCGCCGCTCTCGGCATCCACCAGAACTTCGCGCCGGTCGCCGACGTCAACGTCAATCCGGCCAACCCCATCATCAACGTCCGCTCCTTCGGCGCCGACGCCCGCGAGGTCGGCCGCATGGTGGGCGCCCAGGTGACGGGTTATCAGCGGGCCGGCGTCGTGGCCTGCGCCAAGCACTTCCCGGGCCACGGCGACACCGGCGAGGACAGCCACACCGGACTGCCCGTGATCACCCACACCCGCGAGGAGTGGGAGCGCGTCGACGCCCCGCCCTTCCGGGCCGCGATCGCCGCCGGCGTCGACTCGATCATGACCGCGCACCTCCAGGTGCCCGCGCTCGACCCCAGCAACGAGCCCGCCACCCTGTCGCCCACCATCCTCCAGGGCGTGCTGCGCGAGGAGCTCGGCTTCGACGGTGTGATCGTCACCGACGCACTCAACATGCAGGGCGTACGCACCAAGTACGGCGACGACCGCGTGCCGGTCCTCGCCCTCAAGGCCGGCGTCGACCAACTGCTCTTCCCGCCGAACATCGACGTCGCCTACAACGGTGTCCTGGCCGCCTTCCGGGAAGGGGAGATCACCGAGGAGCGGCTCGACGAATCGGTCCTGCGCATCCTGCGGGTCAAGGACAAGGCCGGCCTGCTCGGCGGCAGCCCGTACGTGTCGCAGAGGGAGGTCGACCGGGTCGTCGGCGCCCGGGCTCACCTGCGCGCCGCCGACCGTATCGCCGAGCGCACCACCACCCTGCTGGTCAACGAGGACGGCACGCTCCCGCTGCGCCGCCGGCAGCGGAAGCTGCTCGTGGTCGGCGCCAGCCCGGCCTTCCCCACCGACGCCAACCGCACCGCGGTGCCCGAGCTGGCCCAGGCCTTCGACGAACTGGGCTACGGCACCACCCTCCTCGCCACCGGCCGGACGCCCGACGCGGCGATGATCGACGAGGCGGTGGCCGCCGCGCGGGGTCGGGACGCGGTGGTGGTCACCACGGACAACGTCGGTGCCACCAGCGCCCAGCGCACCCTGGTGTCCCGGCTGCTCGCGACCGGCGTCCCCGTCGTCCACCTCGCGGTGCGCAACCCGTACGACATCGCCCACCTCGGCGACGTCCCGGCCTCACTGGCCTCCTACTGCTGGACCGAGGTCGAACTGCGCGCCGCGGCCCGGGTGATCGCCGGCCGGGTCGAGCCGCGGGGCAAGCTGCCCGTGCCCGTCCAGCGGGCCGACGACCCGGCCAGGGTCCTCTTCCGCAGGGGACACGGCTTGTCGTACGACGACTGAGGTCCGCTCGGCCGCGCGGATTCCGGCTCCGGTGTTCCCGCTTCAGGGGGCACCGGGCCGGCCGTCGCGGCTCGCGCCCGGTTCGGCCGCGCAGGCCCGGTCGGTGCGCGGGCGCTCCCCGGTGACCAGGAAGGTGGTCGTCGCGTCGTTGAGGCAGCGGTTCCCGAGGTAGAGGTAGGCGAGGTGCCCGCCCTGGTCCGCGGTGATCATCCGCGCCCGCTCGCCGAAGGCCGCGCGCAGTGCGCGGGCACCGGACAGCGGCGTGGACGGGTCGCGCAGGTTCTGCACGATCAGCACGTTCGACGGTCCCCGGTCGCTGATCCGCACGGGTGGCTCGGACGGTTCCGTGGGCCAGAACGCGCAGGGCCAGATGTTCGCCGCCGCCGCGCCGAACAGGGGATGCCGGACACGGTCGGTCCTGACGTTGCGCTGGTACGTGTCGACCGGCTCCGGCCAGTTCCGGTCGTTGCAGAGCACGGCGAGCTGACCGGCGACGGGGTTGTCGGCCGGCTGCCCGGGCGGCACCTGGACGGGCGGTGTGGGCGGGAGGGCCCGTCCGGTGTCGACGGCCTGCCAGATCTCGGCCAGTTCGGGCAGCCACTGGTCCAGGTAGAGCTTCTCGAACGTGACCTTGCGGAACTTCTTGCCGTCGAATCCGTCCGGCCTCGGCTTCGCGTCCAGCCGGGCGGCGAGCTCGAAGTACTTCTCCCTGATCCGCCGCACCGAGGTGCCGAAGCCGTACTCCGGATGTTCCGACAGGTACGTCGCGAAGTCGGGGAACCTGTCCTCGACGCCCTCCCCGAATCCGCGGGTGGCCGACGGTCCGCTGCCTTCGGGACTCATCGCGCTGTCCAGCACGAACTGCGCGCTCCGGCGCGGGAACAGCGTGGTGTAGACGGAACCGAGGTAGGTGCCGTAGGAGATGCCGAGGTAGGAGATCTTCGACTCGCCCAGGGCGGCGCGGATCCGGTCCATGTCACGGGCGGTGTTCGCCGTGCTGATGTGGGGCAGCAAGGACGCCGTCGCCGCCGAACCGCACTTCTCGGCGACCTCGGCGGCGTGCTCGGCCTGCCGGGCGACGTCGGCCCGGTTCAGCGCGTAGTCGGGTACGTTCGCCGTCGCCGTCGCCTCCCCCTCCAGTCCGCAGGTCACCGGTGCGCTGTAGCCGACACCGCGGGGGTCGAAGCCGATCACGTCGTAGGTGTCGAGCACGCTCTGCGGCACGCCGTAGTACTTCAGAACCAGCGGGTAGCTCAGGCCGGGCGCACCCGGTCCGCCGGCGTTCGTGAACAGCACACCGCGGCGCTTCTCGGGGTTCGCGGCGGCCAGACGTGAGATCGCGACGTCGATCTTCCTGCCGTCGGGGTGCCGGTAGTCCAGCGGCACCTCGAGTGTGCCGCACTCCAGTTTCGGCAGTGGGGTGCCGGGGCACTCGCCCCAGCTGATCCGGTCGGGAGGCGGCGCCGCGCCCGGTGCCGTCTGCGCGGAGGCGCCCTGCCAGGTGAGCAGCGCCACCATGAGGGTGGCGAGGACCCCGACGAGAAGTTTTCGCATGCAGTACTCCTTGCTCGGTGCTCTGAGCTCTTTGCTCTGTGGAGCGTGGGGAGGCGGAGGGCGGGTCAGCCCGCCGCGCCGTCGAGGAGCCGGCTGTAGCGGAGCCGCAGGGCCCGCTCCGTGCTGGCCGTCACCGTGATGAGGCCGACGACGGTGTTGCCCCAGGCCGGCAGGTCGACGGGCGCGGTGAAGGCCCCGCCGACGTGCCGGGCGATCTCCTCAGGACGGGTGAGCTGTTCGGCGAGCTGCGTGAGGACGAGGAACAGGCCGACGAGGAGCACGACCGCCGAGAGGAAGCCGACGGCCCGGCTCGCCACGGGGTGCCTGCGGTCGAAGTGGGCGCGGCGCCCTTCGGCCGAGTCACGGTCGGGGACGAGCTGGTACTCGGTCCCCTCATCGGTGACGTAGTGGCAGCGCTTGAGCCCGAACTCGCTCCTCCTCACCTCCACGACGCCGCCCGGAACGGGGAAGGCGGCGGGGAGCTTCGACTCGGCGTGGTGCCTGCCGTCGAGGTACAGGTGGGCACTGACCCTGCCGTTGTCGTCGCTCTTCGAGTGCCTGACGTCGACGGCGTAGACGCTCCGGCCGCCGTCGTCGTCCGGCAGCCGGAGGTAGAACAGGGCACGGAACGGCAACTGCCACCAACGGAAGCGCTTCAGTGCCCGCCCGTCCCCCGGCTTGACCCGACCCATGGCCCGCCTTCGGCGCACGTCGTCGAACATGCCTCCCACTCCCTCTGCTCGCTTCGCCTTCGGTTGTGTCCCGGCGCTGGAAGAGTCTGTTCGTGCGGCGCGGCCTCGCACATCGGCCCGGCGGACCGCAACGTCTTGGACCACGGGCGAGGCGGAGATTCGACTTTGGTCTAGGGCGCCTCGGTCCTCGGGCCGAGTCACCGGCGCGACCGTTTCGCGATAATGGCCCGGTGAACATGGACGTCGCACCACGGCTCGGGTGGTGGCAGCAGACCTGGCGGCTGACGGCGGCCGCGGCCCTCGGCCTGGTGCTTTGGATCACCACCGGCGTGGCGGTGTCGAACGGGCCGGCGGGCGAACCGGGTACCTGGTACTTCGTCGGTGATCCACTGGTGGCTCTCGGGTGCCTGACAGCGCTCGTGTGGCGACGGCGGTTCCCGGTTGCCGTCGCCCTGGGTGTCACGGCCGCCTCGACGGTGTCGGTCATGTCCACCGGGGCCACGCTGTTGGCACTGGCGTCGGTCTCCACCCGCCGTCGTCCGGTGGAGATCGCGGTCGTCGTGGCGGTCCATGTGACCGCGTCGCAGTTCGGCGCCGAGCTCTACCCGATCGAAAGCCCTCCCGGAGCCTTCTGGTACCAGGTCGCCACGCCGTTCCTGACCGCGGGCATCGCGGTGGCGATGGGCATGGCCGTCGGGGCCCGGCGCGTCGAGGTGCGGTCGCTGCGGGAGCGGGCGGAGAGCGCGGAGCGGGAGCAGTCCGCGCTGGCGGCGCAGGCGCGGGCCCTGGAACGCAACCGGATCGCCCGCGAGATGCACGACGTCCTCGCGCACCGGATCTCCCTGGTCGCCATGCAGGCTGGTGTGCTGGACCACCGCCGGGATCTCAAGGCCGAGGAGAACCGCGTACTGGTCCGCGGCATCGCCGAGGGATCCCACCTCGCCCTGGAGGAGCTACGGGACGTCCTCGGCGTGCTCCGGGCCGACCCCGGTCTCCCGGAACCGCCGCAGCCCTCGCTGGACGGCGTCCCCGACCTGGTGGCCGACGCCCGCGCGTCCGGACTGGACGTCACCCTCGCCGGCACCGTGACGGGGACGCCGCCCGACGTCGTCGGCCGCACCGGCTACCGGGTCGTCCAGGAGGGGCTGACCAACGCCGCCAAGCACGCCCCGGACTCCCGCATCCGCATCACCCTGGAAGGAGCGGCCGGCGACAGCCTCCGGGTGAGCGTCCGCAATTCCCCGTCGACCACGCCGGCCGCGAAGCCGCCGGCGTCGGGATTCGGCCTGCTCGGCCTCGGCGAGCGTGTCGACCTCGCCGGCGGACAGCTGCGCCACCACCCCACGGGGGACGACGGATACCTCCTCACCGCACAACTGCCCTGGCCGAACCCCACGCGCGAAAAGAGAGCTTGAGTGGACAGCGACAGCGACAGCGACAGCCGGCGGGGGCCGGTGCGTGTCGTCATCGTCGACGACGAACAGCTGGTGCGCATGGCGCTGCGGCTCGTCATCGACGGCGAACCTGACCTGACGGTCGTCGCGGAGGCGGCCGACGGCGACGCGGCGATCGCCGTGGTGGACGAACACCGGCCGGACGTCGTGCTGATGGACGTGCGGATGCCCGGCCGTGACGGCCTCAGCGCGACCCGGGAGCTGCTCACCCGTCCGGCGCCGCCGCGGGTGCTGATCCTGACCACCTTCGACTCCGACGATCTGGTGCTCGGCGCCCTGCGCACCGGAGCGCTCGGATTCGTCCTCAAGGACACCCAGCCGCCGCAGCTCCTCGACGCGGTGCGGGCGGTCGCGGACGGCAATCCCGTGCTGTCTCCGGCGGCCACGGCCCGGGTGATCGCCGCGGCCACCGGTCCGCAGTCCTCGCACGCCCGCGACTCCTCGCGCGACGCCGCGCGCAAGCAACTGGCCGCGCTGACCGAACGGGAACTCGACACCGCCCGGGCCATCGCCGACGGACTGGGCAACCCGGAGATCGCCCGGCGGCTGCACATCAGCGTGGCGACGGTCAAGGCGCACACGGGCAGCCTGTTCGCCAAGCTGGCGGCCGAGAACCGGGTGCAGATCGCCCTCCTGGTGCGTGACGCCGAGGGGTGACGCCCGGGACGGACGGCCCCTGACGGCCGGTCAGAGCTCGTCGGACGCGCCCAGACCGGTGAGGGCTCCCACCGGGTCGAGGTCGGGGGTGCCGCGTGGCCACCAGTCCTCCCGGCCGGGCTCAGACTCGTAGGCGTACCAGAGTCCTGACCGGCCGAGCCGGAGCTGGACATGGCCCCCGGGGTGGGTGAGGCGGTTGCGCCAGGGCCGGAACGCGGGCAGGTCGGCGGCGAGCAGCAGGGGACGGGCGCGGTCGAAGCGGCCGGCCGGCGGATCCCAGGCCTCCTCCAGTACGTCCAGGCCGTCGGCGCCGCCCTGTCGCCAGGCCGCCACGGCGCGCGCCAGGTCGGCCTGGTCCCGGCCGGCCGCGGCGGCCAGGGAGGCGTAGAGCGCCCGGGTGCCGGCGGTGAGACCGGAGCCGGGGCGGGCCGCGGCGAGGCGGGCGGCGTCCTGCCACAGCGTCAGTCCGCCCACCGGGTCACGGCCCGTACTGAGCAGGGCGTGGGCGCGAGCGGCGGCGTCGGTGGCCAGCTGGTCCAGCGCGAAGGGGTCGGGTCCGCCGGGTGCCGCGGGGTAGGCCGGGGGCTGCTCGGGATGCGGGGGTGCGGGGAGCGGGGCGGGCAGGGGCGGGAGAGGCCGCGTGTCCAGTGCCGCACTGGCCCGTACGCCGGGCAGTGGCGCCGGTCCGCGGTCCTGGGCGGCACGCGCGGCACGGGCCGCGTTCAGCCGGGACAGGGCGTCGAGCAGCGCGCGTTCGCCCCGGCCGCGGAGCAGGAGCAGGACGAAGGGGTCGGCGTCGAGCAGCCGCGCCGTCTGGTAGCAGAGCGCGGCGGCGTGTTTGCAGGGGTGCCCCGAGTCTGGGCAACTGCACCGGGGCGCCAGGTCGCCGGGGCCGGGAAGCAGCGGCACCCCGCAGTCCGCCAGGGACTGGGGCAGCTCCCCGTCGAGGAGCGCGGCGATGTGTCCGGGGTGCTCGACGGCGGCGTCCAGGAACCGCTGCCAGTCGTCGTCGTCCAGCGTCCGCAACCGCACCTGCACCCGGTACGGCCGCGGCCGGCTGCCCTGTACGTAGGCGAGGACCAGGCCGGGCGTCACGGTGACGGCGTCGACGTGCCCCCGCTCGGCATAGCCGCGCCCGCGGGCCAGGCGGGCCGCGTCCAGGGCGCCTTCTTCCAGCGCGCTCACCCACGCGTTCCCCCACCAGGTCGCGGCGAGGCCCTCGTCCGGCGCGCGGGGCAGGAGGGCGGGGAAGGTGCGGCGGAGGTCGCCGTCGCGGTCCGGGGCGGCCATCGAGCGGGGGGCGCCGCGGGGCTTCGCGGAGGGGGCGGGCGGGGCGGAGCGGGCCTGGCGGGGGGTGGCGTCGCTCTGCGGGGGCGAGGCGGTGGTCGCCGGGCGGGGCTGCCGGTGGGGCGGGGACTCCTGGGCCGGGTCCGGTGTCCGTGCCGCGACGGCGGACGTCCGGGGCGGTTCGCCAGCCGGGCCGCCCGGCGTGCGCGGCCCTTCGGGTGCTGCCGGGGGCGGGGTGTCGTCGTCCTCCCGGTCCGTCTGTGGCGGCAGTCGGAAGGCGTCCGCGGCGAAGTCCCGTACGGCACGGGCGCGGGCCCGGGCGTCGGCGGCGCGCGGGTCGCCCGCGGTGGGCCGGGGGTGCCGGGGCGGGGCCGGGCGTCGCCGGATGCTCGACGCCTCGTCGCTCGCGGCGTCCGCGCGCGCCTGTCGCCGCGCCGCACGCAGGGCCTCCCGTGCCACGTCGGCCGGGCGGGTGTCGCCCGCGTCCGGGGTGGTGGGAGCGGGGGGTGACGAGACGTCAGGACGGTTCGGTGCGGCGGGGCTGAGCGCTGCACCGGGGTCGGAAGCGTGGCCTGAGGCCGGACCTGAGTCCGGGCCCGAGTCCGGACCTGAGTCGGGGTCGTCCGTGCGGTCGGACGGGGCTTGGGGAGCCGTCTCCTCGGGCTCCTCGGCGTCGGCGCTGTGCTCCACCGTGTGCCGTGCCGTCCGGGTGCCGCGCAGCGCCGCGCGCGCGATGTCACCGGGGCGCCGAGGACGGTCCCCGTCCGGGTCGCGGTCCTGGTTCCCGGCCGGGTCGCGGGCCTGGTCCCCGTCGGGCCGCCGCGCGGGCTCGCGGGACGAGGTGCCGGGCTCCGGGTGGGCGCCGGTCTCCGACGCGGTGTCCGTGGGGGTGTCCGTGCGGGTGTCCGGTGTCGTCTCGCCGCGCAGTCGGGCCTCGCGCAGGGCGCGGCGGGCCTCGTCGGCGGGACGGGCGGTCATGACGGCCTCCGCAGGGACACCAGGTCGGACAGTTCACGCGCCGTCAGCTCGGTGAGGGCCGACTCGCCGGAGCCGAGGATCGCGTCGGCCAGGGCGCGCTTGGACTGGAGCATCTCGGCGATGCGGTCCTCGACCGTGCCCTCGGTGATGAGGCGGTGCACCTGGACCGGCTGGGTCTGGCCGATGCGGTAGGCGCGGTCGGTGGCCTGCTCCTCGACGGCGGGATTCCACCACCGGTCGAAGTGCACGACGTGGCCCGCGCGGGTGAGGTTCAGGCCGGTGCCCGCGGCCTTGAGGGACAGGACGAGGACCGGCGTACCGCCGCTCTGGAAGCGGTCCACCATGCGTTCGCGCTCCGGCACCGGCGTGCCGCCGTGGAGGAGGTCGACGGGGACCGCGCGAGCGGCCAGGTGTGAGGTGATGAGGCGGGCCATGCCGACGTACTGCGTGAAGACGAGCGCCGATCCGTCCTCCGCGAGCAGCGTGTCCAACAGCTCGTCCAGCAGGGCGAGTTTCCCCGAGCGGGCGGCCATGCGGGCGGCGCCGCCCACACCCGCGGCGCCCGGCGGGTGCTCTTCCTTGAGGAAGAGCGCGGGGTGGTCGCAGATCTGCTTGAGGGAGGTCAGGAGCTTGAGGACGAGACCGCGGCGGCCGATGCCCTCGGCCTCCTCGATGGCGAGCATCGACTCGCGCACCACCGCCTCGTACAGCGCGGCCTGTTCGCGGGTGAGGGGGACGGGGTGGTCGGTCTCGGTCTTCGGCGGCAGCTCGGGGACGATGCCGGGGTCGGACTTCTTGCGGCGGAGCAGGAAGGGGCGGATCAGCCGGGCGAGGCGGGCCACCGCCTCGTCGTCCTCGCCGTTCTCCACCGCGCGGGCGTGGCGCGCGCGGAAGGACTTCAGGGGGCCGAGGAGTCCGGGGGTGGTCCAGTCGAGCAGGGCCCACAGCTCGGAGAGGTTGTTCTCCACCGGTGTGCCGGTCAGCGCCACCCGCGCGGGGGACGGGATGGTGCGCAGGGCCTTCGCCGTCGCCGAGTACGGGTTCTTGACGTGCTGTGCCTCGTCCGCGACGACCATGCCCCAGGGCCGCTCGGCGAGGGCCGGGGCGGCGGACCGCATCGTGCCGTACGTGGTGAGTACGAAGCCGCCTGCCAGGTCGTCCAGGGTCCGGTCGGCGCCGTGGAAGCGGCGGACGGGGACGCCGGGCGCGAAGCGGGTGATCTCCCGCTGCCAGTTGCCCAGGAGTGAGGCCGGGCAGACCACGAGGGTGGGCTCGGTCCGGGCCCGCTTGAGGTGCAGGGCGATGACGGTGACCGTCTTGCCGAGGCCCATGTCGTCGGCGAGGCAGCCGCCGAGGCCGAGCGAGGTCATGAGGTCGAGCCAGGCGAGTCCGCGCAGCTGGTAGTCGCGGAGGGTGGCGTGCAGGCCGGGCGGCGGTTCGGCGGGGTGCACGCCCGCGGTGAGCCGGTCGCGCAGGGCGGCCAGCGCGCCGACCGGCACCACGTCGACGGTCTCGCCGTCGGCCTCCGCGCTGCCGGTGAGGGCGACGGACAGGGCGTCGACCGGGTCGAGCAGGCCCAGGTCGCGCTTGCGGGCCCGGCGGACGAGCGCCGGGTCGACCAGGACCCACCGGTCACGGAGCCGTACGACCGGGCGGTGGGCCTCCGCGAGGGTGTCCATCTCGGCCTCGGTGAGCGGATCGCCTCCGATGGCCAGCTGCCAGCGGAACTGGAGGAGGTCCTCGCTCTCGAAGAATCCCGTGCCGTCCGTCGCCGAGCCCGGAGCGGTCCTGACGACCGCGGTCGCGGTGAGGTCCTGGGCGAGGTCGCGGGGCCAGTGCACGGCCACCCCGGCGGCGGCGAGCCGGCCCGCCGCCACGCCCAGCAGGTCGGTGACCTCCTCCTCGGACAGCCCGAGGACGTCGGGCACGTCCTGCTCGGTGAGGCGGTCGAGAGGCGGCCAGACGCGCGCCGCACGGCGCACTCCGAGGGCGGCGTCGACACGCGCGCGGGGGCCGAACGCGGCGTCGGCCTCCCCCGACCACAGATCCGCGGCGTCGGCGACCAGGGTGGGGTCGGCGAGGCTGTGCACCTGGACGATCGCGGCCCCCGCGCTGCGCACCCCGCCGCTGCCGCCCCCCTCGCCGGAGGCGACGTCCCCGTCGAAGAGGTCGTACGCCGACAGGTCCAGGCGGAGCGAGATCCGCACGCCCGCGTCCATTCCGGCGGCGACCTCGGCGGCCCAGTCGTGGGCGCCGGGCAGGCGCTGGGCCGCGCGTGCGGCGAAGGGGCGGCCCGAGGCGTGGGGTGCGGCCGGGGTGCGGGGCAGGGTGTCCGCGACGGCGTCCAGGAAGGCGCGGACCAGTGCCTCCGGATCCGGCAGCCGGATCGGGCCGGGCCCCTCCAGGGGCACCGCGTGGCCCTCCGGGGGCAGGGCGGCGGCCACGGCTCGCAGGTGCGCGATGTCGTCGGGGTCCAGCGGTCCGGCGCGCCAGGCGTCGTGCCCGGTCGCGGTGAGGCCGGGCAGCAGCCTGCCGCGAGCGGTGAGCCGCAGGGCGTGCAGGGCCGCCGCTCCCCAGCAGGCGGTCGCCGGGTGGGCGGCCGGGTCGTGCCGGGCCCGGACCAGGAGCGGCAGGGCCTCGCCGAGCGGCAGGCACAGCGCGGGCGTCGTCCCGCGCCGTACGCCGGTGCCGTGCCGGCGTACGACCGTCAGTTCCGTGCGCTCCGTGGGTCCGGCCGGGTCGCCGTCCGGTGTCGAGGCGTACCCGGAGAGGGTGTCGTCCCCGCCCGCCTCCGGGTCCCAGAAGGCGATCCGGGCGTCGCGCGGAAGGGGTGCGGGCAGGAAGACGGCGGCCAGCCGGAGCGGGACGGACGGCGCGGGGCCCTGCGGCCCGCTCGTCTCCCGCCACTCCCCCGCCGGCGCGGAGACGGTTGCGTCCGCCAAGGCCATGTCGCTCATACGTCCTGTCACCTCCCGCCCGTGGTCCCGATCAGCTGTCTTCGACTCTACGGGCGGGGTCTGACAATCGGCCCCGGCCGGTCGCCGGGCCCGTGCGGCCCTAGGGAACGGTGCGTGAGACGACGTACACCATCGGATAGTCCGGGTCGTCCAGGTCGACGACGACGTCCTGGGTCGGTGCCGGGTTCCGCTGCTCGTTGACCACGCCCCACCAGGTGCTGGAGGCGCGGAAGTTCCAGCCGGTGACCCGCTGGGCGCGGTCGCTGATGGCGATCTTGTCCTTCTCCAGCGCGTCGCGGTCGACGCCCAGTCCGGCCAGGAAGGCGTCCAGGCCGGCGTTGGTGGTCTGGAACTGCACGTAGAGGCGGCTGGTCTTCCAGTTGTTCGTCTCGTAGTACGCGATCTTCTCCGAGGGCACCGGGACCGGCAGCTCGTAGATGCGGCGCTGGAGCTTGGACGGCCAGCCCCGGGTCATGCCGGTCGCCGCGTACTTCGCCTCCTTCTGCCGGCCGCTGTCGCGGCTCTGGTTGGCGGAGATCACGAGGTAGCCGGCGGGGACGCCGATGAGCAGCACGATGGTGAGCAGCGTCAGCGCACGGCGCCGGATCATGTGCCGGCGGTCCTCGGCCGGCGGCCCGTGTTCCTCGGGCGTTCCGGCCTGGTGGGGCAGGGTCTCGGTCACGGCGACTCCCCGGGGGTGCGACGGGCCTCGGCGTACCGCTCGTAGCGCTCGTACCGCTCCACGCGGCGCCGTTTGGCGCGGCGGAACCGGCGGGCCACCAGCCGGGCCAGGTCGGCGGCGCCCACCATGCCGGCCTCGGGGCCCAGCTGGGCGCGGACGATGCGGGCCTCGGGGCGGTAGCCGCGGCCGGTGAGCTGGCGTTTGAAGGCGTCGCGCGCGGGACCGATGAGCAGGTCGTCCGCGGCGCTGACCCCGCCGCCGATCACGAAGCAGGACGGGTCGAGGGCGGCGGCGAGGTTGGCGATGCCGACGCCGAGCCACTGTCCGATGTCCTGGAGCAGCTCGACGCACATGGCGTCGCCGTCGCGGGCCAGCTCAGTGATCATCGGGCCGGTGATGTCGCCGATGCTGCCCTTGACGTGCTCGATGATCCCGTACGCCACCGGCGAGTCGGCCGCGGCCAGCTCGCGGGCCTCCCTGACCAGGGCGTTTCCGGAGCTGTACTGCTCCCAGCAGCCGCGGTTGCCGCACGGGCAGCGGTGGCCGCCGGGCACCACCTGCATGTGCCCGAACTCACCGGCGACCCCGTACTTGCCCCGCTTGACCTGGCCGTCCTCCAGGATGGCGCCGCCGATGCCGGTGCCGAGCGTGATCATGACGAGGTGGTCCTCGCCGCGTCCGGCGCCGAAGCGCCACTCGGCCCAGGCGGCGGTGTTGGCGTCGTTGTCCACGAGGACGGGGACCGCGAGGCGGCCGGCGATGCGGTCGCGCAGCGGCTCGTTGCGCCAGGACAGGTGGGGGGCGAACAGCACGCGGTTGCGGTCGGCGTCGACCCAGCCTGCCGCGCCGATGCCGACGGCGTGCACGTCGTGCCGGTCGGAGAGGTCCAGGACCAGCTCGACGATGGTGTCCTCGACCACCTTCGGGCTCTTGGACTTGTCCGGGGTCTCCGTGCGCAGGCGCTCCAGGATGTTGCCGTCGGCGTCGACGACGCCCGCCATGACCTTCGTGCCGCCGATGTCGATGCCGACCGTGGGCACGCGGGGTGCCGTCAGGTGCGAGCGGCGTTCCCTCGTGCCCACGGTGCGCAGGACCGGGGCGCGGCGGGAACCGATGGGGGCGGTGAAGTCGCGGTAGGTGCTCATCGGGTGCGATTGTGCCGCACGCTCACGCTGGGTGCCGAATGGGACAGGGGGTGGGGTCGCCGGTTCGTTGCCGTCCGCGGGTGCGTTGTGGCTGGTCGCGCAGTTCCCCGCGCCCCTAAGAGGGGCGTTGCAGTTCGTGGCGTAGATCGTCCAACTCGTTGCCGCCCGCCATCTGGCGCGTCAGCTCGTCCAGGGTGATGTCCTCGCGCTCGTGGTTGCCGACCATCGTGCCGCGCTTCAGGAGGACGAAGCGGTCCCCCACCAGGTACGCGTGGTGCGGGTTGTGGGTGATGAGGACGACACCCAGGCCCTGGTCGCGGGCGGCCGCCACGTACTTCAGGACGACGCCGGACTGCTTGACGCCGAGGGCGGCGGTCGGCTCGTCCAGGACGAGCACCTTCGCGCCGAAGTACACCGCGCGTGCGATCGCCACGCACTGGCGTTCGCCGCCGGAGAGGGTGCCGATGGGCTGGTCGACGTCGCGCAGGTCGATGCCCATGCGCAGGAGCTCCGCGTGGGTGGTGCGGCGCATGTGGTCGACGTCCATGCGCTTGAACGGGGCGACGCCCTTGCGCGGCTCGGAGCCGAGGAAGAAGTTGCGCCAGACCGGCATCAGCGGGACGACGGCGAGGTCCTGGTACACGGTGGCGATGCCGCGGTCCAGGGCCTCGCGCGGGGAGGCGAGGCGGGTCTCCTCGCCGTCGAGGGCGAGGGTGCCGCCGTCGTGCTGGTGCAGCCCGGAGATGATCTTGATGAGGGTCGACTTGCCCGCGCCGTTGTCGCCCAGGACGCAGGTGATCTCACCCGCGTGCACCTGGAAGGAGACGCCCTCGAGGGCGCGTACGTTGCCGTAGTTCTTGCTGACGCCGGACAGCTCGACGAGCGCCTGGGGTACCGGGGTCTGCGTCATTTGGTGGCCTCCGCGCGCTTGCGGACCCAGGCGTTGAGCAGGGTCGCGAGGAGCAGCATCGCTCCGAGGAAGAACTTGAACCAGTCGGGGTTCCACTCGGCGAAGACGATGCCCTTGCTGGTCATGCCGAAGATGAACGCGCCGACCGCCGAGCCGACGGCGCTGCCGTAGCCGCCGGTGATCAGACAGCCGCCGATGACGGCCGCGATGATGTAGATCAGCTCGTTGCCGACGCCCTCGCCGGACTGGACGACGTCGTAGGAGAAGAGCAGGTGCTGGCCCGAGATCCAGGCGCCGAAGCCGACGCCCATGTAGAGGCCGATCTTGGTCCTGGTGACCGGGACGCCCACCGCGCGGGCGGCGTCCTTGTTGCCGCCGACCGCGAAGATCCAGTTGCCGGCGCGGGTGCGCAGCAGGATCCAGCTGGCGACGGCGACCAGGGCGAGCCACCACAGGATGGTCACCTTGAAGCCGACGCCGCCGATGGTGATCGTGGACGCGAAGACGTCGCGGGCGGAGGGGAAGCCCTCCATGTCGGCGATCGACTTGGTGGAGACCGTGCCGTCGATCAGCTTGGTGAAGCCCAGGTTCAGGCCGGTCAGCATGAGGAAGGTGCCCAGCGTGATGATGAAGCTGGGCAGTTTCGTGCGGGTCAGCATGAAGCCGTTGAACGCGCCGATCGCCAGCGTGACCAGCAGGGACACGCCGACGCCGACCCAGACGTTTGCGGTCATCTGGTAGCTGAACATCGACGAGACCAGCGCCGACGAGGTGACCATGACGCCGGCCGACAGGTCGAACTCGCCGCCGATCATCAGCAGCGCCACCGGGACGGCCATGATGCCGATCGTGGAGGCGGCGTAGAGCACCGTGCTGAGGCTGGCGGCCTGCAGGAAGCTGTCGGCGAAGAACGCGAAGAACACGAAGACGGCGATGGCGCCGACGACGGAGCCCAGTTCGGGGCGGCCCAGGAGTTTCCGCAGCGGAGAGGTCTGCAGAATCCTTTCGTCAGCGGTGGCCGCGTCCGTGCCCGCGCTCATCGGGTGCCCCGCTTCGTGTACTCGGAGAGCGCGTCGGCGTCGTCCTTGGTGATGATCTGCGGTCCCGTGAGCACCGGCCGGCCGCCGCCCAGGACGTCGGCGTTGTACTTGTACAGCCACAGCAGGTCGACGGCCTCGTAGCCCTGGAGGTAGGGCTGCTGGTCGACCGCGAAGCCGAGGGTGCCGTCGGCGAGGCCGGCCGCCACCTTGGCGTTGAGGTCGAAGGTGTCGATCTCGGCCTCGCTGCCCGCGCCCTGCTTGGCCTTCACCGCGGTGTCGGCGTAGGGGGCGCCGAGGGTGACCACCGCGTCGACGGCCTTGTCGGTCTGGAGCTTGGCCTCGATGGCGGACTGCACGTCCGGCATGCTGGTGCCGTTGACGTAGAGCCGCTGGACCTTGCCGTCGAAGGTCTTCTCGACGCCGTCGCAGCGCTGCTCGTGGCCGACGTTGCCCTGCTCGTGGAGCACGCAGAGGGCCTGCTCCCGGCCCCGCTCGTTCAGTTCCTCGCCGACCGCCTCGCCGGCGATCGTCTCGTCCTGGCCGACGTGGGTGAGGGCGCCGAACGCCTTCGACTCCTCGGACCCGGAGTTCACGGTGATCACCGGGATGCCCGCCTTGCGGGCGCGGTCGAGCGCGGACTTCATGGCGTCGGGCTTGGCCAGCGTGACGATGATCCCGTCGACCTTCTTGTCGATGGCGGCGTCCACCAGCTGCGCCTGCTGCTGGGCCTCGTCGTCGTGGGAGTAGAGGAAGTTGATGTTGTCCTTCACCGCGGCCTGCTCGGCGCCGCTCTGGACGATGTCCCAGAAGGTGTCGCCGTCGCCCGAGTGGGTGATCATCGCGAAGGTCCAGCGGGGCGTGTTCACCGCCGCCTGCCCCTGGGCCGACGCCGCCTTGCGGGCGTCCTCGGCCCGCTTGCCGCCAGTGCTGCTGCACCCGGCCAGGGACACCGACAGTGCTCCTGCCAGCGCGATGCCTACCCAGGTCCGAAACCGTGCCACGAGGCCGTGCCCTTCTTGCTGTGCCGTGCTGTGCGTACCGGGGCGCCCGAGGCTCCGGCCGGGGCGGGAAGCCCCAAACGCCCCATTGTCCGACACACAAGCGGAGCGTTTGCCTCCGGGGATCGGGCAACGGTCACATTGTCCGGACATTGCGACGAACCCGCGCGGCGAGCGGCGGCCGGAGGGAGCGGCTCAGGGCCGTACGGAAGGGCTCAGGGCCGTACCAGGAGCTGGAACTCGAAGGAGTACCGGGAGGGGCGGTAGGTGTGCGTGCCGAACTCGACCGCGCGTCCCGTGTCGTCGAACGTGGTGCGTTCCATCGTGAGCAGGGGGGCTCCCTCGTCCTCGCCGAGCCGTTCGGCCTCGTCGGCGGTGGCGGCGCGGGCGCCGATGGACTGGCGGGCGCTGTGCAGGGTGATCCCGGCGGTGCGCATCAGCCGGTACAGGCCGGTGGCCTCCAGCCGGCCGGTGTCGAGGTCGAGGAGACCGGAGGGCAGGTAGTTGCACAGGTACGCCATCGGCTCCCCGTGGGTCAGCCGCAGCCGCTCGATGCGGTGCACGTCGGTTCCCTCGGTCACGCCGAGTACGGCGGCGGTCTCCGCGGTCGCCGGGACGACCGTGTTGACCAGGACTTTCGTGGCGGGGCGCTGGCCCGCCGCCTCCAGGTCGTCGTAGAGGCTGCTGAGTTCCAGCGGGCGCCTGACCTTGCTGTGCACGACCTGGGTGCCGACGCCCCGGCGGCGCACCAGCAGGCCCTTGTCGACGAGCGACTGGATGGCCTGGCGGACGGTGGGCCGGGACAGACCGAGCCGCGCGGCCAGCTCGATCTCGTTGCCCAGCAGACTGCCCGGGGTCAGCGCGCCGTGCTCGATCGCCGCCTCCAGCTGCTGCGACAGCTGGAAGTACAGCGGCACGGGGCTGCTGCGATCCACGCTGAGGTCCAGGGACACGGTGGGGTCCACTTCTGGTTTCGGCACGGCCCGAGCGTAGCTCCGTGCGCAGATGACGGGAAGTTGTGTAGTTCGATTGTCCGGACATACGCATTGACAGGGTGCGGGCTGTGAGCCCACTTTGATTCCATGCGCATCGGGGTCATCGGAACGGGCCGTATCGGCACCGTTCACGCCAACACGCTCAGCCGCCACCGCGACGTGGGATCCCTGATCCTCACGGACGCCGACCTCGCACGGGCCCAGGATCTGGCTCACCGGCTGGGGGAGACGGCGGCACCCGGAGTGGACGAGATCTTCCGGTGGGGCGTGGACGCCGTGGTGATCACCACGGCGACACCGGCCCACGCCGAACTGATCGGTCGGGCAGCACGCTCGGGGCTGCCGGTGTTCTGCGAGAAGCCGATCGCGCTGGATCTGACCGGCACGTTACAGGCGATCGCCGAGGTGGAGGCGGCCGGGACGGTGCTCCAGATGGGGTTCCAGCGCCGCTTCGACGCCGGGTACAAGGGGGCCCGGGAGGCGGTACGGGCCGGGCGGCTGGGACGGCTGCACACCGTGCGGGCGGTGACGAGCGACCAGGCCCCGCCGCCGGCCGAGTACCTGCCGCAGTCCGGCGGGCTCTACCGGGACACGCTCATCCACGACTTCGACGTGCTTCGCTGGGTGACCGGGCGGGAGGTCACCGACGTCTACGCCGCCGGGTCGGACGCCGGGCCGCCGATGTTCCGCGCGGCGGACGACGTGGACACCGGCGCCGCGCTGCTCACGCTGGACGACGGGACGCTGGCCACGCTGACGGCGACGCGGCTGAACGGGGCGGGGTACGACGTCCGCATGGAGCTGGCCGGGGAGCTGGACCAGATCGTCGTCGGTCTGGACGACCGTACGCCGATCGCGTCCACCGAGCCGACCGGTCCCCCGGCCGCGGACAAGCCGTGGACGGGCTTCGTGGAACGGTTCGGGCCCGCCTACGAGGCCGAGCTGGCCACCTTCGTGGAAGTCGTGCGGGGCGAGCGGGCCAACCCGTGCGACGGCCGCGAGGCGCTGCAGGCGCTGCGGATCGCCGAGGCCTGCGACGTCTCCCGCCGCGAGCGCAGGCCCGTGCGGCTGGGCGAGGTCCCCGGGGGCGCGGCGGCCGCGGCGGGTTGAGCGGACACGTCCCGGCCCCCGCTCCCCCGGTCCCCTACCCGCCGTCCTCCTGGTAACCCTCCAGCAGGCCCGCGTCGTGGGCCAGGAGTGCGATCTGGACCCGGTTGCCGAGGTCCAGCTTGGCCAGGATGCGGGAGACGTGGGTCTTGACGGTGGCGACGCTCATGAACAGCTCCGTCGCGATGGCGGCGTTGGCGAGCCCCCGGCCGACCGCGACGGCGACCTCGCGTTCGCGGTCGTTGAGGGTGTCGAGGCGGGCACGCGCGCGGGTGCGGCGCGTGTCGGCGGCGCCCGCGGCCACCTGGTCCATCAGCCGGCGGGTCACGGCGGGCGACAGGACGGGATCACCGGCCGCGACCCTGCGCACGGCGTCCAGGATCTCCGCGGGCGGGGTGTCCTTGAGGACGAACCCGGCGGCGCCCGCGCGCAGCGCCCGCAGCACCTGCTCGTCGGCGTGGAAGGTGGTGAGCACGATGATCTGCGGGGCCTCCGCGCGGCCGCGCAGCCGCTCCGTCGCCGCCAGGCCGTCGACCACCGGCATCCGGATGTCCATGAGGACGACGTCCGGACGGGTGCGGTCGACGAGCGCCTCGACCTCGTCGCCGTCGGCGGCCTCACCGACGATCTCGACGTCGTCGGCGCCGCCCAGCATCAAGGACAGCCCCGCCCGCACCAGCGGGTCGTCATCGACGATGAGCAGTCTGATCGCAGTCATGGGCCATACGTAATCACGGTTGCCGACAGCCGAGTTCGCCCTGTGGACAGAGCCCGTCCGGCCGCCGGTCCCGGGCTCATCCCCATGGCAGCCACGCCCGCACCTCGAAACCCCCGTCGGGCGTGGCGCCGTGCACCAGGGTGCCGCCCGCGAGCGCGGCCCGCTCGGTCAGTCCGATCAGCCCCTGTCCGGATCCGGGCACATGGGGCACCTCGCCGTCGGTCGGGGCGTTGCGCACCGACATCGCGAGTCCGTCGCCCGGGGCTCCGCCGACCGAGACCGTGACCTCGGTGCCGGGGGCGTGCTTGCGGGCGTTGGTCAATGCCTCCTGGGCGATGCGGTATGCGGTGCGGCCGACGGAGGCGGGAACCTCGGCGGGGTCGGCGACGCGACCCGCGAGAGTGACCTTCATGCCGGCCTCCCGGGACTCGGTGACCAGTGCGTCGAGTGCCGCGAGCGTCGGCTGGGGGCGGCCCCCGGCGTCGTCGGACTCCGCCGAGCGGAGCACGCCGATGATCTCCCGCAGGTCCTGGAGCGCCTCGTGCGCGCTCTCCCGGATGACGCCGGCCGCGCGCACCACCTCCTCCCGGGGCGCGTCGGGGCGGAACTCCAGGGCGCCCGCGTGCACGCTGAGCAGCGTCAGCCGGTGCGCGAGGACGTCGTGCATCTCGCGGGCGATGGCCTCCCGCGCGAGCCGCTGGGCCTGCTCCGCCCGCAGCCGCGCCTCGGTCTCGGCGCGCTGGGCGCGGTCGCGGAGGCTGAGCATGAGCTGCCGCTTGGAGCGGGCGAGCAGCCCCCAGCCGACCACCGCGGCGGTGAGCAGGGTGCCGAGGACGAGGACGACGAGGTAGGGCAGATCGGGGTCGGGGCGCAGCCAGTAGTAGAGGGGCTGGAGCGCGATCTGGGCGCCCGCCACCCAGGCCACGTACCGGAAGGGCCGGTGCACGGCCACGGTGAACAGGGCGACCATGGTGGCCCCACCCGACGTGACCGAGACGAAGCCGAGGGGCAGCATGGCGACGGCCAGCCCGACCGGCCACCGGCGTCGGAGCCAGACGGCCGCGCAGGCGAGGGCGCCGATCAGCTGGTCGGCGATCTCCATGCCGTGCGAGAGGTTCGGCTCGTTCTTCAGCCCGTCCGCGGCGAGGAGACCGACCACGACGGCGATCAGGAAGCAGGTGAAGTCGACCATCCAGTCACGGGCGGTGCGCCGGGGCCGCCGGGACCACCGCCCCAGGGACTCGGGATCCGGGCTGGGGTCGAGTTGTTCGATCAGCGCCGACGGCAGCAGCCAGCGGCGTCCTGGGAACGCCGGGGTGATCCGATCGGGCCTGTCTTTGCTCACAGTCGACAAATCTACGCAGGGCTCGCCACGACCACGATCCCTCGCGCGGGATCACCGACCGAAGTCGCGGGACCTCAGACTTTCGACGCGCGGGACGACGGAGAAGGGGGCCTTCGGTCGGGGAGATCTCGCCCCGCGGCCGATGTGGGTGGGGGGTCCGCGGGGCGAGAGTCGGTGACATGAAGGAGTTGCTGGAGTTCCTGGGACTGCTCGCCGTTGTCCAGGGCGTGTTGGGACTGGTGCACGAGTTCACCGACTGGCATTGGGGCCTGGTGCAGCGGATCGGCTTCCTCGACGGCGCCGAGCTCTACGTGAGCGTGGCACTGCTCGTGCTCGGCGGCGCGCTGTTCGCGGCCGCCGAGAGCCGGAAGCCCGGCTGAGCACTCGACCCGCCCGGGACCGGCGGTTCAGCAGCCGTGGTCGACGAGGTCGAACGACGCGTAGTGGTCGGCGGTGTAGTAGTCCTCCTGGTTCGACTCACCGGTGACGATGCGCCGGGCGCCTCGCGTGTCGGAGCCCGGGGTGATCACCGTGTACTCGTGGTAGTAGCCGGTGGACTGTCCGGGCAGGATGCCCTCCCGGTTCTGGAAGACGGTCCCGTCCTGCTCGAACGGGTAGGGGCCGCCCTGCTCGATCAGGTCCAGGGTGTCGTGCGCCTGGGCGGGCAGGGCGCTGTAGCAGATGTCGCCGACCGCCGCCGGGGCGGCGCCGGCGGTGGTCGCGGAGACGGTGCCGCCCACGAGGAGGGCGGACAGGACTGCGGTTGCCGCGCCGAGCCGGGCGACGTGTGGGGGGAATCGCATGGATTCATGATGACGCGCGTAGACAGTGGCATGTCAATGACAAGACCGTGGAGTTTCCCTGGACGTCATATGTGTTTTCGGCGAGTTCACAAACCGCGCGAGCGGTGCTCCGGCCGCCGGGATTCGACGTCCGTTCTCCGCCAGCACGGGAGCGTGCCGCCCGCTGGGATGGACCCATGAACACGAACCCGAACACGCTCACCCACCCCGCCGCTCCCCTGCTCGGCCGGACCGCCCTCGTCACCGGAGGCAGCCGCGGCATCGGTGCGGCCGTCGCCCTGCGGCTGGCCCGGGAGGGCGCCGATGTGGCGCTGACCTATGTGAACGGCAAGGACGCGGCGGCGGACGTCGTACGCGCCGTGGAGGCCCTGGGACGCCGGGCGGTGGCCCTGCGGGCGGACTCCGCCGACCCGGACGAGGCGGCGGGGGCGGTGGAGCGGGCGGCGCTCGCGCTCGGGGGCGCCCCCGACGTGCTGGTCAACAACGCGGGTCTGGGACTGCTGGGCCCGGTGGAGACCATCACGCCCGCCGACGTGGACCGGCTGCTCGCGGTCAACGTCCGGGGCGTCTTCCTGACCTCCCGGGCGGCCGCCGCCCGCATGACCGAAGGGGGACGGATCATCACGGTCGGCAGCTGCATGACCCAGCGCGTGCCCGGCCCCGGCGGCACCCTGTACGCGATGAGCAAGTCGGCGCTGATCGGCCTGACCAAGGCGCTGGCCCGGGAGTTGGGACCGCGCGGGATCACGGCGAACATCGTCCACCCGGGGCCGGTCGACACCGACATGAACCCGGCCGGCGGTCCCTTCGCCGAGGGGCAGGCGGCACTCACGGCTCTGGGCCGCTTCGGCACGGCCGACGAGGTGGCGTCGACGGTCGCGCATCTTGCGCAGGCCACCTACGTCACGGGCGCGGAGTTCGCCGTGGACGGCGGCCACGCGGCGTAGGACCGGTCGCCGACGAGCGGCGTCCGAGCCGTCGGGACCCGCTCGTGACGAAGACCTCCGGTGTGGTCGAGCCGTGCGGGAACGCACCGCACGGAGGTCTTCACGCCCGCGGTGGCGGTGCCCCGAAGGAACGGCCGGGCCGCGGGGCCCTAGGGATCACCTCGGCCCTCCGGCTGCCGAGGGACGACTCGGCCGCACCGCGAGCGCGCCCGGCTCCCTGCCGGTCAGCCGCGGGAAGGAGTGGGCGGCGGCCAGGAACCCGAGCGTCGTCAGGACGAACGGCCACGTGAAGACGTGCCCGCCGGAAGGTGCGAGCAGCGCGGCGACGGCCGGGGTCAGCGCCGTCGTGGTGGCGGCGCCGAAGAGGGCGTACAGCAGTGTCGCCGGCGCTGCCGGCAGGAACACCCCGCACAGCGCGAGCGCGACCAGCACCGCGTTGTACCCCATGGTGCCGTCCGCGATCCGCTCGGCCGGCACCCCGAGCGCCCACGCCGTCCCGATGCCCGTCAGGCTGCCCGCGCAGGCGACCAGTCCGGCCGCCCTGCTCGCCAGGAAGACGCCCGCGAGCAGCAACGCCCCCACGTGCCACAGCTCCAGGAAGAAGATCTGGGAGACGTTGTGGAGGAACGCCCGCAGCACGTCGCCCACGTCCGGGGCGCCGCACCCCGAGGCCGCGCCGGGCAGCGCGGCGAGGCTCGTCTCGTGCGGCCACACCCGCCGGAACGCAGGGGCGGCGACGGTCAGGAATCCCGCCACGAGGCAGTACGGCAGGGTCAGCGGCGGCAGGTTCCAGACACTCAGCACACGCTCCACCGCCGCCGTGCCGACGGTGACCACGACGCAGCCCGCGGCGGCGAGCAGTGCCGTCGCCGGCCGGCCCGGGTCGAGGAAGACGGACAGACAGAGGGCGAGCAGGGCGGAGTTGAAGCTCTCGGTACCGGCCTCCCGCCGGTCGCGCGGTACGCCGAGACCGCGGGCGACGACGGCGCCCAGGGCGGCGCCACCCACCGCGTAGGCGGCATACCGCCAGTCGACCGCGCAGAGGGCCACGACGACGACGCCGCCCGTCCAGGGGTTCGCCTGGAACACCACCTGCCCCAGAGCGCGCAGTACGCGCGTGCAGAAGTTCGGCATGCGTGCCGGACGCCACCGGGCCCGTACCGACCGTCCCACGACCCGCCCCCGATACTTCCAAGACCCGATATTTTTCCGGAGATCGATATCCGGTGCCGGACGGACCGGGCGTGCGCTACGGTGTGCCGAGCGTCGCGTGCCGGTGGCAGACCGTGTCAGGCATGGAGGCGCCGTATCGAAGGAGGCCGACGATGCGCTCGTCGTACCCTTCGTCCTCGCGTGACTGAGCGCGAGACGACCAGGCTGGTTGCCTGGAGCCAAGAACTCCGTCAGGTGCACCACCGGCTGCGGGAAGCGCTGGCCGTGACCCGCGCCGCTCTTGCCGACGGCACGCCCGGTGAGGCGGCCACCCGGGAACTGCTGCTGTACTGCCACGGCTTCTGTACGGCCCTCGACGGCCACCACCGGGGCGAGGACCGCACGCTCTTCCCCGCCATCGCGGCCGCGCACCCCGAACTGCAGCCGGTGCTGCGCGCGTTGGAGCAGGACCACTCGATGATCGCCCACCTGCTGGGCGGCCTCCAGACCGCGGTCGCCCGAGCCGCTCCGCCCGAAGAGCTCGACCAGCACCTCGAGGGCATCGCCGCGATCACGGAGAGCCACTTCCGCTACGAGGAGCGGCAGTTGCTCACCGTGCTCGAGACCCTGGAGCTGGCAGCCGAGCCCGGGGAGGTACTGGGTCCGATCTGACGTCGCGTCATGCGTGGGTCCGCCGGGCACGGTGTCGCGGATGCGCACGCGCGGGGCGCCCGGTGCTGTCCGGCCGGGCGCCCCGCGCGTGGGTGTGGAGGCGGGGTCAGCCGCCCAGTTCCTGGTGGCGGGCGGCCAGGTGGGCCGCGCCGTCCTCGGTGAGGGAGCCGAACAGGCGCAGGCGGGAGATGCCGCCGTCGGGGAAGATGTCCACGCGCGCGTGCGTGCCGACGGCCGGCTCCGGCAGGACGAAGCGGTGGTTGGTGTCGGGCTGGAGGCGGGTGCGGGGCAGGATCTCGCGCCACTGACCGCTCTCGCCGTCCCGCACCGACACCGAGGCCCAGCCGGCCGAGTTGCCCTTCAGGTAGGCCGTGTCGATCTCGATCGCGCGGATCTGGGAACGGTCCACCAGCCGGTAGCGGATCCAGTCGTTGCCCTGGTCGCGGCGGCGGCGGGTCTCCCAGCCGTCGTCCATCTTGCGGGAGCGGCCCGGCTGGATGGTGTTGGTGGCCGGCGAGTAGAAGAGGTTGGAGGCGTCCTCGGCCTGTCCGCCGTTCTCCAGGGCGACCACGTCGAAGGTGCCGAGGGCGGTGAGCCAGGCCGGGTCGGGCAGCACCTCGCCGTACACCCGCAGACGGGCGATGCCGCCGTCGGGGTGCTGCTTGAGGCGCAGGTGGGTGAAGCGCTGCTCGGCCGAGACGGCGAAGCCGTTGGCGGCGTGGCCGCCGACGGCGGTGCGCGGGACGAGGGTCGTCCACTTGACGTCACCCGCGAGCAGTTCCTCCGCCGACGGGGAGCCCTCGACGGTCGCGCCCTCGACGGAGACCGCCTGCGGGTAGTTGCCCCGGAAGTGGGCGGTGTCGACGACGATGCCGCGGATCACGCCGGGGGCGCCGAGCCGGACCAGCGCCCAGTCGTGGTCGTCCTCGGTGGGCCAGGGGTGCTCGGCGGAGGCACCGCGCCGCCGGCGGGTCTCCCAGCCGTCCATGACCTTGCCCTTGTGCCCGAAGTGCTCGGGGTCGAACTCGGCGGGCTCCGGCACCAGCAGGTTCTCGCGCTGGGCGAAGAACTCGTCGTTGGCGGCGACGACACCGGCGCCCAGTCGCCGGTCGGCGAGGTTCGCGAGATGGGTGAACGGGAGGTCGGCCGTGCGATAGTCCGCGTACGGGTCACCGCCTCCGTAGGGGTTCGCGTCGCCGGTGAAGCTGGCCAACTGGGAGTTCTGCTGGGCCGTCACGGTGATCAGGTGTTCCTCTCGGGGTCGTTCGGGGTGGTCTGGATTCAGGGGGTCCGGACGTCTCAGGTCCGGGTGAGGAGCTGTCCCTTCGGATCGGTGAACGCGCCGTCCGCCAGGACGCGCTCTCCGCGCAGCCAGGTGGACTTCACGACGCCGTACAGGGTCTTGCCCGCGTACGCGGTGACGCGGTTGCGGTGCTGGAGGGCGGCCGGGTCGACGGTGAACGTCTCGTCGGGGGCGAGGACGGCGAAGTCGGCGTCGTGACCGGCCGCGACGGCGCCCTTGCGCCCGTCGAGACCCACCTGGCGCGCCGTCTGCGCCGACATCCAGCGCACGATGTCCTCCAGGCCGAGACCGCGCTCGCGGGCCTTGGTCCACATCGCCGGCAGGCTCAGCTGGAGACCGGCGATGCCGCCCCAGGCGGTGGCGAAGTCGTCGGTCTTGAGGTCGGCGGTGGACGGCGAGTGGTCGGTGACGACGCAGTCGATGGTGCCGTCCACGAGGGCCTGCCACAGCAGGTCCTGGTTGGCGGCCTCGCGGATCGGCGGGCAGCACTTGAACTCGCTGGCACCGTCCGGCACTTCCTCGGCGGTGAGCGTGAGGTAGTGCGGGCAGGTCTCGACCGTCACCTGCACGCCGTCGGCGCGGGCCTGCGCGATCAGCGGCAGGGCGTCACTGGAGGAGAGGTGGAGGATGTGCACGCGGGCGTTGAACCGCTTGGCCTGCGCGAGCAGGGTCGCGATCGCGGTGTCCTCGGCGTCGCGCGGGCGGCTGGCGAGGAAGTGGCTGTACTTCGGACCGCCCTGCTGCGGGGCCGCGGCAAGGTGGTGCGGGTCCTCCGCGTGCACGATGAGCAGGCCGTCGAAGGCGGCGATCTCCGCCAGCGAACGGGCGAGCTGCTCCTGGTCGAGGTGCGGGAACTCGTCGACCCCGGACGGCGACAGGAACGCCTTGAAGCCGAACACGCCGGCCTCGTGCAGCGGGCGCAGGTCCTTGACGTTGTCGGGCAGGGCGCCACCCCAGAAGCCGACGTCGATGTGCGCCTTGGCGGCGGCGACCTCGCGCTTGACGCGCAGGTGGTCGACCGTCGTGGTCGGCGGGATGGAGTTCAGCGGCATGTCCACGAGGGTGGTGATGCCGCCGGCGGCGGCCGCGCGGGTGGCGGTCCAGAAGCCCTCCCACTCGGTGCGGCCCGGGTCGTTCACGTGCACGTGGGTGTCGACCAGCCCGGGGAGGACGACGTGGTCGCCGACGTCCTCGAGCCGGGCGCCCTCCGGGACGGGGGCGTCGTACGGGAGGACGGCCGTGATCGTCCCTCCGGCCACCGCGACCGACGCCGCCCGTGTCCCCTCGGGAGTGACGACGCGCGTCGAGCGCAGTACGAGTTCAGCCTGCGACACCCGAACCCCTCTCTTCCCTGCCAGGTGTTTCAACGTTCTGTTGAAGGAGTCTTCACTCCCCGCCGGACCCCGTCAAGAGGCACCCTTTGTGGAGGCATGCCCAGTACCCAACCCCTGGACGTTTCCACAAAGCGGAATTAGAATTCCAGCAAGCAGAACGTAGCTATGTACAAGCCGGTAGTCAACCGGCCGCCGGGTACGCTTCTTTCCTCCCGCCAGCCCCGAAAGGAACGTGCCGTGCCGACGTCCAACGCCAGCACCACCGACTCCGCCAGGTCCGCCACAGGCGGCGTCCAGTCCCTGGAGCGCGCCTTCGACCTGCTCGAACGGATGGCGGACGCGGGCGGCGAGGTCGGCCTGAGCGAGCTTTCGGCCAGCAGCGGCCTGCCGCTGCCGACCATTCACCGCCTGATGCGCACCCTCGTGGCCTGCGGATACGTCCGCCAGCAGCCCAACCGCCGGTACGCGCTCGGCCCGCGCCTGATCCGCCTCGGCGAGTCGGCCTCCCGGCTGCTCGGCACCTGGGCCCGCCCGCACCTGGCCCGCCTGGTCGAGGAGACCGGCGAGACGGCCAACATGGCCCTGCTCGACGGCGACGAGATCGTGTACGTCGCCCAGGTGCCGTCCAAGCACTCGATGCGCATGTTCACCGAGGTCGGCCGGCGCGTCCTGCCGCACTCCACCGGCGTCGGCAAGGCGCTGCTCGCGGACTTCCCGGCGGAGGAGGTGCGCGCCCTGCTGGGCCGCACCGGGATGCCGGCCGCGACCGACAAGACGATCACCACGCCGGACGGGTTCATCGCGGCGCTGGCGGACGTGCGCCGCCAGGGCTACGCGATCGACGACAACGAGCAGGAGATCGGCGTGCGCTGCCTGGCCGTCTCCGTGCCGGACTCCCCCACCGCCGCCGCCATCTCGATCTCCGGCCCGGCGGGCCGCGTCACCGAGGCCGCGACCGACCGGATCGTGCCCCTGCTCCAGCAGGTGGCGGCGGAACTGTCGGAGGCACTGCTGACGTCGAACGGCAACCCGGCGGCCTGAGCCGGGCCCGACCGGCCCCGGGCCGTGTCCGCGAAGCCCCGCCCACGGCCCCCCTGGCTGCGCGGCCTAGCCGCGCGGCGGTGGATCCCCGAAGAGTTCCACGGCGTGCCGGAGCTCCGTCAGCCCCGGCGACAGGGCGCTGACGGAGCCGATCGCGGCCGCTATCAGCAGCAGGGAGCGGCGCAGCCGCGGCGCCTCGGGAACCCCGTGCCCCGCCATCGCCGCGAGGTCGGCCAGCTCGTCCTCGGCGATCACCCGGTCGGGGAAGTCGGCGGGCAGCAGAGCGAGTCGGCGACGCAACCGGGACACCGCCGCCCTCAGCTCCGCCACCCTCACATCCTCGTCGCCGACGGTCACTCGCCTCTGCCCCAAGCTCCGCAACACAGCCCTCCCCCTCGAACCCCGTGGTGCGCGGGCCAGTAAACGCCACGCCGCACGGCACACGCCACCACGCGGACCGAATTTCAGTCTTCGTCAACCCCGCACACGCCCGGACGTTTGGCGGGCCGTCGGGTAAGCAGGAGCCATGACGGATGACGAAGACCAGGTAGCGGGGCTGCTGCTGGCCGCCGGGGGCGGCCGGCGGCTCGGCGGGCGCCCCAAGGCACTGCTCGAGCACCGCGGACACCCACTCGTCGAACACGCGGTCGCCGTACTGCGCGCGGCCGGCTGCACCCGCGTGCACGTCGTCCTCGGGGCGCGCGCGGCGGACGTACGCGACCGGGCGGCGCTCGAGGGGTGCGCCATCGTGGACAACCCCGACTGGGAGCAGGGCATGGGGTCCTCGCTGCGGACCGGGCTGGACTCGCTCACCGGGACGGGGGCGCGGGCGGCTCTGGTCTCCCTGGTGGACCAGCCCGGCATCGGCGCGGAGGCGATGGCCCGGGTCCGCGCCGGATACCGGGACGAGACGTCGCTCGTGTCGGCGGCGTACGCGGGGGTGCGCGGACACCCCGTCCTGCTCGGCGCCGCGCACTGGCCGGGGGTCGCGGCGACTGCCACCGGGGACCGGGGGGCACGCGCCTACCTGAGGGAACACGAGACCGAGATCGCGCTCGTGGAGTGTGCGGACGTGGCGCGGCCGTACGACATCGACACCGAGGACGACCTGGTCCACCTTGAGTGAAGGGCGTGGCACCGAGCGCCACCTTCCCTCGAACCGGAGAATCTCGACGTCAACAAACCTTGAAGTTCCACGATGAGGAAACTAGTATCCACTGCCCAGAAGCACTCGACCGCACAGCGAGTGCGTAATGCCCCATACGCGCCCTCTGGCACCCGGTGCCACCGCTGAAGGAAGTGACAGCTCATGTCCGCACCAGCGCCGTCCTCGCTGGCCATCGTCGACGCCGAGCCCCTGCCCCGGCAGGAAGAGGTCCTCACCGATGCGGCGCTCGCCTTCGTGGCCGAGCTGCACCGGCGGTTCACGCCCCGGCGTGACGAGCTCCTCGCCCGCCGTGCGGAGCGCCGCGCCGGGATCGCCCGCACCTCCACGCTCGACTTCCTCCCGGAGACCGCCGCCGTTCGCGCGGACGACTCCTGGAAGGTGGCCCCGGCCCCCGCCGCGCTGCAGGACCGCCGGGTCGAGATCACCGGCCCGACCGACCGCAAGATGACCATCAACGCGCTCAACTCGGGCGCGAAGGTCTGGCTCGCGGACTTCGAGGACGCCTCCGCGCCGACCTGGGAGAACGTCGTCGGCGGCCAGCTCAACCTCAAGGCCGCCTACCACCGCGCCATCGACTTCACCGACGAGCGCACCGGCAAGTCGTACGCCCTGCGCCCGGACGCGGAGCTGGCGACGGTCGTCATGCGCCCGCGCGGCTGGCACCTCGACGAGCGCCACCTCCAGGTCGACGGCCGTCCGGTGCCGGGCGCGCTGGTCGACTTCGGCCTGTACTTCTTCCACAACGCGCAGCGCCTGCTGGACCTCGGCAAGGGCCCGTACTTCTACCTGCCCAAGACGGAGTCGCACCTGGAGGCCCGCCTCTGGAACGAGGTGTTCGTCTTCGCGCAGGACTACGTCGGCATCCCGCAGGGCACCGTCCGCGCCACCGTCCTGATCGAGACGATCACGGCCGCGTACGAGATGGAGGAGATCCTCTACGAACTGCGCGACCACGCCTCGGGGCTGAACGCGGGCCGCTGGGACTACCTGTTCTCCATCGTGAAGAACTTCCGTGACGGCGGCGCCAAGTTCGTCCTCCCGGACCGCAACGCGGTCACGATGACCGCCCCGTTCATGCGCGCGTACACCGAACTCCTCGTGCGCACCTGCCACAAGCGCGGCGCGCACGCGATCGGCGGCATGGCGGCGTTCATCCCGTCCCGCCGGGACGCCGAGGTCAACAAGGTGGCCTTCGAGAAGGTCCGCGCCGACAAGGACCGCGAGGCCGGCGACGGCTTCGACGGCTCCTGGGTCGCCCACCCCGACCTGGTCCCGATCGCCATGGAGTCCTTCGACAAGGTCCTCGGCGACCGGCCCAACCAGAAGGACCGGCTGCGCGAGGACGTCGACGTCAAGGCGGCCGACCTGATCGCGATCGACTCCCTCGACGCCAAGCCGACGTACGCGGGCCTGGTCAACGCGGTGCAGGTCGGCATCCGCTACATCGAGGCCTGGCTGCGCGGTCTCGGCGCGGTCGCCATCTTCAACCTGATGGAGGACGCGGCCACCGCCGAGATCTCCCGCTCGCAGATCTGGCAGTGGATCAACGCGGAGGTCGTCCTCGACAACGGCGAGCAGGTCACCGCCGAGCTGGCCCGCAAGGTCGCCGCCGAGGAACTGGCGAACATCCGCGCGGAGATCGGCGACGAGGCCTTCGCGGCCGGCAACTGGCAGCAGGCCCACGACCTGCTCCTGACGGTCTCGCTCGACGAGGACTACGCCGACTTCCTGACGCTGCCGGCGTACGAGCAGCTCAAGGGCTGACGCCCGGCGTCCGTGACCGACCCGCGCCCCCGGTACCGCACGGCACCGGGGGCGCGGTCGTGTCTCAGTCCAGGTGGGCGGACCAGTCCCGTTCGGCGGCCGGCCTGCCGTGCAGGTCGGGGACGCGCTTGAGCCAGGCCGGGCGCCCCCGCTCGGTCCGGGCGGCGCGGGCGGCGTTCTCGGCGGCCAGCTCGTCGCGGCCCGGAAAGTCGGTGGGCAGCCACTTCCCGGACGCCCGCACGCGCGCGTGCAGGTAGCCGACGTAGGCGGAGCGCACCTCGTCCGGTGTGCCGAAGCCCGCCTCGGGGGTCAGCCAGGGGTCCGGTACCCGGCCCACCACGTCACGCAGCAGTTCCTCCGTCACCTTCGGGGCGAGTTCGGCGTCGGCGGCCCGGACGTCGGGCGCGTGGTGGCCGAGGGCGTGGTGGCGGAAGTCGTACGCCTTCTCCGGGGCGGAGGTGTCCCAGCGGTGGTGGAAGACGAGCGCGGCACCGTGGTCGATCAGCCACAGACGCGGGGGTGCGACACCGAGGGTCGGCCAGACCATCAGGTTGGAGCTGTGCACCGTGCGGTCCACGTTCACCGTGAGGGCGTCCAGCCAGACGATCCGTCCGGCCTCCCGCGCGTCCACGGGGAACGCTTCGGCCAGCTCGGGCGTGAGGTCGGCGCCGCCCGAGAGGTAGTCCATGCCGAGGTTGAGTCCGGCGCTGGCGTCGAGCAGGTCGCGCACCTCCTGGTGCGGTTCGTGCTCGGCGATCGCCGGGTCGAAGTGCGCGAGGACGAGTTCGGGCACCCGGAGGCCCAGCTCCCGGGCCAGTTCACCGACGATCACCTCGGCGACCAGGGCCTTGTGGCCCTGCGCGGAGCCGGTGAACTTCAGGACGTAGGTGCCGAGGTCGTCGGCCTCGACGACACCGGGGACGGAGCCGCCGGATCGCAGGGGCTCGATGTAGCGGGTCACGGCGACATCTCGCAACGACTTCGAATATCTCATCGCCTACTGGCCTTGCATCCCTTGGTCGTCCACCTCCGGCATGAGGTGAGCATAGTAACCAGGCGCCACGGCGTCCCAGCACGCCGATGAGTGGAGCTGGGGGCCGGCTCGCGGCGCGAAGTCGTCCGGGTCGGTCAGGCGCCTTCGGTTGCGCCCAGGTCGCGGGCGAGCGAGCTTGACTTCAAGCGCTTGAAGTACCGGAGGCTGTGGGCATGGCAGGAGCGACCAGGGGACGAGGCGGGGATCTGACCATCCAGGAGATGGCGCGACGATCCGGCTTCAGCGAACCCACGCTGCGCTATTACGAGAAGATCGGCCTGCTGGGAGCCGTGGCCCGGGACGCGTCGAGCGGGCATCGCCGGTACGGCCCCGCGACCGTGGAGCGCGTCGAGGCGCTGTCGTGCCTGCGCTCGGCGGGGATGACCGTCAGCGGGATGCGCCGCTACCTGGACCTGCTGGCCCAGGGCGATGCCGCCGCCGCCGAGCAGCGGGAGCTGTTCTCCTCGCAGGCGCGGAAACTGGCCGCCGACATCGAACAACTGCAACTGCGCCTGACGTATCTGCGCCGGAAGGCCGACCTGTGGGACGCCCGCGTGCGCGGGGACCTGGGCGCCGAGCAGCAGGCGGTCGACGCCGTCGTACGCGTCATGGACCAATTCATGCTGAAGGACTGAACACATTGAGCACAGCGGATTCCACCGTCTCCTCGTCGCATCGGGGGACGGTGCTTGTCACGGGTGGCACCGGGTTCGTCGGCAGCCACTCGGTCGTCCGGCTGGTACGTGAGGGATACCGGACCCGGGTGACAGTACGGGAGCCCGGGCAGCGGGAGGGCGTGGTGGCCGCGCTCCGGCAGGCCGGGGTCGACCCGGCAGGTCGGCTCGAGTTCGCCGTCGCCGACCTCGCCGCCGACCGCGGCTGGCGGAGTGCCATGGAGGGGGTCGGCCACGTACTGCACCACGCGTCGCCCTTTCCGGCCACCCCGCCCGAGACGGAGGACGAGGTCGTCCTTCCCGCCCGCGACGGTGCGTTGCGCGTCATCTCCGCGGCCCGCGATGCGGGCGTCCCGCGCGTCGTGATGACGTCCTCGTACGCGGCGGTCGGTTACACCGTCAAGCCCGACAACCACTACTCGGAGGCCGACTGGACCGATCCGGGCACCGAGGGCCTGCCCGCCTATCACAAGTCGAAGGTGCTGGCCGAGCGTGCGGCCTGGGACTACGTCCGTGCCCGCGGGGACATCGAGCTGACCGTCATCAACCCCACCGGCATCTTCGGCCCCCAGCTGGGCGACCGGCCGTCCGCCTCCGTCGGCCTGGTCAAGCGCATGCTGGCCGGACAGATGCCCGTGGTGCCGATCATGTACTTCGGCGTCGTCGACGTGCGCGACGTCGTGGATCTGCACCTGCGTGCCATGGTGCACCCGAAGGCCGCGGGCGAGCGTTTCCTCGCGGTGGGCGGACCATCGGTGAGCCTGTTCGGCATGGCGCAGATCCTGCGCGAGCACTTTCCCGCGGCGGCCGACCTCCTGCCCGCCGTGGAACTCACGGTCGAGCAGGTGCGCGAAGCGGCGAAGACCACGCCTGCCCTGCGGGACGCCGCAGCCCTGCACGGCCGCGTCCCTGTGATCAGCAACGAGAAGGCCCGGTCGGTACTGGGCTGGGAGCCCCGCGACGTCCGCGAGACGATCGTGGCCACCGCGGACAGCCAGATCCGGCCGGGTCTCGACCTGCCCTGATCGGCGAGGGACGCGGGCTCCCTTCGCCCGGGCGCAGCTGCCTTCAGCTGCCTGGCGCAGGGGGCCGGCGACGGGAGCTTGGGCGTTGTCTACCCGACCATGAAGGAGGTGGTCGTACTGGCCCCGTACCGGCTCAACACGTCCTGTGCCGCGACCTCCAGTGTCTCGAACGTGCGGGACGGCGGGGTGAACGTGATGGTCGCCGAGGAACCGGAGACGTCTGTCCACGTGGCGTCGGTCCTGAATTTGTACCGGTAACCGATGACCGGGGAGTCTCCCTCCGCGGGGGCGAAGGTGAAGGTGCCCGGGACGCCCGCGCCGCCCCGGGCGGTGCAGTCGTTGGAGGTGCACTCGGTGTAGGGCCCGCCGTAGGTGATCCTGGGGGCCTGCGGGGCAGTCGGATCCACCGTGAAGTAGCAGAACGCGGTGGCGGCCGAGACCGTGTACTGGCTGCCCGCATAGGACCGGGTGGCGGCGTTCATACGGTAGAGGGTGTCCGGGGAGAGCGTCGTCGTGACGGTGGCGGTGACGACCGTGCCGTCATTCACGAAGCCCGTGGAGGGCGCCAGTGTGACTGTCACTGGTGTCCATGAGCCGTCCGCGTTTCGGCTGTCGACGGTGAAGTCGGCCCGCAGGTTCGCCGTTTGGGAGGTGTCGGACTGTCCGTGGACACGGGCGGTCAGCCGCGGCTCGGGGCTGCCGACGGTGCCCGCAGCGGATTCGTCCTCGGCGCAGCCGACGCCGCCGCCCCCTGCGATGCCCTGTTCGGTCGGCGTGGCGGGCGAGTTGGGCTCGTCCGCGTGCGCCATGCCGAGCGGCATCAGGGCCAGCACGCCTGCTGCCGCCAAGGCCCCCAAACGGCTCTTCAGTTGCCACCTGGGCACCACGGATTCGCGGTAGCCGTTGTTCATGTACATCCCCACCCTCGGCATCAACGCATGCGAGTGCGCAAGCGAACGTGTATACGAATTCACGGATCGTACGCACATTCGCCTGCAGGTGCCATGCAGTTAGGTCCCTCAAGTGCGAGCGGACGGCCATCGGATGAGGACCGGGCCGCTCGCCTCGGGGGGGTCCAGGCAGAAGGTGAGGAGCCTGTGGCGCCGCGTGGCTACCGAGGACCGCCGCGGGTCACCGGGCTCGGCGCCTCGACCGTGTCCACCACGAGCCAGTACTCCGAGAGGTAGTGCACCTCGTCACCCGCGTAGCCGAGCACGTACTGGACGTTGCCGGCCTCGCCCGGCAGAACGTCCTCCAGTACGAACGTCCCGTCCTCGGCGACCGGGAGCGGCGGCAGATCGGAGAACTCCGCACCGTTCAGCCGCTGCACCGTGATCCGCGGCGTCTCGGTGGGGGCCAGTCCGTCCAGGTCGAGCCGTCCGGTCACCCTGAACGGCTCACCGGCGACGGCCGGTCCGTGCGTCACGTCCACGATGCGCGACGCGGCCAGGGCCTCCCGCGTCTGGATGGTGTGCAGCCAGAACCTGGTGCCCTCGTGATCGGAGGTCACGACGAAGAGCTGCTCTCCGTCCCCAGAGAACTCCATGCCGCGCGGGACCACGCGGTGGCCGGCGGCCTCGTCCTCGAAGCGGATGCGCAGCGGCTGCCGCTCGACCGACGCATCGGCGAACGCCAACGTCAGGTCGGCCTCGTCGCCCGACGCCGCGCCGCCCTGGGCGAACCACTTGCCGTCGGGGCTGAAGGCGACCGCCGTGGGCGCCACGCCCTGGGGCAGCGGCGTGTACGGGTTGTCGAGGAAGCGGGCGTCCTGGCCGGTGAGCAGTACGGTGCCGCGGTCCCCGTCGGCCACCGCGAGGACGGAACCGTCCGCGGAGAAGTCGGCGTCCCGGAAGTCCATGCCCGTGCCCGTGCCGTCCTCGGCGAACCGTCGTTCGCCCAGGAACTCCAGCACATGGCCGTCCGCCCCGTCCGTCACCCGGTAGATGCCCAGGTCGGGGTCGTCGAGCGGAGAGGGGCGCTCAGGAGCGATCACCAGCAGGCCACCGGGTCCTCCCTCAAGATGGAGCGGGGCACCCGAGTAGAAGACCTCCCCGGCGCCGCCGCCGTCCGCTTGCCCGGCGACGCCGACACTGCCCAGCCCGTCGGCGCAGCCCCCGGGTGACACCGAAGGCCGGCTGGTGAAGAACAGCCGGCCGCCGGTGTGCACCAGCTCCCGCCCGCAGTCGTCGGCCGGTGCCGCGAACGGGTCGAGCGGGTCCAAAGACCCCCGGTCGTGCTGGAAGCTCGCGATGTGGTCCGACTGCCCGGCGTAGACCTTCGAGCCGTCCGGCTCCACCGCGACGCCGGACAGCGGGGCCGCGAGGTGGGCACTCGCGGTGGCCGGGCCGGTGCCTCCGTAGAGGACGCCCACCAGCTCCCCGTCCCGGGATCCGTCCGGGTAGACCCGGTCACCGGCCATCCATACGCGCCGGCTTGCCTCGTCCACCGCCATCTGTGTGAACGACGCGGCCGGCAGTTCCATGCCCGGCCCCGAGGGCACCACGGCCGTCGCGACGCCGTCCGGGCCGGCGGCCCCCGGGGCCGCGAACGCGGTACCGGGAGCCGCCGTCAGCACTGTCCCGGCCAGAGCGCCCGCGAGCAGTACTGCCGTCAGCCTGCTCCTTCTTCCTAACGTGTTGCCCAACGTTGATCCCACCCCTGATCCCACCCCTGATGTCGGCGCGCCACTGTTCACGCATGGCACGTGTCAGACACGAAACGTCACCAATGATCCAAGACAAATCATTAATTGTCACCGCTGTCTCACAGATGACGCGCGACTCGGCCGCACCGCGAGCGCGCCCGGCTCCCTGCCGGCCAGCCGCGGGAACGAGCGTGCGGCGGCCAGCACGGCAACGCGCCATCTTGGCCATCTCTACGGCCTGTTGATCCGGCTCGATCAAGGCGCGGCTGGGCAGGGAGAGAGAGCACAGGAACCGCGTGAGAGAGCATGAACAAGCTTGGGGCCCCCTCTGGAGGATGCGCCATCTCATGCGTGTCGACCTCGGGCTGCGGCCGATCGCGACGTCGTCTGGGCTTCGTCACTGCGGCGGGCGTGCGCACAAGTAGTCCTGCATGCCACCCGCGGCCGCTCCAACGCGCGCCTCATCCGGAGAGACGGGCCTGCACTTGGACTCCGTGCGCCGCTGGCGTGACCGGCTCACGCTCATGTGGGCCTGTCGGGGTTGATGGCCCGTCAACGCTGTGGCCGCCCCCGCTTCGATCACATCGCTGCAGGGCGCCGAGGTCAAGGCGCTCTGACCTGCCGGCTGCCCGCCGAGACCGGAGTGATGTGGCCGAGCAGCGTCGGCACGCGCCGTGGTGCGCGGACGGTAGGCAAGGAAGAACCCGTGAAGACTGCGTGGTTCCTGCAGTGATCCGTTCCGCCGCGTCTTGGAACGATGCGGCGACAGCACGACGCGGCTACGACACAAGGTGGTTGACTCATGAGATTGACTCGCGCGACGCTCGCCCTGGCCGTCGGCGCCCTCGCACCGGCCCTGCTGCTCTCCACACCCTCCTTCGCGGCCGGCGCAGCGCCGTCGACCGCCGCGGTGGTGTCGGGCCCGGGCTCCGCCTACGACGAGACGGACATCGACGATCTGCGCGTGGCCATCACCAGGATTCTCGCTGACCCCGACAGCGGCCGACGCGTGACACGCGAGGCCAACGAGCTGCTCGACAACGGCACCGTGGAGCAGATGCGTGCCTGGCTGGAGACCGGCTACCGCCTCGCACAGGCCGAGGACGACCGCGTCGCCGTCTTCCGCATACTCGGCGACCCCGACAGCGGCCGACGCGTGACTCAGGAGATCAACGAGCTCCTCGACAACGACAACCCCGAGCAGACACGCGCCTGGCTCGAGACCGGCTACCGCCTCGCACAGGCCGAGGACGACCGCGTCGCCGTCTTCCGCATACTCGGCGACCCCGACACCAGCGACACCCTGCGCGCGGCGGCGAGCGCGGCCCTGGACGACGGCACTCCGGAAGCGCTGCGTCACTTCCTGGAGGTCGGGCGGTACGAGGTCGACGCCTAGCTCCCGGAGTCACGGCCGAGCCGGGCATCCAGGATCCGGCCGTCGACGGTCCCGATGAGCAAGTGTCCTTGGGGCGCCACAGCGAGGGACAGTGCGGTGGTCGGTGCTCCGTCGACCTTGAGCTCCATGTGCCAGCGCACAGAGCCGTCGCCGGCGTCCAGCGCTGTCAGGACGCCGGAGTTGTAGGCCACGTACACACTGTCCCCGTCAGTGTCGAGGGCAGTGGCGGGATGATCGGTGCGGTACTGCCACTGCACTGAGCCGTTCAGGGATCGCCGCACCACGTAGGCGCCCCCGGGTTGGAGTCCCTGGCCGTGGTGGACGGTGCCGGCATAGACCAGGGACTGGCCCATTTCGACCCCGGGGCCCCCGAAGTGATGCTCCTCCGGCACCCAGGAGTGCGGGAAGAGCCGCCGCAACGTCCCGTTGGCGTCCACGGTGGTGACCCACTTGTCCCTGTGCGGCTCGTCCGGGTCAGTGCCGACCAAGATGTACGGGCGGCTCGCGCGACGGACGGCGAACGGGTGGTTGAACAAGTCGAAGCGGCTGACCTCCGGACCGTCTACCGGACCGTCGAGGTCGAGCATCAGCAGCCGTTGAGTACGCCGGCGACGGCCGTCCAACGGCCTGAGGATCGTCCCGTGGTCGCCTGCCACGAGAACCGTGGACACACCTGGGCTCAGGGTCTCCAGCACCTGCCCTCTATCGACAGTGATTCGGGCCAGCCGGGGTGCGGACCTCTCCCGGTGTCCTCCCTTGTGGCGAAAGCGGCGTTCGGCGTTGGTCCACACCGACGCGCCGTCGGAGGACAGAACCAACTGCCGGCCGCCTTCCTCGTCCTCGACCGCCCAACGCCGATCTCCGGATGGCAGCCACGACTCTGCCAGGACCCCGTCCAGAGCAGCCAGCACGAGACCGTCCTCCGTACCTTCGACAGCCCACACCCGTCGACGTACGGACCACAGCCGACCGGCCGAGGCCGCGAGGCCCGCAAGGAACTGGCGGGCCTCCGCGCTGTGGTCCGGCCGGCGGACCGGTTCCGCGGGAGCGGCCAACTCCTCGGCAGCGATCGCCCCCTGCCCGACGGCACCCCAATCCGAGCGAGCCACAACGGCCGCGTGACCCTGCTCGTGTGCCTGCGGGTTCTCCCAGTCGTCACACGGCGCCAGGACCAGCCGAAGTGCAGTCTCGCTGCGCCATTCCACGCCGAGCACCTCCCGCGGGTACTGGAGGGCGGACACCACGTCGCCGGAGTCCAGGTGGATCAGCAGTAGCTCGCCTTCGAAGAAGTAGCCGCCGTCGTAGTCCCCGGTACCAACGGCCAACAGGGGAAGAACCGGGTGGAAGGCGAGAGACCGGACGGGGTATCTCGACCGCACCAGATGCCGACACCGCAGTCCGTTCCGCTCATAGACACCGATCCGGTGCCCCGTCCATCGGGAGTCCGCCGTCCCGCTGCCACTCCACTGGATATGCCCGACGTCCCCACCCACAGCGACTGTCCGCGAGCGCTCGTCAGCGACGGCCAGAGCAGGTTCCCCGATCTCGGCGAAGGGGCCGTCGCCGAGCACGCGTCGGACTATCGGTGCAAGGGTCATACAGAGTCCCTCCCAGGTCGGCACATGAACGATCGCGGTCCCGGACGCGGCACGGCGGCAGCTCATGATCCCGTCGAGCGGCGGGGAACACGAGTGGATTTCAATGGGGCGATCCCCTGGCCCTACAAGTCGCCGGCGGGTCTTTGCTACGGACTACGCCGAACGTCTGGAGGCGGCCCGCAGCAGGCTTCGTCCTGCCCTGGACGACAGTGCCGGTGACGTGGAGGGTGGGGACATATGAAGCCTCTGTCGGAAATGAATGAACGCGAGTACTTCGCCTGCCTCGGCCAACGTCCCGGCATGTTCGTCGGCAAGACCTCCTTCCACATGCTGACCGCGTTCCTGACCGGCTACGACCAGCATGCTCTCCGGCACGGTGGGAACGGGCTCACCGGCTGGCACGACTGGCTCGTCGCACGTCGCGGAGTCGACTGCAACCACGCTTGGCCCGGCCAGGTCCTCCACATCGCCCTCCCGAACGGTTGGGACGACATCTGGAACCTCCCGCCTGAGGACGAACAGCAGGCGATCAAGGTCCTGTTCGAGCTCCTCGACGAGTTCGCTGCCGAGTGCGAAGTAGCGCAGGGCACACCCTCGCCGCGTTCCTGAAATAGCTGTCCGCGGACTCCCGGTCTGTCGTGTATCAGCTCTTCCTGACGAGTCGGCTGACTGGCACTCAGCTGACACAGCGACAGGAAGGCGTGACCGACAGGATCTTTGGCTCCGATGCCACAGGTGCGCCTCGACGGTCTGGGCTCCCGCCATCGAGGCAGCACCTGGGATTTCGGCTTCCTGCCGGGCTGGCCGCCTTGTGGCGGATATGCGGTGGAGTGGAGCATCAGGAGGTCAGCTCGCGTAGTCAACCGTCGCGAGTTCTTCGTCCTAGTGGGCTGGTCCATGGCCTTGCGAAGGGAGTGTCCTGATCTGCTCGATCGCGGGCTTGAGGAAGGTGAGTGTGAGCTCGGCTCGGCGGGCGGCCCATTGCTCCGTGGCTCGGCTGTGGTTCCCGTAGCGGCGCTGCCTGATGTCGTCCACGACCTCCCGCGGAGCTCCCATTTCGGTGAGGACGTCGAGAGCCTCGGCCTTGGTGATCAGCTTGCCGTCCTGCAACGTCACCCTTGCTCTGGCCAGGGTCAGCAGGCCGAGGTCGACCCAGATGTCGCGGGTCCAACGCTCGGGGTGGTCGAGGGACGGTCGCCAGAAGCTTGCCATGTCGCTGATGATGAAGTCGGCGACCTGTGCGTCGGTCACCGGGGGCAGGAGGGCTGCCGGCGGTTGGCCGTACAGGACGAGTCCGAAGTCGTGCAGTTCACGCCTGGTGACCGGGGTGACCGCCCGGTGCATGAGTTCCTCGTGGGCCCAGGTGAGGTGCGAGCGAGCTGGATCATCCAGCTCCGCGGCTGTGGGATAGCTGCAGTGCAGCTTCGACGCGAGGGGGATGGCACTCCCCAGGCTCTCGTGCACTTCCCCGAGCCGCCGTTCCTCCAGTGCTGTGCAGGGTCGGTCGAGGACGGCGATCAGGTCGAGGTCGCTGCGGCCCGGCTGGTAGTCACCTCCGGCCAGTGATCCGTGCGCCCACACCGAAACCAGAGGCACAACTGGCCGGACGACGCTGACGAAGTGGTCGAGGAGCTGGTCGGTGGCTTCATCTGTCATATGGACAGTTTGTGTCACGCGGTAGGCGCGGTGGTCGTGAAACGGGCGGGGTGGGCAGGTCACCGGTGGCGGTTGGTGCGGACGCCGGCGTTCTCGGCTGTGGTGGCCGCGCTCCTCGAACGGCACGTTAGGTTAGGCTAAGCTAATTAGAAACGAGGGCGCGGGCCGTCGGCGCCGCCCGGGGAGGAATCACCATGGGCCCACCGGCCATCGGCCCCTACCCCATGCCGGGCCGCGCCGACGTCCCCCGCTCGTACGCCTCCTGGGACGTCGACCCCCGTCGGGCCGCGCTTCTGGTCCATGACATGCAGAACCACTTCGTGGCCCCCTTCACGCCCGGGCGCTCCCCCGTCGTGGAGCTCGTCGACAACATCGCGGCCCTGCGTGAACTCGCCGGGGTCCTCGGCATGCCGGTCGTCTTCAGCGCCGAACCGGCCGGCCGGCGGCCCGGCCAACGCGGCCTCGTCGCCGACATCTGGGGGCCCGGCATAGGGGACGAACCCGACGCGGCCGCGATCATCGATCCGCTCACGCCCCGTCCGGGTGAGCATCTGCTCGCCAATGTGCGTCCCAACGCCTTCCTCCACAGCCACCTCGGCAGACTGCTGCGCACGGAGGGGCGCGACCAGTTGATCGTCTGCGGGGTCTACGCCCACCACGGCGTCCTCCTGACGGCCACGGACGCTTTCATGAACGACATTCAGCCCTTCGTCGTCGCCGACGCCGTGGCGGATCTGTCCGCCGAGGAACACGCCATGGCCCTGCGATGGGCCGTCCGCACCGGCGTGGTGTGCACGACCGAGGCGCTGCTGCACGACCTCTCGCCGAACAGAATCCCCTGAATGGAGTGGCTCGTGAGTGTGACCGCTGCCCGTGGATCCCTCGCGAGCGGCCCGGCCGCCGGCCCGTCCCGGCCGGTGGAGCCCGGTGGCCGGACGGTCGTCGTCAAGTTCGGCGGCAACGCCATGGTGGACCCCGCCCTCCACCGGACGTTCGCCCAGGACGTGGTGGACCTGTGGCACGCGGGCCTGCGCCCGGTCGTCGTACACGGCGGCGGACCGCAGATCAGCTCCATGCTGGCCCGCCTCGACCTGGAGGTCCGCTTCGAGGCGGGCCTGCGGGTGACCACGCCGGAGACCATGGACGTGGTCCGCATGGTGCTGACCGGCCAGGTGCAACGGGAACTCGTGGGCGCCCTCAACGCCCACGGCCCCTTCGCGGTGGGGATGTCGGGCGAGGACGCGCGGACCATGACGGCCGTACGGCGCCCCGCGTGGGTGGACGGGCGGCCGGTGGACATCGGTCTCGTCGGAGAAGTCGTGGCCGTCGAACCGGGCGCTGTGGGCACGCTGCTCAAGGAGGGCCGCATCCCGGTGATCTCACCCGTCGCGCGGGGGGTGGACGGGGAGGTCTACAACGTCAACGCCGATCTCGCGGCGTCCGCGCTGGCCGTGGCCCTCGGCGCGGAGCGGCTGGTGGTGCTGACCGACGTCGAGGGCCTGTTCGCGGACTGGCCGCACAGCGGCGAGGTGGTCAGTCGCCTGACGGCCGGTCAACTCGAAGCACTGCTGCCTGGGCTGGCGGGCGGCATGCTGCCGAAGATGGAGGGCTGCCTGCGGGCGGTTCGGGCCGGTGTCCGCAGCGCACGGATCATCGACGGCCGGGTGCCCCACGCGGTGCTTCGCGGCCTCCTCGCCGCGGACGGTCCGGGCACGACCGTGGTTCCGGACCCGGCGCCCGAGGCCGAGGCCGAGGAGGACGGCGTGTGACGGGCGGCAACGGCCGCTGAGAGCCTGCCGGGCTCCGCCCGACCGAGCGGCACCCTGGTCCAAGGCGCCGCGCGGGCGCCCGCAGGCCCCCGCCCTTCGCGGTTCCGCCTCACACGGCGCGGGCGAGGACGCGCGCCTCGCGCCGGGGGTCCAGGGCCCCTGCCCAGGCTGCAGGTGCCTGATTCGGGCACACCGGTGCGAAGCCGTGCCGGAGGAAGAGCCGGCCGCCGCCCGTCGTCGCCGCGAACAGGGTCTGCAGGGAGCGGCTCCGCGCCCTCGCCAGCGCGGCGAGCAGGAGCCGGGCTCCCAGGCCGCACCCCTGCCGGTGTCCGGCGACGCAGAAGTTGTAGAGGACTCCGGCGGCGGGCCGGCCGGCTCCGGGGTCGGCGCGGTGGACGCTCAGCCCGACGCAGCCTTCGAGGGTTCCGTCGGGGGCCTCGACGACGAGGAAGTCCGGGGCGTCGGAGACGTACTGGGTGCGCGGGCGCTCGCGCAGTGCGCCCGAGCGCACGAACGGGCGGGAGAGCGCGGCGAGCGCGGTGGCGTCGTCGGACCGTGCGGACCGAACGGACCACGCGCCGGGGGCGGGTGGGCACAGGGCGCCGGGCTGCGCTGTCGCGGGGCACGGCGTGGCGGTGGTCAAGGGGTTCCTCTCCCCGTTCGGGAACAAGGTGGTCGGGCCACCGCCGAGGTCGCCGACGGCCCGGTCGGCCAGTACGTCCCGGCACGGCCCGGGCGGCCCGGGGCCGATGCCGGCGGGGCGGTGAGCTCGCCCCCGGGCCGCCCTCGGACGTCGGTTCAGGGCCTGTCGGTGAGGTAGCCGCCCATCCTGGTGAAGTACTCGGCGGCGGGCAGCTCCCGGCCGTCCTCGGTACGTACCCGGGTCACCGCGAGACCGTGGTTGCGGCCGGTGCGGGCGTCGGCACCCGCGACGATCACCACTCCCTCGCCCTCCCGGTAGAAGATGCGTCCGGGCGTGCCGCCGTAACGGTTCTCCGAGACCACCGCGGAGAGGATCTCCAGCCGGCTGCCCTTGTGGTAGGTGAAGGCGGCCGGGTAGGGGGCGGACTGTGCCCGGACGAGCCGCTGGAGGTCCTCGGCCGGCCACCCCCAGTCGATCCGGATGTCCTCCTCGGCCCGCTTGTGGAAGAAGGTGGCCTGCGACCGGTCCTGCACGGTGAACTCGGTCTGCCCGGAGGCGATCAGGTCCAGGGAGCCGATGGTGACCGGGGCGATGAGGTCGACGGTCTTGTGGAACAGGTCGGTCGCCGTGTCCTCGGGCCCCACCGGCACCGAGCGCTGGAGGACGATGTCCCCGGCGTCGAGCACCTCGTCCATCAGGTGGCCGGTGACCCCGACCTCCGGCTCCCCGTTGATGAGGGCCCAGATGATCGGGGAGAAGCCGGCGTACTTCGGCAGCAGCGAGTCGTGGACGTTGAGGGTGCCGTGGCGGGGCAGGTTGTAGATGCGCGGCGGGATCCAGGTGCGCCAGTTGTTGGCGACGATGATGTCCGGGTCGGCGTCCTTGAGGAGCTGGAAGAGCTCCTCGTCGTCGGGCCGGTTGCGGATGACCACCGGCACGCCGTGCTCGGCGGCGAGGTCGGCGACGGAGTCGCTCCAGATCTTCTCGTAGGCGTGCTCGCTCTTCGGGTGCGTCACCACGGTCACCACGTCGTGCGAGGAGTCGAGCAGTGCCTGCAGAGTGCGATGACCCCATGTCTGGTAACCGAACATGACGACGCGCATGAGGATTCCTCCTTGAACTTGGAACTGTTGCTGTGCGTGAGGGGACGTGAAAGGGGCTCGGGGCCGCCCTACGCGGGGACCGCCGCCCGGGCCCGTCTGCGGTGCCGGGAGGCCACGGCCAGGGCGTCGAGCAGCGGCTCCGTACGCTCCCAGCCGAGGCAGGCGTCGGTGACGCTCAGGTCGGGCCGCAGTGGCTGTGCCGTGAGGTTCTGGCGGCCGTCGGCAAGGTAGGACTCGATCATCACACCGGTGAGGGCCTGCTCGCCTTCGCCGATCCGCCGGGCCAGCTCGGCGACGACCTCGGCCTGGCGGTTGTGGTCCTTGGCGCTGTTGCCGTGGGAGGCGTCCACGACGACGGACCGCCTCAGGCCGGAGGCCGCCAGCAGGCCGGCGGCCCGCTCCACCTCGTCGGCACCGTAGTTGGGGACCGGCCCGCCACGCAGCACCACGTGCGGGTGGGAGTTGCCGACGGTGTGGGTGAGGGTGAGTCGCCCCTGCGGGGAGAGCATGGGGAGGGCATGCGGGTGGGCGGCGACCTGTGCGGCGGCGACGGCCGGACGCAGGTCGCCGGAGACGCAGTTCTTCATGCCGACGGGCATGGGCAGCCACGAGGCCAGGTGCCGGTGCGGCTGGCTGGCGACCGTACGGGCCCCGATGGCGGCCCAGGAGACCGTGTCCGCCACGTACGGGGCGAGCAGCGGGTCGACGAACTCGTAGGCGAGCGGCAGCCCCCGCCCGGCGGCCTCGACCAGGAAGGAGCGTCCGGCGCGCAGTCCGGCGGCCAGGTCGCTCTTGCCGTCGAGGCCGGGCGAGTCGAGCAGGCCCTTCCAGCCCAGCGCGGTACGGGGCTTCTCGAGGTAGGCGCGGAGGACGACGACCAGGTCGTCGGCGAGCCGGCGCGCGGCCCCGCCGAGCAGGTCCGCGTACTCCAGGGCCGCCTCGGTGTCGTGGACCGAGCAGGGTCCGACGACCACGAGCAGTCGGGGGTCCTTGCCGTCGAGCACCGCGGCGACGGTGTCGCGGTGGGCCGCGACGGCCTGTGCCGTGGCCGGGGCGAGAGGGACGGCCGAGTGCAGTTCGGCCGGGACGGGCAGCAGCATCACGCACTCCTGTCGACGGGGGTCCTGGGCAGCCTGGTGGTCCCCGCCGCCGCGAGCAGCGCGAGCCCCACCACCCACCAGAAGGTGTCGGAGAACGCCGCGGGAACGTCCTGCCGGGCGTCGAGCCGGCTCTGCAGGATCACGGCGAGGGCGGCGGTGCCGAGGGAACCACCGACGGTGTTGAGCAGGTTGAGCGCTCCGGAGGCGCGGGCGAGGTGGGAGGGCTCGATACGGGTGTAGACGATGTTCATCAACGGGGCGCCGATCATGGCCATGCCGAAGCCGCGTACCGCCAGCGCCGCGACCATGACGGCGTCCGGCAGGCCGCCGTCGAGTTGGGTGAACGGGACGGTTCCGGCGAGGACGAGACCGACGCCGGTGACGACCAGGGCCCGGGGGGACACCGCGTTGATGGTCCGGTTGACCAGTACCGACCCGGCCGCCGCGCCCACCCCTTGCGGAGCCAGCAGCAGACCTGCCTCCCAGGCCGAGAGTCCTTCGCCGGTCTGCAGGTAGAGGGGCAGCAGGAAGGCCGTGCCGAACACCGAGGCGCCGAGCACGAGCAGCGCGAGCGCCGCCGGGCCGAAGGGCGGCCGGGCGAACAGCCGGGGGTCGATCAGCGGGGTGCCGCGGGTCCGCAGCCCGTGCACGGTGAACGCGGCCAGCATCAGCAGCCCCGCCCCCACGCCGAGGAAGCCCGGGAGGCGACGCCCCTCGGAGACCTCGGTCAGCCCGTAGACGAGGACCGCGAGGCCAGGCGAGAGCAGCAGCGCCCCGCGTACGTCGAACGCCGCGCCCTTGGCGGCGGGCGGCACCACCGGGACGTACCGCCGGGCGAGCAGCACGGCGACCGCGCCGATCGGCAGGTTGACCAGGAACAGCCACTGCCAGGAGGCAACTCCCAGCAGTGCGCCGCCGGCCAGGGGGCCGAGCACCGGGGAGAGCAGGGGCACGACCGCGACCACGCTGATCACCTTGCCGGTGCGGGTCGGTCCGGCGATACGCGCCAGCAGTGCCTGCCCGGTCGGCGGCAGCACTCCCCCGCCGAGCCCCTGGATCACCCGGAAGACGATCAGACTGGTCGCCGACCAGGCCAGGGCGCACAGTGCCGAGCCGATCAGGAACACGCCGACGGCGGCCAGCCAGACCCGCCGGCCGCCGAAGCGGTCGGCGAGCCAGCCGGAGGCGGGCACCGCGGTGACGACGGCCAGCAGGTAAGCGCTGCTGACCCACTGGATCTCACCGACGGAGGCGTCGAACTCCCGGGTCAGGGTGTCGATGCCGACACTGACGATGGTGGCGTCCAGGGACGCCATGAAGGTGCCGAGCACCAGGATGAAGGCGATGCGCAGCAGTCCCCTGTCCACCCGGTCCGGCGGGGCCTTCGCCGGTTCGGCCCGTACGGGCGGCTCGCTCATCGGCCCTCCAGGAGGGTGCGCACGTCGTCCTCGAGGTGGTCGCCCAGCCGGCGCAGTAGCGTCAGCAGTTCCTCGGCGAGCCCCTCGGCGTCCACCCCGGCACGGTGGGCGAGCACGCAGGTCCAGCCGTCGCCCTCGGGCATCACGGTGAGGGTGACCGGGTGGTGGGTGGCCTCGCGGAACCGGGTGCCGACGAGGGTGAGCCCGGGGGCGGGTTCGCGCAGCTTGTCGCGGTCGACCGGGTAGTTCTCGAAGACGACCATGCTGTCGAAGAGCCGCTGCCGGCCGGTCAGCCGCTCCAGGTCGGAGAGGTCGACGTGATGGTGCTCCAGCAGCGCGCGCTGTCCGTTCTGCAGGGCGATCAGCGTCTCGGCGAGGGTGCCGCTCAACCGGGCCCGCACGGGCACCGTGTTGGCCAGCAGGCCGATGATCTCCTCGACGCCCTCCAGCTCCGGCGGACGGCAGGCGACCATGGCGCCGAAGCAGACGTCCGCCCGCCCGGCGCGGCGCGCGAGGAGGATCGACCAGGCGCCCTGCACCAGGGTGTTGCGGGTCAGTCCGCGCTCGGCGGCGATGCCGCTCAGCTCGGCCACCAGGGCGGCGTCGACCGTGACCACCGCGGGTTCCTGCCAGGCGGGGCCCGGCTCTCCGGCGCCGAAGTGGTCCCCCTCGGGCAGGTCCGCCAGTTCATCCGCCCAGGCTGTGAGGGAGGGTGGGTTCGCAGCGCGCCAGTCGAGGTAGCGCGAGAACGGCACGGGCTCCGGCAGGTCGGCCGTCCCGCCCCGCACCCGGGCGGTGTAGAGGGAGAACAGCTCGGTGAGGATCCGCGGGGCCGACCAGCCGTCGGAGAGTACGTGATGGGTGGTCAGGACCAGGTCGGAGCGTTCCGCGTGGTGCCGGATCACGGTCAGCCGGAAGAGCGGCCCGGCGCCGAGGTCGAAGGTCTCGGCCAGGTCGGCGGCGAGGACCTCCTCGGCCGGGCCGTCGGACACCCTGAAGTCCGGTCGCGCGGACCGCGGGACGAGCCCGAGAGCGCCGGGGAAGACGGCCCGCAGGTTGGGGTGCCGGGCCAGCAGGTCCGCCCCGGCCTCCCGCAGGGCGTCCGCGTCGAGCGGTCCGGCGAGGGAGAAGCAGGACTGCACCGTGTACGGGTCGGGGCGCTCGGTGCGCGAGTGCCGCAGCATGACCGACTGCAGCGGGGCGAGCGACTGCACCTCGGCGACCGGACGGCCGTCGCCGAGCCGGACCAGTTCCCCGGTCGCCGCCGCCGTCTCCAGCAGGGCGGTGCGCAGATGTCCGGCCAGTTCCTCGATCTCGGGCCCCGTGAACAGGTCGCCCGGCCAGGTCAGGCGGATGCCGAGGCGGTCGTCCCGTACCAGGGCGTTCACCATCAGGGCGTGCGGCAGCGGGAGTTCGGGCGTGCCGCCGGAGCCCAGGGGGTCCGCGTCCGGCGGGGACTGCCAGGGGCTCTCCTCCGTGGGAGCGGCGGTGTAGCGGCCGAGGTAGTTCCAGGCGATCTCGGGCTCGACCGGGTCCAGCAGTCCGGCCGTGGTGAGGATGCCGTGGCCGAGTCCGTCGCCCTGGGCGCGCAGCCGCTCCGCCACCTGAGCCGGGTCCTCCCCCGCCTCGAGCAGTACGGGGTGCACGGCGGTGAACCATCCCACGGTCTGGGACAGGTCCACGTGGCCGGGGCGGCCGTGGCTCTCCAGGGCGACCAGCAGGCGCGGGCCGCCGCGCCAGGCGCGTACCGCCCGGGCGAGGGCCGACAGCAGTCCCGCGTCCGGAGTGGCGCGCAGGGCGGCGGGCAGGGTGGTGACCAGTGCCCGGGTGGCGTCGGCGTCCAGCCGGATCTCGTGGTGGACGGCGGTGGCCACGGTGTCGCGGGCGGGGTCGAGCGGCCGGGCCGCGATCGGCAGGGTGGGCGTCGTCCGCCGCCAGTGCGGGAGTTCGGACCGCCGGTCGGCCTCGCGCAGGGAACGCGCCCAGGCGAGGAAGGACATCCCGTGCCGGACCAGCTCCCCGCCCTCGTAGGCGTGCCGCACGTCGTCGAGCAGGACGCGCCAGGAGACGCCGTCCACCAGGAGGTGGTGGGCGATCAGGACGAGCCTGCCGGGCACCGAGAGCCCGGCGTCCACCCACAGGGCGCGCAGCAGCGGCCCGGTGGCGGGTGCCATTCCGGCGCGGGCGGCGGCGATCCGGGCGTCGATCAGTTCGCGCAGTTCTCCGGCGGAGAGGTTCCCGGCGACCGGTACCCGGAGCAGCACCTCGGCCGCCGTGACCGTGCCCGCCGGCGGGATGCGCAGCGCGTCCTGGGCCAGGTGGGCGCGGAGGACGTCGTGCCGGGCCAGCACGGCGTCGAGCGCTCCGCGCCAGCGGTCCTCGTCGCCGCCGGCGGGGACGCCGACCTCCACCCACTGGCAGAAGCCGTCGGCGGCGTCGCCCGCGCGGCGCAGCAGGTCCCGCATGACCGGGGTGAGCGGGGCGTCGCCCACCGCCGGTGCCTCGGCCTCCTCCAGGGCGCGGGCGCGGGCGGCGATCCCCGCCACCGTCGCGCCCTCGAACACGTCGCGGGCGCGCAGTCCGAGTCCCTTGCGGCGGGCCCGGGAGACCACCTGCAGGGAGACGATGCTGTCGCCGCCGAGGGCGAAGAAGTCGTCCTCGGGGCCGATCTCCTCGTTGCCGAGGAGGTCCCGGACCACGCCGAGCAGGACGGCCTCGGCCGGGCTCGCGGCATCACGGCGCCGGGTCGCGGCGGTCTCCGGGGCCGGCAGGGCGGCGGCGTCCAGCTTGCCGCTGGGGCTCAGGGGCAGCGCGTCGATCACCACGAGGGCGGTCGGGACCATGTGGTCCGGCAGTCGCGCGGCGAGGTGGGAGCGGATCTCCGTGGTGTCGGGGGTGGTGCCGTCGGCGGGGATGAGGTAGCCGACGAGCCTGCCCTCACGCATGATCACGGCGCCCGCGCGGACCGCCGGATGGCGGGTCAGGGCGGATTCGATCTCACCGAGTTCGACGCGGAATCCGCGGATCTTGACCTGGTGGTCGACCCGGCCGAGGAACACGAGCTGCCCGTCCGGGCGCCACCGCACCAGGTCGCCGGTGCGGTACATCCGCTCCCCGGGCGGACCGAACGGGTCGGCCACGAAGGCGGCGGCGGTCAGCCCGGGCCGTCCGAGGTAGCCGCGGGCCAGGCTGGGGCCGGCGAGGTACAGCTCTCCGGTGGTCCCGGTGCCCACCGGCTGGAGCCCCCGGTCCAGCACGTAGGCGCGGACGTTCGGGTCGGGCCGGCCGATCGGCAGCGGTCCGGCGTCGTCCGGATCGTACTGCCAGGTCACGGAGTTGATGGTGACCTCGGTGGGGCCGTAGGCGTTGAAGAGGGCCCGCCTGCCCGTGCCCCAGCGGCGCGCGAGTTCGGGGTCGAGCCGTTCGGCGCCGACGACGAAGAACACGTCGGGGTCCACGGTGCGGTCGTCGGGCATGGCCGCCAGGAAGGACGGCAGGAGGTTCACCCCGGTCACCCGGTGTTCGACGATGTAGTCGAGGAGTTCGTCGCCCGGTACGCGCACCTCCTCGGGGGCGATGACCGAGGTACCGCCGGACAGCAGGGGAACCATGGTCTGCCAGAACGCCACGTCGAAGCCGGTGGAGGCGAAGTGCAGGTAGCGGTCGTGCTCGGTGATCCCGACGACCTCCTCCTGCAGCGCGATCAGATCGGGCACCCCCCGGTGGGTGACGCCGACGCCCTTGGGGCGCCCGGTGGTTCCGGAGGTGTAGATGACGTACGCCAGGGCGTCCTCGGTCAGCCCGGCGCGGGCCTCGGCGGGGTCGGTGTCCGGCATTCCGTCGAGGGTGGACGGGTCGTCGAGCCGCAGTACGGGGATGTCGCGTGCGGTGGGCAGTTCGGCCCCGGTGGTGACGGCGGCGGCGGGGGCGAGGTCGTCCAGCATGTACGCCAGGCGGTCCTCGGGGTAGCTCGCGTCCATCGGCACGTAGACCGCTCCGGCCTTGGCCACGCCGAACAGGGCGACGGTCATCTCGACGTCCCGGCCCAGGAAGACCGCGACCGGGTCCTGCGGCCGTACGCCGCGCCGCAGCAGCGCGTGCGCGAGCCGGTTCGCCCGCCGGTCGAGTTCGTCGTACGACAGGCTGCGGTCGCGGCAGACCAGGGCCTCGGCGTCCGGCTTGCGGCGCACCCAGGAGGCGAAGACGTCGAGCCAGGGGCCGTACGCGCGGGCGGGGGCGGTCTCGGTGCCGGTGCGCAGCATCCGCTGCCGTTCCTCCGGTCCGAGCACGGGCAGGGCGAGCGCCGGCCGCTCGGGGTCGCCGGTGATCTCCCGCAGCAGATGGTGCAGCCAGCGGCCGATGTCGGCGACCCGGGACTCGGTGAAGGCGCCGGGCTGGTAGCCGAGACCGACAGTGATCGCGTCGTCGTCGGGGAGCACGATCACGGTGAGCGGGTAGTGCGTGGCGTCGGTGATGTCCACCGCGGCCAGGTCGAGCCCGGGGGCGAAGGGGGTGCGCTTCCGGCTGGCGAGCGGGAAGTTCTCCATCACCAGCATGGTGTCGAAGAGTTCACCCACTCCGGCGAGTCGCTGGATGCCGGGCAGGCCGATGTAGTGGTGCTCCGCGAGGCGGACGCTCTCGGCGTGCACCTCGGCGAGGAGTTCACGGGTGCTCTGGTCCTGGTGGTGGCGTACCCGGACCGGGATGGTGGTGCCGAGCTGCCCGATCATGGACTCCACGGCGCCGACCTCGGCGGGCCGGCCGGACACCGGGCAGCCGAAGACGACGTCGCTGCGGCCGGTGAGCCTGCCCAGGAGCAGGCCCCAGGCGGTCTGGAAGACCGTGGTGAGGGTGACACCCTGCTCCCGGGCGAAGGCGCGCAGCCGCTCGCTGAACTCGGCGCCGAGTCCGACGGAGACACGTCCGGGCCGCTCCACCGCGCCGCCGGCCGTGGCGGGGGCGAGGCGGGTGGCCCCGTCGACGCCGGCCAGCGCCTGGCGCCAGGCGTCCTCGGAGGCTCCGCGGTCCCGGGCGACCAGCCAGCGGTAGTACTCGGTCGGGTCGGCGGCCGGGGGCACGGCGTCCCCGCCGCCCAGTTCGGCGTAGATGCCGAGCAGCGCCCGGCCGACCAGCGGCATGGACCAGCCGTCCAGCAGCGCGTGGTGGTTGGTGATGGCCAGCTTGTGCACATCCGGGGCGACCCGGGACAGCAGGAAGCGGATCAGCGGCGGCGTCGACGGGTCGAAGGGCCGCGCCAGTTCCTCGCGCGCGGCGGTGTCGAAGTCGTCGTCCTGCCGCCAGTCCACCGCGACCTCCGCCGGGACCACCTGCACGACCTCGTCCCCCGCGGAGGCGAGGTGGACGCGGAGCGAGGGGTGGCGGCGCAGCAGTTCCTGAGCCGCCTCGGCCATGCGCGCGGGGTCCAGGGCGCCTTCGAGGGTGGTGACGGCCTGGACGACGTACACGTCCGTGTCGTCCTCGTCGCGGACCAGGGTGTGGAAGGAGAGGCCGACCTGCAGCGGGGTGGCGGGCCACACGTCCGCCAGGCGGCCCCGGCGTTCCAGGGTGGCGATGGTGTCCTGGTCCAGGGTGACGAGGGGCAGGTCGGACGGGGTGAGTCCGCCGGTGGCGTGGAGCGCGTGCTCGGCGAGGACGTGGAGGGCCCGGTCCCATGCCTGTTGCAGGGCGGCCAGTGTCTCGGTGTCGAGGACTCCGGTGGCGGCGGTCCACTCGACGGCCAGCCGGGGCTCGCCCTCCTCGTGGACGAAGCAGTTGAGGGCCAGCACCTGCTCCAGTGCCTTGGCACCGGGTTCGATCACGGAGAAGGCTTCCCGTTCCGGCAGCCGCCAGCCGTCACCGGCCGGGGCGGCGAAGCGGCCCAGGTAGTTCAGGAGTACGTCGGGGGCCGGGACGGCGGACAGGGCGGCGCCCGCCGGGTCCAGGTAGCGCAGCACGCCGTAGCCGAGGCCGTTGCCGGGGACACCGCGCTTGGCCTCCTTGGCCGCGCGCAGGACGTCGGCGGGTCCGCCGGACGCGGGCACCCGCACGGGGTGTTCGCCGGTGAACCAGCCCACGGTGCGGGAGAGGTCGAGGTCCTCCCGGCCGTGGCCCTCCAGGGTGACGGTCACGGTGTCGCCGCCGCCGGTCTCCTCCGGGCTCGCCGCGGCCCCGGACTCGCGCAGCGCGAGCGTCAGCGCCGCGAGCAGCACTTCGTCCACACCCGCCCGGTAGGCCGCGGGCAGCGTGGTCAGCAGGGCCTCGGTGACGGCCGGGGACGCCAGGGTGACCGTGCGGCGGGCCGTGGAGACGGTGTCGCGTGCCGGGTCCAGCGGCCGTGCGCCCAGCCGGGTCGCGGAGTCCAGGACGGACTGCCAGTGGCCCAGCTCCTGACGGCACGCCCCGGTCCGGCCCCGCTCCGCGAGGAGCTGGGCGTGCCGCCGCCAGGAGGCACCGACCGGCTCCGGTTCGCCGCCGGTGCAGGCCGCCTGGAGGTCGGGGACAAGGATCCGCCAGGAGACGCCGTCCATGGCGAGGTGGTGCACGACGACCACCAGTTCGTCGGGCTCACCGGCCGCGGTACGGATCAGGGCGGCACGCAGCAGATCGCCGTGGCGGGGGGCGAGTTCGCCCGCGAGGCGCTCGGCCACCGCCGAGGCGTCCTCGCCGTGCGTCTCGGTGGCCGACGCGCGGACCGTGCCCCGCGGCAGCACCTCGGTGCCGGACGCGCCGACGGACAGGCGCAGCGCGTCGTGCCGGTCGAGGACGGTCCGTACGCCGGCGAGGAGGTCGTCGAGGGTGAGTTCGCCGACGCGCAGGGCGGTCCACTGCGCGTAGCCCGCGACCACGTCCACATCGGGGTGGACGTCGAGGAGTTGCCGGACGATGGGCGGGGCGGTCACCGGCCCGCTGGGTTCGTCGGCGGGTTCGTCGGCGGGCTTGGCCGCGGTGGCGGAGGCCGCGAGGGCGGCGAAGGTGCGCCGGGCCAGCAGGTCGCGGGGGCGCAGTTCGAGACCGGCGCGCCGCAGCCGGCTGCTGACGGTGATCGCGGTGATGCTGTCGCCGCCGAGCGAGAAGAAGTCGTCGTCGACTCCCACCTGTTCCATCTCGAGGACCTCGGCGAGCACGCCGCACAGCAGCCGTTCGTGTTCGGTGCGGGGCTCCCGGCCCCGGCCCACCGCGGCGGGGGCGGGCAGGGCGGCGCGGTCGAGCTTGCCGTTGGGGGTGAGGGGCAGGGCGCCGAGCACCACCACGGCCGCCGGCACCAGGTGTTCGGGCAGCCGTTCGGACAGGGCGGCCCGGATCCCGTCAGGGGTGACGGTGGTGGTGCCGGTGGCGGGCACGACGTACCCGACCAGGCGGGCGGCCCGTACGTCCGCGGCAGCCGCGGTGACGTCCGGCAGGGCGGCCAGTGCCGACTCGACCTCGCCGAGTTCCACCCGGTGGCCGCGCACCTTCACCTGGCCGTCGGCGCGGCCGAGGTAGTCCAGTCCGCGTCCGGGAACCCAGCGCGCCTGGTCACCGGTGCGGTACATGCGGGAGCCGGGCGGGCCGTAGGGATCGGCCACGAACCGTTCGGCGGTGGTCCCGGGCATGCCGAGGTAGCCCCGGGCCAGGTGGGGGCCGGCCAGGTACAGCTCGCCGACGGCGCCGGCGGGCACCGGGTGCAGGGCGTGGTCCAGTACGTGGACGCGGGTGCCCGCGAGGGGGTGGCCGATGGTCGGCTCGGCGCCGGTCAGGAGCGCGGTGGTGCTGTCGACGGTGGCCTCGGTGGGCCCGTACATGTTGCGGGCGGTGATCCCGGCGGCGGTGATCCGCTGCCAGAGCGCGGCCGGGGTGGCCTCGCCGCCGAGCACGAGCAGCGTCGGTCCGAGGCCCAGCAGCCCTCCGTCGATCAGCGGCACGGCCATCGAGGGCGTGGTGTCGACGACGTCGATGCCGTCGCGCGTGAAGGCGGCGAGGAGTAGTTCGGCGTCGCGGGCGGTCTCCGCGTCGTAGACGTGGAGTTCGTGTCCGCACAGCAGCCAGACGAGGTGGTCGAGGGCGGAGTCGAAGGCGAAGGAGTAGGTGTGGGCGACCCGCAGGGGGCGGCCGGCGGAGCGCTCCGCCTCCGCGACGACGGTGGACCGCTGGTGGTGCAGCAGGGCGGCGAGACCGCCGGTCCGTCCGAGCACACCCTTCGGGCGGCCGGAGGAGCCGGAGGTGTGGATCACGTAGGCCAGCTGCTCCGGGTGGCGCGGGGCGGCGAGTTCGGCGGGCGCCAGCGGTTCGGCGGAGAGTCCGTCCGCGTCGTCGAGCAGGGTCTTCCAGTCGGTCCCGTCGACGCCCTCGATCGCGCCGGCCGCGCCGGAGGTCACCACGAGCGTGGGACGGGCGTCGGCGACCAGGGCGCGCAGCCGCTCCGGCGGGTACGCGGTGTCCAGGGGCAGGAAGGCCGCGCCCGCGTCGACCACCGCGAGCAGCGCGGTCACCATCTCGGCGGAGCGGGGCAGGGCCAGTGCCACCACGTCCTCGGCACCGATGCCGCGGGCGCGCAGCGCACGGGCCAGCCGGTGCACCCGGCCCGCGAGTTCACCGGCGGACCAGCGTTCCTCCCCGCACACCAGGGCGGTGCGCGCCGGCCCGGCGGCGGCCACGGCATCGAGGGCCTCGGGCACGGACAGGTGCTCGCCGGGCAGCGCCGGCGGTGCCCATTCGGCGGGAGGCCCGTCGGGGTTCAGGGAGACGCGGCCCACGGGGTGCCCGTCGAGCAGGCCCGTCAGCAGGGCGCGCAGGGCGGCCAGTCGGCCGTCCACGGTGGCCCGGTCGTTGTCACGGGCGTCCACCTCGAAGCCGAGGAGCAGGCCGCCCGACGGGGTGGGCAGCACCGACAGTCCCAGGTCCTCGGGCGGTCCGCCGGCCACGTTGCGCATCACCGCGCGGGCACCGGCGAAGTCCAGCGCCAGGTCGAATGCCTTGAGGTTGATCCCGCGGCCGTGCAGCAGCGCGCCGGCGCCGGGGACCGCGAGGTCGCGCGGCAGGTCCTCGCCGCGGTAGCGCTGGTGCCTGCGCATCTCGCGCAGGGTCGCGGCGACGCGCCGGGTCAGCGCGGCCAGCCCGTCCTCGGGGTGGACGCGGGTGCGCAGGGGCAGCACGTTGACCGCCATGGCGGGGGTACGAAGTTCCACCGCGGCCCTGCGGCACATCAGCGGCAGCGCGAAGACGACCTCGTCGTCGCCCAGCACGCGGTGCAGGAAGGCGGCGTAGCAGGCGATCATCGCCTCGCCCCAGGTGACGTTCTCCGCCTTGGCGAAGGTGTGCAGCCGCGCCACGTCCTCGGGGCCGAGTTCGGTCCGGACCAGCAGCGAGCGGCCGGAGGGTGCGGCGGGGGCCGGCTCCTCGCCGAGTCCGGGCAGCGGGGTGAAACGGTCCACCCAGTACGCCCGGTCCTCGGCGGCGCGGGCGCTGTCCCGGTACTCCTGATCGACCTCGACCAGGGCCTCCATGGTGCCGAAGTTGCAGGCGGAGGGTTCGGTCCCGCCGGCCAGGGCGGTGTAGTGGGCGGCGGTGCGGCGGGCCATCATGGCGCCGCTGTAGCCGTCGAAGACCAGGTGGTGGCCGAGCTGGGTGTACCAGACCTCGTGGTCCGACAGCTTGATGACGACCGGTGCGTAGAGGGAGCGGTCCACCATGAGGCGGCAGCTCTCGGCGGCCCGGCTCCGTTCGGCCTCGACGAGCGCCTCCGCGGCGGCGGCGGGGTCCTGCCGGTCGCTGAGGTCGATGACGCGGGGCGTCGGCACCGGCTCGTCGCTGACGGCCTGACGGGGCCCGTCGGCGGTGTCGTACACGCGCAGCCGCAGGCTCTCGGCCTCCTCGGTGGTGGCGCGGACGGCCTCGGCCACCGCCTGGGCGTCCACCGGCTCCCGGCCCGCTATCTCCACCACGTCCCCGACCAGGTAGTACGGGGAGTCGGGCTCCAGGCGCTGGGCGTTCCAGATTCCCCGCTGGGCGCCGGTCAGGGGAAGCAGCCGGCGCGAGGGGACGCGTGGGGTGGTCAACTCACTCTCCTTGCAGGGTGGGGACGACCGTCGGAGTACCGGACACCGGGTCGGGGAGGGGAAGGGCGGGGCGGCGGGTGCGACCCGCCTCATGCTCCTCGCTGGTCACGGTCGTGCCCGTGCGGCTCGTGGTCGTGCCCGTGCGGCTCGTGGTCGTGGTCGTCGTCGAAGTCGGCGACGCCGCGCTTCCAGTAGCCGCTGATCTCGTAGTCGGCGCGTTCCAGGCGCAGTTCGTCCCGGATCCAGCGGCGCAGGGGTTTGATCTGCCCCGCTTCGCCGGCGATCCAGGCGTACAGCCGTTCGCCCTCGGGCACGGTGATCCCGGTGACGGACCGGACCAGGAGGTCACCGGTGCCGGCCGGGCGGGCGCCGCGGTGCAGCCAGTGCACCTCGACACCCTCCGGGGCGGAGAGCGGGATCTCCTGCGTGGCGTCGGCGACCTCGACGAACGCCCAGCCCCGCGCGTCGCCGGGCAGGTGCTCGAGCCAGCGGGCGACCGCGGGCAGCGCCGTGATGTCGGCGACCAGCAGGTAGCGGTCGTAGACCGGGGGGACGATCAGCCCGCCGGGCGGGCCCGCGACGTGGGCGCGGGCACCGGGGGCCACGCCCCGGGCCCAGTCGGAGGCCAGACCGCCCTCGTGCGGGGCGATGTCGATGTCGATCTCCCCGGTCGCCGCGTCGTGACGGCGCACGGTGTACTCGCGTGAGGTGGGTGCCGGGCGCGGCCAGCGCAACAGGTCGCCGTGGGGCTCCGGGAGGCGCAGCGAGCCGTCCGGCTCCGGGAAGATCAGCTTCACGTGGTCGATCGGCGAGTGGGACTCGAAGCCCTCGACGCCGGGTCCGCCCAGGGTCAGCCGCAGCAGTCCGGTGCCCACCATGGTGGTGCGCACGACCCGTGCCTCACGGATGCGGATCGGATAGCGCACCTTCTCCGGGACGCTCCCGGCCCGCACCTCGGCGATCCGCTCCAGGTGCCGGTGCGCATGGCCCCTTCCCGTCACGGACTTTCCCTCTTGTCCGTCAGCAGGCTGATCCAGTGGGCGAGTTCGGGCTGTTCCGCGAGGTCGGGGAGTTCCAGGCCGGACGCGCCGGCCGCACGCCAGCGCTCGGTCAGGGTCATCAGCCGGACCGAGTCCATGCCGAGGTCGAAGAGGTTCTCCTCGGGGCCGATCTCGGAGGTGTCGCACCCGAGGATCTCGGCCACGTCCGCGAGAATCCGCTCGGACGACAGTGTCTGGTTCACCGGTTGACTCCTGTTGGTGTGGGGGCGGTCGTGCCGCTGCGGTGGGGTTTCACGCCAGTTCCTCCAGGCCGAGCGCCTTGAGGAGGGTGCGGAACTTGGCGGTGGTCTCGGCGAGTTCGGCCTCGGGACTCGAGCCGGCGACGACTCCGGCGCCGGCGAAGATCCGTACCGTCCGGTCGTACACCTCGGCGCTGCGGATCGTCACCGCCCATTCGCCGTCGCCGTGCCGGTCGTTCCAGCCGACCATGCCGGCGTAGAAGCCGCGGTCCTGGGCCTCGATCTCGGCGATGGCGTCGACGGCTCCGGCGGTGGGGACTCCGCCCACCGCCGGGGTGGGGTGCAGGGCCTGAGCCAGACCGAGCGAAGAGGCGGCGGGGTCGGCGGCGTCGCGCAGCCGGCCGGTGATCCTGGTGGACAGGTGCCACATGGTCGGGGTGCCGAGCACTTCGGGGCTGTCGAGAACCTCCAGGTCGGTGCAGAACCGGCCGAGCACCTCCGCCACCTGTCCCGCGGTGTGGGCGTGTTCGCCGAGGTCCTTGGCCGAGTTCCGCAGTCGGGCGACGCGTTCACGGTCCAGCGCCTCGTCGCCGGAGCGCGGGGCGGAACCGGCCAGGGGGTTGGCGGTCACGGTCGCGCCCCGTCGGGACACCAGCAGTTCGGGGCTGGCGCCGACGAGGGTGCGCGAGGCACCGTCGCCGGGGGCGGTGACGTCGGCGGCGAAGGCGTAGGCGGACGGGTTGCCGCACACCAGCCGGGAAAGCAGGGTGGGCACCCAGACGGGCGCGTCGGCGGTGAGTTCGAGACAGCGGGCGAGGACGACCTTGCGGAGCTTCTCGTCGCGGATGAGGTCCAGCGCGCGGCCCACCCCCTCGACGTAACCCTCGGGCTCGGGGACCGGCCGGACCTGCCAGCCCTCGTGGGTGTGCAGGTCCGGCACCTGTATGTGCTCGGGCGCACCCGCCCGCCGTACGACGGCGGGCACCACCAGGGAGGCCTCCGCCTCGGGGCGGAAACCGACGGCTCCGACCACCACGGGGTCCGGCACACCAGCCAGGGCGGCCGCGTCCATCGCCCGGGCGGCGGTCTCGGCGAGCGGTCCTCCGGCCGGTGCGACACGGGAGTGCACCCCGTCCGCCAGCATCGTGCCGCGCGGCGAGGAGAAGTAGAACGATCCGGTCAGGTAGGCCGCCAGCAGGTCGGCGGCCTCGTAGACGGGGTGGGGGCGCGCCGATGTCGATATGGACACGTCTGCGAATCCTTTGTTCCGGCGTAGCGGATGAAGCCCCGATCGGGCTGCGGGGTCGGGTTGTCGAGCTGCGTCTGTGGCCGGGAGCGTGTGGCACGGGCTCCCGGCGGGTCACCGTGCGCGTTCGGCGTGCGCGATCAGGCCGGCGGGACGCATGTCCGTCCAGTGCTCCTCCACGTAGGCGAGGCAGCCGGCGCGGGAGTCCTCACCGTGCACCACGGTCCAGCCCGCGGGCACCTCGGCGAAGGCGGGCCACAGCGAGTGCTGCTGTTCCGGGTTGACCAGGACGAAGAAGTCGGCTCCGTCGTCCTCGAAGGGGTTGGCGCCCATGGAAGCTCCTTGCTCGGGTGGGGCCGGGGGCGTGGAGGGAGGGGGGTGTTCCCGGAGCGGGGACCCGGCCGTGTCCGTACGCGTCCCGGCGCGGGTTCATTCGGCCGTGACGGCGAGGCTTGCGGCCGCTTCGACCGCGCCGGCCGGAGCCGGCACCGCCCGTCCGGCCCGGTCCAGCAGGAGGGCGTCGCAGATCTCGCCGGAGCGGACCGCGAGGGCGGAGAGCAGTGAGGAGGTGATCCCGTGCGTGTGCTCGGTGGCCGCGCCCTGTACGTAGATCCCGGCGCGCACGCGCGGGGTGGTGAGGACCCGGTGGTCGCGGCTGATCCGAAGCCGGCCCGCACCGTCCGTCAGGCACTCCTCGGCCAGCGGGCCGAGCAGGGTGCGCGGGTCGGTGGGCCGGTAGCCGGTCGCCATCACCACGGCGTCGCAGTCGAGGGTGTACGGCTCCCCTTCGATCAGCGGCCGCAGGTGGAGGCGGGTCCCGTCCTCGCGTTCCTCCACGGCCGTGAGGGCGGTGGTGTTGAGGAACCGCATCCGCTCGTCGCCGGCCACCTTCTCCTGGTAGGAGGTCCGGTACAGCTGCTCGATCAGATCGGGGTCGACGACCGAGTAGTTGGTGTTGGAGTGGTAGTCGAGCAGCGACCGCTTGACGTCGTCGGGCGCGGCGTAGAAGTCGTCCACCGCCCCCGGGTCGAAGATCCGGTTGGCGAAGGCGCTGTCGTCGGCGGGGCTGTACCCGTACCGGCTGAAGACCGCGCAGACCTCGGCGTCCGGAAACTCGCGGTGCAGGAACTCGACGGTCTCCGCGGCGGACTGACCGGCGCCGACGACGGCGAAACGGCGGTGCGGACGGCTCTTCAGCGAACGGGAGTTGGGCAGCAGGTCCCGGTTGTGCCATACCCGCGGGCCCAGTTCGACGCCTTCGGGGAGTCTCGGCGTCAGTCCGGTGCCGATGACGAGATTGCGGGTCCGCAGCGTCTCGCCCTCGGCCGCGGAGCCGTCCGCCGGGTGCGAGCGCACCTGGAGGACGTCGGACGCGCCGCCGTCCTCCAGGAGGACGGAGTCGGCCTGCCGGCCGTAGCGCACCTGGTCGGCCACCCCGGCGGCGCACCAGCTCAGGTACTCGTGGAACTCGATCCGCGTCGGGAAGAACGTCTTCTGGTTCATGAAGTCGACGAGCCGGCCCCGCTCGTGCAGGAAGCGCAGGAAGGTGAAGCGGCTGCTCGGATCGCGCATCGTGGCCAGGTCCTTGAGGAAGGACACCTGCATGGTGGCGCCGGCGAGCAGCATGCCCCGGTGCCAGCCGAACTCCCGCTGCCGCTCCAGGAAGGCGGTGCGCAGTGAGCGGGCGCCACCGCTGTGCGCGTTGTGCTCCTCGATCGCGATGGCCAGCGCGAGATTGGCCGGGCCGAAACCTATGCCGACCAGATCGTGGACCGCCTGCCCGTCGTCCCGTCCGGCGTCTACGTGCCCTGCTGACATCCTCGTCCTTTGTTCGGGTCCCACCAGGACCACACCTGAACTGCGGCATTCACTTAGGTAAGGCTTACCTAATCTTTCGCATCGGACAGAGGGGTGTCAAGCCAGGTCCGCAGCGTGCGGTCCGTGGTGGACACCACCGCGCAGCGACCCGCTGACCAGCGCAGCGCCATCTCGTGGTCGGCCGGGGAGAAGTCCGCCACGGCGTCGGCGACCACGAAGGACTGGATGTCCCGCATCCACGCGTCACAGGCCGTCATCATCACGCCGATGTGCGCGTAGACACCGACGATCACCAGCTGATCGCGGCCCCAGCCCCGGAGCCGCTCCTCCAGGTCGGTGCGGGCGAAGGCGCTGTACTTCCATTTCGTCAGCACCGTGTCCCCGGGCGCCGGCGCCACGTCCGCGGGTACCGCCAGCACCGCCGGATCGTCGGCGACCCCGGGTCCCCAGAAGTCGAGTTGCAGCCCGCGCTCCCGCGGGCTCTGCCCGCCGCGCTGGGTGGAGTACACCACCGGCACGCCCAGCCGGCGTGCCTCGTCCAGCAGTCGGGCGGTGTTGGCGAGCATCCCGGTCAGCGGCTGCTCGCCGGCCGGGAAGGCGGACAGGAAGTGCTGCTGCAGATCGTGCACGAGCAGCACGGAACGGGCCGGGTCCGCCGTCCAGGAGACCCGGTTGTCCGGGAGCTCCTCGGGCGTGGGGAGCGGATAGGCGGCGATGGCGGGAAGTGGCATGGGGGTTCCTCAGAGCTGCTCGGGGGCGGACGCGGCGGAGCGCAGGCCCTTCTTGCTGACCTTGCCGACGCCCGTCTGGGGGAAGGCGTCCACGAAACGGACCAGGTCGGGGATCTTGTACGCGGCGACTCCGCGGGCGCGGACGAACGCCTTGACGGCCGCGGGGCGCATCGGTTCGGCGCCCTCGCGCAGGATCACGTGGGCGAGGGTGCGTTCGCCGAGGAAGTCGTCGGGCACCGCGACGAGTGAGACGTCGTGCACGTCGGGGTGGGCGAGGATGATGTTCTCGATCTCCTCGGGTGCGACCTTCTCGCCGCCCCGGTTGATCTGGTCCTTGGCGCGGCCCTCCACGACCAGGTGTCCGCTCGGCGTGCGGCGCACGATGTCGCCGGTGCGGTAGAAGCCGTCCTCGGTGAACGAGCGCCCGTTGTGCTCGGGCGCCCGCCAGTAGCCACGGATGGTGTAGGGGCCTCGGGTGAGCAGATGGCCGAACTCGCCGTCCGGCACGTCCTGGTCGGCGTCGTCGACGATGCGGATCTCGTCGTCGGGGGAGATCGGCAGGCCCTGGGTGGTGACGACGGTCTCCGGATCGTCGTCCAGGCGCGTGTAGTTGACCAGGCCCTCGGCCATGCCGAAGACCTGCATCAGCTGGCAGCCCAGTGCGGGCTCCAGCCGACGCGCCGCCTGCTCGCTGTACTTGGCGCCGCCGACCAGGACCAGGCCGAGCGACGACAGGTCGTGCTCGCCGCGTGCGGCGGCCTCCGTCCACAGCAACGCGAGCGGCGGCACCAGACCGGTGAGGGTGATCCCCTCCTGCTCGATCAGCGCGAAGGCGGTCGCCGGCTCGGGCCCGGGGCACATGACGACCGTGCCGCCCGCGTACAGGGTGCCGAGCCAACCGGGTGAACTCATCGGGAAGTTGTGGGCGGCGGGCAGGGTCACGAGGTAGCGGGTGCCGGCGTCGACGCCGCAGATCTCGTTGGAGCCGCGGAGCGAGTAGACGTAGTCGTCGTGGGTGCGCGGGATGAGCTTGGACACCCCGGTAGTCCCGCCCGAGAGCTGCAGGAACGCCACTTCGTGCGGCTCGGGTCCGGGCAGCGGTCCGGACGGGTCGCGGGGCACCTCGGACAGCGCCGTGTGCACGCCGGGCTCGCCCACCACGAACACCTCCTTCAGCCCCGGGCAGTTCTGCCGGACGCGTGCGGCGAGTTCACGGTGGTCGAAGCCGCCGAGCACGTCCGGGACGACGTAGGCGACGGCCTCGCTGAAGGAGCAGAAGTGCAGGATCTCGGTGTCCCGGTGGGCCGGAAGCGCGAACACCGGCAGCGCGCCGATCCGGAACAGCGCGAAGACCACCTCGACGAACTCGGCCACGTTCGGCAGCTGGACGACGACCCGGTCCCCCCGCCCGATCCCCCGCGCCGCGAAGCCGGCGGCGAGCCGGTCGGCCGCCTCGTCCAGCTCCCGGTACGTCCGCACCCTGCGCTCGGGCGCGGGGTCCACCAGGGCGATCCGGTCGGGGTGGGCGGCGGCCCGCTCGCGGAGCACCCCGCCGAAGGTCTCGCCACGCCAGTACCCGGCCTCCCGGTAGCGGCCGGCGAACTCGGCGGGCCAGGTGGGGGCGTCGACGCCGGGGGTGAGCGCGGTCGGGGCGGGGGCCGGCTTGGCAGGGGTCGGTTCGGCGGGCACGGCAGGCTCCAGGGGTCTCTGGCGGGAGGGGTGGGGGGCGGGCCGCAGCGGCGCGGCATACGGGAGTTCCCGTCCGGGACGTATGACGTAGGACGTACGACGGCGGCGGCGTCCGGCTCAGGCGCGCAGCGTGGCCCCGCCGTCCACGTAGAGGTCGTGCAGGGTGATGTGCCTGGCGCGGTCGGAGGCCAGGAAGGCCACGGCGTCCGCGATGTCGGAGGGCTCGGCGATCCGGCCCAGCGGAATGCCCGTGCGGTACGAGGCCAGGTCGCCCTCGATGACGCCACGCCGCCCTGCCTCGACACCCGCGGGGGACTCCCCCCACATGGCCCGCTGCATCTCGGTCATGGTGGAGCCCGGTGAAACGGTGTTGCACCGCACCCCGGAGGACGCGACCTCCAGGCCCAGGCACTTGGTGAACATCACCGCGGCGGCCTTGGAGGCCGCGTAGGCGGCCATCCCGGTACGCGGAATGCCCCCGGCGTTCGACGCGACGGTGACGATGCTTCCCCGGCCGCGGGCGGCCATCCGGCGCGCGGCGGCACGGGACACGTGCATCACACCATGGGTGTTGACTGCGAACGTGGCCGCCCAGTCGGCGTCGTCCAGTTCACATACGGCACCACCGCGCAGGACGCCTGCCACGTTGACCACGACGTCCAGCGGCCCGAGTTCACGCTCGGCCTCGTCGACCACGCGCTCCACGGCCGCCGCGTCACTCACGTCGAGGCCCCGCGCGCCGACCACGCCGCCGTCCGCCCCGCCACGCCCGTCGGCGGCGGCTTCCACCGCGGTCGCGTCCAGGTCGGTGGCGAGGACCCGCGCTCCCTGCGCGACGAGCGCGTCCACCACGGCGGCACCTATCCCCCGTCCGGCCCCGGTGACCAGGGCGAACCGCCCCTCCAGGTCCCGTGCACCGCTCACCGGACACCGGCCTTCGGACCGGCGGATCCGTGGCGCCGCCCGGCCTGACGCGGGCATCCGTGCAGCCCAACAGGGCATACCGCAGGGCGAGGTGAGGGCATCATGACGTCGGAGTCTCCAGGTGTGCGGCGGTCGTGACCTTCACGCGGCTGTCCCGTGCCGGACCTTACGCGATTAACTTAGGTAAGGCTACCCATACTTCAAGAACCGTCGGCAGCACCCGGCGCCGGGCGCTCCGGCGCCCCCGCGCGGCACTAAGATCGGTGGTTCACAACCGTGTCGGGAAAGGCGAGGCTGAGCGATGGCCGATGACGCGTACCTGTTCCTGCTGCCGGAGCGTCATCCGCGGCTCGCGGCGCCGCTGGCGGCGGTCGGTCCCCTGGAGTGTCTGGAGACCCCGGCCGTGCGCGGCTGGCTCTCCGCGCACGACACGGCGCCGGGGTCCGAGCAGGTCAGGATTCTTCCGGCGGCCAAGGACGTCCTCATCCCGGAGGACGCCGAGCGGCTGCCCGTGCCGCTGACCGCCGACGAGGCCCTGCGGGTGGAGCAGGAGTGCACCCCGGCGTCCATCACCGACCTGGAGCGGGAGCTCCTCGGCTTCCGCGAGGTCACCCAGGACTGGGAGACCCTGGTGCACCGCGCTCACGCGGCCGGGATCCCCGCGCCCCGCATCGCGCAGCTCACGGGGATCGACCCGGTGGACATCGGCCGGCTGACCCGCTTCTGACGCGGCGCCCGCCCGGCGAGGGCCCGCCCGGTCACAGACTCGTGAAGAGTCCGCGGAGTGGAGCGGGTGTCCGGGCGGGGTCGAGGGCCTCGACCAGGAGGCGGCCGTAGCGGATCTTGCGGCCCTTCTTGGTGGAGAGGAAGCGCCGCAGCTGCTGGTGCCTGGAGCGGCCGTGCTGGGCGGGCTGGCCCAGGAAGGTCTGCCAGGGGCGCAGCTCGCCCTCGGCCCGGATGATCTCCTCGGCCCGGTCCGGGCCGAGGGCGCGGAGCAGTTCGTCCTCCAGGTCCGCCTCGCAGACGAAGAAGTCCCGCGGTGCCCCGGCCCGCTGCCAGCCCCGTTCGTAGAACCGCACCTCGCCCACGTCGCACAGGCCCTTCAGGTACAGGCCGAGACCGGGCGGGCCGAGCAGACCGGCGTAGCGGCCGACGCTCATCGCCCCGCCCATCGCCACCACGGCCACCCCTTCGGCGACCAGGTCACGGCCCTGCCGCTCGGCCAGCGCCTCGACGGCCGCGAGGTCGCTGGGGCCCTCGAGCAGTACCGCCGTCCGCAGCCCGAGCGCCTCGGCCAGCTCGCCCGCCGTGTCGCCGGTCCCGCCGGCCGCCCAGCGGGCGGCCTCGTCCCGGAACGCCTCGATGTCCGCCATGCAGCGAGTGTGCACCTCCGGGGCCCGCGATCGCACGGATTATCGCGGCGGTACCGGTCCGCTCACGCCTCCCGCAGGGGGTTGGGCAGCGGCAGGTAGCGGGCGTCCGCGCCGTCGGCGCCCGTCCAGCGCAGGAGGAGGTTGGTCTTGGCGGGGAGGGTGGGGGCGGTGAGCAGGGCCGGGATTTCGGGGAGGGCGTGGCGGGAGAGGGCGCGGCGGACCGCGGGCCAGGGGTCGAGGCCGGGGTGGTGCTCGGCCAGGGCGGCGGCGATCTCCCAGAGGTGGTTGACGACCAGGCAGTACACCAGCCGTTCCCACCCGTCCGCGCGGGAGGTGTCCGGCACCAGCTTGACGCCCTCCGCGTCCCGGAACAGGGCCTGCACGGGGGTGCCGTCGGCGTCCACGGCGACCAGGGTGTTCTGGAGGTGGGCCTCCAGGACGACGCCGTCGTCCGCGAAGGCGGTCAGGACGGGCGGCACGACGGCGTCGAGGTACGCCCGCCACCAGGCCGCCGGATCGGTGGCGCGGGCCAGGGGGCTGCCGGGGAAGCCCTCCACGAGCGCGGCGGCGAGCAGCGGGGTCGCGCCGGGCAGGACGCGGTCGCGCAGTCCGTCGCGGACGACGACGGCCAGCTCCTCGAAGGCGAAGTCCGCGGTGCGGTGGCCGCGGTCGCCCAGCCAGGCCGCCGGGGGCCCGGCGGCGGCGAACGCCTCGGTGACCGCCGTGTCGGTGCGGCGCAGCCGGAGCAGGTCGTGCCGCCACAGGCGCCGGATGTCGTTGGTGATGCGCACGTCGAGGCTGAACTTCAGGAAGAGGTCGCGCCCCGGCAGGTACTCGGGCGCGTACACCGTGCGGATCGCCGCCGTCGGCCAGGTGAAGAAGCCGGTGGTGCCCAGCCGGACGAGCCGTCCGTCGGCGAAGGCGGGGGCGAGGGCGGTCGCCGCCAGCTCCAGTTGCCAGGGGTGGGCCGGCAGCAGCCGGTAGCCGGGCGGGGCCTGGCCGAGGGCGTCCAGGGCGGCGGTGTCGCCCTCGTCGACGACCGTGTCCTCGCGCACACCGAGCAGCACCAGCGGAAACCGGGCGTGCGCCTCGGGCGCGTACGGCAGCCAGCCGGTGTGCGGGCCGCCGCCGCGCGCCTTGGGGGCGGGGTGGTGGGTGTGGCCGGTGAGGAGGGACTGCTCGGAGCGGAGGTAGGGGTCCTCCGGCGGGGTGGCACGCGCGCGTGCCGTCAGCAGCGCGGCCACCGCGTCCCGGCTGTCGGTGATCTCGGTGGGCAGTTCGTGGTTGGCCCGGCCGGTGTGCCGGTGCAGCTCCTCCGCGACGAGTTTCACCAGCTCGGCGTGGCCGACGCGGTGCCAGCCGCCCGCCGCGCGGAGTTCCGGTTCGGCGGGACGCCGGCCCGCGCGCACGCGCAGCAGTCTGCCGCCGGGCAGCCGGTACACCGGGCGCGCCCCGGCGCCGGGCAGCGGCCGGGCCACCTCGCGCAGCAGGCAGTTCAGCAGCGGTACGGCCGCGAAGGCGTCGGCGCGTTCGGCGATGCCGCCCGGGGAAGCGGCGTCCCGGGCGGCGTCGGCGCCGGTGGGCGGGGGCAGGAGATCCACGCGTTCAGCTCGTTCCCTACGGTCTGTCCATGGCGGAGAGGGCGGAGACGATCAGTATGTCTGTAGACGCCGGGCCCGCAGTCCTCCCTCCGCCTGCCGTCGTACCCGTACCCGAGGAGCCCGCCCGTGCACCGTCCCCGCAGCACAGAGGCCGAGGTCGCCGACGAGCTGGCGGCCGTCCGCCCTGCCCTGGCCGACCGGTTCGCCGCCGAGCGGCCGGGCGCCCGCGCGGCCGTGCTGTCCCGGCTGTGGCGTGCGTTCGCCCATGAGCCGCTGCCCTGGATCGCGGGCCGGGAGCCCGCCGGGGACGGGCTGGTGGTGCGCCTCGGGGACGGCCGGCGGCTGGCCGGTCCGGCGGCCGACCCGTACCGCACGGACGCGTACGCCCCGGTCGTCCACCTCGACGAGGTCGCGTACGACGATCCGGAGCGGCTGATGACCGACCTCGCCGTAGCGCACTCCACCGGTTTCGCCGCCGAACTCGGTCACAGCGTTGCCTCGTTGGCGTTGTCGCGCGCCGGGCAGCCGCGGGCGGCGGGCGGTGCCGCGCCCGAGATTCACCCGGACGAGTGGCCGGAGACCGACTGGGGCTGGGAACGCCGCGTGGTCGACGGGCATCCCTACCACCCCGGCTGCCGTTCGCGGCCGGGCTTCTCGGTGGCGGAGCAGCTCGCGTACGGGCCCGAGCACGGGCCGGTGGTGGAGCTGGGCCTGGTGCCGGTCCCGGCGGCCGAGTGCCTGGTGACGGGGGTGTGGCCGCGGGAGTTGCGGGACGGGTCGGCGGTGCTGGTCCCGGTGCATCCGTGGCAGGCGGCGCACGTGCTCAAGCGGCCCTGCGAGGAGGGGATCGCCGCGCACCCCCTGATGTCCCTGCGGACCCTGGCCGTGCCCGGCGGACCGCACGTCAAGACCGCGCTGAGCGCCCGCCTGACGTCCTCGGTGCGGGACATCTCGGTCGCCTCGGTCGGCGCGTCGGCGGACGTGTCCCGCTTCGGGCAGGAGCTGGCGGCGCGCCTGGACGGGCTGCTGCACGTCACCGGCACCCTGGGGGCGGTGGCCGCCGGCTCCCCCGACCTGGCCGCCGTACTGCGCGAGTCGCCGCGGGCCTACGCGGCCCCCGGCGAGCACGTGGTCCCGGTGGCCGCGCTGGCGGGCACCGGCCTGTCCGGGTCGCCCGGGTGGCAGGCCGCGTTCGCACGGCTCGCGCTCGGCGTGGGGATGCGCCTGCTGGAGCTGGGCGTGGCCCTGGAGGCGCACGGGCAGAACCTGCTCGTGGTGCTCTCCCCGGCGGGCGAACCGCTGCGCCTGGTCTACCGCGACCTGGCCGACATCCGCGTCAGCCCGGCCCGTCTGGCCCGGCACGCCGTCGCCGTCCCGCCGCTTCCCGCGCGGATGCTCACCGACGACCCGGTGGCGCTGCGGCGCAAGTTGTTCGGTTCGCTGGTGGGCGGCGCGCTGGCGGCGACGGCGGGTTCCGGTGCGGCGCTGGGCAAGGCGCTGGAGGAGGCGGTACGCGAACTGCCCGGCACCCCCGACGTCCTCGCCCTGTGCGAGGAGCCGCTGCCGGTGAAGTCGCTCACGCTGATGCGGACTTCGCCGGGGACGGCGGGGGATCTGTGGACGGAGCTGCCCAATCCGCTGCACGCGGGGTGAAGTCGGGGCGTCGTCGCGGTCTCGTTTTGGAGCCCGGCGTCCGTGGTCAATAGGATCCGCCGATGATCACAAGAACACGGCTGGCGGCGGGCACGTGTGCCCTGCTCGCCGCGCTGACGGCCGGGTTGGCGTTCCCGGCCGGAGCGGTGGCCGGTGAACCCACGGGTGAGGACGCTCCGAAGGTCGACCTGGTGCTCGACGTCAGCGGGTCGATGCGGACGCGGGACATCGACGGCGGTACCCGGATGGCCGCGGCGAAGCAGGCGTTCAACGAGGTGCTGGACGCGACACCCGAAGAGGTGCAGCTCGGCATCCGCACGCTCGGCGCCGACTACCCGGGCGACGACCGCAGGACGGGCTGCAAGGACACGGCTCAGCTCTACCCGGTGGGCCCGCTGGACCGCACCGAGGCGAAGACGGCGGTGGCCACGCTGGCTCCCACCGGCTGGACGCCGATCGGTCCGGCGCTGCTGAAGGCGGCCGACGACCTCGACGGCGGCGCCGGGTCCAAGCGGATCGTGCTGATCAGCGACGGCGAGGACACCTGCGCCCCGCTCGACCCGTGCGAGGTGGCCCGCGAGATCGCCGCCAAGGGGATCGGACTGACCATCGACACGCTGGGCCTGGTCCCCAACGCGAAGATGCGCCAGCAGCTCAGCTGCATCGCCGAGGCGACCGGCGGTACCTACACGTCGGTCGAGCACACCGACGAACTGACCGAGAAGGTCAACCAGTTGGTGGACCGCGCGGCCGACCCGGTGGTGACGCCGGTCGCCACCGAGGGCGCGGACTCCTGCGCGAAGGCGCCGACGCTGAAGTCGGGTCTGTACACCGACCGCGCGGAGTTCGGCGGGCAGCGCTGGTACCGGGTCGACGTGGCGCCCGGCGAGGAACTGCGGGCCTCGGTGAGCGTGGGCGCCGACCGGGCCGTGAACCCGTCCCACGGCGTGCTGCTGCGGGCCGTGACGGCGCACGGGCGCGAGATCGTGCGCGGCGAGGCGGCGGGCGACGGCCGCACCGACGTGCTCTCGACGGGGCTGCGGTACCCGAAGGCGGAGAGCGACTCCGACGAGGACTCGGCCGACTCGGCGGCCGAGGCCGTGTGCCTCCAGGTCACCCACTCCTTCTCCGTCGCCTCCGGCGTGAAGACCACGCCCGGTCTGCCGCTGGAGCTGACCGTCGATGTCGTGGACGCCCCGAGCGACGCCGACGACGTGGCCTCCTTCGGTCTCGGCCGGGGCTGGTGGCTGCTCGGCCTGCTGGTGCTCGTCGGCTTCCTGGCCGGTCTGCTGTGGGGCTGGCTGTCGCGCTGGCGGTTCGCGATCTGGAGGACCAACTGATGCGATTTACCCGAGCGTTGAGCGCGGCAGTGCTGCTGCTGGGACTCGCCGCCGCCCCCGCGGCGGCCGGTCCCTCGCCCTCCGCGAGCCCGTCGGACGACGGCGCGCCGACCGAGGCGGGTACGTCGTTCCGCACGGCGGCCGAGATCGAGCAGGGGCAGCGGGCCACGGCGAACGGCTCCGCGGGCGACTACCTGTACTGGTCGTTCCCCGCCGACGCCGGCCAACGGCCCACCGTACGGGCCACGGTGAAGCTGCCCGAGACGCACGAGGCGCAGACCTGGCGGATCGACGTGTACGACGGTCTGCGCCGCCGCCAGGCCTGCCAGTGGGGCGCCGAGAACCGCACCGCCGCCGCGGACGCCTCCGCGTTGCGACTGGCCTGTGTGCTGCGCACGGTGCGCGCCTGGTCGGAGCCGTGGGCCAACGACCCGCTGCCGGGCACGTACTACGTCCGGCTGACGGCCGTGAACCTGCCGACGTCCGATCTCGGCGTCCCGATAGGCACCGAGATACGGGTGGACTCGAAGGACATCGGCGGGGCCGCGACGGTCGACGGCTCGCTCGCCGAGCCGCTGGTGCCGGGAGTCGCGGCGTCCTCCGGCAAGGACGACGGGGAGGACGGCGAGGAGCGCGGTGCCGTGCTCTCCGCGATCGAGCCGGAGGACGGCTGGTCGTCGGGCTGGTGGTCGGACCGCTGGGTGTGGACCGGCGCCGGCGCGGTACTGGCCGCGCTCGCGGGTATCGGCGGCTACGCGCTGACCCGCGGGTCGGGCCGGCCGTCGCGGGTGCCGCCGACGGCCTGACGTGCGCTCAGGAGGCCCACTCCGCACCCGGGGTGGGCCTCCTGGTGTCTCACCCCTCGCGCAGCGCCTTGGCCGCCGTGCCGTCGCCGGTGACCTCGACCAGGCCCTCCCGCACCGCCTCCCGCAGCCCGGTCTCACCGCGGCTCAGCGCCGCGCACGTCCCGGCGTCCAGCACCAGCCGCGCGTCGGGTTCCGTTGGCGCCGGCCCGTCTCCGTACACGGAGCCGTCGTCGCCCCGCGCACCGGCGTGCAAGTGGAAGTCGCCCTCCTCCAGCCGGACCTCGACCAGCCCATGAGCCGCCCCGGCCGCCCTGAGGGCGCGCAGCAGCGGCAGCGCGAACCAGTGCGCCCGCAGGGCGTCCGTGGGCCGCCGCTCCCCCAGCTCGCCCGCGCCCCACGCGCCGAGAGCCTCCAGCACCGGCAGCAACTCGTGTCCCCGCGCGGTGAGTTCGTAGACGTATGCCGCTCCGGGCGGCGGCAGCCTGCGCCGGGTCGCCAGCCCCTCGCGCTCCATGTCCTTCAGCCTCGAGGCGAGCACGTCGGTGCTGACGCCGGGCAGGTCGGCGTGCAGGTCGGTGTAGCGCCGCGGCCCGGCGAGCAGCTCCCGGACGATCAGCAGGGTCCAGCGGTCACCGACGGCATCGAGCGCGCGGGCGGCGGAACAGTACTGGTCGTAGCTTCGGCGAGGTGACATGCGACGCAGTGTAGACAAGTTGTTGGACTTTCCAAGCTCCTACTTGGTAAAACCAAGCAACACCAGATACCGGAGGGGAAGCGGCGCATGGAGTTCCGGCAGTCGAACAAGCTCAGCGAGGTCTGCTACGAGATCCGCGGCCCGGTCATCGAGCAGGCCGACGCGCTGGAGGAGGCGGGGCACAGCGTGCTGCGGCTCAACACCGGCAACCCGGCCCTCTTCGGCTTCGAGGCGCCGGAGGAGATCCTCCAGGACATGATCCGCATGCTGCCGCGGGCGCACGGATACACGGACTCGCGCGGCGTCCTCTCCGCCCGCCGCGCCGTGGCCCAGCGCTACCAGACCCTGGGTCTCGAGGTGGACGTGAACGACGTCTTCCTCGGCAACGGCGTCTCGGAGCTGGTCTCCATGGCCGTGCAGGCGCTCCTTGAGGACGGCGACGAGGTGCTGATCCCCGCCCCCGACTTCCCCCTCTGGACGGCGGTGACCACTCTGGCGGGCGGCAAGGCGGTGCACTACCTCTGCGACGAGCAGGCCGAGTGGTACCCCGACCTGGCCGACATGGAGTCGAAGATCACCGACCGCACCAAAGCGGTGGTCGTCATCAACCCCAACAACCCCACCGGCGCGGTCTATCCCAAGGAGATCGTCGAGGGCATCCTCGACCTCGCCCGGCGGCACGGCCTGATGGTCTTCGCCGACGAGATCTACGACCAGATCCTCTACGACGACGCCGTGCACCACTCGGCCGCCGCCCTCGCCCCGGACCTGGTGGTGCTCACCTTCTGCGGGCTCTCCAAGACCTACCGGGTGGCGGGCTTCCGCTCCGGCTGGCTGGTCGTCACGGGCCCCAGGCAGCACGCGAAGGACTACCTGGAGGGCCTGACCATGCTGGCCTCCATGCGCCTGTGCGCCAACGCGCCCGCGCAGTACGCCATCCAGGCCGCGCTCGGCGGCCGCCAGTCGATCCGCGAGCTGACGGCCCCGGGCGGCAGGCTGCGCGAACAGCGCGACGTGGCCTGGCAGAAGCTGAACGAGATCCCGGGCGTCTCCTGTGTGAAGCCCAGGGGCGCGCTGTACGCGTTCCCGCGCATCGACCCGAAGGTGCACGGCATCCACGACGACGAGAGGTTCGTCCTGGACCTGCTGCTGCGGGAGAAGATCCAGGTGGTGCAGGGGACGGGGTTCAACTGGCCCTCCCCCGACCACTTCCGCATCCTCACCCTGCCCCACGCGGACGACCTGGAGGCGGCCATCGGGCGGATCGGCCGGTTCCTGGGCGGGTACCGGCAGTAGCGGCCGCTCAGGCCCTCGTCAGCCTGCCCCGCTTGAGGCGGACGACCTCGTCCGACGCGTCCGCGACCGCCCGTGAGTGGGTCACCAGGATCACGCACTTGCCCTCCTCGTGCGCCAACCGCCGGAACACCCCGATGATCCCGTCGGCGGTGTCCTGGTCGAGGCTGCCGGTGGGCTCGTCGGCGAAGAGGACGTCGACCTCGCAGGCGAGCGCCCGGGCGATGGCCACCCGCTGCTGCTGACCGCCGGACAGCGCCGGCGTCCTGCGGTTCCGGTCGGCCGCCTCCACCCCGAGCAGGTCCAGGAGTTCGACGGCACGCTGCCTCTTCCGGACGCCCTTCACCCCGGTGATCTCCATGGCGGAGGTGATGTTCTGCACGGCCGTCATGTAGGTGAGCAGGTTCAACGACTGGAAGACCGTGGCCGCGTGGCGGTTGCGGTACCGGCCGAGGCCGATCTCCGATATGTCCCGGCCGCGGAAGCGGACCGTGCCCGCGGTCGGTGAGTCGAGACCCGCGGCGATCGACAGGAGGGTGGTCTTGCCGCTGCCGGAAGGGCCGATGACGGAGTACATCCTGCCCTCCTCGAAGGAGTGGTCGACGTCCTTGAGGACGGTGCGGCGGCTGTTGCCGGACTGGTGGACGCGGCTCACTCCGGAGAGCCGCAGGACCGGGGTGCCCGCATCGGTGGTGGTCACGTCTCAGTCGCCCTTCGTGAGGATGTCGCGCGGGTTCAGGCGCAGGATCCGGGTGCCGGGAACGATCGTGGCCAGGGCGGCGATGCCGAGGCCGGTGGCGCCGACGGCGGCGATGCCGTCCGCGCCGAGTTCGACGTCCATCGAGTCGACGGGCTCGGCCCCGCCCGGGTCCTCGTTGGTGAGTCCCGTGGGGTCGGACGGGTCACGTCGGGGGCCCTCGTCCGCCGCGGCGTCCTCGGCCGACGAGACCTGGTCGGCCAGGAGCCGGTCGCCGACGGCCTGGGCGACGAACCGGCTGCCGGCGGCCGCGAAGCCGACGGCGAGGACCGCGCAGCAGACGACCTCCACCAGGTGCTGGCCGAGCAGCTTGGGCTTCTTCTCGCCGAGGGAGAGCAGGATGCCCATCTCCTTGCGTCGTTCCCGCATGTTCGAGGCGATGACCAGCGCGAGGATGACGGTGCCCGCGACCGCGACGAGCCATACGGTGACCGTGGCGAAGTCCGCGGTCTTGTTGATGGGGCCGACCATCGTCCGGTACGCCTTGTCGTTGACGCTCAGCGGGAAGACCTCGATGTCGATGCCGGCCGCTTCCGCGTCCTTCTTCAGCCGGCCCAGGTCGCCGGGGTCGCGCAGGGTGAAGGTGGCGTCCCTGAGGGCGGCTCCGCCGGCGGTCGGTTCCTTGCCCTGCAGCCGGGTCGCGCCCTCCGGGGTGACGTAGACCTGGTTCGCCGGGTCGGCCATCGCCGGTACGTAGGTGCCGGTGTCGGCGGTGCCGTTGCTGAAGACACCGCGGACGGTGAACTCGACCTCCTTGGTGCTCATGCCGCCCTTCTCGGGGTCGATCTCACCGACCCTGAGCCTGATCCGGTCGCCGACCTCGAGATCGTTGTCCTCGGCCACCCGTTCCTCGACGACGATCGCGTCGCTCGCGCTGTCCCGTTCGAGTCCGGAACCGGAGACGATCTTCGAGTCGCCGTTGCGGAACTCCCTGACCGAGTCAAGGTCACGGACACCGGCCGCCCTGAAGAGGTCGGTGCCCGTGGTGTCCTGCCCGGTCGGCGGCTCACCCTGCCGGTGCAGCGCGACCTGGTCCGTGGGGGCGGCGCCACTGTCCACGGTGTAGTTGCACGACGCCACGACCGGCGACCCGCAGACCTTGTCGACGAGCTTGCTGCGCAGGTCGCCACCGGGTCCGATGGTGCCGGGCCGCGCCCCGTCGCCCTGCGACGCGCCGCCCGAGCCGATCAGCGCCTCCACGTCCAGCTGCATCGTGGCCACCGCGCCCACGCTGCTCTTGGCCGAGTCGGCGGCGCGGGCCGCGGCGGACCGGATCAGGAAACCGGACAGGACCAGGGTGCAGATGACGGAGAACAGGCCGACGAGCATGACCGTCTTGCCCGGATGACCGCGCAGCCGCCACCAGGCTCGTTTGAACAGATTCATGGGATCCACGCTAGGAGCGCGGTGCTTTGAGGGGTGTTTGCCGGAACCGGCAGGTGCCGGGCCGCTCATACACGGATCAAATGCGCGGCTTGATAGAACCGGTCCCGTACCGGGTGGGAGTCGTGGGAAGCGAGGGTTGACGCGGGTGCGGGTGCTGGTGGTCGAGGACGAGGAGTACATGGCGCGGGTCCTGGAGATGGGACTGCGCCGGGAGGCCGTGGCGGTCGACGTGGTGCACGACGGGGCCACGGCCCTGGAGCGGGTCACCGTCTACGACTACGACGCGGTGGTCCTCGACCGTGACCTGCCCGGCGTGCACGGCGACGAGGTGTGCCGCCGGATCGTCGCCATGGACCTGGGGTGCCGCATCCTGATGCTGACCGCCGCCGGGCGGCTCGGGGACAAGGTCGAGGGTCTGGGCCTGGGCGCCGACGACTATCTCGCCAAACCCTTCGACTTCCCCGAGCTGGTCGCCCGGCTGCGCGCCCTGTACCGGCGCAGCCCCACGGCCCACGCCCCGGTACTCGCCTTCGCCGACGTACGCCTGGACACCGACCGGCGCAGGGTCACCCGCGCGGGTGCCGAGATCCGCCTCACCCCGAAGGAACTCACCGTCCTGGAGCTGCTGATGCGGGCCGACGGCGGGGTGCTGAGTGCCGAGTACTTCCTGGACAAGGCGTGGGACGCCTGCACCGACTCCTCCACCAACGCGGTGCGCCTGGTCGTGCACACCCTGCGCCGGAAGCTGGGCGACCCCCGGCTGGTGCGGACCGCGATCAGCGCCGGCTACTACCTGGGGACCGAGTGAACCGCGTCCGTCGCCCCCGTCGCCCCAGGGCCCTGGGCATCCGCGCCCGTCTCCACCTCGGCTTCGGGGCGGTGCTCGGCGTGTGCGCCGCACTGATGGTCACGATCACCTACGTCGGGATGCGCTTCCTTCCGACGTACGACCTCAGCACGACCGTGATCGTCCCCGCCGCCTCCGCGCCCGACCCGGCCCCGCCCCGGACCGTCGCCGCGCGGCCCACCGGCGGGGAGCACGGCCCCGGGATCGAGCAGGGCTCCAAGACCAGGAACCTCGGCGACATCACCAGCAAGGAGGACGTCTGGAACACGGTCCTGCTGGTGTCCGTCGGCGGGGTGACGCTGGTGACGGCCCTGGGCCTCGGCGCGGGATGGCTCCTCACCAGGCGGCTGCTCGCCCCGTTGCACACCATCGGCGAGGCCGCGGCGAAGGCGGCGGACGGCAATCTGAAGGACCGGATCGACGCGCGGGGGCCGGAGGACGAGCTGAAGCGCCTCGCCGACACCTTCGACAGGATGCTGGCCCGGCTGGAGGAGTCGTTCACCGCGCACCAGCGGTTCGCCGCGAACGCCTCGCACGAGCTGCTCACCCCGCTGGCCACCACCCGGGCCGCCCTCCAGGTCGTCGGGGACGACCCCACCCCCGCGGAGTTCGCCGAGCTGGTTCCGCTGCTGCGGGAGACCAACGAGCGCAACATCGGCGTCGTACGGGCCCTGCTCGACCTGGCCGGGGCGGGCCCCGGCCCCTTTGACCCGGACCCGGTGGACCTGGCCGGGCTGGTGGTGCCGGCGTCCGCCGAGCGCGCCGGACGGGCGGCGGCGCTCGGTGTCCGCCTGGACGTGGACACCGGTGACGGCCGTGAGCCGCACGAGGTCACCGGCAACGCCACCCTGCTGCGGCAGCTCGTCCTCAACCTCCTCGACAACGCGCTCGCCCACAACGTGCCCGAGAACGGCAGCGTCCAGGTCCGCGTCTTCCGGGACGAGGCGGCGCGGCGGGTGGTGCTGGAGGTCGAGAACACCGGCCCGCCGGTCGACGAGGCCGTGCTGGACCGGCTCTTCGAACCCTTCTACCGGGCCCGGCCCCGGGTCGGCAGCGACCGCTCGGGCCACGGTCTGGGCCTGGCCATCGTCCGGTCCATCGCCTCGGCGCACCACGGCAGGGCCACGGCGGCGTCGAACCTCCGGGGCGGGCTCACGGTGCGGATCGAGCTGCCGGCCGCGGCCGAGGTCCGCGAGGCCACGGCCTGCCCGGGACCGTAGCCTGGAGACATGGGTGATCTTTTTCTGGTCCGGCACGGCGAGACCGAGTGGTCGCGGTCGGGCCGGCACACCGGGCTGACGGACGTGCCGCTGACCGAACACGGGCGGGACCAGGCGCGGAGTCTGGTGCCGCTGATCCGCTCGCACCGGATCGGGGCGGCCTTCGTCAGCCCCTTCCAGCGGGCCCGGGAGACGGCGGAGCTGATCGGGCTGCACGAGGTGCGGGTCGACCCGGATCTGCACGAGTGGGACTACGGCGGGTACGAGGGGATCACGACGGTCGAGATCCATCGGGAGCGGCCGGACTGGTTCCTGTTCAGCGACGGTGTCGTGCCCGGGCCGCCGGAGCATCCCGGGGAGTCCCCGGAGCAGGTCGGGGAGCGGGCGGACCGGGTGCTGGCCCGGGTGGAGGCGGCGTTCGCCAACACCGAGGGGTGCGTGGTGCTGGTAGCGCACGGGCACTTCCTGCGGGTGCTGACCGCACGGCACCTGGGGCTGCCGCCCTCGCACGGGGCGCTGTTCCAGCTCGGCACCGGCACCCTGTGCCGGCTGGGCACGGAGCACGCGCGGCCGGTGGTCGCCGCGTGGAATGTCAGACCGCCGTCGTAGTCTTCGAGAGCGTCACCGAAGGCGTCGCCGGTGATCACCGGCGAGGGGAAGGGAGGACGCCGTGGCACTGTCGCCCACCCCCGCGCAGCGGCGGGTCATCGACGCGGCCGATCCCACCACCGGGCGCCTCAAGGGGTCGGAGACGCAGCTGGCGGCGCTGGTGAAGCGGGGGCTCGCCTTCCGGCACCCGCGACCGCCGCACGACCACTTCCTGACCCCGGCCGGGCACCGGATACGGGACGCGGGCGCCGAGCCGGACCCGCCGGGAAGCCCGGAGCCCGCTCCGGCCGCCGACTCCGGCGGGGGCGTGTTCGCCGCGCGGGTGGGCGGGGAGGAGGACGTGCCGGACGACGACGGGCCTGCCCGGCTGCGTGAGGTGCGCGGCGCCTGGCAGGGACTGCTCGAGCTGCGCCGGATGACGCGTCCCGACGGCAGTACGGAGTTGCCCTGCGCGTGGGAGCGGACCCACCTGGTGCGGGCCGCCGCCCTCGCACTGGAGGCGGCCGGGCACCGTCCGGCGGGCCCGGAGGGCGACGACGGGTACCGGGTGCGCGCGACCCCGCAGCCGGAGGCCGTCGCCGTGCACGAGCCGGACGACTCCGCGCGGCGGGCCTGCGCGCGGACCCTGGAGCGGGCGGGGTGGCAGGTCGGCGAGCACACCGAGCCGCGCACCCGGGCCCGTTACCTGTTGGCCTCCCCACGGAAGGTGTGACGCTCCGCCGGCGTGGCAGGATCGACCGGTCAGCACCTCCACAAGTCCGTACGCAGAAGAGGAGAGGCAGCAGCGGTGAGTGAGCCGTTTTCCGTACCCGTGACGGTCCGCGGGTACGAGACCGACACGCAGGGCCATCTCAACCAGGCCGTGTACCTGAACTACGCCGAGCACGCCCGCTGGTCACTGCTCGGCGCGGCCGGCATCCGGCAGGCCGATCTGGTGGCCCGCGGTGTGGGGCCGGTCGCCCTGGAGACGACCATCCGCTTCCAGCGCGAACTGCTCGCCGGGGACGAGGTCGAGGTGACCTGCGCCTTCGAGTGGGGTGAGGGCAAGACCTTCCGCATCCACCAGATCATCCGCAAGCAGGACGGGACCGTGGCCGCCGAAGTGGAGGGCGTCGGCGGCCTCATGGACCTGCGGGCACGCAAGCTGGTGACCGATCCGCGGGAGCGTTTCAAGGAACTGGCCGCGGATCCGGCACTGTTCGGACTGTAGGCGGCCGCCGCCTGCCACGGGGCCGGCGTCCCTCCGGGAGAGGCGCCGGCCCGGTTCGTGTCAGGTGCCCGGGGTCACGGCGTGGCCGCGTTCCCTGGACGCCTCGGTGATCTCCTCTCCCGCCTCCATCGGGTGGGTCACGTCCTCCGCCTCCCGTGCCCGGCCGCCGATGTGGTTGAAGAGCAGGTTGAGTACGACGGCGGCCACACAGCCCGTCGAGATGCCCGAGTCCAGGATGATCTTCGCGTTCTCCGGGAACGAGTGGTAGAACTCCGGGGCGGCGATCGGGATGATGCCGACGGCCAGCGAGACCGCCACGATCAGGACGTTGTTGTCCTTGTCGAGGCTCGCCCGGACCAGGGTCTGGATGCCGCTGGCCGCGACCGAGCCGAAGAGCACCACGCCGGCGCCGCCGAGCACCGGCCGGGGGACGACGGCGATCAGCGAGGCGGCCATCGGACACAGGCCCATCAGCACCAGGAACCCGCCGCCCACGGCGACGACGTAGCGGCTGCGGATCTTCGTCATCGCGACCAGGCCGATGTTCTGCGCGAAGGCGCTGCACATGAAGCCGTTGAAGACCGGGCTGATCGCGGAGCCGAGGGTGTCGGCGCGCAGGCCGGCCGCGATGGTCTTCTCGTCGGCCGGGCGGTCCACGATCTCGCCGAGGGCGAGCATGTCGGCAGTGGACTCGGTCATCGAGACCACCATCACCACGCACATGGAGACGATCGCGGCGATCTGGAACTGCGGGGCGCCGAAGTGGAACGGCGTCGGGAAGCCGACGACGTCGGCGTCGGCGACCGGGGCGAAGTCCGTGACGCCGAACGGGATCGCGATGAGCGTGCCCACGACCAGGCCGAGGAGCACGGCGATCTGCTTGACGAAGCCGCGGGTGAAGCGGCGCAAGAGGAGCACGATGACGAGGGTGATCGCGGCCAGGCCGAGGTTGGTGGCCGAGCCGAAGTCGTCCGCGTCGGGGCTGGGTCCCTGCGCCCAGCCGAAGGCCACGGGCAGCAGGGATATGCCTATCAGGGTGATGACGGTGCCGGTGACGACCGGCGGGAAGAAGCGGATCGCCTTGCTGAAGAACGGCGCGGCGAAGAAGCCGAGGAGTCCGGCGACGATGACCGCGCCGAAGATGATCGGCAGCGCGTCGGACTTGTCGTCGGTGGAGGCGACCACGGCGGTCATGGGGGCGACACCCGCGAAGGTGACGCCGTTGACGAACGGCAGCCGGGCGCCGATCTTCCAGATGCCGAGGGTCTGCAGGAAGGTGGCGAGGCCCGCGGTGAACAGGCAGGCGCCGGTGAGGAAGGTGAGTTCGGTGGCGGACAGCCCGATGGCCGCGCCGACTATCAGGGGTGGTGCGACTACTCCGGCGTACATCGCGGCCACGTGCTGCAGGCCGGTCGTCGCCATCTTCAGGGGCGGGAGTTTCTCGTCAACAGGGTGGTCGGCCACGGCGGCGTCCCTCCGGTCGGTTACGCGTCGGCTCTGACGCGGGTGTCATGGAGGTGGAGCTGGTGGTGATGGTCGTGCGGGACCGTGACGGACCGTCTGGGGAAACGGTGACCGCCCCCGGGGCGTACGCATGGGCGCACGCCCCGGAGTAGGCCGCCGTGGGCCCCGCTCGGGTCCACGGCTACCGGCCGGGAGCCGTCCCTCCCGGCCGGAGATCAAATGGTGTGCTGTCGTACGGTGTTCAGGCCTGGGCGGCGATCCGTGCCAGGCGCTGCGCCTCGTCACGGGTGGAGCGGGCGATGGCGTCCTCGTCGACGGTCAGCAGGCGGCCGTCCTCGACGATCTGCCGGCCGTTCACGAACGAGGCCGTGACCGGTGCCGCGGCGCCGAAGACCAGCGCGGTCACCGGGTCGGCGATCGCGGAGTGGGCGAGGGTGTCCATCCGCCACAGCACCAGGTCGGCGAGCTTGCCCGCCTCCAGGGAGCCGGTCTCGGCGGCCCGGCCGAGGACCTGCGCACCGCCGTGGGTCCCGAGGCGCAGCGCCTTGCGGGCGTTCAGCGCGGCCTCGCGGTGGGCGCCGAGGCGGTTGATGAGGAGGGCGTTGCGCAGTTCGGTGTGGAGTTCGCCGGACTCGTTGGAGGCGGTGCCGTCGACGCCGAGGCCGACCGGGACGCCGGCGGCGAGCATGTCGGGGACCCGGGCGATGCCCGCGGCCAGGCGGGCGTTGGAGGACGGGCAGTGCGCGACACCGGTCTTCGTGCGGGCGAAGGCGGCGATGTCGGAGTCGTTCATGTGGACGCAGTGCGCCATCCACACGTCCTCGCCGAGCCAGCCGGTGGACTCGAAGTAGTCGGTCGGGCCCATGCCGAACAGCTCGTGGCAGAACTTCTCCTCCTCCACGGTCTCCGAGCCGTGGGTGTGCAGCCGCACGCCGAGCCGGCGGGCCAGTTCGGCGCCCTGGCGCATCAGTTCGGTGGAGACGGAGAAGGGCGAGCAGGGCGCGACGGCGACCTGGGTCATCGCGTCGAAGGAGGAGTCGTGGTGCTCCTTGACGGTGGCCTCGGTGGCGGCGAGCGCGCCGTCCAGGCTCTCCACCGCGAAGTCCGGCGGCAGCCCGCCGTCCGACTCGCCGCGGTCCATGGAACCGCGGGCGAGGGTGAAGCGGACACCCGTCTCGCGGGCGGCGCGGATGATCGCGCCGGACAGGTCGCCGGAGCCCCGCGGGTAGACGTAGTGGTGGTCCATGGCGGTGGTGACGCCGCCGCGGGCCATCATGGCGAGGGACCCCTGGGCCGCCGCGTAGGCCATCGGCTCGTCGATGCGCGCCCAGGTCGGGTACAGCGCGACCAGCCAGTTGAACAGGTTGTGGTCGGTGGCCAGGCCCCGGGTGATCCACTGGTAGAAGTGGTGGTGGGTGTTGATCAGACCGGGCGTGACCAGGTGTCCGGTCCCGTCGATCCGGCGTACGACGTTGTCCAGACCCTCCGGTGCGCTGCCCGCGCCGATCGACTCGATCCGGTTGCCGGCGATGACGACATGGCCCGAGGCGTACTCGGTGTCGCCCGCGTCGACGGTCGCGATCGCGCAGTTCTCGATGACCGTGCGCTCGGCTGCCGATGATGCTGCCATGCTGCTTCCTTGTCTTTCAGTGGGGCCCGTGGACGGGGAAGGGAGTACCCACGGGGAGGGCACGGCAGGACCCTAGGAGGATTTGAGTGCCGGAACCGGCTGGCGGCTCCGGGTGCCGAGATGGTGGAAGAAGAGGTTGAGCGTGACCGCGACGAGCGCGCCGGCGCTGATGCCGGAGCCGAGGACGGTCTGCGCCCAGGCGGGGAACTCGGCGTAGAAGGCCGGCGCGGCCAGCGGGATGATGCCCGCACCGAGCGCCACGGCGACCAGGATGATGTTGGAGCTGTCGTCCAGTCCGGCCTCGGACAGCGTGCGGATGCCGCTGACGGCGATGGAGCCGAAGAGGACGATGCCCGCGCCGCCCAGGACCGGCATCGGGACCAGGGAGACGACCGCGCCGAGCACCGGGAAGGCGCCGAGGACCAGCAGGGTGGCGCCGGCGACGGCGACGACGTAGCGGCTGCGCACCCGGGTCAGCGAGACGACGCCGACGTTCTGCGCGAAGGCGGAGGTGGGGAAGCCGCCGAAGACCGGCCCGATCAGGGTGGCGAGGCCGTCGGTGCGCAGGCCGCGGGTGATGACCTTGGAGTCGGCGCGGCGGTCGCAGATCTCGCCGAGGGCGAGCATGCCGGCGGACGACTCGGTCATCAGGACCAGCATCACGATGCACAGCGACAGGATGGCCGCGGGCTGGAACTCGGGGGCGCCGAAGGCGAAGGGGGTGGGCAGCGCGGCGACCGGCGCGGACTTCAGGGCGCCGAGGTCGGCCATGCCCAGGGGCAGGGCGACGAGGGTGCCGACGAGCAGGCCGAAGAGCAGGGCGACCTGCTTGAGGAAGCCCCTGCCGAACCGCTGGAAGACGAGGATGACGCCGAGGGTGAAGGCGGCGAGCGCGAGGTTGCGCATCGAGCCGAAGTCGGCGGCGGCCTTGTCGCCGCCCTGCGCCCAGGCGACCGGGACCGGCATCAGCGTGACGCCGATGAGGGTGATGACCACGCCGGTGACCAGCGGTGGGAAGAAGCGGAGCAGTCGGCCGAAGAACGGGCCGACGGCGAGGCAGAACACGCCCGCGACCATCACCGCGCCGTAGATGGCGGGGAGTTGGCCGCCGCCGCCGTTGGTCTCGGCGATGGCGAGGATGGGCGCGATGCCGGCCGAGGACGCGGCGTTGACGAAGGGCAGCCGGTTGCCGACGAAGCCCTTGACGCCGAGGGTCTGGAGCAGCGTGGCGACGCCCGCGATGAGCAGGCTCGCGGCGATCAGCCGCGTGCGGCCCTCCAGGTCGAGTCCGACGGCCTGGCCGATGATGAGCGGAGGGGTGACGACGCCGGCGTACATCGCGGCGATGTGCTGGAGCGCGGCGGGGACGAGCCGCGAGGGGTGGAGCTTCTCGTCCACCGGGTGCACGGACGTGACGGCGTCCTCGGTGTGCACCGGCGGGGTGGAACGGGAGCCTTTCGCCGGCTCCGATGCAGGCACTGCCATGGTGTTCCCTCCGGTGTGGCGCGCCGCCGGCCTCGGTGGCCGGGCCGGCGGCGCGCGTACCGCGTCAGAGGTTGGTCATGTCGACCGGGATCAGTTGCTCGGCGCCGTCGCGCAGGATGGTGGCCTCGATCAGGCCGTAGGGGCGGTCGGCGGCGTAGTAGACGGCGCCGTCCTTGGCCTCGTTGTCGATCCCGAAGGGCGACAGGTCGGAGCGGAAGTGGTGCTTGTTGGGCATGGAGAAGCGGATCTCGTCGACCTCGTCGCGGGAGTTGAGCACCCGCACACCCATCTCGAAGAGGGTCTGCTGGAGCGAGTACGAGTAGGTCTCGGCGAACGCCTGGAGCGCGTGCTTGCGCACCCCGTTGTACGAGCGGTCCCAGTCCGGGGCGTGCGAGTCGACGCCGTCCCAGTTGTGCCGCCACCAGGTGGAGACGGTGGTGGCGAGGATCCGGTCGTAGTCCTCCTTGAGGGTCGTGTACTTGTCCTTCAGGTAGCCGAAGAACTCGGAGTTGGTCGAGTTGAGGACGGTGAGGTCCTTGAACCCGGAAAGCACCTGGATGCCGTGTCCGTCGTAGGTGATCTCCGCGACGCGGGTCTCCTGGCCGGTGCGGACGAAGGAGTGGGCGATCTCCTCGGAGCCGACGAAGCGGGCGCCGCCCTTGGAGGTCTCGATCCGCTCCCAGCCGTACTCCTCGACGCGGATCCGGGCCCGGCCGATGGGCTCGTTGTTGTCCACGAAGTGGCGGGCGAGCTTGACGCCGAGGTCCTCGGCGCTCTCGATGCCGTGCTCCTTGGCGAAGGCGTACACCGTGTTCTTGGTGGTGTCGGTCGGCAGGACGTTGGCGTTCGAACCGCTGCGGTGGACGTCCTCCATGTCGCCGGAGAGGGCGACGGAGACGTTCAGGTCCTTGATGTGGTGCGTGTCGCCGTCACGCGTGATCTTGACGACGCGGTTCTCAGCCTTGCCGTACTGGTTCTGTCCCAGGACGAAACGGGTCATGGTTTCGGTCAGCTCCCTCGGTAAACGGAGTAGCCGAACGGGTTGAGCAGCAGCGGAACGTGGTAGTGCTCGCCGGGCACCACCGCGAAGGTGATGGTGACCTCGGGGAAGAACACGGGCCGGCCGTTCTCGCTGTCCCGGAGCGCGGGGGCGTCCTGCTGGGCCGCGGCTTGCTTCTTGGCGAAGTACGTCTCGGTGTCGAAGTCGAGGCGTACGTGGGTGGTGCCCTCCGGCAGGGCCGGGAGGTCCTTGCACCGGCCGTCGGCGTCGGTCGCGGAGCCGCCGAGCCGCTGCCAGTCCCCTCTTTGCCCGTGCTGGGCCGAGCCGCCCGAGCGGGCGCTGAGGTGGACGGCCACGGCCTCGGCGGGGCGGCCGACGCTCGTGTCCAGGATGTGCGTGGACACGGAGGCGGTGGTGCTGGTGCTCATGGTCAGGCGTCCTGTTCGACGAGTCGGGTCAGGCGGATGCGGTTGATCTTCCCCAGCTCGGTGCGGACGATCTCCCGCTCCTGCTCGGGCGAGTTGCCGATCCGCTCCTTGACCGCGTCCCGCATCTGCTCGCCGGTCCGGCCGGTGGCGCAGATGAGGAAGACGTGGCCGAACCTGTCCTGGTAGGCCAGGTTGAGTTCGAGCATCTCCGCCTTGAGTTCCTCGGCGGCGCCGGCCATGCCCGCCTGTTCGCGGGACGAGGTCGGGTCGCCGGGCTTGGGGCGGCCGATCGGCGGGTGTCCGGCCATCGCCTCCGCGAGGTCTTCGGCCGTCAGCGCGGCCATGGCGGCGTCACTGGCGGTGTACAGGTCCTCGGGGGTGGCGAAGGGGCGGGCGGCGAGCAGGTGCCGGGCCCAAGCCGTGGAGGCGCACGCCTCGAGGAGCTCGGCGCGTGCCGCGGACTCCTCGAGGGTGTTGAATCGGGCCAGGCCCGACGCGGATGTGGACGTCACGGGAGCCTCCGTGGCCTTGTGCTGAACGGGCGTGCCGATAGCTAACGCCTTCGGAAACAAGCCGTCAACACTTTGTTGAAAATTCGGGGTTACGAAAGCCGCCGCCCGGTAACCGGGCGGCGGCTTGCCGTTCAGCGTGTTGTGCCTGGTCAGGCGCGTGCCACCACTCAGGCGCCCTTCTCGCGGTTGAGGTAGTTGTAGACGGTGAAGCGGCTGACGCCGAGGGCGCCCGCGACGGTCTCGACGCCGTGGCGCACCGAGAAGGCGCCCCGCGCCTCCAGCATTCGCACCACCTCCTGCTTGGCCCTGCGGTCCAGGTCGGCCAGCGGCATGCCCTGCCGGCGCTCCAGGGCCGCCAGGATGTGGTCCAGGGAGTCGGCGAGCTGCGGCAGCCGTACGGCGACGACGTCGGCACCCTCCCAGGAGAGCACCACGTCGTCCTGGCCGGCCTCGTCCGGCGGGACCATCTCGCCGCCGATGGCGTCGATCAGCGGCTTCACGGCCGCGATGAAGGGCTCCTCCCCCTGCCCGGTCACCGCTCGCCCTCCCCGCCCCGGCTCCCGTCGGCCGCGTCGACCACGTTGACCTGGAGCGAGATCCTGGTGGCACCGGCCTCCAGGGTCCGGCGCAGCAGCGCGTCCACGGCGCCCAGCACCTGGTCGGCGCCGCCCTCGGCGGTGTTGCCGAACGGGCCGACGTCGACCGCGTCCAGCTCGGCGGCCTCGACGACCTCGCGGGCCACCACCGCGTGGGCGGGCGCCTCGTCCAGGTCGAAGGGTTCGGTCGTGAACTCCACTCTCAATCGCACGCGGTCAACCTAACGCGGGGTGACCGTTTTCCGCCGCCCCCTCTTGACAAGCCCGGAACCTCGACGGCAATCTTCCATTAAGCAGAAACGAACTTCCGTAATGCGGAACACGATCGAACGGAAGGGAGCGCGGCACCCGATGGGCTTCGCAGATCAGCGCTTCAACGTCAACCTGTCGATCCTCTTCACGGAACTCCCGCTCCTGGAGCGCCCCGCGGCCGCCGCCGCGGCCGGCTTCACCGCGGTCGAGCTGTGGTGGCCCTGGATCGACTCGCCCACCCCCGAGCAGTCCGAGCTCGACGCCCTGAAGTCGGCGATCGAGGACGCGGGCGTCCAGCTCACCGGGCTGAACTTCTACGCCGGTCAGCTGCCGGGCCCCGACCGCGGCGCCCTGTCGGTGCCGGGCGAGGAGTCGGACCGGTTCCGCGCCAACATCGACGTGGCCGCCGGTTTCGCGCAGTCGCTGGGCTGCACGGCGCTCAACGCGCTGTACGGCAACCGCGTCGAGGGCGTGGACCCGGCCGAGCAGGACCGCCTCGCGCTGGAGAACCTGGTCCTGGCCGCCCGCGCGGCCGACCGGATCGGCGCGATCCTGCTGGTCGAGGCGCTGAACAAGCCCGAGTCGCCGCTCTACCCGCTGGTGTCGGCGCCGGCCGCGATCGCGGTCGTGGACCAGGTCAACGAGGCCACCGGACTGGGCAACGCCAAGTTCCTCATGGACCTCTACCACCTGTCCATGAACGGCGAGGACCTGCCGCGGGTGATCGACGCGTACGCCGCGAAGACCGGCCACGTGCAGATCGCCGACAACCCGGGCCGCGGCGCCCCCGGCACCGGCTCACTCCCGCTGGAGGAGCTGCTCGACCAGCTCCGCAAGGCCGGTTACGACGGCTGGGTGGGCCTGGAGTACAAGCCGGGCGACAACCCCAGCGCCCAGTCCTTCTCCTGGCTGCCGGCCGAGGCCCGCGCGGCCCGCTGAGCGCCCCCGCAGGAACTTTCGCGACTTTCAGATTTTCAGAGAGGTACCCATCATGAGCACGCTCCCCAAGGTCGCCTGGGTCGGTCTCGGCATCATGGGCTCCCCCATGTCCGAGAACCTGATCAAGGCCGGTTACCAGGTCACCGGCTTCACCCTGGAGCAGGAGAAGCTGGACCGGCTGTCCGCCGCGGGCGGCACCGTGGCCGGCTCGATCGCCGAGGCCGTGCGCGACGCCGACGTCGTCGTGACGATGGTCCCCGCGTCGCCGCAGGTCGAGGCCATCGCCTACGGCCCCGACGGCATCCTGGAGAACGCGAAGTCCGGCGCGCTCCTGGTCGACATGTCCTCGATCACCCCGCAGACCTCCGTGGACCTCGCGAAGGCCGCCAAGGACAAGGGCATCCGCGTCCTGGACGCCCCCGTCTCCGGCGGCGAGGCCGGCGCGATCGAGGCCGTGCTGTCCATCATGGTCGGCGGTGAGCAGGCCGACTTCGACGAGGCCAAGCCGCTCCTGGAGGCGCTCGGCAAGACCATCGTGCTGTGCGGTCCGCACGGCTCGGGCCAGACCGTGAAGGCCGCCAACCAGCTCATCGTCGCCGTGAACATCCAGGCGTGCGCCGAGGCCGTGGTCTTCCTTGAGAAGTCGGGCGTGGACCTGAAGGCCGCCCTCGACGTCCTCAACGGCGGCCTGGCCGGCTCGACCGTGCTGACGCGGAAGAAGGACAACTTCCTGGGCCGCGACTTCAAGCCCGGATTCCGCATCGACCTGCACCACAAGGACATGGGCATCGTCACCGACGCCGCCCGCAACGTGGGCGCCGCGCTGCCGGTCGGCGCCGTGGTGGCCCAGCTGGTCGCCTCGCTGCGCGCCCAGGGTGACGGCGGCCTGGACCACTCGGCCCTGCTGCGGGCCGTGGAGCGCCTGTCCGGCGCCCAGGTCTGACCGTACGCACCGCACCAGACCTCCGGGTGGCGCCGTCGCTGACACCTGTCCTGTCGCGCCCGAGCGGCGGCGCCGCCCGGAACCCACTTCAACAAACTGTTGACGTGTCTCTGCCCCAAATCTAGGCTCCACGAAGCGGAAACAAGTTTCCGCTGAATCTCGCACGGAAGACCACGGAAGGCCCACGATGTCGCAGCGCGTGCTCACCACCGAGTCCGGCGCCCCGGTCGCCGACAACCAGAACTCCGCTTCCGCCGGCATCGGCGGCCCCCTCCTGATCCAGGACCAGCACCTCCTCGAGAAGCTCGCGCGCTTCAACCGCGAGCGCATCCCGGAGCGCGTGGTGCACGCCCGCGGCTCCGGCGCCTACGGCCACTTCGAGGTGACCGACGACGTCACCGGCTTCACGCACGCCGACTTCCTGAGCACCGTCGGCAAGCGCACCGAGGTCTTCCTGCGCTTCTCCACCGTGGCCGACTCGCTCGGCGGCGCGGACGCGGTCCGCGACCCGCGCGGCTTCGCGCTGAAGTTCTACACCGAGGAGGGCAACTACGACCTCGTCGGCAACAACACCCCGGTGTTCTTCATCAAGGACCCGATCAAGTTCCCCGACTTCATCCACTCGCAGAAGCGCGACCCGTTCTCGGGCCGTCAGGAGCCGGACAACGTCTGGGACTTCTGGGCGCACTCGCCCGAGGCCACACACCAGGTGACCTGGCTGATGGGCGACCGCGGCATCCCGGCGTCGTACCGCCACATGGACGGCTTCGGCTCGCACACCTACCAGTGGACGAACGCCAGGGGCGAGTCCTTCTTCGTCAAGTACCACTTCAAGACCGACCAGGGCATCCGCTGCCTGACCGCCGAGCAGGCGGCCGAGCAGGCCGGGCAGGACCCGACCTCGCACCAGACCGACCTGGTGCAGGCGATCGAGCGGGGCGTGTACCCGTCCTGGACGCTGCACGTGCAGCTGATGCCGGTGGCCGAGGCGGCGAACTACCGCTTCAACCCGTTCGACGTGACCAAGGTGTGGCCGCACTCCGACTACCCGCTCCGGCGGGTGGGCCGCCTGGTGCTCGACCGCAACCCGGACAACGTCTTCGCGGAGGTCGAGCAGGCCGCGTTCTCCCCGAACAACTTCGTTCCGGGCATCGGTCCCTCCCCCGACAAGATGCTCCAGGGCCGGCTGTTCGCCTACGCGGACGCGCACCGCTACCGCCTGGGCGTCAACCACACCCAGCTCGCGGTGAACGCCCCGAAGGCGGTGCCCGGCGGCGCCGCCAACTACGGCCGCGACGGCCTCATGGCGTCCAACCCGCAGGGCCGTGACGCCAGGAACTACGAGCCGAACTCCTACGACGGCCCGGTCGAGACCGGCCGCCCGCTGGCCGCGCCGCTCGCCGTCTCCGGCCACACCGGCAGCCACGAGGCGCCGCAGCACACCAAGGACGACCCCTTCTTCCAGGCCGGTGAGCTGTACCGGCTGATGTCCGAGGACGAGAAGAAGCGGCTGATCGCGACCATCGCCGGCGGCCTGTCCCAGGTCTCCCGCAACGACGTGGTCGAGAAGAACCTCGCGCACTTCCACGCGGCCGACACCGAGTACGGCAAGCGCGTCGAGGAGGCGGTCCGCGCCCTGCGCGAGGACTGACCCACAGGCTCGCGCACGGCACCCGGCGGGGAGGCCGGGACCGTGTGCGCGGCCCGCGCAGGCACCGAGCAGCCCGGATGAGGGGTGAGAGCCCGGTGCCGGCGCGGGCAGGGCGAGGACCGCGGCGGCCAGCGAGCCAGTGCGGTGGTGAAGGGCACGGACGTACCTCCTACGACCTGAGGGGAGGAGCGCTCCGGGCCCGTCGCACCGCCGCGGTCCCAGCCAAACCCCGCCTCCGCATTCCACGGAGGCCCCAAGACTCCGTCCGGCGGCGCGAACGACCTGTCGCGCCCAGCCTCGCGCCGCCGGACGGACACCACGTGAAGAACCTTCACCGGCTGGAGAGCGCCGGATGCGGACGGTCCCGCATCCGGCGCTCTTCGGCGTTGGCCGGGGTGCGGATCCGGGGCGCCCGCAGCAGCCTGAAGTCATGGCACATCCACCGGAGCATCCGCACATCGTCGTCCACTCCCCCGCCCTCGACGGCTCCCGCCGGGTCACCTCCGGCGACGAGACACTGGGCGTCGCCTCCCACATCGACGACGTCGCCGAACTGCTGCGCCTGGCCGACCTGTACGTGACCGACGTGGCCGAGGACGCGCTCGTCGAGTGGCAGGGCGGCGGTCCGGACGAGTGGCCGGGGCTGCACGAGCACCACGAGCACCCCCAGGGCTGACCGCGCCCACGTCCTCCCTCAAGTCTTCCTCTGAGAACGCGGCCGCGCGCTTGAACCACCCCCCGCGCCGGGCACATCCCCGGACACACGGGGGTGAGGGCCATGGACGGTGGCACGGAGATCGGCTGGGAGCCGTACGAGATCGCGCTGCTGGGCGGCGGGCCGCGGGCCGCGGTGACGGTGGCGGTGGTCGACCTGCACCTGCGGGGGGCGTTGGAGATCGGCCCCCGCAGGACACTGTGCGCCACGGGGCCGGAGCCGGAGGGGCTGGGGCCGTTCGCGGGCACCGTCCTCGACTGCCTGCGCGAGCTCCGTACCGCCCGTGAGCTGGTCGGGCATCCGGACGTCCGCCTGGCAGTCGCGCTGGCGCGCATCCCGCTCGCGGACGAGGGGCTGCTGCGCTACCCCCGGCTGGGCCCCACCCGGGGCGCCCGCCGGCGCGTGGAGTTCTGGCGGGCACGGCACCCCCTGCAGAGGGTCCGGCACGGGATGTCGGACGAGGACACGCTCCTGGCGGTGGCCCTGCACGGTGACGCCGCTCTGCGCGTGCTCCTGCCGCGCTTCGCGCTGCGGACCGGCCTGACGGACCCGGGGGCCGCCAAGGACGGGGTGCGCTTCTCCCTGGGCCGGGGCAGGTTCCTCCGGTGGCGGGACGAGTACGAGGACTCGGTCACGGGCGACTGGGGCTCCGGCCACGGGGGGCACGGGGGCTGCGGATCGGGGGGCGGAGGGGACTGAGCGGCCCTGGACGCGCGCGAGGGCGGCCCGTCGCGTCGACGGACCGCCCTCGCCCTCAGGCCGTGCGGGTGGTGCGGGTCAGACCTTGAGCGTCTTGACCGCGGTCGGGGCGTGCCCCGGCTCCGTGGCCACCTCCTCGAACTCCACCACGTTCGAGATGTCGTTCGTGCCCGACATCGAGATGTTGGTGACGCGCTCCAGGATCGCCTCGACGACGACCGGCACCCGGTGCTCGGCGGCCAGCTTCTTGGCCTGTTCCAGGGCCGCCCCCAGCTCGTTCGGGTCGGTCACCCGGATCGCCTTGCAGCCCAGGCCCTCGGCGACCTTGACGTGGTCGACGCCGTAGACGCCCAGCTCGGGCGAGTTGATGTTCTCGAACTCCAGGTTGACCTGGAAGTCGATCTCGAACGCCCGCTGCGCCTGGCGGATCAGGCCCAGGTAGGAGTTGTTGACCAGGACGTGCACGTACGGGATCTTGTGCTGCGCGCCGACGGCCAGTTCCTCGATCATGAACTGGAAGTCGTAGTCGCCGGAGAGCGCCACGACCTGGGCGTCGGGGTCGGCCTTGGCGACGCCGAGCGCGGCCGGGACGGTCCAGCCGAGCGGGCCCGCCTGGCCGCAGTTGATCCAGTGCCGCGGGCGGTACACGTGCAGCATCTGGGCGCCGGCGATCTGCGAGAGGCCGATGGTGGAGACGTACCGGGTCTCCGGGCCGAAGGCCTTGTTCATCTCCTCGTAGACCCGCTGCGGCTTGATCGGGATGTCGTCGAAGTGCGTACGGCGCTGGAGCGTGGCCTTCTTCTCCTGCGCGGACGCGGCCCACGCGGAGCGGTCGGGCAGCTTGCCGGCCGCCTTCAGCTCCTTGGCCACCTCGACGAACAGCTCCAGCGCGGCCTTGGCGTCGGAGGCGATGCCGTAGTCCGGGGCGAAGATCTTGCCGATCTGGGTCGGCTCGACGTCGACGTGGACGAACTTCCGCCCCTTGGTGTAGACGTCGATCTTGCCGGTGTGGCGGTTGGCCCAGCGGTTGCCGACGCCGAGGACGAAGTCGGACTCCAGGAAGGTCGCGTTGCCGTAGCGGTGCGAGGTCTGGAGGCCGACCATGCCGGCGTTCAGCTCGTGGTCGTCGGGCAGCACGCCCCAGCCCATCAGGGTCGGCACGACCGGGGTGCCGGTCAGCTCGGCGAACTCCACCAGCAGGTCGGCGGCGTCGGCGTTGATGACACCGCCGCCGGCCACGATCAGCGGGCGCTCGGCGGCGTTCAGCATGCCGATCGCCTTCTCGACCTGGGCGCGGGTCGCGGCCGGCTTGTAGACCGGGAGCGGCTCGTAGGTGTCCGGGTCGAACTCGATCTCGGTCAGCTGGACGTCGATCGGCAGGTCGATCAGGACCGGCCCGGGGCGGCCCGAGCGCATCAGGTGGAACGCCTGCTGAAAGACGCCGGGGACCTGCGCGGCCTCCAGGACGGTGACGGCCATCTTGGTCACCGGCTTGGCGATGGAGGCGATGTCGACGGCCTGGAAGTCCTCCTTGTGGATCACCGCGGTCGGCGCCTGGCCGGTGATGCACAGGATCGGGATGGAGTCGCCGATCGCCGAGTACAGGCCGGTGATCATGTCGGTGCCGGCCGGTCCCGAGGTGCCGATGCAGACACCGATGTTGCCGGGGTGGGTACGGGTGTAGCCCTCGGCCATGTGCGAGGCGCCCTCGACATGGCGGGCGAGGGTGTGCTGGACGCCGCCGGACGCCTTGAGCGCCGCGTAGAAGGGGTTGATCGCCGCGCCCGGCACACCGAACGCGTCGGTGACGCCCTCGCGCTTGAGAATCTCAACTGCCGCTCGGGCAGCGGTCATACGAGCCATCGAGTACTCCTGCTCCGGCTGTCGGATTCGCACTCCCGTCGCGCCCCGCGGTGAGCTTCTTCCGTAGCAACTTCCGTATAGCGAAATTTGTTTTCTACGATCTGGAAGTAATGTAAGTGGGCAGCCGAGGGCAGTCAAGAGAGGACGATGGGGTCATGTCCGAGACCATCTCGGTGTGCTGCACGGCCTGCGGGCGGCGGCACCGCTACACGGCGCCCTCGTATCCCTGTGCGTGCGGCGAGCCCGTCGCGGCCGCGCTCGATCCGCACGGGACGGCGACCGCGGTCACCCACCGGGCGTGGGAAGAGGAGTGGGTCGGCGTGCGCTGCGCGGCCTGCGGGGCGTTCGGCCGGTGGCCGCGGCCGGAGCTGGGGTGCCCGTGCGGGACGGTGCTGCGCGTGCCGGTGGACGACGCGGCCCCGGGCCGGTCCGGGCGCGCCCCCGGGTCACGGGTCCCGGCCCACCGGGCGGTCCCGATCCGCACCGCGCGCGACGCGGTCACCGCGGCCGTGCTGTATCTGCGCGGGCTGGGGCACCGGGACGTGCGCCGCGCCGACCAGCGGCCGCTGTCCGGCATCGGGCTGGCCGCGGCCGGTCTCGTCGTCCAGGTGGATCCGACGGTGGGCCCGGCCTCGCTGCGGGACGTGGAGTGCCTGTGGCTGACGGCGATGGCGGAGTCCGCGCGGTGCGTCTACTTCTCCCTCACCGGATACGCCGAGGAGGCCCGGGTCCGTGCCGACCTGCTCGGGGTGGCGCTGTTCGTGCTCGACCCGTCGGGAGTGCCGCGCCCGGTGAACGAGTCGGCCGTGGCGCTGGACGCCACGGCCGACTGAGAGGTGCTGCTGGGGAGTACCGCGGTGACTACCTCGCCGCGTACCCGAAGGCGGTGCCGACGGCGGGGAGCCCGCCCTGTCCCGGCTGGTAGGCCGTGACGGCGGCGGTGGGCTGGCCGAGGGTCACGTTGGACATCGGCAGGGCGTAGAGCGCGCCGCGGGCGCTCGGGCCGTAGGGCATGCCGACGTACAGGTGCGTGCCGGTGAAGTGGATGCTCGAACCCAGGCGCTGGTTGGCCCCCGGGGCGCCCGGGATGCCGTCGCCGTCGCCGGACTCGATCCACTTGTCGTTGGCGCCGGGCGCGCCCAGCATCGAGAAGACGTGGACCGCGCCGGAGGAGGTCGCCGAACCGATCGCCTCGTCCGGGACGCCGATGGCCATCCTCATGGTCGCCGCGGTGCTCACGGCGCGCGGCGCCGTGTTGATCGCGGTGATGGTGGCGCCGAAGTGGTCACCGGCCTCCGAGGTGCCGGAGACGTCGTCGTCGGCCGTGCCCGAGGAGTACCCGTCGAGCTGGGTGTAGGTGCCCGCGGCGGTGACCCGGAAGGTGATGACGCCGCCGGTCTGCGCCTTGCTGACGCCGTCCACGTTCAGGGCCTCGCCCGGCGAACCGACCGCGAGGATCGACTCGTTGGCCGTGGCCGCGCCCGACGGACGGTACGGGGCCAGCGCCAGGGCCGCGCCGAAGCGGTCGCCGGCCTCGGCACCGCCGGAGACGGTGTCCAGGTCCTGGTCGAGGCCGAAGATCGCGGTGGGCCGCTTCTCGCTGTTCAGCGTGTGCGTGAAGACCGCGAGGTTGCCCGCCGCGTCGTCGCCGCCGATGTTCTCGTTGGGCGCGCCGATGGCCAGGTGGTTGGCGTCGGCGGCCAGGACGGCGCCGAAGCCGTCGCCCGCCTCCACACCACCCGGGACGCCCAGCTTGTCCTGGTGGACGGAGACGTTGGTGCCGCCGCGCACGTAGAACGCCTCGCCCGCCTTGGCGGCGTCGCCGAGGCCCTCACCGGGCGTGCCGATGACGACGAAGGGCTCACCGGCGGCGGTGGTGCCGGCCACCATGGCCTGCCCCATCAGGTCACCGTTCTCCGGGGTGGAGGCGCTGATCGAGCCGTTGCCCTCGGCCTGCTGGAAGTGCGTGTTCTTGGTGGCGCCGGTGCCGAGGCCGCCCGGGGCGCCGTACAGGATGTCGGCCATGCCGGCGTCCACGGCGTCGCCCAGGTTCTCACCCGGGGTGCCGACGGCGAGGTCGGTGCAGCCGTCCTCGTTGTAGTCGACGGTGTCGATGGCCTGGCCGAAGAGGTCGTTGGCCTCGGCCCCGCCCGGCACCCAGTCGAGGTCCTGGTTGATCTCGGCGGTGCCCTTGCCGCCGCCGTAGACGACGCGGACCAGGCCCGCCTTGGCGTCGCCGCCGACGGTCGCCTCGGGGTCGGCGACGGCGATGTCCGCGACGCCGTCGCAGTTGAAGTCGGTGATCCGGTTGGCGCCGGCCTTGGACGCCACCCAGGAGCCGAGGTCGTCGACGCGGGTGACGACACCGCCGGTGCGGGTCTCGGCGGCGTCGATGCCGAAACATCCGCCCTGGTAGGAGCGGCTGCCGAGGGCGGCCAGCTGCTTGGTGCCGTTCACGGTGCGGACCAGCGGGCCACCGGTGTCGCCCATGCACGCGGCGACGCCGTCCTTGCCGGTCACGGTGGCGGTGGTGGCGGCGGCCGCGTCCACCGAGAAGACCCCGGTGTGCAGGTTCAGCGGCGCCCACTCGGTCTTGGAGCGGCCGTAGCCGGCGAGCGTCAGCTCCTCGCCCGCGGCGGGGGCGGTGGTGGCCAGCGCGAGGGGGGTCACGTTGGTGACCGGGCGGTTGAGCCGGGCCAGGACCACGTCGCGGTCGGTGCGCGGGACCAGCTCCACGACCTGGCGGACCGCGCCCTGGGTGCCGGTGAGGTCGGCGCGGCCGATGGTCGCGGTGGTGGTCTTGGCCGGCTTGCCCGCGGGCACGGCGAGGCTCTCGGCGGGCTTGTCGGCGAAGCAACTGGCCGCGGTGAGCAGCCACTCGGTGTCGACCAGGACGCCGGAGCAGCCGCGGTCGTGGTCGCCGACCACGATCTGCGCGGTGTAGGCGTGCGTGGTGTCGGAGGCGGGGGCGGCGGGCCCCGTCACGGCGGCCGCGGGCACGGCGGTCAGGACGAGGGGTCCCGCGGTCAGGGCCGCGGCCAGTGCGGCGAGGCGCACGGGTCTGGTGTGTCGCATGGTGGGGTTCCTTGCTGGCTGGTCCGTCAAAGGGCTTCGGCTGGGCGCTACTTGGAGGTCCTGATCTCCACGAGCAGGTGCTCACGGTTCTGCTCGTCGGCGCTCTCGCCCACCGAGGTCCAGGTGTTCTTCTCGAGGTCGAAGGACTTCTCCTCGTCCCCGACGGTCATGTCCACCTGCGTCGCGTAGTCGTTGCCCCGCATGACGTAGACGGCGGGGATCTCCAGGGTCAGCCAGCCCGAGTCGCCGACGGTCTTGAAGCAGAACGGCTGGGACTCGCGCCGGGCCATGACCTGGAGCAGGTCGGTGCCGCTGGAGCAGTCGGCCAGCGTGATGTGGCCGTCCCCTCGCTTGAGGACGATGCCCTGCTCCTCGAGGATCTTGTCGGCCTGCGGATAGGCGAAGTCCTCGACGGCGTAGCCGGGAGCCTCGTCCGCCACGGACACCGCCGGGCCGTCGTCGGCCGGCTGGACGCCGGACGCCAGCACGGCCCAGGCCAGGCCGCCGGCGAGGGCGGAGGCGCCGAGCACACGCGCAATGGTGGTGCGTACCTTCATCGCAGTCCAAATCTGTTCCGGCCGGATTTCCGTCATCCGGCTCCCCTGAAAGGCATGAAGGCTCCGCATTCAATGAGGGCCCCCCAGACCTCGCGGAAATGCAGAAACGAGGCATTCGCCATTCCGTATCTCCGCTTGAGCCTGTCCATGCCACCTCCATCTTCGATCACTGTCCACGTCATGAACTGCGCCAAAACGGACGGTAGTTGAAGATCCCGTGTGACTCTCGACACCCCAAGGAAAGGTTGTACGAAGATCTGTGGAGAAGTCGTGAAGAAGCAACCGGCCTGTGCAGCAGGCAATCTGGCGGATCATCAAATGCAGTCGGACGCAACTCATTTAACGTTCGGCGCCCATTGGTATGGTCACTCCGGCTCTCCATCCCGGCCCAATTCCCGTTGAATCCAACGCCAGGAGAAAACCCTATGCAGACGTCGTTCTGGAGTCGCAGACGGCTCCTCGGCGCAGCGGCCGCCGTCACCGCTGCCGCCGCCGGTCCGCTGACCCTCACCCGCCCGGCGAGCGCCGCGGCCGGCGACGCGCCGGCCGACCCGCTCACCCTGCCGGACACCGAGCGGGCCAGGGTCGTCCAGGCGTGGGCCACCGGCGGCAAGGCGACCAAGGCCGCCGCGGCCTACGTGCTGTACGGCACCGACGAGGAGGTGCGGACGTTCCTCTCCGAGACCCTCCCGAAGGTGACGGTCGAGGACAACCGGGTCGCCGTCGCCCGCTACCTCGCCCGCTCCGGCAAGGGCCTGCGCCGCGAGGCGGTCGCCGCGCTCGACAACGGCGACGCGGCCATCGCGGCCTTCCTCGAGACGGGGTACAAGCCCGCCCTGCTGGAGGATCTGGGCGTGGCGACGTCCATCGTCTCCTCCACCGGCGACAAGGCCGTCCGGCGCGAGGCCTCCGCCGCCCTGGACGCCGGTACCCGGGCGGCGCTGGAGACCTTCCTCACCGACGGGCAGTACGACGCCCGGCTGGAGGACGCCAGGGTCCAGGTGTCGTCCATGCTGTTCCAGGGCGGGCCCGAGGTGCGCAAGTACGCGGACCGCGCGCTGAGCGGTACGGCCAACGACGTGCAGTGGTTCCTCGACACCGGGCAGCACATCGCCCGGGCCCGGGACCAGGAGGCGGCCACCATCGCCGAACTCGTCGCGGTGGTCGAACGCGAGGGCAGGCGCGCCCAGGCCGAGACCGACCAGGCCGTGGAGGCGTCGGCGCGCGCCCAGACCGCGGCCGAGAAGGCCAAGGAGGCGGCCGAGAAGGCCGCCGCGGAGGCCGCCGCTGCCAAGGACGACGTGAAGAAGTCCGCCGCGGCCGCGCGCAAGGCCGCGAGTGCGGCCAAGGGCGCCGCGAACGCCGCGCGCAACGCCATCAGCGCCTCCAACGCGGCGGTGACCGCGTCCCGGCGCGCCTCCTCGGCGGCCACCGCGGCCTCCCAGGCCGCCGCGACGGCGGGCAACGCGGCCTCCGCCGCCTACAACGCCGCCATCGCCGCCTCCAAGGACGCGAAGAAGACCGAGGCGGCCAAGAACGCCGCGGTCGCCGCCAAGAACGCGGCCGGGAAGGCCCGTTCCGCCGCGAAGGCCGCCGACTACGCCGCGGCCGCCTCCGCGCAGGCCGCCAGTGCCGGTTCCTCGGCCGCCTCCGCCGCGCGCAACGCCGCGGCCGCCGCCAACGCCTCGGCGCAGGCCGCGGGCGCTGCGGGGGCCGCCCAGTCCGAGGCGGCCGAGGCCAAGCGCCAGGCCGCCATCGCCACGACCGCCGCCAACCGCGCGACCAACGCCGCCTCCACGGCCCAGGCCCTCGCCAACACCGCGGCCGGCGCGGCCCGCAAGGCCCGGGACGCCGCCAACTCCGCGGCCGACCACGCCGAGAAGGCGGCGGCTGCCGCCGAGGAGGCGGTGAAGTTCGCCGGTCAGGCCATCGACTACGCGAACAAGTCCACCGCGCACGCGGCGGCGGCCGTGAAGGCGGCCGACACCGCCACCAAGACCGTCGAGGAAGCCATGGCGGTGGAGACGGCGGCACGGGAGGCGGAACTGGCCCGCCTGGAGCAGGACCGGCTCCAGGGCATGGACGAGGCCCGGCTGCTCGCCGAGATCGAGGCGGAGGAGCAGGCCGAGTACGAGGACAAGCGCAGCCAGGAGGCACAGACCGCCGCGGCCCTCAAGGAGCTGATCGCCGCGGCCGAGAAGGCGCTGTGGGAGACCGGTGACCTGGCGCTCGCGGCCACGCTCGGACGCAAGGCGGCCACCGGGCTGCTGGAGGCGAAGGGCGCGTGGACGCGGGAGGCGGCCCAGCACGCGCTGGCCGGGACCGAGGACGACATCCTGTCCTGGGTCGACCTCGACCGGACCATCGCCCAGAACCAGGACGACCGCGAGACCGTCCTGTACATCGCACAGATATCCAGCCCCGCCATCGCGGAGGCGGCCCAGTCGGCACTGGCGAGCGGCGAGGCCGCGGCGGTGGGCGACTTCCTGACCTCCGGGATGATCCGGGCCTCGCAGGACGACAACAAGGTCCAGATCGCCCGGATCATCAACCAGAAGCCGGGCAAGGCGGTCATCAAGGCCGCCAACGACGCGCTGGACAAGAACACCCCCGAAGCGCTCCAGGACTTCTTCGAGCGGACCTACCCCGAGGCGATACGCGAGGACGACGCGGTGGAGACCGCCACCTCGGTGGCGAACGGCGGCGAGTACGTCAAGTCGTACGGCGAGGTCGCCCTCGAGGGTCCCACCTGGATGCGCCGCAACTTCGTCCAGGTCGTGCGGCACCAGGCGGCGCAGCTCGACCACGACTCGGCCACCCACGTCGCGGCGGTGCGCGGGGCGATCGCGGCCGCGGCGAAGATCGCCTACACGGCGCAGCAGAACGCCGCGCTGGCCTCCAAGGCCGCCGCCGACGCCCGGCAGGCCGCGGCCGAGGCGAAGGAGTGGGCCGACAAGGCCCTGGACGCCGCCGACAAGGCCGAGGGCTACGCCGATCAGGCCCGGGAGAACGCCGACGCCGCGGACCGGTCGGCGGCGGACGCGCAGACCTCCGCGAACCAGGCCAAGTCGGCCGCGTCGACCGCGCGGGGCGCCGCCAGGTCGGCGAACTACTCCGCCAACAAGGCCGTGGACGCCGCCCGTTCGGCACTCCAGTCCTCCTACAGTGCCCAGGCGTCGGCGGCCAGTGCCCGCCAGTCCGCCCTTGAGGCCGGCCGGGACAAGGCCACGGCGGCCGCGGCGGCCAGCGAGGCCCGCAGCATCGCCGTCCAGAAGCGCCGGGCCGAGATCGCCCAGAAGGCCAAGGAGGCCGCCGAGAAGGCGAAGCGGGAGCGCGAGGAGGGCAGGGACCCGGCCGACAACGGCACCAACGACGAGGTCCACCCGAACGGCACCGGCACCGGCTCCGGTTCCGAGGAGGACTGGTGGTCGGACGCCGGTTGGTGGGCGGACGCCGCCAACAAGGTCAGTATCGCCTCCGGATTCATCGCCGCCGGTCTGGGGCTGGCCAGCCTGGCCTTTCCGCCGCTGGCGGCCGGAGCGGCCTTCTTCGGCTACCTCTCCCTCGGGGCCGGGGCGCTCGGCGCCCTGTTCACCGGCATCGAACACGGCTTCACCAGCGGCGAGTTCGTCGAGTCCCTGGGCGGCACCGCACTGAACCTGGCCACCTTCGGCCGGGGCAAGCTCGTGACCACCGGCATCAAGAAGGTGGCCCCCGTGGTCAACAAGGTCGCCGAAGAGGGCAAGGAACTCGTCTCCTCCATCACCAGCGGACTGTCGTCCATCTTCTGACCGCCCGCGGGCCGGGCACGCCGGCCCGCACCGGGCACCACGCCACATGCGAAAGGGCAGTCCCACCATGAGACCCTCGTCTCGAATACCGCGCTTCCGGCGCGTGATCCTCTCCCTGCTGGCCGTCGTGGCCATGGGTGCCTCCACCACGGCGATGGCCCCGGCGCAGGAGACGCCCGCGGCGGCACCTCAGGCGTCGCGCCAGGCCGACCGGACCGACCCGGCCGATCCGGCCGACGTGTCCGTGCCCACGAAGACCAGGCCGGTCGAGGTGACCCCCGGGGAGCGCTGCGAGCCCACCGCCGCCGGCTCCCGCGAGCGCCGGGCGGGCGCCGTGCAGGCCTGCGTCAGCACGACCACCACAGCGGTGAAGACGGCCGGGCGGCAGAGCCTCGCCGCACAGCCCCGGGCGGCGGCCCCCGCCGACTCGGCCACATGCACGATCACGTCCCCCGGGACGTGGAAGTTCAACCGCTTCGGCTACTGCGTGAACGGCCTGACCGTGCTGTACGTGCTCAAGGACGCCAACGGACAGCAGATCGGCACCGGCACGCTGAGCGTGACGACCAGTGCCCTGCTGCCCGCCGAGGGCACGTCGTGGGAAGAGCACGTGACCGTGACCATGACCGGCGCGACCGGGGCCGTCACCACGCTGGAGGCGAGGTTCAGGTCCGCCTGCTCGGCCGGCTGCAAGGCCACCAAGACGGCCCCCTGGTACAAGGGCACCCTGGTCAAGGGAGACTCCCGCACCGGCCGCGTGGCCTACTCCTCCACCCCGGCCGCCGGTACCGCGGTCGAGTTCACGACGTCGTACGAGCTGTTCGTGTCCTATCCCGGCGCCCAGATCATCGACCCGAGCGCGTCCTGGAGCAACCCGGAGCAGATCCGCTGCGACGACGACGTCCGGGACACCGCCTCCGCCGGCACGCCCGGCCCCGGCTGCGTGGTGCCCAGCATCATGCCGGTGGTCAGCATCGACGCCAGCGCGGGCGCCGCGGCGGTCGGATACCAGTGGGCCCAGCAGAACGCGGGCGGCTGGGGACGCGACAAGCCGCTGACCCGCGCGAAGAACGGCATCGCCGACCGCACCGGTCGCACCTGCGGGGGGTCGAAGCCCTTCCAGGCCATGCCGGACGTCGTCGCGAACGACAGCTGCGGCATGTTCCCCTTCGCGGCCACCCATGAAGGCGGGACCGACGGCGCCCTGTGTGCCGAGATCGTCCTCAAGAACACCGGCGGGGGCTGGGCCGTACAGCGACTGGGGGACGCCGGCTCCGGCACGTCCTGCGTGCGCGCCCACGTCCCCGCCGCGGACAAGCAGTCCGCCGAGAACCAGCTCTCCGGCGGCTTCGTGAACCAACGGGTCGTCGAGGCGGAGCCGTTCAAGGTGGAGATCACCGGCTCGACCGACCAGCCGCAGGGAGCCTGCCTGCGGACACAGCCGAACGGATCGCTGCGGGCCGGTGACGGCTGGATCAGGAACACGACCGAAGCGGTCCCCCAGGTGAACAAGACCACCACCCCGAACGGGCCCGGTACCCGCGCCGCCGTGGCGCAGGCCTGCCTGGGCAAGAACCTCGACGAGGGCAGCGACGCGTCCGGCGACATCACCGGATGGCAGGACGCGCAGCTGTACCGCGACACCCACTCGCCGAACACCGGGCTCGCCCGGTGCCACCTGATCCCCAACATCCTCGGCGGCAAGGGCCAGGTGCTGGACGGCGGACAGGACAACCTCGTTCCCTGCTGGCAGTCCGGCATGAACACCGGCACGCCCAGCATGCGGACCTTCGAACAGGCGGCTCAGAAGCTGGTGAAGGAGGACCCCAACTTCCAGGCGAACGACGCGCTCTTCTACCAGGTGACGCCCGACTACAAGGACGCCACGAGCACGATCCCCGTGGGGGTCACGATGACGGCTACAGTGCAGCGGGCGGACGGAACGTCCCAGCCGCTGTTCCCCGAGGTCTACATCACGAACACCAAGGGCAACACCGGGACGCTGAACCTCGGGAACTGAACCCGGCTGAGCACGCCATCGGGAGCCAGTATGAGTCGTACCACCCCACCGCGGCCGTTCGACGTGACCGCGCTCTTCCCTCAACTGGCTCCGCTGGCCCGCACGGCGACCCGGCTGCATCCCCGGGCCGGGTCGCCGTCGCGGCACGACAGTTCGGTCGGCGGGCCGCTGCTGTGGCCCGCCGGCGAGCCGTGGCCGTACTGCGAAGGCCCGCACGAGTGGGACGGGGTGAACGAGCCCACGTCACCGGAGGACGTGCGGGTGCGGCGGCGCATCGACGAGGCCGCGGCGTCCGGGTACACGCCCGAGGAGCGGGCCGTCCTCGAGCGGATCAGCGCCGGCCGCCCGTGGCCCGAGGGCCCGGTCGCCATGCTGCCCGTGGCGCAGCTGTACGTGCGCGACGTCCCCCTGCTGCGCGCGCCCGGGCGGGCCGACGCCGATCTGCTCCAGGTCCTGTGGTGTCCCTTCGACCACCCGGCCCACCCCAGGACCGCGCTGTACTGGCGGTCCGCGGCCGAGGTCACCGACGTCCTCGGCTCGCCTCCGGAGCCGTCCGCGGTCCAGTCCTCCGACTACGTGCCCCAGCCGTGCCTGCTCTCACCCGAGGAGGTCACCGAGTACCCCCACTTCCTGGAGCTGGACAAGGAGTTGCGGGAGCGGCTGGCGGACTGGAGCAGGTGGGAGGCGGCCGGAGACGCTGTGGACAGCGCCTACGCCGTCGCGCCGCAGGAGTTCTACGTCAACCAGCTGTCCGTTTCTCCCGGCTGGAAGGCCGGCGGCTGGTCCCGCTGGGGTCTGACCGATCCCATGCCCCGGACCTGCGCCGCCTGCGGCACCGGCATGGACCCGCTGCTGACCATCGCCTCGACCGAGTGGAACAAGGGCTCGGGGAGTTGGGCCCCCGAGGGGGACCGGGCCCGCGACCCGCTTCCCCCCGGCGTTCCTCCGGCGAACTACACCCGGGTCGTCGTCGCCGGCGGCTACGCCCTGCAACTCCACGTCTGCCCGGTGTCCGCGGACCACCCGCACCTGGAGCTGGTCCAGTAGTCCCGCTCAGGCGGGCTCCCCGTACCGCTCCCGCAGCTCCACCTTGCGCACCTTCCCCGACACGGTCATGGGGAAGGAGTCGAGGAGCTGGAGGCGGCTGGGCACCTTGTAGTGGGCCAGTCGCCCGTCGCAGTACGCACGCAGTTCCTCCAGGGTGAGCGGGTCGGCGGCGTCGCGCGGGACGACGCAGGCGAGGACCTCCTCGCCGTAGCGCTCGTGCGGTACGCCGACCACCTGGACGTCCGCGATCTTCGGGTGGGCGTAGAGGAACTCCTCGACCTCGCGCGGGTAGATGTTCTCGCCACCCCGGATGATCATGTCCTTGATGCGGCCGACGATCTCCACGTAGCCGTCCTCGCGCATCACGGCGAGGTCCCCGGTGTGCATCCAGCGGCCCGCGTCGACCGCCTCGGCGGTCTTCTCGGGCTCGTCCCAGTAGCCGAGCATCACGCTGTAGCCGCGGGTGCGCAGTTCACCGGCGTCGCCGCGCGGCACGGTCACCCCGGTCACCGGGTCGACGACCTTCACCTCGATGTGCGGCAGGACCCGTCCGACGGTGCCGGTGCGGTGTTCGAGGTCGTCGTCCATGCGGGTCTGGAGGGAGACCGGGGAGGTCTCGGTCATGCCGTAGCAGATGGAGACCTGCTCCATGTGCATCTCGGCGACCACCCGCTTCATCACCTCGACCGGGCACGGCGAGCCCGCCATGATGCCGGTGCGCAGGGAGGTGAGGTCGTACGAGGCGAAGTCGGGGAGGTTCAGCTCCGCGATGAACATCGTGGGGACGCCGTACAGGGATGTGCACCGTTCCCGCCGCACCGCCTCCAGCGTGGCGGTCGGCTCGAAGGACGGGCCGGGGATGACGATGCACGCGCCGTGGGAGGTGGCCCCCAGATTCCCCATCACCATGCCAAAACAGTGGTAAAAGGGCACCGGCAGACAAATTCGGTCCTGCTCCGTGTAGCCGACCGTGCGGCCCACCCAGTAGCCGTTGTTGAGGATGTTGTGGTGGGAGAGGGTGGCGCCCTTGGGGAAGCCGGTGGTGCCGGAGGTGTACTGGATGTTGACCGGGTCGTCGCAGCTCAGCCCCGCGGCGATCGCGTCGAGGCGGTCCCGCGGAACCCGCGCGGCGCCCTCGCTCAGCGCGTCCCAGGAGGGGTCGCCGATGTAGACGGTCTCGCGCAGCGCGGGGCACCGGCCGCGGACCTGCTCCACGATCGCCCGGTAGTCGCTGCCCTTGTGGCCGAGGGAGGCGACGAGGACGCTGATGCCCGACTGCCGGAGCACGTACTCCAGCTCGTGTGCCCGGTAGGCCGGGTTGACGTTCACCATGACGGCGCCGATGCGGGCGGTGGCGTACTGGACGAGGACCCACTCCGGGCAGTTGACCGCCCAGATGCCGACCCGGTCGCCCTGGGCGACGCCCTTCGCCAGCAGTCCGCGCGCCACCTCGTCGACGGCGGCGCCGAACTCCGCGTAGGTCCACCGACGTCCGGACGGTACGTCGACCAGGGCGTCGCGGTCCGGGTGGGCGGCGACCGCCCGGTCGAGGTTGGCGCCGATGGTGTCGCCGAGCAGGGGGGTGGTGCTGGTGCCGTGGGCGTACGACAGGGGTGGGGTCACCGGAAGTCCTCCTCGCGGTACTCGTTCGCGGAACCGGCCGCGGTGGCCTCGCGCAGCTCGATGCGGCGGATCTTGCCGGAGACGGTCTTGGGCAGCTCGCCGAACTCCAGGCGGCGCAGGCGCTTGTAGGGGGCGAGGACCTCACGGGAGTGCTCGAACAGCACCTTCGCGGTGTCCGGTCCCGGCTCCCAGCCCGCCGCCAGCACGATGTACGCCTTCGGCACCGCGAGGCGCAGAGCGTCCGGTGCGGGCACGACCGCCGCCTCGGCGACCGCCTCGTGTTCCAGCAGGGCGCTCTCCAGCTCGAACGGGGAGATCTTGTAGTCGGACGCCTTGAAGACGTCGTCGCTGCGTCCGACGTAGGTCAGGTAGCCGTCGCCGTCCCGGGAGCCGATGTCGCCGGTGCGGTAGTAGCCGCCGGCCATCGCCTCCGCCGTGCGGTCGGGGTCGCCGTGGTAGCCGGTCATCAGGCCGACGGGGTGCGCGGACAGGTCCAGGGCGATCTCGCCCTCGTCGGCGCCCGGGGCACCGGTGACCGGGTCGAGGAGTTCGACGCGGTAGCCGGGGCTGGGGCGGCCCATGGAGCCGGTCTTCAGCACCTGTCCGGGGCTGTTGGAGACCTGCACGGCGGTCTCGGTCTGGCCGAAGCCGTCCCGGACGGTCACGCCCCAGGCCGCGCGGACCTGCTCGATCACCTCGGGGTTGAGCGGCTCACCGGCGGCGACGACCTCGCGCGGGCGGTGGGCGAGCTGGGTGAGGTCGGCCTGGATGAGCATGCGCCACACGGTCGGCGGGGCGCAGAACGTGGTCACCCGGGCCCGGTCCATCTCGGCCATCAGGCGGGCCGCGTCGAACCGGGTGTAGTTGTACAGGAAGACGGTCGCCTCGGCGTTCCACGGTGCGAACAGGTTCGACCAGGCGTGCTTGGCCCAGCCGGGCGAGGAGATGTTCAGGTGCACGTCCCCGGGGAGCAGACCGATCCAGTACATGGTCGCCAGGTGGCCGACCGGGTACGACACGTGGGTGTGCTCCACCAGCTTGGGGCGGGCGGTGGTGCCCGAGGTGAAGTACAGCATCAGCGGGTCGTCGGCGGCGGTGGGGCCGTCCGGGGTGAAGCCGGCGTCGGCGGTGTACACGTCCGCGTAGGGCAGCCAGCCGGGTGCCGTGCCGCCGACGGCGACGCGCGTGTAGTCGCCGGGCACGTCGTCGAACTTGCCGGCGTCCCCGGCGCGGACGATCACGTGCCGCACCTTGCCCCGGTCGACGCGGTCGCGCAGATCGGCGGGGCCGAGCAGCGGGGTGGCCGGGATGACGACGGCGCGGAGCTTCATCGCGGCGAGCGCGGTCTCCCAGAGTTCGGCCTGGTTGCCCAGCATGACGAGGATGCGGTCCTCGGCACGCACGCCCCACTCCCGCAGCCGGTTGGCGACCCGGTCGGAGCGGGCGGACATCTCGGCGAAGGAGATCCGGACCTCCGAGCCGTCCTCCTCGACGATGTGCAGCGCGGTGCGCTCGTTCCCGTCGGCGATGACGTCGAACCAGTCCAGCGCCCAGTTGAAGTCCCGGGGGCGGGGCCAGGTGAAGCCCTCGCAGGCGGCGGTGTAGTCCTCGCGGTGCTCCAGCAGGAAGTCCCGCGCGCTGCGGAACAGCTCCGTGGCCGTCGTCATCTGTCCTCCTTCGTGCCGGACCTTGCCGGGCGGCTCTCTGCCATCGTGTAATCCGTGATGCAGGTCTCACTACCCCCGAACGGGGGTGTGCGCCCCGGGACGGGTGCGAGGGAGGGCGGAACGGGTGGCGGTGGAGCCGGGGAACGGCGGAGAGATCCGGGGTGCGCTGGTGCGGCTGCGGCGGGCGACCGGGCTGCCGGTGGCCTTCGGCGGGCTGGTGGAGGCGGGCCGGCGGCAGGTGCGCATCAGCGAGCTGAGCGGCACGGCGACGGCCGCGCTCAGCGCCCTCGCGGTGACCTCGGGCAACGGGCTCGGCGGCCGGGCGGTGGCGCTGTCGCGACCCTGCGCCGTGACGGACTACTCCGTCTCCGCGCAGATCAGCCACGAGTACGACCGGCCCGTCGCCGCCGAGGGGCTGCGCTCGGTGCTGGCGGTCCCGGTGGTGGTACGGCGCCGGGTGCGCGGTGTGCTGTACGGCGCCCTGCGCACCGCGCAGCCGCTGGGCGACCGCACCCTGGGAGCGGCCGTGGCGGCGGCCCGGGACGTGGAGCAGGCGCTGGTGCTGCGGGAGGAGACGGACGAGCTGCTGGCGGCGGCCCGGCCCGGCCGGGGGCCCGACCCGGCGGACGCGGCGGGCTGGGAGCAGGTACGCGAGGCCCACGCGGCGCTGCGGGCGCTGGCGCCCCGGATCGCGGACCCCGCGCTGCGCGAGGAGCTGCTGCGCGCCTGCGGCCTGCTGGCGCCCGGGGGCGGGCCGGGAACGGGGCCCCGGCCCGCCCCGCGCGAGGTGGACGTGCTGGCCTGCGTGGCCGCGGGCGCGACGAACGTCGAGGCCGCGGAGCGGCTCGGGCTGGGCGCGGAGACCGTGAAGAGCTACCTGCGCTCGGCGATGCGCAAGCTGGGCGCCCGCACCCGCACGGAGGCGGTCGCCCGGGCCCGCCGGACAGGATGGCTGCCGTAGGGTGCGGGGCGGCCCGGGGATTTCCCACGGCTCTTTGATTTCCGTGCCCGCCGGTTTGTTATTTGCCTCACCTCCTCGTCCCTCCTTAATCCAATGGCCCGTTGCCTAACATTGGCCCGGACACGACACTCGGAGGGAGCGGTCACCGTGCCACGGGACTTCGCGGAGTCTGCCGGATTCCGCTCCGACCTGGTCATCGGGCGGGAGGAGTCGTTCGGCGCGGCACGTGAGCAGCTGGCCCGGGGCGGCAGTGTGTTGCTGCACGGACCCGCCGGAATTGGAAAGTCGACCGTCCTGCGCACCCTGGCGGCGGAATATGCCCGCACCTCGCACACCGTGTTGCGCTGCTCGGCCACGGAGTCCGAATCGCATCTTCCCTTCCTCGCCCTGGCCGACCTCCTGGGTCTGGTCCTGGACGACGTGTCCCGGACGCTGCCCGCCGCGCAGCGCACCGCGCTGGAGTCGGCGCTCACCGGCCGCGGCGAGTCCACCCTCCAGCGCGACGGCCTGGCGCTGCGGCTGGCGGTGCTGTCCGCCCTGCGCGCCCTCGCCGCCGCGGGCCCCGTCCTCGTCGTCGCCGACGACCTCCAGTGGCTGGATCCGGCCAGCGCGGAACTCCTCGGCTTCGCCGCCCGGCGCCTGGGCGAGACCCCGGTGCGGCTGCTGTGCGCGGTGCGGACCGAGGGGCCCGAGACGGAGGACGCCGAGTACGACCGCCATCTGCGCGCCTCCCCGCCGGACACCCGCGCGGTCCGCCTCGGCCCGCTGACCCGCGCCCAGGTCGCGACACTGCTCGGCGAACGCGGCTACGCGGGCCTGCACCGGGCCACGGTCCGCGACATCCACCGCACCAGCGGCGGCAATCCGCTCTTCGCCCTGGAACTGGGCCGGGCGCTGGCCGAGAGCCCCGCGGCGCCCCGGCCCGGCGAACCGCTGCCGGTGCCGACCTCGCTGCGCGCCCTGGTTCTCTCCCGCCTGGAGATGCTGTCGGACGAGGCCCGCCGCACCCTGCTGGTGGCGAGCGCCGGCGCCCGCCCGACGCCGGCCCTGCTGCGCGCGGCCGGCCGGGAGAACGCCGAGGCCGAGACGGCCCAGGCGGCGGCGCTCGGACTGCTGGCGACCGACCCGGAGGGACCGACCGTACGGTTCGCGCACCCGCTCATCTCGGCCGCGCTGTACGCCGAGGCCCCGGCGCCCGAGCGGCGGGCCGCGCACGCCGCGCTGTCCACGGCCGCCTCGGACCCGATCGAGCGCGCCCGGCACCTCGCCCTGGCCACCACCGGTACCGACCCCGAGGTCGCGGCGCGGCTGGCGGAGGCCGCCTCGCTGGCCCGGGACCGCGGGGCGCCGTCGGTGGCCGCCTCGCTCGGGCTGCTCGCCGCCCGGCACACCCCGGCGGACAGCGCGCCGGGACCGGACGAACGCCGGGTGGCGGCCGCCGAGGACGCGATCACGGCGGGCGAGCAGGATCTGGCCCGGGACATCGCCCGCGAGGTGCTGACCCGGGCCACCGCACCGGGCGACCGGGTCCGCGCCTGGATGGTGGTGATCGAGGCCGCCGGGCAGGCCATCGGCGAGGTCGACGCCGTCTTCCCGCAGGCCTTGGCCGACGCGGGCGACGACCCGCGGCTGCTCGCCCAGGTCCACTACCAGCTGGCCTGGCGCTCCTTGGTGGTGCAGGGCGACTTCGCCCAGGGCCGGGAGGAGGCCGCGCACGCCGCCCGGCTGGCGGCGCGGGGCGCCGACCGGCGCACCGAACTGCTCGCGCTGGCGTTCCAGGCCCAGTGCGAGACGCTGATGGGGCATCCGGACGCCCCGGCGACCATCGGACGGGCGCTGGCCGAGCCGCAGGACCCGCGGGTGGCGTGCCATCACAACGGGGCCGGGTCGTCCCGGTTCCGGTGGCTGGTGATGAGCGACCGGCTGGCCGAGGCGCGGGCCACCGTCACCACGCTGCTGCGTGAGGTGCGCCGCCGCGGCATGGCCGAGAGCGAGGTCCACTATCTGCGCTTCCTGGCCGAGACCGAGCTGCACTCCGGGCACTGCGGCCGGGCCCTGGAACTGGCGCGGGAGAGCCTGACGCTGGCCCGGGACGCGGGCATCGGCGAGGGTGCCGGCGCGATGCAGGCCGCGCTCGCCGAGGCCGCGGGCGGCGACCCGGACCGGGCCCTGGAGCTGGCGCGGGAGGCGGTGCGGCGGGCGGAGGAGGACGGCGACGCCGTGTACCTGTCGCGGGCGCTGGCCGCGCTCGGCCACGCGAACCTGGTGGCGGGCGACGCGGCTGCGGCCGTGCGGGCGCTGCGCCGGGTGCGGGAGCTGGAGGCCGGGGCGGGCATCACCGACCCGGCGCGCGGACGGTGGCAGGGCGATCTGGCGGAGGCGCTGGTGCGGACCGGCGAGCCGGCCGAGGCGATGGACGTCATCGAGGTCAGCCGGGCGCACGCGTTGCGGCTCGGGCGGGGCAGCGTGCTCGCCGTGCTGGACCGGGCGGAGGCCCTGGTGCGCGCGGGCCGGGGCGAACACCGGGCGGCCGTCGCGCGGTTGACGTCGGCTCGGGAGCGGCTGGCGGGGCTGGGGTACGGCCTGGAGGAGGCGCGGGCGGCCTTCGCGCTGGCCGAACTGCACGCCGAACGGCCGGGCCGGGCGCCGGGGGCGGCGTCGTACGACGAGGCGACGCGGCTGTTCCGGCGCTGCCGGGCGCTGCCCTGGCTGGAGCGGGTGGAGGCGGCCGCGGCCGCGCGGTCGGCGGGACCGTCCCCGGCACCGGCCGCCACGCCGGACGGTCTCGCGGGGCTGGCCGCGATGGAGCGTCAGGTGGCCGCACTGGTCATGGAGGGCGCGACGAACCGGGAGATCGCCGCCCGGCTCTTCGTCAGCGTCAAGACCGTCGAGGCGACCCTGACCCGGGTCTACCGCAAGCTCGGGATCCGGTCCCGGGTCGACCTCGTCCGGCTGGCGGCGGGCGGGCGAACGGACTGAGAACGGCGGGGGTTTACCGGCCACGCACCGAGGGTTTTCCCTGCCCGCCTCCCCTAGGGGGTTCCCTCATTGGGGTGCCCCGACCGCCGGTTCTAGCGTGAACACGTGCCGCTCGCCCGGGCATACGGGGGTCTGTCCCGAGACCCCCGTGCAACCCCCCACGCCCGTGCGACCCCCCACCGGCAACCCTTGAGGAGACTCATGTTCGGGCTCATCCGCGCCAGATCGGCAGCCACCGTCCTGGCCACCGCCGGCGCAGCCGCGCTGCTCGCCGCCCCCTCCGCCGTCGCCGCGCCGCAGCCGATCGTCGGCGGCACCACCACCACGACGGGCGCGTACCCGTTCGTCATGCAGGTCACCGACGCCTCCGAGAACCAGTTCTGCGGCGGCACCCTCGTCTCACCCACCAAGGTCGTCACCGCCGCGCACTGCATGGCCGGCGAGAGCGCGGGCAGCGTCCGCGTGGTCGGCGGACGCACCTACCTCGACGGCTCGGACGGCACGGTCGCCCGGGTCAGCCGGATCTGGGTGCACCCGGACTACACGGACGCCACCAACGGCGACGACGTGGCGGTGCTGACGCTGGCTTCGTCGATGCCGTACACCCCGGCGAAGTACGTCTCCTCCTCGGACACCTCGGTCTACGCGGCCGGCAACGAGGCCCGCGTGCTCGGCTGGGGCACCACCCGGGAGAACGGCAGTTCCTCCAACCAGCTGCGGACCGCGACCGTGCCGGTGGTGTCGGACGCCGACTGCGGCGGCTCGTACGGCTCCGACTTCGTCGCGAGCGACATGGTATGCGCCGGGCTGCCGTCCGGCGGCGTGGACACCTGCCAGGGCGACAGCGGCGGACCCCTGATCATCGGGGGCGTCCTGGCAGGGGTCACCTCCTGGGGCGAGGGCTGCGCGAGGGCCGGTTATCCGGGGGTCTACTCCCGGCTGACCACGTTCTCGGACCAGGTGACCGCGCAGGTCACCTCGTAGCCCCGCCCCGGCAGGTCTCCTGATCTCCTGAGTACCCCTCAGGTGCAAGCCAGGGGGCGTTGCGAGCCTCCACGAGCGGCCCGCAACGCCCCCTCTCCAATGCCGTCAGCCGCGTACCGTCCCGAAGCGGACGCCGTACGCGGCTTCCGGCTGCATGACGGCCAGCATCCGCTCCCCCTCGGCCACGACCTCGTCCCGGCGCTCCCTGGGCAGGCGGTCGAAGGGTTCGACGACGAGGGCGTCGTCCGCCGGCTTCCACAGTCCGGCCACGAAGCCGTCGACGAGGAGGACGCGGTGTGCCTGGTTCCCCGTCCAGGTACGGCCCTTGTGGGTGGGCGGGACGACGCGGGCGCGGTCCGCGTGGGAGAGCAGCAGGTTGTCGAACTCGGGCAGGAAGCGCGGCGGGGCCGGGGTGTCCGGGTCGGGGCGCGGCGCGTCCGGGAGGTCGAAGAGTTCGGTGCCGTCCGGGGCGCGGAAGGTGACGAGCCGGGGGCGGAGCCGTTCGAAGGGGTCCCGCAGCCGGGTCAGTCCCGCCCACGTCTGCATGTCCTTCACGGAGGCGGGTCCGAAGGCGCCGAGGTAGCGCAGGACCGTGTCGTCCGGTGCGGGCGCGGGCCGTGCGGGGCGGGCCAGCCAGTGCTCGGCGGTGGTGAGCGTGACCTGGCCGCTCCTGCCCCACAGTCCGCGCGGGGTGACCTGCACGAGGGGGAGGCGGCAGCGGGCGGCGACGGCAAGGGACTGCGGGTCGGCGTCGGGCCACTCGGCGAGCAGGGCCTCGCGCAACTGGGCCATGGTGCGCGGCTCGGCCTCGACCAGGTCGCGGGCGTGGTCGGCGAGCCGGTCCAGGTCGACGCCGACCAGGCCCTTGCGGAAGGCGTGCAGCTCCCGGTCCCGGGCGGCCTGCACCAGGGGGCGCAGGGTGAGGCAGTCGTCGGCGGTGTGCGTGTGGATGGTCGAGCGCATGGTGACGAGGCGGGCGACCCGTCGGCCGGCCATCGCCTCCGAAAGGTCCCCGGGCGTGAATCCGTCGAGGCGGGCGGCGAGCGCGTAGTACGGGGGCTTGACGTTCTGCGCCTGGAGTCCGACGAGATGTGCGACGGCGGCCTCGGCGGACATGGCCGCGCGGCGCAGCAGCAACTGCCGGGCGAGGGTGGCGCGGTTGAGGGCGCGGATGCCGAGGACGGGGGCGCTCGTGCCTGCCTTGGTCGTCATGGGTGCACGGTAGCGGGGCCTGCGGTCGGGTTCCGTCCGCGGTCGGCGCGGCTCAGTTCCACGACGAAACGGGCACCGGCCAGCAGGGACAGGTTCGAGACCCACAGCCACACCAGGAAGACCACGACCCCGGCCAGGGAGCCGTACAGGCGGCCGTAGGTGCCGATGCCGGAGGCGTAGAGGGAGAAGGCCGCGGAGGAGGTCAGCCACAGCAGCGCCGCCAGGGCGCCGCCGGGCACCGCCTCCCGGCTGCGGCGGGCCGGGGCGGGGCCGGTCCGGAACAGGACGAGGACCAGCAGCGCGACCAGGCACACCAGCAGCGGCCAGCGGAGCAGGGACCAGGCGGCGGTCGCCGTCGTGCCGATGCCGGCCAGCCGGCCCAGCGCCCGGGCCAGCGGTCCGGTCAGCAGCAGGACCAGGGCGCCGGCGACGAGCAGTCCGAGCAGGCTCAGCGCGGTGAGGACGATGCGGTGCAGCCGGTGCCACAGGGGGCGCCGGTCGGGCAGGCCGTGCATCTCGTGCAGGGCGCGCCGGAAGACCGCCAGGTAGCTGGAGGCGGACCAGAGCGCGCCCGCGCAGCCGGCCACGGCCACGGTCAGCGCGGCGGAGCGCTCCCCCGCCATCTCCCGCAGGGTGCGGTGCAGTTCGGCACCGGACTGGGCGGGCGCCCAGGACGTCACGTCGTCGATCAGACGGTCCGTCAGGTCCGGTGCGACCAGGCCGATGACGGACGCGGTGACGACGAGGGCGGGCACCAGGGCGAGGACGGCGTAGTAGGTGAGGGCCGCCGCCCAGTCGGAGTCGTTGTCGTCCCACATCGCGCGCGGCACGCGGCGCAGCGCGCCGCTCCACGGCACGGTGCGCTTCCGGAGCCGGGTCAGCCTGGTCTCCAGGTACGTCGCCACCGTGGTCACCGGGTACGCCGCTCGCGACGGGACCGTACGCCCATGCGGAGGTGGGTGCGCAGCGGGTGGGGTGCCAGGGCGGCGCGGGCCTCGTCGAGCGGGCCGTGGGTGAGCCGTTCGAGGACGCGGCCGGGTGCGGCGCCGGGTTCGAGCAGCAGCCGTACGCGGGCCCGTGAGCGTTTCCGGCCGGCGGGCAGCCGTACGTGGGCGCGGGTGACGCCCGGGGTGGCCTCGGCGCGGTGGGCGACCGCGTCGGCCAGCGCGCGGGAGCGCAGGGTGAGGGGCGGGCCGGCCAGCGGCAGCCGCCGGTCACCGTCGCGGCGCAGCTGGGCGAGGAGCCAGGTGAGGCACAGCAGCAGCGCGGCGGCCGTACCGGCGACGACCACGGGGGTCCACCAGTCCGCACCGCGCAGATCGGCGAGACGGGCCCGGTCCAGCAGCACGGTGCCGTCCTCGGGCCGGGGCCACCAGCCGGGCAGCCGGTCGGCGACCGCGCCGCCGCCGAGCCCGAGCCATCCACCGCCGGCCAGCAGGGCCGCCCCGGTCAGCGCGAGCAGCGTCCGGTTGACGGCGTTGCGCATCGGGTTCACGAATCGGTCTCCTTCGGGGGCGGCGGCGGCTCGGTGGCGGGTCCCGGCCCGGCGGGCGGCGCCGTCGGTGTCGCCTCCGGTGGGCGCCAGTGGGGCTCCGGGCGCAGGGTGACGCGGGGTTTGAGGGGGCGGGTGAGGCCGAGCGTGCCGAGGGTCGTGGCGGTGGCGGTACGGACCGCGGTGAGGGTCGTGGTGCGATCGCCGAAGCCGAGGCGGGCGCGGACGCGGACGCGCCGTCTGCCGCAGCGCACGCGGACGTCCGTCACCCCGGGTACGGCGGTGACGGCGTCCCGGAGGAGTTCGGCCACCGCCGGCCGTTCCAGTACCGCCCGCTGCAGGCCGCTCCCCGGCACCGGGGCCATCGGGAGCACCCCGCGCAGGCCCGGGGTGAGCGCCAGCCACAGCAGCCAGGCACCCAGGACGGCCGCGACGGCGCCGCCCGCGACGACCGGGGCGTCCCCGGGGCCGTGCGTGGCCGCCCAGTCGACCGCGTCCGTGCGCCAGGCGGCCGGTCCGCGGCCGGCGACGTGCACGGCCAGGACGTCGTACAGCAGGAGCGAACAGGCTCCCGTCCCGACGAGGGCGACCAGCGCGGCGGGGACCCGGCGTCCCGACCAGGGCCGCCGGGCCCGGCGTGGGGGACCGGCACCGTCGGCCGGGGGCGGCGACGGGGCCGTCCGGTCCGCGGCCAGCGACTGGACGCGGACCGTCGCCGCACGCACCGTCAGGCCGCTCAGCTCGGCGACCCGGTCTGCCATCCGGCTCCGGACCCGCTCCCCCGTCTCGCCGAGCGCCGCCGGATACGGCAGGCGTACGTCCACGCGGACATCGGCGTGGCGCCCGTGGACGGCCGCCGCGCCGTGCGTCACCCGGGCGCGCCGCCCGCCGAGGTCGGCCTCGGTGGCGGCGCGTTCGGCGATGCGGCGCACGGCCCGGTCGGCGACGACGGTCCTGCCGCGTTCGGCCGGTGCCGCCGTCACCTCGGCCTCCGGTCCCGGGGGGCCAGGAACTCACGCCAGTCGGTGCCGTCGTCGATCAGGCGCCCCACCACGGCGCCGACCGCGCCCAGCGCGGCCACCAGCAGGAACGCCCCGAACCCGCCGAAATACCCGGCGAAGGCCAGCGCCATGCCGACCAGCATTCCGATCACCGCTCTGCTCATCACTCACCTCCGCCTCGCACCTGCTCATGCTCCGGAAAACGCTCCTCACTCCACCCGTGCCTCCACCGGCCGCTCCGGGTCCTCGTCGTCGGGCAGGTGGACGTCGTTGACCGTGATGTTGACCTCGACGACCTCCAGGCCCGAGATGCGCTCGACGGCGTCGATCACGTTCTCCCGCACGTCCCGGGCGAGGTCCGCGATCGGGACGCCGTACTCCACGACCAGGTCCAGGTCGATCGCGGTCTGCCGCTCGCCGACCTCGACCTTCACGCCGCGGCCCACGTTGGGCCGGCCGCCGGGCACCCGGTCGCGGACCGCGCCGATGGTGCGGGACAGGCCGCCGCCCATGTCGTACACGCCGGGGATCTCGCGCGCCGCCATGCCCGCGATCTTGACGACCACGACGTCGGCGATGGACGTACGGCCCCGCGTGCCGGCCGGTTCGGTGGCGCCGGTGGAGCCGCCGCTCACGGTGGTCGCGCCGCCCTGCGCGCCGATGCCGGTGCCGCCGCTCTTCTTCTCGGTCGTGGCCGTCTGCGGTGTCGTCGTCATGGTGTCCTCCGTCAACGGTGGTCGTTTGGTGTTGCTGGACGTTGGACACGGGTCGCGGTGCGGCGTTACGCGGCCCGGGGGATTTTTTTTCTCCCGCGGCCTCACCTCTTCGCGTAACGCCGGGAGCGGGCGGCGTGTCCAACTGGGGAACCCGCCCATGGGAACCGTGGGGAACGACGGAAGGGAGCGCACGTGCCGGGCGACGACGGACTGCTCGCGGTACGGGCCGCCGAGGGCGACGAGGACGCCTTCGAGGCGCTCGTGCGCCGGCACGCGCCGGGGCTGCTGCGGCTGGCGGCGAGCATGCTGGGCAGTCCCTCCGAGGCGGAGGACGCGGTGCAGGACGCGTTCGTCAGCGCGTGGCGCAGGCTCCCGGAGTTCCGGGGGCGGTCCGCCTTCGGCACCTGGATGCACCGCATCGTCGTCAACCGGTGCCTGAACATGCTGCGTTCCAGACGGCCCGTCACGGACCTCGACAGCGTGCCCGAGCCGCAGGCGCCGGACCACGCGGTCTCCCCCGCACGGGCCGCCGAGTCGCACGCCGCCGCGCTGGCGCTGGGCAGGTCGCTGTCCGAGCTCTCCCCCGAGCAGCGGGTCTGCTGGGTGCTCAGAGAGCTGGAGGGCCAGTCGTACGAGACGATCGCGGAGACGGTCGGGATCAGCCCCGAGGCTGCCCGCGGCCGGGTGTTCCGCGCACGACGCTGCCTGACGGAGGCGATGACCGCATGGCGATGAACACCGGCGCTGAGCTGCCCGGGCCCGGCACCGGGCCCGGCGGTGCGCACGACCCCGGCGACGACGAACGGCTGGCATGCGGGCGGCTGCTGTCCGCGGTGTGGGAGTCCTGGGAGGACGCCGCGGACGACCCGCACCTGCGGGACTGCCCGCACTGCTCGGCCGCCGTCCGGCAACTGGACCTGCTCGGGGCCGCGGTGCGCGAGGCGGGGAGCGGGCGGGAGCCGCAGTGGGACGCCGGGGCGCTGACCGAGCGGGTCATGGACGTCGTCCGGCTGGAGCTGCGGCCCGGCCGGCCGCTGCCTCTCGGTGAGCCCGCGGAGGACCTGTGGGTGCGGGAGGCGATGGCGGCCAAGGCGCTGCGGGCCGCCGCCGAGACCGTGCCGGGCGTACGCGCGGGCTCCTGCCGGATCCGGCCCGCCGAGTCCGGCACCGGGCCCTCGCGCGGGCCGGTCCGGGTACGGCTGGAGGTCGTCGTACCGCTCACGGCCCACCTGCGCGACCTGGCGGAGGAGATCCGGCGGCGGGTGCGCGCAGCGGCCGACGACTCCCTGGGACTGCCGGTGGACCACGTGGACGTGCACATCACCGATGTGACCGAGCCGGCCGGCGCGGAGCCGGAACCGGCCGGCGCGGCAGAAGGGACCCGACCGTGACCGCTGCCGCCACCGGCCGTGACGCACTCGCCGGAACCGTCGCGCGGGTGACCGCCGGCGTGCCGGGCGTCGCCTTTCTGCGCCCGGGGCTCGCGGACCTGGTCCGGGGCTCCGCCCGCACCGGACCGCCGCGCGCGGCCGGGCGGGCGCCCGCGGGCGTCCGGGTGACCCGGGCCTCCGCGGCGGGGCCGTGGGAGGTCGACGTCCAGATCGTCGTCCGCCGCGGTCACCGCGCCCTGACCGTCGCCCGCGCGGTGCGCGACGCGGTGACCGCCGCGCTCGCCGGGACGGCGCCCGGCGCGCAGGTGACGGTGACCGTGACCAACGCGCTGTGAGCCGGGGGCGCTACCGGCAGGTGGGCCGGTAGGCGAGTTGCGGCAGCAGTTCGTGCCAGCGGGCGGGTGTGAGGTCGCCGCCGGTGCGGGCGCAGACGTGCCGTACGGCCCGGTCCGTGTCCAGGGTCCAGATCCTGGCCGTCAGGTCGTTGCCCGCGGAGGCCAGGGTGTCGCCGCCGGGCGCGAACGCGACCGAGGTGACCGTATCCAGGTGGCCGGTCAGGGGGCCGCCGAACGCCTCGGCGTGGGCGGGGTCGGCCACGTTCCACAGGCGTACGGCGTGGTCCTCGCCGCCGCTGGCGAGGGTGCGCCCGTCAGGGGCGAAGGACACGGAGGTGACGCCGCCGCGGTGTCCGGTCAGCTCCTCGCCCAGGGGCCGGACCCGGCCGGGGTCCGTGACGTCCCACAGCCGTACGGTGCGGTCCCGGCCGCCGGTGGCGAGGACGTGCCCCCGGGGGGCGAAGGCCACGGAGTTGACCCAGTCGCCGTGGGCGGTCAGGGGTTCGCCCAGCGGCCGGGCCCGGTCTCGGTCGCGGACGTCCCACAGGCGGGCCGTCTTGTCCTGGCTGCCCGTGGCGAGGGTGTGTCCGTCCGGCGAGAAGGCGACGGAGCCGACCCAGTCGGTGTGGGCGGTCAGCGGCGCCCCGACGGGACGTACGTCGTCGCGGTCGCGGACGTCCCACAGCCGGGCCCGCTCGTCGGCGCCGCCGGTCGCGAGGGTCCGGCCGTCCGGGGCGAAGGCGACGGTGAGGGCGCCGCCCGGGTGTGCGCCGGGGAGGGTGGCCGCGGGGGCGGGACGGGCCGGGTCGGAGACGTCCCACAGCCGTACGGCGCCGTCCTCGTCGCCGGAGGCGACCGTGCGGCCGTCCGGGGAGAAGGCGACGGTGAGGACGGCGGCCTCGTGGCCGGTGAGGGCTCGCGGCAGCCTGCGCGGGTGTTCCGGCCGGCCGACGTCCCAGAGCCGGACCAGGGCGTCGTCGGTGCTCGCGGCGGCGAACAGCCGCCCGCCGGGGGCGTAGGCCACGGCGGTGAGCGGGTTGGTGAAGTCGGTGAGGACGTTCTCCGGCAGGTGCCACAGGCGGACGCCCCGGTCGGCGCCGGTGGTGGCGAGGGTGCGGCCGTCCGGGGCGAACGCCAGGTCCCACAGGCCCTCGGTGTGGCCGGTCAGCGGTTCGCCGATCCGCTGCGGGTAGGCGGGGTTGGCGACGTTCCACAGGATCACGGTGTCGTCCTGCGCGGCGCTGGCCAGGGTGTGTCCGTCCGGGCTGAAGGCCACGGACCACACGGCGGCGGAGTGCCCGGTGAGCGCTTCGCCCAGGGGGCGCGGGGCGTCGCCGCCGGAGACGTCCCACAGGCGGACCATGTCGTCGTAGCCGGCGGTGGCCAGGGTGTCGCCGTCCGGGGAGTACGCGAGGGACCAGACCGCCTCGTCGTGCGCGCGCCGCGGCTCACCGAGCGGGGCCGGCCCGTCGGCGCCGCCGGCCCGCCAGAGCCGTACGGTCCCGGTGTGTCCGGCGGTGGCGAGGGTGCGGCCGTCCGGCGCGAAGGCGACGTCCCGGACGCTGCGGGTGTCGGCGCGGGCCGGGTCGCCGAGCGGCGTGGGCCGGGCCGGGTCCCGGACGTCCCAGAGGCGGAGGGTGCCGTCGTCGCCCGCGGTGGCGAGGGTGCGGCCGTCGGGGGCGAGGTCGACGGAGGTGACGGACTTCCCCCCGTGGCTCACCAGGGGCCGGCCCAGCGGGCGGGGCCGCGCGCGGTCGCGGGCGTCCCACAGGCGGATGCCGCCGTCCTGCCCGGCCGCGACGAGCAGCGTGCCGTCGGGCGAGTAGGCGAGCGCGCCGACGTCGTCGCCGGTGATGCGCAGCGGCTCGCCGAGCGGTGCGCGCGGGTCGGCTCCCGAGGTGTCCCACAGCCGTACGGTGCCGTCGTGGCCGCCGCTCGCGAGGGTGCGGCCGTCGGGGGCGAAGGCCACGGCGCTGCCGATGTCCCGGTGTCCGGGGAGCCGGGTGGACAGCACCCGGCCCGCGTCCGTGGTGAGCGCCGTCCTGAGTTCGGGGGTGGTGCGCATGCCGAGCGCGGCGATGTCGAGCCGGGCGGACAGGGGGGTGCTGGTGGGGCGCAGCCGGTCGGCCTCCGCGGTGATCCGGCCGAAGACGGCGACGTCCCGCTCGGCCCGGGCGTCGTCGCGCAGCCCGAGGGCGATGACGGCGGTGCCGGACGCGACGAGCACCAGCAGGGCGAGGGCGGCCGACAGCCCGCGCCGCAGCCACACCGCGCGTCGCCGCCGGCCGGTCGAGGCGGCCAGGAACTCGCGCTCCGTCGGCGTGAGTTCGACGTGCTGGTGGGGCGGGAAGGCCTCGTGGGCGGCGGCCAGGCGGGAGCCCGCGTAGAGCGCGGCGTTCTCCCGGCCGAGGCCGGTCCAGGTGCGGGCGGCCTCGGAGAGGGCGCGGTGGACGCGCAGCCGGTCGCGTTCGGTGTCGATCCAGCCGCGCAGTCTCGGCCAGGCGCTGATCAGTGCTTCGTGGGCTAGTTCGACGGTGCCGTCGTCGAGGGTGAGCAGCCGGGCGCGGACCAGCCGGTCCAGGACGGCGCGGGTGCCTTCCTGGTCGCCGAGGTCGAGTTCGGCGTGTTCGGCGGGCCGCCGGGTGTCGGGTGTGCCGTCGCCCGGTGCGACGAGCCGCAGCAGGACGCGGCGGGCCAGTTCGGCCTGGGGCGGGCCGAGTTCGCCGTAGACCTCCTCGGCGGTGCGCACGACGGCGCCGCGCAGGCCGCCGGCGGTCTCGTAGGCGGTCTCGGTGAGGGTCCGGCCGGTGCGGTGCCGCCAGGTCTCCAGCAGGGCGTGCGACATCAGCGGCAGTCCGCCCGGGGCGTCCTCGACCTCGTCGAGCAGCCGTGCCGTCAGGGCGCGTTCGACGACCAGGCCCTCGGCGGCGGCCGGCCGGACCACGGCCTCCCGCAGCTCCTCGCGGCTCATCGGACCGGCGAGCAGCGTCGCGTCCTGCAACGCCGCCGTGAGGGCGGGGTGTTCGGCGCAGCGTCCCAGGAAGTCGGCGCGTACGGCGATCACCACCCGCACGGAACCGCCCGGCGCGGCCGCGGCGAGCAGCCGGTCGACGAAGGCGTTGCGTTCGGCGGGGTCGGCGCAGAGGGTGTACAGCTCCTCGAACTGGTCGACGATGAGCCAGGTGTCCGCCCCCGGTGCCGCGCCGGGAGCGGGGTCCAGGCGGTCCGCGTGGGTGCTCAGCGGGTCGGCGCCGGGGGTGAGGACGCGGACGGCCGCGGGGGCGCAGGGCGCGTCCGGACCGGTCTCCGGGGTGCGCAGGCGGGGGATGAGCCCGGCCCGCAGCAGGGAGGACTTGCCGCTGCCGGAGGGACCGAAGACGGCGGTGAAGCGGTGCCGGCGGGTCAGCGCGGTCAGCCGGTCCACGAGCCGGTCGCGGCCGAAGAACAGCGCCGCGTCGTCCGGTTCGTAGCGTGTCAGGCCCCGGTAGGGCGGGCGGGACTCCTCCTCGGCGGCGGCGAGGGCGGCGGCCTCCGCGCTCGCCGCCCGCCAGCGCCGCTCCCACTCCTCGGGGTCGCCGCCGCAGACCTCGACGTAGGCGAGGGTCACGGCGAGCGTGGGGAGTTGACGCCCGGCCGCGGCCTGGGACAGGGCGGTGACCGAGAACGGCACCTGGTCCGCCATCGTCCGGTACGTCGGCCGGCCCACCGACTCGCGCAGGGCGCGGAGTTCGGCGGCGAACCGCTGCACCGGTCCGGCTCCCGGGTCGAGCCGTCGCTCCCGGCGTCCCACTCCGCGTCCGCTCACGTGTCCCCGCCCCGCCGTGGCTCCCGGTCCCCGTCCGGGCGCCCACGGTAGGCACGCGCGGGAGGGGCGGCAAGCGCGGGGGCGGGCATCCGCCGGTGGCGCACGCGGAGTTCACGGTGTCTTCACTCCGGTTCCGCGGGGTCGGGTGCCGCCCGGTGGGCCGCGTGCCGGTTCCGCATTGTTCAGGGCGGCGGCCGGGCTGCTGAACAACGCCACCGCGGGGTGGAATCGGTGCTCGGGGGAGTTGCGGGGTGGCGCGCAGGCCGTGCCGCTCATGGCCGCGCCACCCCGCAGGCACCTCGCGTACGCCGACGGTCGTGGGCGTACGCCGGGCTCAGGGACGGACAGATGAGGGAAGTGATCCGATGACCGCCGAGGCGACCCGTCGCCCGCCGAGCGTGACGCCGGCGGTGGTGCTGGTGATGCTCGGAACGTTCGTCGCCGCGACGACGGCGGCCGGTCCGCAGGAGGCGGGGGCCCTGGTGCTGCTGCTGGTGGCGGTCTGCTTCTGGTTCGCGGTCCGGGCCGGCCGGGGACGGCGCGGCGCCCGGACCGCGGTGACCTGCCTGACGGCGGTGGTCTTCGTGCTCGGGGCGGCGTTCGCGTTCGGGGACGCGCTGTACGGCGGCACCACGCTGCTGCTCGGCGCGCTGCTCGCGGTCCCGGGTGTGGTGCTGCTGTACCGCCCGGCCGCCGAGGAGTACGTCCGGGCCCGTGAGGAGTACCTCCGCACCGGCGAGGAGCTGGACGCGTGACCCGGCCGCCGTACGAGGATCCGGAGCACTCCGAGGCCGAGGAGCCGGGGGCGGGCCGGCCCGGGTACTGGGATCCGGGCTGGGAGCCCCGGCCTCCCGTGGGGCCCCGGCCGCCGCGTGAGCCCGACCCGTTGGCCGTCGCGGTCGGCAACGCCTCGCTGCTCGGGGCGGGTTATCTGATGCTGGGGCGCCGGTGGCTGTTCTGGGCGTGCGCGGTGGTCACGGTCGCGCTGCTGCGGCTGACGTACTCGACGGCCGAGACGTGGTGCGAGGTGCTCCTGCTGCTGTGGTGGGCGGTGATGGTCGCGCACGGCCTGTGGCTGGCGCGGCGGCACCCCGCGGCGGGCCCCCGGACCGGTCAGCGGGTGCTCGCGCTCGGTCTCACCCTGCCGGTGCTGGTGGCCGCCGGGTGGGTGCGGTACGACACCCACGGCATCGAGGACGCCGTGGCGGGGGCCCACGCGCGGGGGGACTGCGGCAAGGCGGTGGCGGCCCAGGACGAGGTGGGGTTCCGCCACCGGCTCGCCGCGGCACCGGTGGCCGCCCGGGGTGACGCCGTGGTCGAGGCGTGCGAGCGCCTGGACACGGCCGCCGGCTACCTGAGCACCGGGCTGACCGGCGACCTGGACGCGCTGGAGACCGGCTTCGGACGGCTCGGCGCGGTCCTCGGCGAGCCCGGCAACGAACGGGCCGTCGGGGTGACGCTGACGGACTTCCTTGAGGGGCTGCCGACCGAGGACGGCTGCCGGACGATGGACATCGCGGACTGGCTGCGGGAGCGCGAGTCCGGGCCGAAGGCCCTCGACGGCCCCTCCTCGGCCACCGCGGCCCGGATAGCCCCCGAGGCGCTCGAGGAGTGCGGAGACGCCCTCCTGGCCGACGGGCAGTGGGTGAACGCGCGGGACATGTACCAGCGGCTGCTCGACGAGCATCCCGGCGACGACCGCGCCGACGACGCGCGCGGCGGCATCAGGAAGGCGGGCCTGGCGATCCAGCTCAGCGACGTCAGGTCGCTGGTGACGGAGGCGAAGAGCATGAGCACCGGATACTGCCGGAAACCGGCGAAGTACGCCGGGGCGCCCGCGTACCGCGAGGGGAAGAGCCGCGCCCTGTTCGTCGGCGACACCGAGGCCACCACGTACACGGACAAGCTGCCCGAGGCGTGGAAGGCCGGCGACGCGGCCGACGCCGCGCTGGTGGTGTGCGCGGACGGGACGGAGGCGGGGGACGTCGTCGAGACGTGCCGGTACCGGGACCACAACGGCCGGATCGGCAGTGTCAGGTTCAACAGGCTGGCGGTCCGGGTGAAGGCGTACGCCCTGCGGACCGGGAAGCTCGTGACCGACCGCAAGGTGCAGATGGGCGGCGAGAGCTGCCCGGGCATCCTCAGGTACTTCGACAGTCTGCCGTCACGGATGGCCGTCACGCCCTCCGCCGCCGACGTGCGCGAGGCCTTCGGGCCGGTCGTCGGGCGCTGAGGGGGCGGTCACCGGGGGCGTCTCGGGCAGGGCCAGGCGGTAGACCTGTTCCACCGCGTCGGCGACCCGGGTCCAGGTGTGGTGCCGCAGGACCCGTTCGCGGCCGTTCCTGCCGTACTGGCGGCGGAGCCGTTCCTCGGCGAGGAGTGCGCGGACGGCGTCCGCGAGGGCGGCGGGGTCCTCGGGCGCGACCAGGCGGCCGGTGCTGCCGTCCGCCACGCAGTCGCGGTGGGCGCCGACGTCGGTGGCGAGGACGGGCACCGCGCACGCCATCGCCTCGAGCGGCACGAAGCCGAACGCTTCGTGGACGGGGGTGCACAGCACCAGGTCGGCGCTGCGCAGCAGGGCGGGCATGTCGTCCGGGGGGACCGCGCCGAGCAGCCGGACCCGGTCGGCGACACCGGTGCGGCGGGCCAGCGCGGTCAGGCGCCGGGCCTCCGGGTCGGCCGCCACGGCACCGGCCGGCGGGCCGCCCGCGACGAGGAGTTCGGCGTCGGGGACCTCGGCGAGGGCGCGGACGGCCTGGTCGTAGCCCTTGCCGGGCACCAGTCGTCCGCAGGCGAGCAGCCGGTGCCGTTGGCGGCGCTCGGGGGTGCGGCCGGTGTCGGCGGCGGGGTGGAAGTGCTCGGCGTCCACTCCGCAGGGCACCACCGACACCCGGCGGGCGGGTATGCCGAGGGCGCCGAGGGCGTCGGCCTCGTCGGTGCTGACGGCCAGGGCGCGTCGGCAGGCACGGCCGAGCAGCCGTTCGGCGGCGGCGCGTTCGGGCGGGCCGCCGGTGCCGGTGCCGAGGGTGTGGAAGGTCTGCACGAGGGGGATGCCGTGCGGCCGCACGCCGGTCCGCGCGGCCAGGCCGGACAGCCAGAAGTGGGCGTGCACCACGTCGGGCCCCTCCCGGGCCCAGACCCGGGCCAGGTGTGCGCCGAAGCCGCCCATGTGCGGCAGGAGCCCCTCCACGGGCAGCGCCTCGGGCGGGCCGGCCGGCACGTGCTCGACGACCACGCCGCCGGGCAGCGCGACCCGGGCGGGCAGGTCGGGGGCGTCGCGGCGGGTGTGCACCGTGACGTCGTGGCCGCGCGCCGCCAGCTCCTCGGCGAGGCGGGCCACGTAGACGTTCAGCCCGCCGGCGTCACCGCCGGGCTCGCTGAGGGGGCTCGCGTGCCCGGACACCATGGCGATCCTCATCGGGTCACCTCCTTGGGGGCCGCTCCCCGGCCGTAGCCGTCCGGCGGTTCGGGGCGGCTGTTGCGGGAAGCGGCCGGGGGGCCGGTGAGGGAGCGGATGCCGACGCGGGTTCGAGTACCGGCGCGGGTGACGTCGCGAGCGCCGGCGGGGACGGAGGCCGGGCCGGCGCGGAACTCGACGCCCGGCCGCGCGCGGGCGCCGGAGCGGGGCCCGCACCCGGCGGCCGCGGGCGGGCTCATGCGGGCGTCTCCCGCCAGGCGGGGGCGTTGCGGTGGCGCCACAAGCCGCTGAGCCGGTGCCAGGTAGCGGTGGGCGGAATGAGCGCGCTGGTGACCAGCATGGTCGTGACCTCGTGGCGGGTGCGCGGGCCGGGCGCGATGCGGGCCCAGGCGAACTCGGCGGTGCCGGCCGCCCAGCCGAGGCCGGTGACGGCCGCGGCGCGGGGCCGCCCGGCGACGGTGAGGGCCAAGGTCGCGGCTCCCACGGCGGTGATCGCCGCGTGGCGCCGGATCCGACCCCGCGGCGCCACCGCCTTGGCCCACCAGTCGGGGCCGTGCAGCCGTCGCATGAGGGCGTCGTCGGCGTTGGCCCGCTGCTGCCCCAGGGACACCCAGCGGGCGGCGGGCGGCACGGGGTGCCGGGTGGTGCGGCGGCCCCGCCGGATGCGCCACCCGGTGTCGAGGACGCGCAGCGCGAGGTCGGCGTCCTCCCGGAAGGCGCGGGTGAAGCGTTCGTCGAAGCCGCCGACCTGCCGGAGCACGACGGTGCGGTACGCCATGTCGGCGTTGGTCCAGCGGGCCCGGGCGAGCCCCGCGGTGTCGCGCTCCCAGTCGGTGGGGCGGCGCTCGCCGGGCAGCGGGACGGCGATCACGCCCTGCACGGCGCCGGTGTCGGGGGCCGCCTCGGCGAGGTCCTGGATCAGATCCCCGCACCAGTGCGGGCCGACCTGGACGTCGTCGTCGAGGAAGGCGGTCCAGGGCGCGGTGACCGCGCGGAGCCCGGTGTTGCGGGCGGCGGCGGGGCCGCGTCCGCCGCTGCGCAGCACCACCGTGCGCTCGCGCAGGTCGCCGAGGACGGTCAGCGGGTGCTCCAGCGCGCCCGGGTCGGCGCGGGGCCCGGGCCGGTCGTCGACCAGGACGATCTCGTCGGGGCCGGGACCGGTCGCGGCGGCCAGCGCGGCCAGGCAGTCGGCCAGCGAGTCGCGGACGAGCGTGGGGACGACGACGGCGTAGCCGTTCCCGGGGCCCGCGCGGCCGTGTCCGGGGCTCATGCGGCCGCCCTCCCCCGGCGCGCCGCGGGGCCGGGGCGCCGCAGCGGGTGGCGCGGGTCGTGGGACGTGGCGTCGGTACCGGGGTTGCGCATGAGGGGTGCTCCGAGCGGCGAGGTGTCGCGGGGGTCCGTCTCGGCTTCGCGGGTGCCGCGGGGCGGTCGCCTCAAACGCTCATGGACGCACTCCGTTTCCGGACATGCGTCCACATGTCACCGAGCGTGAGGTCTGCGGATGGACTGCTGGTCGGCGCGGTACCGCCCGGACCGGCCGGCGGCATCCCGGGGCCCGCGTTCCCTACGATCGTCGCGTGGTCACCTTCTCGCTGGAACGCACCGCCCCGCTCCCCCTCGACGAGGCGTGGCGGCGCCTCACCACCTGGTCCCGCCACGGCGACGCCGTGCCGCTGACCCGGGTCACCGTCGAGACGCCCGGGCCCACGCGCCGGGGCACGGTGATCGTGGCCCGCACCGGCGGCGGTCCGTTCGCCTTCGACGACCGGATGGAGGTCACCGTCTGGCAGCCGCCCGGGGACGACACGCCGGGCCGGTGCCGGCTGGAGAAGCGCGGCCGGCTGGTGCGGGGGTGGGCCGAGATCGAGGTGCGGCCGGGTCCCGGCGGCCGGACCCGGGTCCTGTGGCGCGAGGAGCTGGACGTCCGGCTGTTGCCGTCCGCCTTCGACCGCGCGCTCGGCGGTTCGGGTCGCTACGTCTTCGGCCGCGCGGTCAACCAGTTGCTGCGGCGCCCGTGAACCCGGGGTGGCGGACGAGGTACGGGCCGGCGACGAGTTCGCGCGGCGCGGCTCGCGGCGCCCGATTCCCGCGTACCGTGCCGTCATGTCTGCCAGAGCGCGCACCTTCGTCCAACTGTCCGTCGCCGGAGCCCTGTTGACCCTGGCCGTGGCGGCACCGCCCGCCTCCGCCGGCCAGGGCCACACCGTCCCGCTGCGCATCGCCACGTACAACATCCACGCCGGCACGGGCTCGGACGGCGTCTTCGACCTCGACCGGCAGGCCGCCGCGCTGCGCGCCCTCGACGCGGACGTGATCGGCCTCCAGGAGGTCGACGTGCACTGGGGAGACCGCAGCCAGGGGCTCGACGTGGCCGGGGAGTTGGCACGGCGGCTCGGGATGCGGGTGTCGTTCGCGCCGATCTACAGCCTCGACCCCGTGACGGAGGGCGGCCCCCGGCGCGAGTACGGCGTGGCGGTGCTGTCCCGCTTCCCGATCCGCTCCGCGGCGAACCACGAGATCACGCGTCTGTCCACGCAGGACGAGAACCCGGTCCCGGCTCCCGCACCCGGGTTCGGCGAGGTGACGCTCAAGGTGCGCGGGGTGCCGGTGCAGGTGTTCGTGACCCACCTCGACTACCGGGCCGACCCGGCCGTTCGGGTCGCGCAGGTCGCCGACACGCGGCGGATCATGGCCCGGGAGCGGGCGGCCCGGCCCGGGGCACGCCAGGTGCTGCTCGGCGACTTCAACGCCGAGCCGACGGCCCCCGAGCTGGGGCCGCTGTGGCGGGAGCTGCGCGACGCCGGGTCGGGCACCGGCGGCACGTTCCCGGCCGCGGCGCCCGTGAAGCGGATCGACTACGTGACCGTGGGCGAGGGCGTGCGGGTACGCGGCGCCGCCGTACCGGAGGAAGCGGTGGCCTCGGACCACCGGCCGGTGGTGGCGGACGTGTCACTGACGCGCCGCTGAGCCGCCCCGGGGCCGGGTGGCCCGGCACAGGGTGGGCAACCCGGGGCACGGCGTCCTTGCCGTTCCCGACCCGCAGGGCCGGGCGGCGCCGCGTCCGTGCCGCCCCGGGCCCGCGCGGGCCGAGCGGCAGCGCTGCCCTGGGGCCCGCCCCACCTGGGCCGTGGGCTTCTAGGCCACCGACCCGATCCGCCCCGCCGGTGTCGTCGGGCCGTCGTGGTGGATCGGGGTGTGGGCGCCGGTCAGGGAGGCACCCGTGCCGCCGCGGCGGGTGGCGACGATCTCGGCGGCGATGGAGAGGGCCGTCTCCTCGGGGGTGCGGGCGCCGAGGTCGAGGCCGATGGGCGACCTGAGGCGGGTCAGCTCCAGGTCGCTCACGCCGACCTCGCGCAGGCGCGCGTTGCGGTCCAGGTGGGTGCGGCGCGAGCCCATCGCGCCGATGTACGCCACCGGCAGCCGCAGCGCCAGCTTGATCAGCGGGATGTCGAACTTGGCGTCGTGGGTCAGGACGCACAGCACCGTGCGCGCGTCCACCTCCGTGCGCCGCAGGTACTCGTGGGGCCACTCGACGACGATCTCGTCGGCGTCCGGGAAGCGGAGCCGGGTCGCGAAGACGGGGCGGGCGTCGCACACCGTCACGTGGTAGCCGAGGAACTTTCCGGCGCGGACCAGCGCGGAGGCGAAGTCGATCGCGCCGAAGACGATCATGCGGGGGGCGGGCACCGAGGACTCGATCAGCAGCGTGAGCGGCGCCCCGCAGCGCGAGCCCTGCTCACCGATCTCCAGCGTGCCGGTGCGGCCGGCGTCCAGGAAGGCGCCCGCCTCGGCGGCCACCGTCCGGTCCAGTTCGGGGTGGGCGCCGAAACCGCCGGCGCGGGAGCCGTCCGGGTGGACGAGGAGCGCGCGGCCCATCAGCTCCGCCGGGCCGCTCACGACCCGCGCCACCGCTGCCGCCTCCCCCCGTGCGGAGGCGGCGAGCGCGGCGGCCAGCACCGGCCGGGCGGGGTCCGCCGCCCGTACCGGTGTCACGAGGATGTCGATGACCCCGCCGCAGGTCAGACCCACGGCGAAGGCGTCCTCGTCGCTGTAGCCGAAGCGCTCCAGGATGGTCTCGCCGTCCTCCAGCGACTGCCGGCACAGCTCGTACACGGCCCCTTCCACGCAGCCACCGGAGACCGAGCCGATCGCCGTGCCGTCGGCGTCCACCGCGAGGGCGGCGCCGGGCTGGCGGGGGGCGCTGCCGCCGACGGCCACCACGGTGGCCACGGCGAAGTCGCGTCCCTGCTCGACCCACCGGTTCAGCTCGTCGGCGATGTCCAGCATCTGTCGGTCCTCCTGAGACAAGGGGTACGTGAACGGGTTCCCGTCGTGGCGGCTAGTGCACGCCCAGCCAGCTCTCGATCGGGTTGAGGGCGAAGTAGACGACGAAGATCACCGTCAGGGCCCACATGAACGCGCCGATCTCCCGGGCCTTGCCCTGGGCGACCTTGATGGCGACGTAGGAGATCACTCCGGCGGCGACACCCGCCGTGATGGAGTACGTGAACGGCATCAGGACGACGGTCAGGAAGACCGGGATCGCGGTGGCCCGGTCGGCCCAGTCCACGTGCCGCGCGTTCATCATCATCATCGCGCCGATGACGACCAGGGCGGCGGAGGCCACCTCCTGCGGCACGATCGCGGTGATCGGCGTGAAGAAGAGGCAGGCCGCGAAGAACGCGCCGGTGACGACCGAGGCGAGCCCGGTGCGGGCGCCCTCGCCGACGCCGGTCGCGGACTCCACGAAGACGGTCTGGCCGGAGCCGCCCGCCACACCGCCGATGGCGCCGCCGGCGCCGTCGACGAACAGCGCCTTCGACAGGCCCGGCATGCGGCCCTTCTCGTCGGCGAGCTTGGCCTCGGTGCCGACGCCGATGATGGTGGCCATCGCGTCGAAGAACCCGGCCAGCACCAGCGTGAAGACGATCATGCCGACCGTCATCGCGCCGACCTCGCCCCAGCCGCCGAACTCCAGCGTGCCGAAGAGCGAGAAGTCCGGCATGGAGACCGCGCTGCCGTGCAGTTCCGGAGCGCCGTTCGCCCACTGCTTGGGGTCGATGACCCCGGCGGCGTTCAGCACCGCCGCGACGATGGTGCCGGTGACGATGCCGATCAGGATCGCGCCCGGGGTGTTGCGCGCCTGGAGCATGAAGATCAGGAGCAGCGTGCCCGCGAAGAGCAGCACGGGCCAGCCGGCGAGTTCGCCGGCGGGGCCGAGGGTGAGCGGGGTCGCCTCGCCGGCGTGTACGAAGCCGCCCTTCACCAGGCCGATGATGGCGATGAAGAGGCCGATGCCCATCGTGATGCCGTGCTTGAGGGCGAGCGGGATCGCGTTCATGATCATCTCGCGCAGCCCGGTGACCACGAGCAGCATGATGACCACGCCGTACATCACGCACATGGCGAAGGCCTGTCCCCAGGTCATCTGGGGGACGACCTGGCCGGCGATGACGCCGGACACCGAGAGTCCGGCGGCCAGGGCCAGCGGCACCTTGCCAATGAAGCCCATGAGGAGCGTGGTGACCGCCGCGGCGAGCGCCGTCGCGGTGATCAGGGCCTTCTGGCTGAGGGTGTCGCCCGCGACGTCCTTGCCGCCGAGCAGGACGGGGTTGAGCAGGACGATGTACGCCATCGCCATGAAGGTGGTGATGCCGCCGCGCACCTCACGCGCGACCGTGGATCCTCTGTGCGATATGTGAAAGTACCGGTCGAGCCAAGACCGGCCGGAGGGGACGCGGGAACCCGCGCCCGCTTCCTCGGCGGTGGTCTTGGGCTCCACAGACTGCTGGGTCATGGGGCCGTCTCCCAAGGTTCAAAGGGGCACCCGCGCGTGCCGCTGGGGCGGCTGCGGGGATTTGGGATGTGCACGACCCGGGGGACGGCCCGAGACGAACGCATGATTGTTGAAACTTCGAGGCCCGCGAGCGGGACGGGACCCGGTCGGTGCTCCGGGCGGCGCGGAGTGTGTGACGTTCCGTGCGCCGCCCGGAGGTTCAGGGGGTGTCGTCCGGATCCGGCCGGGGTCGCGGGGTCTGGCACGCACATCTGCGGCGTTGTCGTCGGTTGCCAGGGCTCCGCCCTGTCGCCCTCCTCCGCCTTGCAGCTGCACGCACCAGACCCCACTCGGCTCGGTTCCATGGGCGCCGTTGCCTGGTGCCGGCCCGATCCGGACGACACCCCCTGACTCACGCCGTGCCGGTGAGGTGCTCCGGTCGTACCGGCGTGCGGTCGAGCGCCAGCCCCGTCGCGTTCCGGATGGCCGCGAGGACCGCCGGGGTGGACGACAGGGTGGGGGCCTCGCCGATGCCGCGCAGCCCGTACGGCGCGTGGTCGTCGGCGAGTTCGAGCACGTCGACCGGGATCGTCGGCGTGTCGAGGATGGTGGGGAGCAGGTAGTCCGTGAAGGAGGGGTTCCTGACCTTCGCCGTCTTGGGGTCGACGACGATCTCCTCCATGATGGCGATGCCCAGCCCCTGGGTGGTGCCGCCCTGGATCTGCCCGATGACGGACAGCGGGTTGAGCGCCTTGCCGACGTCCTGCGCGCAGGCCAGTTCGATGACCTTGACCAGGCCGAGCTCGGTGTCGACCTCGACGACGGCGCGGTGCGCGGCGAAGGAGTACTGGACGTGGCCGTTGCCCTGGCCGGTGCGCAGGTCGAAGGGCACGGTCGGCCGGTGCCGCCACTCCTCCTCGACCTCGACGGTCTCGCCCTCCAGGACGTCGACGAGGCCGGACAGGACCTCGCCGCCGTCGGTGACGACCTTGCCGCCCTCCAGCAGGAGTTCGGCGGTGGCCCAGGCGGGGTGGTAGGAGCCGAACTTGCGGCGGCCGATCTCCAGGACCTTCTCGCGCACCAGCTCGCAGGCGTTCTTCACGGCGCCGCCGGTGACGTACGTCTGCCGGGAGGCCGAGGTGGAGCCGGCCGAGCCGACCTGGGTGTCCGCCGGCGCGATGGTGACCTGGGTGACGCCCAGCTCGGTACGGGCGATCTGCGCGTGCACGGTGACGCCGCCCTGGCCGACCTCCGCCATGGCGGTGTGCACGGTGGCGACCGGCTCGCCGCCGATGACCTCCATGCGGACCTTGGCGGTGGAGTAGTCGTCGAAGCCCTCGGAGAAGCCGACGTTCTTGATGCCGACCGCGTAGCCGACACCGCGGACGACGCCCTCGCCGTGCGTGGTGTTGGACAGACCACCGGGCAGCTGGCGCACGTCGGCGCCCTCGCTGGACTCCCACTGGCGCTCCGGCGGCATCGGCATCGCCTTGACGCGGCGCAGCAGTTCGGCGACCGGCGCCGGGGAGTCGACCGGCTGGCCGGTGGGCATGAGGGTGCCCTGCTCCATGGCGTTGATCCGGCGGAACTCCACCGGGTCCATGCCGAGTTCCTTGGCGACCTTGTCCATCTGCGCCTCGTAGGCGAAGCACGCCTGGACCGCGCCGAAGCCGCGCATCGCGCCGCAGGGCGGGTTGTTGGAGTAGAGGGCGATGGCCTCGATGTCCACGTCGTCGATCACGTAGGGGCCGACGGCGAGCGAGGAGGCGTTGCCGACGACGGCCGGGGAGGCGGAGGCGTAGGCGCCGCCGTCCAGGACGATGCGGCACTTGAGGTGGGTGAGCTTGCCGTCCTTGGTGGCGCCGTGCTCGTAGAAGAGGCGGGCCGGGTGGCGGTGCACGTGGCCGAAGAAGGACTCGAAGCGGTTGTAGACGATCTTGACCGGCTTGCCGGTGCGCATCGCCAGCAGGCAGGCGTGGATCTGCATGGACAGGTCCTCGCGCCCGCCGAAGGCGCCGCCGACGCCGGAGAGCGTCATGCGGACCTTGTCCTCGGGCAGGCCGAGTACCGGGGCGATCTGCTTCAGGTCGGAGTGCAGCCACTGGGTGGCGACGTACAGCTCGACGCCGCCGTCCTCGGAGGGCACCGCGAGGCCGGACTCGGGGCCGAGGAAGGCCTGGTCCTGCATGCCGAAGTAGTACTCGCCCTTGACGATCACGTCGGCCCGCGCGGCGGCCGCGTCGGCGTCGCCGCGGACGATCGGCTGGCGGTGCACGATGTTGGGGTGCGGGACGTGGCCGATGTGGTGGTCGTCGCGGCCCTCGTGGACGAGGATCGCGTCGGGCGCCGTCGCGGAGGCCTCGTCGGTGATGACGGGCAGCTCGCGGTACTCCACCTTGATCTTGGCGGCGGCGCGGCGCGCGGTCTCCGGGTGGTCGGCGGCGACGATGGCGACGGGCTCGCCGTGGTGGCGGACCTTGCCGTGGGCGAGGACGGGGGTGTCCTGGATCTCCAGGCCGTAGTTGCGTACCTCGGTGGGCAGGTCCTCGTACGTCATGACGGCGTAGACGCCGGCCATGGCGAGGGCCTCGCCGGTGTCGATGGAGACGATCTCGGCGTGCGCGACGGTGGAGCGCAGGATCTGGCCCCAGAGCATGTCCTCGTGCCACATGTCGGACGAGTACGCGAACTCGCCGGTGACCTTGAGGGTGCCGTCCGGGCGGAGCGTGGACTCGCCGATACCGCCCTTGGTCTGGGAACCCTGGGTGATTTTGGTGGGTGCGCCGGTGGCAGCCATGTTCAGACCCCCTCGGACTGACGGGCCGCGGCCAGGCGGACCGCGTCCATGATCTTCTCGTAGCCCGTGCAGCGGCACAGGTTGCCCGACAGCGCCTCACGGATGTCCGCGTCGGACGGGTTCGGGTTGCGCTCCAGCATCTCGTCGGCGGCGACCAGCAGTCCGGGCGTGCAGAAGCCGCACTGGACGGCGCCGGCGTCGATGAACGCCTGCTGGATCGGGGCCAGTTCGGTGCCCTCGCCGGTCTGGGAGTCGGTGCCGCCGGCCTGCCAGCGCTTGGCCTGGTCGAGGGTGGTGCCCTTGCCCGCGTCGCTTCCGCAGGCGCCGGTGGCGCAGCCCTCGGCGCGGTCCTTCGCGAACTCCGCGAGGCCCTCGACGGTGACGACCTCGCGGCCCTGCGCCTGTCCGGCCGCGACCAGGCAGGAGCAGACCGGCACGCCGTCCAGGCGGACCGTGCAGGAGCCGCACTCGCCCTGCTCGCAGGCGTTCTTGGAGCCGGGCAGGCCCATCCGCTCGCGCAGCACGTACAGCAGGGACTCGCCCTCCCACACGTCGTCGGCTTCCTGCGGACGTCCGTTGACAGTGAAGTTGACGCGCATTACGCAGCTCCCTCCGTGGCGGTGCGGGTGCCGCGGTACGACTCCCAGGTCCAGGTCAGCGTCCGGCGGGCCATGACGCCGACGGCGTGGCGGCGGTAGTTCGCGGTGCCGCGGACGTCGTCGATCGGGTTGCAGGCGCCGGAGCAGAGCTCGGCGAACTGCTTGGCGACCGACGGGGTGATGATCTTTCCGCTGTCCCAGAAGCCGCCCTCGTCGAGCGCCGCGTTCAGGAACTCCTCGGCCGCCTTGGCCCGCACGGGGGTGGGGGCGGCCGAGCCGATGCCGGTGCGCACGGTGCGGGTCTCGGGGTGCAGGGCGAGGCCGAAGGCGCACACGGCGATGACCATGGCGTTGCGGGTGCCGACCTTCGAGAACTGCTGGGGTCCGTCGGCCTTCTTCACGTGCACGGCACGGATCAGCTCGTCGGGCTCCAGGGCGTTGCGCTTGACGCCCGTGTAGAACTGGTCGATCGGGATCAGGCGCCTGCCGCGCACCGACTCGGCCTCGACCTCGGCGCCCGCGGCGAGCAGCGCCGGGTGGGCGTCGCCGGCCGGGGAGGCGGTGCCGAGGTTCCCGCCCACGCCGCCGCGGTTACGGATCTGCGGGGAGGCGACCGTGTGCGAGGCGAGGGCGAGACCCGGCAGCTCGGCGCTCAGGTTCTCCATGATCCTGGTGTAGGGCACGGAGGCGCCGAGCCGTACGGAGTCCTCGCCGACCTCCCACTCGAAGAGGTCGCCGATGCGGTTGAGGTCCATGAGGTACTCGGGCCGGCGGTGGTCGAAGTTGATCTCGACCATCACGTCGGTGCCACCCGCGATCGGCACAGCGGTGGGGTGCTCGGCCTTGGCGGCGAGCGCCTCCTCCCAGCTGGCGGGGCGAAGGAAGTCCATGACCGGCTCTCTTCTTCGTCTACTTGTGGGGCGTACAGATTGAGCCAATCCGTGTGCGGCGGGCCCGGCTCGTTCATGTGCTGTTCACGTGGATTGGCCTCAGTACACCGTCCTGTGCTCCACCGGGGTCAGTCGCAGAAACCATGAAGGAGTTGGCTGGCCAGGGCAGGCATCTTGTAGATTCGTATGAAAGGAGGTCCTCAGTAACCTCCTCGTTTTCCTCCGGAAACGCGCGCCACAGCCGCGTGACCTGGAACACTTCGAGACAAAGATCGGCGGCGACGAGAATGCGGCTGCGCGCACTGCTGGACACCGACGCGCTGGGCCTCAAGCTGCTCGGCGGCGAGGACGAGCTGGACCGATCGGTCCGCGGCGTGATGACCACCGACCTGCGGGACCCCAGCCGCTACCTCTCGGGCGGTGAACTGGTGCTGACCGGCCTGGCCTGGCGGCGGGACGCCGACGATTCCGAGCCTTTCGTGCGCCTCCTGGTGCAGTCCGGCGTGAGCGCCCTGGCCGCCGGCGAGGCGGAGCTGGGGAGCGTGCCGGAGGACCTGGTGCTGGCCTGCGTGCGGCACCGGCTGCCGCTGTTCGCGGTGCACGAGTCGGTGGCCTTCGCGACCATCACCGAGCACGTCGTCCGGCAGGTCTCGGGCGAGCGGGCCGGTGACCTCGCGGCCGTGGTGGACCGGCACCGCCGGATGATGACCTCGGGCCCCGCGGGCGGCGGCCCCGACGTGGTCCTCGACCTCCTCGGCTCCGACCTGGACCTGCGGGCCTGGGTGCTGTCGCCGACCGGGCGGCCGGTCGCGGGCTCGAAGGCGGCGGGCCCCGCGCTGCCCGCCGAGGTGTGCGCGCGGCTGGCGGCGGAGCACCTGGCGGCCACCCGCGCGGGGCGGCGCGCACCGCACCGGGTGCCGGTGGCGGGGAGCACGTACAGCGTCTTCCCGGTGCGGGCCGGCGCCCGCACCCCGCAGGCGGTGGGTGTGTCCCGGGAGGTGCGGGAGACGGTGCTGTCGGACTGGCTCCTCGTGGTGGAGGCGGACGCCGGGGACTGGGCCGAGGAGCGGCTCGACCTGCTGTACGGGGTCACGCAGCTGATCGCGGTTGAGCGGGACCGCCGGGACGCGGCCCGCACGGTGCGGCGGCGGCTGGCGCAGGAGGTCCTGGAGCTGGTGCAGACGGGCGCCGCGCCCGCCGAGATCGCGGCCCGGCTGCGGGTGGCGGCGCCGGTGCTGCTGCCCGGACTCGGCGCCGCCCCGCACTGGCAGGTCGTGGTGGCCCGCGTCGAGTGGGAGGACGGTACGGCGGAGACCGGCCCGGTCGCCCAGTCGCTGCTGGAGGAGATCCTCGTCGACCCGCACGCCACGGGCCCCGAGCACTCCGACCGCATCGCCGTGGCGCACACCGGTGACGAGGCCGTGGCCCTCGTACCGCTGCCGGCGGTCTCCACCGAGCACGACGGCTCCGAGACCGGCGTCCTCGCGGACGCGCTGCTGGAGTCCGTACGGGAACCGCTGTCCGCGGGGCTGGACGGGGACGGGCGGGTCACGCTCGGCGTCAGCGCGGCCGTGCACTCGGCGGAGGGGCTGCGCGGGGCGCTGGAGGAGGCCCGGCACGCGCGGCGGGTGGCCGCGGCCCGGCCCGGCCGGGTCTGCGCGGCGGGCCACCAGGAGCTGGCCTCGCACGTGCTGCTGCTCCCCTTCGTCCCCGACGACGTCCGGCGCGCCTTCACCGCGCGGCTGCTCGACCCGCTGCGCGACTACGACCGCCGCCACCGCGCCGAGCTGATCCCGACGCTGGAGGCCTTCCTCGACAGCGACGGCTCCTGGACACGCTGCGCGAACCGGCTCCACCTGCACGTCAACACGCTGCGCTACCGCGTCGGCCGGATCGAGCAGTTGACGGGGCGTGACCTGTCGCGCCTGGAGGACAAGCTGGATTTCTTCCTCGCACTGCGGATGAGCTGAGGCGCGGGCGCTTTCCGGCCCGGAACATCCCCAAACCTCGGGCGCGGGAAGTCCCACGACTTTGTGAAATCTTTCACCCATCCCCTTGGCCGGGCCGCCGGATCCGTGCTGAGATGCGGCCACCACTCGAGAGCTCGATGGCGTGCTAAGGGGAGGGCGACGTGGCGCATTCCGCCATGGCTGGTTCTGGTTGGGGAACGACCGAGGGTGACGATCCGCTCCAGACCGCGGTATGGCGGTTGCGCTCGCGCGCCTGCTGGGCCGACGCGGCGGCCCTGCTGGAGCCGGTCACCGCGGCCACCGCCCTGCAGCGGACCGCGCTGCTGGTGGAGCGGTGCCTGTACACCGAGCAGGGCTGGGCGGAGGCCGAGGACGCGCTGCGCACCGCGGAGGCGCTGGCCCACAGCGACGACGAGCGCGGGGCGGCCGCCTGTGAACGAGGGCAACTCGCCTACGCGGCCACCGTGCACCAGGTGCGCGACCGGGCCGACGAGGCACGGGCCGCGCTGGGCCGGGCGGCGGCGCTCATCGCGCCGGGGGCCGACGGGCGTGCGCTGCTGGACTTCCGGCGCGGACTGGTCGCGGAGAACCTGAGCCGCTCACCGCAGTCCGCCCGCGCGGCGTACCGGCGCGCGCACGCCGGGGCGACCGCGCACGGACAGCCGCTGCTGCTGTCCTTCACCTGGCGGCATCTGGCCGGACTCGCCCTGCGGGAGGGCGAGTTGGCCGAGGCGCGGCACGGCTTCGCCGAGTCCCTGCGGATCCGCGAGGAGCTGGGGTACCTCGTCGGCACGGCGCCCGCGCTGGCGTCCCTCGCGGACGCGGAGACGGAACCGGAGGCGTCCCGGCTGCGGGAGGAGGCCCGACGGCTCTTCCGGCTGCTGGGCGGCGTACCGACCTGGCTGGCCCAGCACCTCACCCCGCCGGCCCCGGACGCGGCGACGGCCTGACGCCCCTCACGGGGACCTGCTCCACCGCGGGGCGGTGGCGGCCCACGCGGCGTCCCAGGCGGCGAGGTCGCGGCGCCACAGGACGAGCCCGGCGACGCCGTGGGCGGCGAGGCCGGTGAGGACGACGCCGAGGAAGGCGAGGATGGCCCAGCCCATCGTGCGGCTGCGCAGTTGCTCCGTGCTGAGCGGAGGCCCGGTGATGCCGCCCGACGGGTCGACCCAGACGAGCACGGTGCTGCCGGCGGTCCGGCCCGGCTCGACGTCCGTGCGCCCGGTCCGCGACGTCCCGTCCGGGCCGGTGAAGCGGACCTCGACCGGATACCGGGTGCGCCTCGCCTCGTCCGACCCCGGTTCCGGATGCCGTGGGGCGTCCCGGACGAGGACGGCGGGGCGTTGGTCCCGGGACGCGGCCTCGTGGGTGGCGACGCTCCGGTAGTGGCGGTGGGCCGCGTCGCCGACGGTGAACATCGCCGCCGGGGCCGTCACCAGCACGCCGAGCACCAGCCCGAGCGTCAGCCAGACCCGCAGCCGGTCGGTGCGGCGCCGCAGGGGGTTCCGGCGCCACCGCCACAGGAGCGGCGGGCGCGACCCCGCGGGACGGCGGCCGGGAACGCCCGTGGGCGGCTGGGCGGGTGGGATCTCACCGGCCACGGTGTGCCTCCTTCCCGGCTCATGGCAGCCGGAACGGGGCCGTGGGGGCCGGGCACGGCGCCGCCGGCGGGGGGGGGGGCGCGCAGGGGGGGGGGGTGCCCGGGGCCGGGGGGCGCCCCCCGGGGCGGGGGGGGGGGGCCCCCCCG
>NZ_JBIDAU010000003.1:166340-247916 GCF_043202655.1 Streptomyces sp. NPDC048171
GCTCCCGCGCGCGGTAAGACTTTCTCTACTCCATCAAGGCCCGCCCGAGCGGGCCGGGGGGGGCCCCGGGCGCCCGCCCCCCCCCCCCCCCCCCCCCCGCCCCCCCCCCCCCCCCCCCCCCCCCCCCCGGGGGCGGGGGGGCCCCCCCCCCCCCCCCCCCGGCGAGGGGGGTGCCTCGAAGGGCGGGGCGTTCCCGTGCGCCGGGTGCCGCCGCCGGGTCAGTCGGTGCGGTCCCCCGGCGGGCCGGTGTCCGTGGGCCGGGGGTGCGAGCGCGGGGCCTTCCGGAGGCGCGCGGCGCCGGGCGCCTCCAGGAGTCGCGCGGCGCCGCGGACGGCCGCCGTGTGCGGGGCCGGCACGGTGCGCAGGGCGGCGTACGCGAGGTGGCGGGTGATGTCGGGGCGCAGGGCGCCGCCGCCCGCGAGCAGCGGCCCCCGGGAGAGCGCGTCGGCGGTGACGGACGTGCGGTCCTGCCGCAGCATCGACGCCGTCATGTGGGCCACCGCCTCGCCGATCCGCACGGCCGGGGTCGCGTCGTCGACGTCCGCGGTGCCCAGCGCGGTGCGGCGCGCGTCGAAGACGGCGCCGTCGACCAGGAGCACCGCCTCGGTGAGGTGCGCGCCGAGGTCCAGCACGAGCAGCGGGGCGGACAGGTCCTCGCCCGCCGCGAGGGCCACCGCGCGCGCGGCGGGGACGGTGACCACGCCGCGCGGCCGCAACACCTCGACGGCCGTGCGGGCCGCGTTCCGGTAGGCGTACCCGTCCAGCACCGGGGCGGTCAGCACCACCAGCGGCCGGGTGAAGCGGGGCAGGCGGTGGCCGAGCAGCCGGTCGAGCATCCGCGCCGTGCCCCCTACGTCGACGATGGCGCCGCGCTGGACGGGGTACACCGCGCCGGCGCCGGGGAAGGTCACCGTCGGCACGTCGAGGATCAGGCCGCGCCCGGCGGCCCAGGCGCGTGTGCGCGCGCTGCCCAGGTCGAGGGCGACGGCGGGGCACCGGCGACCCGGCTGCCACCGGAGGTGCCGGCCGGGGACGGCACGCCGCGGCCGGAGCGCGGTCATCGCCCGGCCTCCCGCACCTGCCGGCAGCGGGCGCAGTAGCGGGCCTGCGGCACGATCATCAGGTGCGCGCGGTCGATGGGCCGCCGGCACAGGTGGCAGTGGCCGTAACGGCCCTCCGCCAGGCGCCGCAGCGCCGCCTCCACGTCGGCGAGGACCATGCGCGCGGAGGCCGCGAGCTCGGTCCGCACCTCGGTCCGGGCGGCCGAGGCGCGCGGGTCCGACTCGTCGGTGCGGGGCGGCGCGGCCGCGAGCTGCCGCACCTGTTCCTCGCGGAAGAGCCGCTGCTCGTGGAGGTTGTCCAGGAGCGCGGCGAGGTCTTCGGGCGACAGCCGCACGTCGCGGCGGCCCGTGGTCTGTGTGTTCACCACTTCACCCCTCGGGCAGGGCGGGAGACGGGGACTGGCGTGGGTCAGGCGGCGGCACGGCGCTGGCAGGCGACGCAGTGCCGCGTATAGGGGAGGATCTCCAGGCGCTCCCCCGGCACGGGCTTGCCGCAGCCCAGGCAGGCGCCGTAGGTCCCGTCGTCGACGCGGGCGAAGGCCGCCTCGATCTCCTTGAGGACCCGTCCGATGGCCTCCTGCTGCGCGGCGATGAGCTGACTGTCCGCCTGGCCGCTCTCGCCGAGGGCCCGGAGCTGGGTCATCCGGGTGGCGCGGGCGTGTTCGAGGCGCCGGCGCGCCTCGTGGGCGGTCAGCCGCTCGGGGCGGGGTTCGGTGCGGGGGGCGTCGAGCGACACGGTGATTCTTCTTTCTCGGAGTTCCGGGAGTTCCGCGGTTCCGCAGTTCTTGAGTTCCGGGGTGCTGGGAGTTCCGGAGTCCGCGGAGTTCCCGGAGTGCGGGTACGGCGATCGCCGGGCCGTTCGGACCCGGTCCTCCCCCACCATGGCCGGACCGCGGGGGGAAACCCATCGGGCGCGGAGCCCATTCCGGCGGGGTCGCGGGGCCCACTCGGCGGCGTGCGCGGGCGGCCGGATGGGTGTGCGGCCGGCGGGAAATGGGGGTCGGACCCCATCGACCGGCGGCCGCGGACGGGGGAAGCTGGTCGCTTGCGCGGTCGCGACCTGGGCCGCAGCTCTCCCGAGGGTGCGCGATGACCGACAGTGGAGGCGTACCAGTCGGAGCGTCGCAGAAGGAGGCGTACCCCCGGTGTCCCTGTTCTGGCGGATCTTCGGGCTCAACGCGGTCGTGCTGGGCTTCGCCACGGCACTGCTGCTGTGGGCTCCGGTGACCGTCTCCGTCCCGGTCCTGCTCACCGAGGCCGTCATCCTGGTCGGCGGCCTGGCCGTGATGCTGGTGGCCAACGGCGCCCTGCTGCGCTGGGGCCTGGCCCCGCTGGACCGGCTGACGAGGCTGATGACCACGGTGGACCTGCTCCGCCCCGGGCAGCGGCTGCCGGTCTCCGGCGGCGGCGAGGTGCCCGAGCTGATCCGCACCTTCAACGCGATGCTCGACCGGCTGGAGCACGAGCGGGCCACGAGCACCGCCCGGGTGCTGCTCGCCCAGGAGGCGGAGCGGCGGCGCATCGCCCAGGAGCTGCACGACGAGGTCGGGCAGAGCATGACCGCGATCCTGCTGGTCCTGGGCCGCGCGGCGGACGACGCCCACGAGCCCCTGCGCGAGGAGCTGCAGCAGGCTCAGGAGATCACCCGGGAGAGCCTCGACGAGGTACGGCGCCTGGTACGGCGGCTGCGGCCCGGCGTGCTGGACGACCTGGGCCTGATCAGCGCGCTGTCCTCGCTGACGCACGACTTCGCCGCCCACACCGGTCTGCGGGTGGTGCGGCGCTTCGACACGGATCTGCCCGACCTGGACCCGGAGACCGAACTGGTCCTCTACCGCGTGGCGCAGGAGAGCATGACCAACACCGCCCGGCACGCGGACGCCGGGCGGCTCGAGGTGAGCCTCTCCCCCGCCGACGGTGCGGTGACCCTCACCATCGCCGACGACGGCCGCGGCATGGAGGCGGCGTGCGAGGGCGCCGGCATCCGCGGCATGCGCGAACGGGCCCTGCTGATCGGGGCCGACCTCGACATCACCTCGGCGCCGGAGGCCGGCACCCGGATCCGGCTCACCGCCCCCGTCCCCAGGAAGCAGCCCTGACCATGTCCGACCCGAAGATCCGCATCCTGCTCGCCGACGACCACGCGCTGGTACGCCGCGGTGTGCGCCTGATCCTCGACCGGGAGCCGGACCTGGAGGTGGTCGCGGAGGCCGGGGACGGCGCCGAGGCCATCGACATGGCGCGCGCGCACGACGCCGACCTCGCGGTCCTGGACATCGCGATGCCCCGCCTCACCGGCCTCCAGGCCGCCCGCGAGCTGTCCGCGCTCCGGCCGGAGCTGCGCATCCTGATGCTCACGATGCACGACAACGAGCAGTACCTGTTCCAGGCTCTGAAGTCGGGGGCCTGCGGATACGTGCTCAAGTCGGTCGCCGACCGCGACCTGGTCGCCGCCTGCCGCGCCGCGATGCGCGACGAGCCCTTCCTGTACCCGGGCGCCGTGACCGCCCTGATCCGCAACTACCTGGACCGGGTCCGGCACGGCGAGGAGAGCGCGGACCACGTCGTCACCCCGCGCGAGGAGGAGGTTCTCAAGCTCGTCGCCGAGGGCCACTCCTCGAAGGAGATCGCCGAGATCCTCTTCATCAGCGTCAAGACCGTCCAGCGGCACCGGGCGAACCTGCTGCACAAGCTGGGCCTGCGCGACCGCCTGGACCTGACCCGGTATGCCATTCGCGCCGGTCTCATCGAGCCCTGACGGCACCCGGAACCCCGGGCTCCCCAGGCCCATCCGCCCACAACGAAAGAGGACGGTGCATGCGCCGGCGGCTGTCGCTCGTACTGACCGTCCTGCTCGGTGTCCTGCTGCCGCTGGTCCCCGCCTGGCCCGCCGTCGGCGTCCATGCGGGTCCCGGTGGTCCGCTCGCGGCGGCCGCCGCCACGGCGGTGCCGCACCCCGCCGCGGACCCGCACGCGGACGACGGGTGCACGCCGGCCTGCGCCGCCCAGCCCCGGGCCCGGCACGACCAGCCGGGCGAGGGCCCGACGGCACCCGACCGCCAGGCGACCGCCACCGCGCACCGCACGGGCACCGGCTCCGGGGCACGCACACGGACCGCGGCCGCGCCGGGTCCGGTGCCGGTCTCCCCCGGCCGCAGCAGCCATGACAGCGGTCGGGCGCCGCCTCTCTCCCCCGGCCCGTGAGGCACCTCGCTCCCCCGACCTTTCCCTTCTTCCGCCGCGGCCGCGCTCGGCCGCCGCCGCGGCGTGCCCGCCGGAGGCCCGTGTTGAAACGCTCCCGTCCCCCGTCCCGCCCCCGTACGCGCTCGCGGTCCCGTTCCCTGCACGTCCGCGCGCTCGTCGCACTCGCCGTGCTGGCCGCGTCCGTGGCCATCGCCCTGACCCTGCCGGTCCGCCTCGGGCTCGACCTGCGCGGCGGCACCCAGATCGTGCTGGAGACCAGGTCCACCGAGACGACCGAGGCCGACCGGGAGGCCACCGACCGCACCGTGGAGGTGCTGCGCGGCCGCATCGACGCCCTCGGTGTCGCCGAGCCGACCATCGTCCGCTCCGGCGAGAACCGCGTCGTCGTCGAGCTGCCGGGCGTACAGGACCCGAAGCGGGCCGCGGACGTGCTGGGCCGCACCGCACAGCTCACGGTCCACCCGGTGCTCGGCGCGGCGGAGAGCGCCACGGACGCCGGGGACGGCGAGCGGGTGGTGCCGGACGAGTCCGGGCAGTATCTGCGGCTGACGGACGCCGCACTGACCGGGCAGGACGTCAAGGGCGCCGACGCCCGCTTCGACCAGCAGAGCGGCGCGGGCTGGCACGTCACCGTCGACTTCGAGGACGCCGGGAGCGACCGCTGGGCCCGGGTGACCGGCGAGGCGGCCTGCCACCCGGCCGGCGACGCGCAGCGCCGGGTCGCCATCGTGCTCGACAACAAGATCATCTCCTCGCCGCAGGTCGACCCCTCCGTGGCCTGCGGGGCGGGCATCACCGGCGGCTCCACGCAGATCACCGGCTCCTTCGACGACGCGGAGGCCCGCGAACTGGCCCTGCTCGTCAAGGGCGGCGCCCTGCCCGTGCCGGTCGAGACCATCGAGCAGCGCACCATCGGCGCGACCCTGGGCGACGAGGCGATCTCGGCCGGCGCCTGGGCCGCCGTCGTCGGAACCGCGCTGACCGCGCTGTTCATCGTCGCCGTCTACCGGCTCATGGGCGCCCTGGCGACCGTGGCCCTGCTCTGCTACGGCCTGATCTCCTACGCCGCCCTGGCCGCGGTCGGCGCGACCCTCACCCTGCCCGGCCTGGCCGGCTTCGTCCTGTCGATCGGCATGGCGGTGGACGCCAACGTCCTCGTCTTCGAACGGGCCCGCGAGGAACAGGCCGCCCGCACCCGTCCGAGCACGCGGTCGGCGCTCACCGCCGGTTTCCGCAGCGCCTTCAGCGCGATCGCCGACTCCAACATCACCACGCTGATCGCCGCCGCCCTGCTGTTCTTCCTGGCCTCCGGCCCGGTGAAGGGCTTCGGCGTCACCCTCGGGATCGGTGTGCTGGCCTCCATGGTCAGCGCGCTGGTGATCACCCGCGTGCTGGCCGAGTTCGCCGCGGGCCGCCCGGCCGTCCTGCGCCGCCCGCGCGTCACCGGCATCTCCTCCACCGGTCCGGTCCGTGACGCCCTGCTGCGCCGCGACCCGTTCCTGATGCGCCGCCCGCGTCGCTGGCTGGCGGCCTCGACGGCCGTCCTCGTGGTGGCGGGCGCCGGCATCCTGGTGCGGGGCCTGGACTTCGGCATCGAGTTCACCGGCGGGCGGCTCGTCGAGTACTCCACCGCCACCCGGGTCGATCCCGACCGGGCCCGCGACGCCCTCGCCGACGCGGGCTTCCCGCGCGCCGTCGTCCAGTCCTCCGGCGACAGCGGCCTCACGGTGCGCACGGAGGAACTGACCGACGCCGAGGCGGCGACCGTCACCCGGACCGTCGCCGATGTGGGCGGCGGGGCGGAGCGGATCCGCGACGAGCTGATCGGTCCGAGCCTCGGCGAGGAGCTGCGCCGGGACGCCCTGATCGCCCTCGGCCTGGCCCTGGCCGCCCAGCTGGCGTACCTCGCGGCCCGGTTCCGCCTGCTGTTCGGCACGGCGGCGGTCGGCGCGCTCGCCCACGACGTGGTCGTCCTGGTGGGTGTGTTCGCCTGGCTGGGCAAGCCGGTGGACGGGGTGTTCCTGGCCGCGCTGCTGACCGTGATCGGCTACTCGGTCAACGACTCGGTGGTGCTGTTCGACCGCGTCCGGGAGCTGCTGGGCCGGGAGCGGAGGACACCGTTCGACCGGCTCACCAACGACGCGATCCTGCAGACCCTGCCGCGCACGGTCAACACGGGCATGGGCGCGGTGCTCATCCTCGCCTCGCTGGCGGTCCTCGCCGACGGCTCGCTCACCGACTTCGCGCTCGCGCTGCTGATCGGCGTCGCGGTCGGCACGTACTCGTCGGTCTTCACCGCCTCCCCGCTGGCCATCGCGCTGCACGGCCGCGCGGCGGGATCCCGCTCCGGGAGGTCCGGCGAACCGGGGAAGAACGGCAAGCGCGTACCGGCCGGCCGCACGGAACGGCAGGAGGTCCCGTAACGGGCGGGGGTGTCCCTGGGGCGCCCGCGCTCAGCGGGCCCCGGTGAAGTGCTCCCCCACCAGGGTCCGCACCAGGTCCTGGTCGCCGGCGATCAGCGCGTCCAGCAGGGCCGTGTGCTCGTGCGCGTCGGCGATCAGGTCGGCCCGGCCGCGTGGAGCGGGGGTGCCGGCCGGCGGCCACTGGGCGCGGCGGTGCAGGTCGCCGGCGATGCGCACGAGCTGGTCGTTGCCGGCCAGCGCGAGCACCGCGCGGTGGAAGGCGCGGTCGGCCTCGGCGTAGGTGGCCGGGCAGCCGGCGGACGCGGCCCGGACGGCGGCCTCGGCGAGGGGGCGCAGCTGAGCCCAGCGCTCGGCGGGCACCGTGCGGGCCAGGCGCAGCCACACCGGGACCTCGATCAGCGCCCGGACCTCGGCCAGCTCGGCCAGTTCGCGGTCGCCGCGCTCGACGACGCGGAAGCCCCGGTTGGGGACGACCTCGACGGCGCCCTCCAGGGCGAGCTGCTGCATGGCCTCCCGTACGGGGGTGGCCGAGACTCCGAAGCGTTCGCCGAGCGCGGGCCCCGAGTAGACCTCGCCGGGCCGCAGCTCGCCGGTGACCAGCGCGGTGCGCAGGGCGTCGAGGATCTGCCCGCGTACGGATGAGCGCTGGACGAGGGGGCGCGGGCGGGGCGGCGCGGGTTCGCCGTGGGTGTGCTCGCCGCGCGCGGTGGCGACCGGTTCGCCGGCGCCGCGCGTCCTGGCCCGGTCCGCGATTCCCGCCCGGTCCACGTCCGCGGCCCGTGGCTGGGCCGGCACCCGCACCTGGGCGGCGGCCCCCGCCTCAGGGGCACCCTGCGCGCTGGGCCTCACGGGTCCTCCTGTGGGACGTGTCGGTACTTGGGGTCATTACGGCGGGTTGTCGCCTGTCCGTCAAGCACCATAAGGGCAGGGGCCGTCAGTTCAAATCCCAAACATTGCGGGTAAGGTAAGGCTTACCTTTAAGCAGCCCGTTCTTCCGGTTCGGATCGGTGGTCCCGCATGCCTGTCGCCCGCACGGCCCTCACGGACGCGTACGCGCGCCTGTCGGAGGCCCTTCCGGGACTGGGCGTCACCGAGCTGGACGCCGGCGGCGAGGTCCCGCGGGGCGGTGGCTGGGTCGGCGGCGACGCGCTCGCCGCGGGCGGGGCGGAGCTTGCGGACTTCCTCGCCTGGGACGAGGCGCAGGTGCTGCGGGACTACGGGCAGCGCGCCCGCCCGGACGTGATCGCGAGCTTCGGACTGCACCGGTACGCGTGGCCCGCCTGCCTGCTGATCACCGTGCCGTGGTTCCTGCACCGCAGGGTCCCCCGCTACCCCGCGGCCCACGTCGCCTACGACCGCACCGCCGACGGTCTCCCGCTGGGCCGCATGGCGGTGCGCGGCGCCGGCTTCGCCTGTCTGCCCGGTGACCCGGCCGCCGCGCTGCCCGGCGCCCGGGTGGTCGCCGACGAGGAGGCGCTGCGCGCCGAGGTGCGGGCCTCGGTCGCCGAGCACCTGGAGCCGGTCCTGGCCGGATTCGGCCCCCGCATGCGGCGGCGCGGACGTGCCCTGTGGGGCATGGCGACCGACGAGGTCGTGGAGGGCCTGTGGTACGTCGCCCACCTGCTGGGCGAACAGGAGCGGGCGCGGCACGAGCTGGAACTGCTGCTGCCGGGCGCGACCAAGCCGTACGTCGGCGACGCGGCCTTCCGCGAGCTCAAGGGGCCGGACGGCGAACCGCTGCACACCCGGGACCGGGCGAGCTGCTGCATGTTCTACACCCTGCGCCCCGAGGACACCTGCGCCACCTGCCCGCGCACCTGCGACGCGGACCGGGTGAACAAGCTGCTCGCCACGGCGGGTTGAGCGGCACCCCGCACCCTCCTCTCCAAGATCGTCGGCTAGGATCCCCGACGTCGATTCACAACTCCCCCACGCGTCGCGGCAGGTTTCCGCCGAACCACTCGTACGGGTAGTCTTATTCGAACTCAACTCCCGCCCCTCATGCGGCAGTTCGAGCAGAACGCCGCCCTGGGCACCCCCTCGCACTCCCTTGGCGGCCTCTTGCCCCGAAACCCTCTGAGGGCCGCTGGGTTTGGGCCACCATGGCGGGCGTTACGCCCTATCCCACTGCAAGGGACCCCAGATGAGATTGACCGACATATCGCTGAACTGGCTGCTTCCGGGCGCCGTGCTGCTCCTGGGCATGCTGGCGGCGGTGGCGGTGCTCGCGCGCGGCAAGCGTGCCCCGGGGAAGGACGCGGGCGCGGACGACTCGTGGGAGCGGATGGAGGAGCGGCGCAGGCGCAAGGAGGCCCTGTACGGCACCGTCTCCTACGTCCTGCTCTTCTGCTGTGCCGCGGTCGCCGCGGCGCTCTCCTTCCACGGTCTGGTCGGCTTCGGCGAGCAGAACCTCGGCCTGAGCGGCGGCTGGCAGTACCTGGTCCCGTTCGGCCTCGACGGGGCGGCGATGTTCTGCTCCGTGCTCGCGGTGCGCGAAGCCAGCCACGGTGACGCGGCGCTCGGCTCGCGCATACTCGTGTGGACCTTCGCGTTCGCCGCGGCCTGGTTCAACTGGGTGCACGCGCCCCGCGGCCTCGGCCACGCGGGTGCCCCGCACTTCTTCGCGGGCATGTCCCTGTCGGCGGCCGTGCTGTTCGACCGGGCCCTCAAGCAGACCCGCCGGGCCGCGCTGCGCGAGCAGGGCCTGGTGCCGCGCCCGCTGCCGCAGATCCGCATGGTGCGCTGGCTGCGGGCGCCCCGGGAGACGTACCGCGCCTGGTCGCTGATGCTCCTCGAGGGCGTGCGCAGCCTCGACGAGGCGGTCGAGGAGGTGCGCGACGACCGGCGCCAGAAGGAGGAGACCAAGCAGCGGCGGCGCGAGCAGGAGCGCCTGGAGCGGGCGCAGCTCAAGGCGATCAGCCGGGGCCACGGCCACCGGGGCTTCCCCGGCCGCGGCGGCCGTCAGGTCGAGGTCGAGGTGCAGCAGGTGGAGCGGGGCACCGAGCGCGCCACCGCGGAGCCTGCGATATCGGCTCCTGAGCTGCCGGTACGCCAGCGCCCCTCCCTCCAGCCGGTGCGGGGCGGGACCGAGCAGGTCACCGTCGACCTCACCGCGGAGGACGACACCCAGGCCCTGCCGCGCCTGGACTCCCTGGAGCGCAAGCTCAAGGACCTGGAGCAGCAGTTCGGCTGACGGACCGCACACCGACGTGAAGCCGCCTGAGGCGCCGGTTCGCCGGTGCCTCAGGCGGCTTCGGCGTCCAGCTCGAACCAGACCGACTTGCCCACCTCGCAGGGCCGTACGCCCCAGTCGTCGGCCAGCGAGCGCACCAGGACCAGACCTCTGCCGTTGGTGCTCTCCTCCGGGTCGGGGGTGCGCGGCCGGGGCGGCCGGCCGACGTAGTCCCGCACCTCGACGCGCAGCGCCTGCGGGCCGACCGTGGCGGTCAGGACGGCGCCCTCGTCGGTGTGGACCAGCGCGTTGGTCACCAGCTCGCTGGTGAGCAGTTCGGCGATCTCCGACTGTCCGGGCCCGCCCCAGTGCCGCAGCAGCTCGCGCAGGGCCCGCCGGGCCTCGGGCACCGCCCGCAGGTCCGCCCGGCCGAGCCGCCGCCTGAGGTCCGGCGCCGCCCGCTTCCTCATGTCCCCCGTCGGCGTGCTGATGTCGTCTCCCCCTTCTGGTCGAGCATGTTCACGGTCGAACATCTTCACGGGGGAAGCCTTGCCCGTTCGGGCGCCCGGCAGTCATACCGATTGGCGGCGACCGCCACGTCCGGTCACGGCCGCGGCACGTTGCGCAGGTTCGAGCGGGCCATCTGGAGCATGCGCCCGACCCCGCCGTCCAGGACGATCTTGGAGGCGGACAGCGCGAATCCGGTGACCATGTCGGCGCTGATCTTCGGCGGGATGGACAGCGCGTTGGGGTCGGTGACGACGTCGACGAGGGCCGGGCCCTTGTGCCTGAAGGCGGCCTTCAGCGCCCCCGCCAGATCCTTGGGCTTCTCCACCCGCACGCCGAACGCGCCGCACGCCTCGGCGACCGCGGCGAAGTCCGGGTTCCGGTTCGCCACGCCGTGCGAGGGCAGGCCCGCGACCAGCATCTCCAACTCCACCATGCCGAGCGAGGAGTTGTTGAACAGGACGACCTTCACCGGCAGGTCGTGCTGGACGAGGGTGAGGAAGTCGCCCATGAGCATGGTGAACCCGCCGTCGCCGGACATGGAGACCACCTGCCGGCGCCGGTCGGTGAACTGGGCGCCGATCGCCATCGGCAGCGCGTTCGCCATCGAGCCGTGCGAGAACGAACCGATGATGCGGCGCCGCCCGTTGGGCGAGATGTAGCGGGCGGCCCAGACGTTGCACATGCCGGTGTCCACGGTGAACACCGCGTCGTCGTCGGCCAGGTCATCCAGTACGGCGGCCACGTACTCGGGGTGGATCGGGACGTGCTTGTCGACCTTGCGGGTGTACGCCTTGACGACGCCCTCCAGCGCGTCCGCGTGTTTCTTGAGCATCCGGTCGAGGAAGCGCCTGCTCCGCTTCTCCCGCACCCGCGGGATCAGACAGCGCAGGCTCTCCCGGGCGTCCCCCCACACCGCGAGGTCCAGCTTGGAACGCCGGCCCAGGTGCTCCGGCCGGACGTCGATCTGGGCGATCTTGACGTCGTCGGGCAGGAACGCGTTGTACGGGAAGTCCGTGCCGAGCAGGATCAGCAGGTCGCACTCGTGGGTGGCCTCGTAGGCCGCGCCGTAGCCGAGCAGACCGCTCATCCCCACGTCGAACGGGTTGTCGTACTGGATCCACTCCTTGCCGCGCAGGGCGTGCCCCACCGGGGACTTGATCTTCTCGGCGAACTCCATCACCTCGGCGTGCGCGCCCGCCGTGCCGCTGCCGCAGAACAGGGTGACCTTGTCGGCGTCGTCGATCATCCGCACCAGGCGGTCGATCTCCTCGTCGCCGGGGCGGACGGTCGGCCGGGAGGTGACGAGTGCCGTCTCGGCGGCCTCCTTGGGGGCGGGCTCGTCCGCGATGTCGCCGGGCAGCGAGACGACGCTGACGCCGCCCTGGCCGACGGCGTGCTGGATGGCGGTCTGGAGCAGCCTGGGCATCTGCTTCGGGCTGGAGATCAGCTCGCTGTAGTGGCTGCACTCGCGGAACAGCTGGTCGGGGTGGGTCTCCTGGAAGAAGCCCAGGCCGATCTCGCTGGACGGGATCTGCGAGGCGAGGGCGAGGACGGGGGCCATGGAGCGGTGGGCGTCGTAGAGCCCGTTGATGAGGTGGAGGTTGCCGGGGCCGCAGGAGCCGGCGCACGCGGCCAGCTTCCCGGTGATCTGGGCCTCCGCGCCGGCGGCGAAGGCGGCGGTCTCCTCGTGCCGGACGTGCACCCATTCGATGCCCTTGTGCCGGCGCACGGCATCCACGACCGGGTTGAGGCTGTCGCCGACGACTCCGTAGAGGCGTTCGACCCCGGCGCGGGTGAGGATGTCGACGAACTGTTCCGCGACGTTCTGTTTGGCCATGGCTCTACGTATGGCACAGCGAGCGGCCTCACGCCTCCCAAACGGCGGCCGCCGTACGGTCGTCCGCGTACCCCTTGACCCGTACTCCGGTGTCGGCGAGGAACTCCCCGAGTCCCGGCGGGGTGCGGCCCGTCCACCGCCGGGCGAGGAGCCCGCCCAGCTCGGGCTCGGTCAGCATGGGCTCGGCCAGGCCCGTGGTGCACATCAGCAGCACGTCACCCGGGCGGGCTACGGAGGCCCGGAAGCGGAACGGCCGGCGGGGCGGCTCGTCGGGGGGCGGCGCGTCGTACGGGCCCGGGGGCGCGGTGACGCCGAGGTCCATGGTGAGCCGGTCGCCGTCGGGCGTCTCGCTCGGCCGGTCGGCGGGCGTTCCCCTGGGCAGCGAGCCGAAGCCGAGGACGGGCTCACCGGTGACGTCGCCCGCGGTCGGCTCCATGTCCCGCCAGGTGCCGTCGCGCAGCCTCAGCAGCCCGCCGGGTCCGACGCCGAAGAACACCCTGGTCCGGCAGGCGGGGTCGGCGGGGAGTATCAGGCAGCGCAGGGAGGCGGCGTACTCCTGCGGGGACAGGCCCTGTTCGGCGGCGCCCGCGCGGAGCCGGCCGAGGCTGCGGTCGGTGAGGCGGTGCAGGCCGGACTTGAGGTCACCGCGCCGGGCGGCCCGCAGGTCCTCGGCGAGCCGGGCGTGGCTGCGGCCCACGGCGGCTCCGATCCACCGGCAGACCTCGGCCGCCGCCCGGTGCGCCCCGGCGGTCGCACGGGTGCCGGTGGCCATCGCCACCAGGACCAGCGCGTGCTCGCCCGCGCCGAACCGGGCGACGAGCAGCGCGTCGCGCCGCGGCTCGCCCCGGTACCGGGCGGAGTCGCCGCGCACCGAGACGGCCCGCAGGGTGCACGTCCCGTACCGGGCGCCGTCCAGCACGGTGTCCGGCACCAGGTCGTCGAGCCCGTCGGGGTCGGCGGCCGGCAGGGCGGTGGGCTCGGGGTCGTAGGTGGGCGGCCCGGACCCGACGAAGTCCCGCGCGGGACCGGCGCCCGGTTCCGGCAGCGGCCGCGGCGCCACCGAGGGAAGGAACGGCGGCGGCAACGGCGGCAGCCCCACCTCCGGCGGCTCCCGAAGATCCGCGGGCCCACTCCCGGAGGCGGTACGCCCACGCGGCTGCCCGGGCACCGATGGCGGCGCGGGCGGCTCGGGCCTCGGGGACGGGGACGCGAAGGGCAGGGGCTGCCAGGGCGGCGCGGGCTGCGGGCGCCCGGGGGACGACGTGCCGGGGTGCGGTGGATCCGGGGGCCGCGAACCGGCCGGGGGCGGCGCCGACGGTGGTGGGGCCGGGGGCCGTGGCGGGCGTGAGGTGCCCGGGGAGGGGGCGGACTCCGGGCCGTCCGCGCGCTGTACGCCGTCTCGGGGCGCGGCCGGGTGTGAGCCGTCCGCCGGCTGTGCGGCGGCCGGCGGTGGCGCGGGGGATCGCGGGTGGTCCGGGCGCGAGGGCGCCGGGCTCCCGGCCGGTGGGGGCGGGAGGTTCGACGGGGCGGCCGGTGGCGTGGGTGGAGGCTCCCGGTGGGAGTCGGTCCGGGGGCCGGGGACGGCGGGCGGACCGTTGCCCGAGCCGTCCGTCACCGTGCCGGACGCCGAGGCGAAGCGGTCGTCCAGGGAATCCGGTGCGGCCGTGGGGCCGGTGTCGTCGGTGGAGTCGTCGTACAGCTGCCCCCACCAGTCGTCCTCAGGACCGGTGGGCCTTCCCCCCTGCTGACTCATGCTCCTGATTGTCCACCGAAGGAGCGGGATGGAAACGGGGCATCGGGAAATTCCGGCGGACCGGCACGCGCCGGGCGGCGTGTCGCGGGACTGCTGGAACAGGGTTGCGAGGTGAAGTGGCCGAGCGGTCCCACCCCCCACGGGAGAACCGCCCGGCGTCGCCACCTTGGCAGAGTGACCGGCGGTACGGCGATGATGTGCGGAGGCGGGTTTGCGCCGTGGCCGTTTTCCGCCACGGTCGCTGGTTCTCGGGGAGGGACGACGGCTGATGCTGGGAGTGCTGGGGCTGGAGGACACGCACGAGTCGGCGTACCGGGCGCTGGTGTCCCTGGGCGCCGCCGACGTGCCCGACCTGGCCAGGCGGCTGGCGCTGGGTGAGGGGGACACCGAGCACGCGCTGCGCAGGCTGGAGCAGAACGGTCTGGCGGCCCAGTCCTCGGGCCGCCCCGGCCGCTGGGTCGCCGCGCCGCCGGGCGTGGCGCTGGGCGCGCTGCTCACCCAGCAGCGGCACGAACTGGAGAAGGCGGAGCTGGCGGCGGCGCTGCTGGCCGAGGAGTACCGGGCGGCGGCGGCCGAGCCCGCGGTGCACGACCTGGTGGAGGTGGTGACCGGCGGCGCGGCGGTCGCCCGGCGTTTCCTCCAGCTCCAGCTGGGCGCGACCGAGGAGGTGTGCGCGCTGGTCACCGGCAACCCGGTCGCCGTCACCGGCATGGAGAACGACGCGGAGGAGCAGGCCACCGGCCGCGGTGTCCGCTACCGGGTGGTGGTCGAGCGGTCGGTGCTGGACCAGCCGACCGGCATCGTCGAGCTGAGCGCCGCGCTGGGCCGGGACGAGCAGGTGAGGGTGGTGGACCGGGTGCCGACCAAGCTGGTGGTCGCCGACCGGGCGCTCGCCCTGGTGCCGCTCACCGCGCGCTCCGCGGAGCCCGCCGCGCTGGTGGTGCACGCCAGCGGGCTCCTGGAGCTGCTGTCGGGCCTGTTCGAGGCGGTGTGGCGGGAGGCGCTGCCGCTGCGCCTGGGCGCCTCCGGCGTGACCGAGCACGGCCCGGAAGGCCCCGACGGCACCGATCTGGAGATCCTCTCCCTGCTGCTGGCGGGGCTGACCGACGCCAGCGTCGCCAAACAGCTCGACCTGGGCCTGCGGACCGTACAGCGCCGGGTGAAGCGCCTGATGGAACTGACCGGGGTCACGACCCGGCTCCAGCTGGGCTGGCACGCGTACGAGAGGGGCTGGGTCGCCAGGCAGGGCTGACCCCCGGCGGGCCGCTCCCGGCCTCGCCCATGCGCCGGACATCTGCGGACCGGGCCGGACTCCGGCACCCTGGACAGATGGGAGCGTGGGACCTCCTGCTGACCGGCCTGGTCATTCTGCTCGGGCTGTGCGGCGTCCTGTTTCCCGGCGTGCCCGGGTCGTGGCTGGTGTGGGCCGGGGTCCTGTGGTGGGCGCTGAAGGATCCGCAACCGCTCGCCTGGGCCGTACTCGTCGGCGCCACCGTCGTCCTGCTGCTGGCCCAGGCGGTGCGCTGGGCGCTGCCGACCCGCAGGCGCCGCCGGGACGAGGCGATGCGGCGGCTCACCGCGTACGGCGGCGTGGGCGCGGTCGTCGGCTTCGTCCTGGTCCCGGTGCTCGGCGCGATCCCCGGCTTCATGGGCGGCATCTACCTCGCCGAGCGGCTGCGGCTCGGCCGGCACGGCGAGGCGAAGGCGGCGCTGCGGACGGCGATGCGCTCGGGCGGCGCCGACGTTCTGGCGGAGTTGTTCGCCTGCCTGCTGATCACCGGGGCGTGGGTGGGAGCGGTACTGGCCGGCGGCTAGGAGCGGCCGAAGCCGTCCCGGAGGGCTCCCTCCAGGGTGAGCAGCCGGGTCTTGCGGTCCAGGCCGCCCGCGTATCCGGTCAGCGAGCCGTCGGCGCCGATCACCCGGTGGCAGGGCCGGAGGATGAGCAGCGGGTTGGCGCCGATCGCGCCGCCGACGGCGCGGACCGCGGGCCGGGAGGCACCGATGCGCGCCGCGATCTCGCCGTACGTGGCGGTCGCCCCGTAGGGGACGTCGTCGAGGGCGGCCCACACCCGTTCCCGGAAGGCGGTGCCCTCGGTGCGCAGCGGCAGCCGGAAGTCCGTCAGCTCCCCGGCGAAGTAGGCGGCGAGCTGCTCCTCGGCCGCCCGGAAGGGCCCGGTGTTGTGCCGCCAGCCGTCCTGGACGCTCCGGCCGCCCTTCTGCCCGGGCACGGACAGCGAGGTGAGCGCGCCGTCCGGGGCCGCGGTGAGGAGCAGCGGTCCGACGGGGCTGCCGGTCTCGGTCCAGTACGTCACGGACGTGCCGGTGGTGGTCGTGGTCATCGGTCCTGCTCCCAGTCTCCTGCGGCGCGCAGGTGGTTCACAGCGTACGAGCGCCAGGGGCGCCAGCTGTCGGGCACGGTCGGGTCGGGCGGGGCGGTGTCGGGGTCGCCGAGCGCACGGGTGCGGACGACCGCGGCCGTCCGGGCGTCCATGCCGGGCACGGCGAGCAGGGCGCGTTCGGCGTCGTCCCGGTCGGCGCCCGGGTCCAGGCGTACGGTGCCGTCGGCGAGGGCGGCGGCGAGCGCGCCCACGGGGCCGTCCGGCTCGGTGGCGGCGAGGACCGCCGGTTCGGGGAAGAGGTGGGTGAGGGTGCCGCAGGGCGCGTCGAGGGCCTTGCCGTACCGCTGGACCAGCCGCTCGGCGGCCGCGCGCCCGGCCAGGGCCCGGACGGCGAGTTCGTCGGGGTCTGCGGTGCCGGGTGAGCGCAGCCCGGGGCGGGCGGCGACCAGGGGGGCGAGGCGGGGGTCGGCGCCGAGGCGTTCGTCCACGGCGTACGGGTCGGCGTCCAGGTCGAAGAGCCGCCGCAGGCGCTGCACGGAGGTGGTCAGGTCGCGCAGGTCGGTGAGGTGGAGGCGGGCGTCGAGCCAGCCGCCGCCGTTGCCCTGGACGCGTGTGCGCTCCTCGACGGCGACGATGCCGGTGCCGTACGGGAGCCGCAGGGTGCGCCGGTAGCGGCGCCGGCCGGGCGGGCCGCTGACCTCCTCCACGCCGGCGAGGGCCTCCCGCTGGAGCAGGTCGAAGACGGGTCCGGCCTGGTAGGGGCCGCGGTGGGCGAGGCGCAGCGGGACGCCGGCGGACGGGGTGGCGGCGCGCCGGGAGGCGGCCCGGTCGGCCGCCGGGGCGGCGGCGCGGACGTCGCTCGGGGTGGCCGCGTACACGGCCCGGATGGTGTCGTTGAACTGCCGCACGCTGGCGAACCCGGAGGCGAAGGCGATCTCGGTGACCGGCAGCCCGGTGGTCTGCAGCAGGACGCGCGCGGTGTGCGCCCGCTGGGCCCGGGCGAGGGCGACGGGCCCGGCGCCCAGCTCGGCGGTGAGCTGCCGCTGCACCTGGCGGGCGCTGTAGCCGAGGCGGACGGCGAGTCCGGCGACGCCCTCGCGGTCGACGACGCCGTCCCCGATCAGCCGCATGGCCCGGCCGACGACGTCGGCGCGGACGTTCCAGTCCGCCGAGCCCGGCACGGCGTCGGGGCGGCACCGACGGCAGGCCCGGAACCCCGAGCCCTGCGCGGCGGCCGCCGTCGCGAAGAAACGCACGTTGCTCCGCTTCGGCGTGACCGCCGGGCAGCTGGGCCGGCAGTAGATGCCGGTCGTGCGCACGGCGAAGAAGAACGCGCCGTCGAACCGGGCGTCCCGGCTGCGTACGGCCTCGTACCTGCCGTCCTCGTGCGCTGTGCGCTGTACTGTCCCGGTCACGCTGTCCAGTCTCCGCCAGTCCGGCGGACCGGGCTGGCGGAAATCGGACATGGCATCGGACATGACGTCCGAGCGTGGCCGGAGCGGGTGGCTACCGGGGGCCGCCGCCCCGCTTGGCCTCCATCGCCGCCCGGCCCATGGCGCCGCGGCGCTTCCACTCCTTGCGCATCTCCGCCCGCAGCCTGGCGTCGGTCTTGGCGATGATGCGCTGGTTCTCCCGCATCAGCTTGCGGTAGCTCTCCAGCCGCCGTTCGGGCAGTTCGCCGGAGTCGAGGGCGCCGAGGACGGCGCAGCCCGGCTCGCGCTCGTGGGCGCAGTCGTGGAACCGGCAGTCGCGGGCCAGCTCCTCGATCTCGGCGAACACCTGCCCGACGCCGCTGCTCGCGTCCCACAGGCCGACGCCGCGCAGCCCCGGGGTGTCGATCAGCACGCCGCCGCCGGGCAGGACGAGCAGGTTGCGGGTGGTCGTGGTGTGCCGTCCCTTGCCGTCGACGTCCCGGATCCGCTGGACGTCCATGACGTCCTCGCCGAGCAGGGCGTTGGCGAGCGTGGACTTGCCGGCGCCGGACTGTCCGAGCAGCACCGCCGTGCCGCCGCCGACGACGGCGCCCAGCACGTCGAGCCCCTCGCCCTGCTCGGCGCTGACGGTGAGCACCGGCACGCCGGGCGCGCTGGTCTCCACGTCCTGGACGAGATGCGCGAGGGTCACCGGGTCGGGCACGAGGTCGGCCTTGGTGAGGACGACCACGGGCTGCGCCCCGGACTCCCAGGCGAGCGCGAGGAACCGCTCGATCCGGGCGAGGTCCAGCTCGGCCGCGAGCGACACGGCGACGATGGCGTGGTCGACGTTGGCGGCGAGGATCTGCCCCTCGGACCGCTTGGAGGAGGTGGAGCGCACGAAGGCGGTACGACGCGGCAGACACGTGCGTACGTAGCGCGGGTTGCCGTCCGGCTCGAGGGCGACCCAGTCGCCGGTGCAGACGACCCGCAGGGGGTCGTGCGGAGTGACGAACGCGGTGTCGGCCCGCACGGTGCCGCCGGCGGTGACGACGTCGCACTGGCCCCGGTCGACCCGTACGACGCGGCCGGGCAGAAGCCCTTCGGCGGCGTACGGGGAGAAGGCGTCGGCCCAGTCCTCGTCCCAGCCGTAGGGGGTCAGGGCGGAGGAGTGGCAGGTGGACGGGGTGGAAGCGTGGGAAGACAAGGGGTGACCCTTCGAGGGGTGGCCCCGGCCGGGAGAACTGCGGGAAGTGGTGTCAGCCGGCGGCCACGGGGGTGGACTTGACGGATTCCTGGATGCGGGCAGCGCCCTTCGCAACGACAGCCATCGGTCAACACCTCCCGGGTCACGTACAGCGGGCAGCGGCGGCAGAGCAGCCGCCGGAACGAACAGAACTCTAGCGGCGTCCCGCGAGGCCCACCAGCGATTTACCGGGCGGTCCCCGGGAGCGGGCAGAGAGGTTCGCGCCATCCCCTTGCTCAATGGTCAAGAATCGTTGACCATTACTCCCATGCCTGCCGACGACGTTCCCGAGACGCTTCACGTGACCACGGAAGAACAGCTGCGCGCCGTCTCCAATCTCACGCGCCACCGGATCATGGCCGTGCTCCGCTTCGAGCCCGCGACGATCACGCAGATCGCCGAGCGGGTCGGCCTCGCCAAGGGGAGTTCCAGCTATCACGTGCGGCTGCTGGAGCGGGCCGGTCTGGTGAAGGTGGTGCGGACGCGGAAGGTGCGGGGGGTCACCGAGCGGTACTACGCGATGGCCGCGGGGGCGATCGTGCTGCCGGATCCCGGCGAGGGAGGGCCGGATGTGCTGATGCGGCACGCCGTGGCCGATCTGGAGGCGTCGCCGGCGGATGGCGAGCGGCACGTACGGATGGCGCATCTGCGCCTCACCGAGGAGCAGTTCGCACAGCTGGGGGCGCGGTTGCAGGCTCTCGCGGACGAGTACCAGGCATTGTCCGATCCGTCGCTGCCGGACGTGTCGCTCGCCTTCGCGCTGTTCCGGCCGGCGCCGCGCCACCAGGCGGAGGGGGAGGCCGAGTGACCTCAGCGGCAAGGAAGCTGCCGACCGGGTTCGGACGCCTGTGGACCGCGCAGACGGTCTCCTCGCTCGGCGACGGGGTGTCGCATGCCGCGCTCCCGCTGCTCGCGTTGACGCTGACGCGGGAACCGATGGCGCTCGCCGTCGTCACGGCCGCGGGAACGCTGCCGTGGCTGCTCTTCGGGGTGCTCGGCGGCGCCCTGGTGGACCGCTGGGACCGCCGGCGCACCATGTGGGTCGCGGACGCGGCACGTGCGGTGCTGCTCGCGATACCCGCGGCAGCGGCCGTGCTCGACGTCCTGAGCGTGCCGCTGCTCGCGGCCGTCGCATTCCTGCTCGGGCTCGGCGGACTCTTCTTCGACACGGCGGCCACGGCCTACCTGCCGGATCTGCTCCGCCGCGACCCCGCGCTCCTGGAGCGCGCCAACTCCCGTCTGCGCGGCGCCCAGACCGCCATGTCCGGCTTCGCGGGCCCACCCGCGGGCAGTGCGCTGCTCGCGCTCGGGCGGGCGTTGCCGCTGCTCGCCGACGCGGTGTCGTTCATGGTCTCCGCACTGCTCGTACGCACGCTGCCGGCCATGCCCCGGCCCGCGCCGGAGGTCCGCGAGTCGCTGCTGCGGCAGGCACGGGCCGGCGCCTCGTACGTCTTCCGGGACCGGCTGCTGCTCGGGCTCGCGCTCCGCCCGGCGGTCGGGAACGTCGCCTTCCTCGCCGTGGAGACCGTCCTCGCCCTCTTCGCGCACGAGCGCCTCGGCATCGACACCTTCGGCTTCGGCCTGCTCCTCACGGCGGAGGCCACCGGCGGCCTGCTCGGTGCGGCCATCGCCTCCCACCTGGGCCGACGACTCGGCACCGGCACCGCACTGACCTGCACGGCCGCCGTCGAGGGGCTGGCCATCCTGGGCCTGGCGGCCGCCCCGAACCCGTACGTGGCCGGGCTTGCGCTCGCCGTCTGCGGAGCCGGCATGGGCGCCACGATGGTGCTCGGGCCCTCCCTCCGGCAGGCGATCGTCCCGGCCCGCCTCATGGGCCGGGTGGCCTCCACCTCCCGCATGCTGGCCATGTGCGCCGCACCCGTCGGGGCCTTCCTCGGCGGCTGGCTGGCCACCGCCTATGACATCCGCACCCCGCTCTACGCGGCCGGCCTGCTCCTCCTGGCGATGACAGCCGTCACGGCATCCATGACCGGCAACCGCCGCGTCGAGGCGGCACTGCGCGCCGCCGCCCCGGCTGCCGTCGGTCCGGATCACCCGGCGTCCAAGGACCCCGCCCCGGATCCGCCTCACCACTCAGGCCACGCTCCTGGGTGGCGATGCCGGCTGCGAGCCGGTCGGCAACGCCGCGGGGTGCCCGGCCGAGGAGCTGGGCCAGCAGCGGATCGGCCTCGGCGAAGTAGCCGGCACGGCCGGCCTGGTACCAGGTGAGCATGAACCGGGCCGCCTGCTCCGGGACACCGGCCGCGGTCTGGGCGGCGACCCACTGCTCGTCGTCCAGGATGATGCGCTTGACGGTGCGGCCGGTGAGGTTTGAGGCGATCGTGGCGAGGTCGTCGAAGGTGACGGCGGTGGGCGCGGTGAGGGTGACGGGGCCGTCAAAGGCGCGATCACCGGCGAGAACGACCGCGACGGCCTCGGCCACGTCGGTGCGGTTCAGCCGACGCCGCACTCGCCGAGGATGGCGTACTAATCGGCACCAACGCGACTCCGGTAGGAGCCGAGCGCCTTCCGTACCGCCTGCGGCCTCGCATCCACCGGGGCCGCCCTGACCCGGCCAGACGTGTTCATCGCCTGGCGCACCGTCACCGCCCCGGCCGGTCCCACCCAGGCGCTCGACGCCGCGTTGAACGCCACCGCCATGCCCGCCCACACGATCGAGACGGCGGCGACGGAGTCCTGATCACGGCCGCTGGAAGGTGTAGCGGGTGTGGCTGAACACCTGGCCGTCGTGTCCGAAGCCGTACGCCGTGCCGGGTGCCACCGCGAACAGCAGGTCGTCGCCCTCGCGGATGCTGTCGCCGAAGCCGTGGAACACGCCCTCGGGCGAGGTGATGTGGTCCCCGTACTGCGCCTCGAACGCTGCCAGGACCTCGTCCTGCCGCGCCGGATCCGTCACCCGTTCCGCCGTGCCCTCGACCACGATGTCGAGGCCTTCGGAGAGCGAGTTGTGCCCCGTGGTCAGTGCGCAGTGGGGATTGGCGGCCAGGTTCTTCGCCTTCTGCTCCCCCGAGCCGGTGCTGAAGTGCAGTGCCCCGTCGTGCCAGGCGGCGATCAGCGGTGTGACGTGCAGGCGGCCGTCCGGCCTGATCGTGGTGATCCAGAAGACCTCGGCGGCGCGCATCCGGCGCTGGGCCTCGGCCCAGTCCGTGGCGGTGACGTTCTCCGCGCCCGGGCGCGGGTTGAGGGCGGAGCTGTAGCGGGCGTCGAGTTCGGTCGTGGGCTGGTTCGGCGTCATGCGGAGCTCCTTTCCCTTCTTGCCACCAGGGCTACGCAGCTTGTAACGGAGGAACGCTCGCTCAGGTCTGTTCCTCGATGCCGATGGCCGTGCGCAGAGAGCGCTGGGCCGGGCCGGGGTCGCCCTGCTGGGACTCCAGCAGGGCGGCGGCGATGGCGTCGAGCTTGCGCTGCACGGCGTGCTCGGCCCGGCGTTCACTGTTCTTCAGCAGCGCCAGCAGCAGGAGCGTGACCGCGGTCATGGACTCGCCGGCGAGCAGCATCCAGGTGAGCGGCGCCTTGGCGATGTGCACGCCTATGACGATGCCGACCAGCAGCAGGCAGACCCCGAAGAACGCCGGGCTGCTGGTGAAGTTGGACGCCCGCTCGGCGAACCGCTCGAAGGGGCCGCGCCTGCTGCCGCCGCGTTCGGCCGGGTGCTCCAGGGTCATGTGCCGCCTCCTTCGGTGCCGCCGGGTGTCGGTGGCCCTCGTACCCGGTGGCCGACGGACCAGGCCCGACGGGCGGTCTCAGTCGGTGATCGAGGCCCGGAAGCGGTACCGGTCACCGCGGTAGATGGCGACCGTCAGCTCCAGCGGGCGGGCGTCCTGGTTGTACGCCAGTTGGGTGGCGACCAGGACCGGTGTGACGTCCGTGATCTCCAGCAGTTCCCGCTCCTCCGGGGTGGGCTGGCGGGCCTCGACCGAGTAGTCGGCGACGCGGGGGAACTGCCCCGGGGTGGCCGTACGCAGGGTGGCGTACAGCGAGGCCGTGCCGAAGTCGGTGTCGGCGAGCCGCGGGCACAGCGCGAGGGGCAGCCTGTTGTGCTCGACGACCACCACCAGGTCGTCGAGGTAGCGCAGGCGCCGCATCTCGAACAGGGGCGCGCCCGGGGCGATGCGCAGTTCCTCGGCCTCCTGGACCCTCGCCGGGCGCACCGCGGAGGCCAGCACCCGGGTGCGGGCGGCGAGGCCGTGGCGCAGCGCGTGGTCGGCGAAGCCCTGCACGGAGCGGCCGCCGGGTGCGGTACCCGGCGGTGTGGCGGGGGTGTGCCCGGCGTCCGCCGTCCCGCCGCCGGCACTCGCGCCCGCAGTGGTACCCGTGCTCGTGCTCGTGCCGGTGCTCGTGAGGAACCAGCCCCGGGCCGGGGACGACTCGATCACGCCCCGGTCGGCGAGGTCCGCGAGCGCCGAGCGCATGGTGACGCGCGAGACGGCGTACCGCTCGGCCAGCACGCGTTCCGAGGGGAGCCGGTCGCCGGCCCGGGCGCCCCCGGCGGTGATGTCGTCCATCAGGCGCGCGGCGACCTGCGCGTACAGCGGCAGCGCGTCGGCGTCGAGAAGGCCGCGCGGGAGCGGCGACTCAGTAGGCATACCAGTACAATACCAGACGCCCTTCATTGACGGCCAGTATTAATACCAGTATGGTCGCGGCAGACCGGGACCTTCCGGCCGACCTCCCAGCGCACCCCGTACCACCTGCCGCTTTCCCGCATTCACCTGCACCAGAACCGGAGACACCATGCCGAGCCCGTGGGACCAACTGGTACGAGACCAGAAGTCCGGGATCCCGGTGGGGATCGCGTCGGTCTGCTCGGCCCACCCCCTGGTCATCGAGGCCGCGGTCCGCCAGGCGCTGGCCACCGGGCGCACCCTGCTCGTCGAGGCGACCTCCAACCAGGTGGACCAGGACGGCGGTTACACCGGCATGCGCCCGGCCGACTTCCGCGACCTGGTCCACCGGATCGCCGCGGAGCACGGCCTGCCGGCGGACCGGATCGTGCTGGGCGGTGACCACCTCGGCCCCAACCGCTGGCGTGCCCTCCCTCCGGAGGAGGCCATGCGCAAGGCGGAGGTGCTGGTCGCCGCCTACGTCGAGGCGGGCTTCAGCAAGATCCACCTGGACTGCAGCTTCTCCTGCGCCGGTGATCCGGTACCGCTCACCGACGACCTGGTCGCCCGGCGCGCGGTGCGGCTGATCCGCGTGGCCGAGCGCACGGCGGGGCCGCGGGCGGCCGGGCTCCGGTACGTGATCGGCACCGAGGTGCCGGTTCCCGGAGGTGCGCACGAGTCACTGCGCGAGGTCCCGCCCACCGCCGCGCCGGCCGCCGGGGCGACGCTGGAGCGGCACCGCGCCGCCTTCGCCGAGGCGGGTCTGTCCGGCGTCTGGCCCCGGGTGCTCGCGCTCGTCGTCCAGCCGGGCGTGGAGTTCGACCACCACCGGGTGTTCGGCTACCGGCGGTCCGCGACGGACCGGCTGCGCCGGGTCCTGGACGGCGAGCCGGACATGGTCTTCGAGGCCCACTCGACCGACTACCAGTCGGCCGCCGCACTCGGCGAGCTGGTGGCCGACCACTGGGCCGTCCTCAAGGTCGGCCCCGGCCTGACCTTCGCCCTGCGCGAGGCGCTGTTCGCGCTGGCGGCCATCGAGGACGAGCTGGTCGGCCCGGACCGGGCGTCCCGGCTGGCGGCCGTCGTCGAACGCCGCATGCTGGAGCGGCCCGACTGGTGGCAGGGGTACTACGAGGGCGACACGCGCGAGCGCTACCTCGCCCGCCGCTACAGCTACAGCGACCGGATCCGGTACTACTGGGCGGATTCCGAGATCACGGCGGCCCAGTCCACGCTCTTCGGCAACCTCGACGCCGCCGGCGTCCCGCTGCCCCTCCTCTCCGCCCACCTGCCCGAGCAGTACCGGCGGGTCCGCGCGGGCGAACTCGCCCCCACCCCGCGCGAACTGACCATCGACCGGGTCCGTGACGTCCTGCGCGACTACGACCGGGCCTGCACCCCCCTGATCAAGGAGTCCGCGTGACCGCCCCCCTCAGCCCCGCCCCCGCCGCCCCGGCCGGTGCGGAGCACACCCACCGGGAGATCGCCCAGCAGCCCGAGCTGTGGCAGCGGGTCGACCGGATCGTCGCGGACGACCGGCCGCGGCTGGACGCCTTCCTCGCACCGCTGCTCGCCGACCCCCGGCTGCGCATCGTGCTGACCGGCGCCGGCACCTCCGCCTACGCCGGGGAGATCCTGCGCGCGGCGCTGGCCGCGCACACCGGGCGGCGCGTGGACGCGGTCGCGACGACCGACATCGTCGCCGACCCGCACGGCTGCCTCGGGGAGGACCTGCCCACCCTGCTGGTCTCCTTCGCGCGGTCCGGCAACAGCCCGGAGAGCACCGCGGCGACGGCCGCCGCCTCCGCCCTGCTCGGCACCTGCGCCCACCTGATCGTGACCTGCAACGCCGAGGGCGACCTCGCGCGGCTGCACCAGGACCGGTCCGACTCGCACGTGCTGCTGATGCCCCCGGAGGCCGAGGACCGCGGCTTCGCGATGACCTCCAGCCTGAGCTGCATGCTGCTGGCCGTCCTGCTGGTCCTCGGGCGGCGCCCCGAGGGCGGCGTGGACCCGCTCGCCCAGGCGGCGCGGGCCGTCGTCGGCGACGCGCTCGGCGCCCGCATCGACGCCTTCACCGCCGACGCCCCGGACCGGGTGGTGTACCTGGGCAGCGGCGCGCTCAAGGCGCTGGCCGGGGAGTCCGCGCTCAAGCTCCTGGAGCTGACCGGTGGCGCGGTGGTGTCCTGGGCGGACTCCTCGCTCGGGTTCCGGCACGGGCCCAAGGCCTTCCTCACTGACCGCACCTCGGTCGTCGTCTACGTCTCCAACGACCCGTACACCCGCCGGTACGACCTGGACATCCTCGCGGAGATGCGGGCCGCCCTGCCGCCGGGGCGCGTGGTCGCCGTGGCGGGCCGCGCCGAGGGCCTCACCGTGGACGACGGCACCTGGCTGCTGCCGGGGATGGCGGACGCCGACGACGCGGCGCTCGCGCTGCCCGCCGTGGTGTGCGCGCAGCGGGTGGCGCTGAACGCCTCCCTGGGCCGCGGCATCCGGCCCGACAACCCCTTCCCCGACGGCGAGGTCAACCGCGTCGTGCAGGGCGTCACCGTGTACCCGCTGCCCGGACGCTGACCGCGTTCGCCCGATTCCGGAGAGGACAGCCGCATGGCCTCCGTGAAGCCCGTGCAGGACGCCCGGCACCCCGCGCCCGACGCCGTGTTCCTCGGTGTGGACGGCGGGGGCACCAAGACCGCCTTCTGTCTCGCGGACGCCTCGGGCACGGTCCGTGCCCGGGTGACGGGTCCCGGCACCTCTCCCTCCGACGAGGCCGGCGACGACGGGTCGTTCGGCACGTACCCGGTGCTCGCCGAGGGCGTGGCCCGGGTGTGCGCCGAGTCGGGCGTCGCCCCCGCGGACGTGACCCACGCCTTCTTCGGGCTGCCCGCGCACGGGGAGTCGCCCTCGCTGACGGCGGCTCTCGACGCCCTGCCCGCCCGCCTGCTGGGCCACGACCGGTACGGCGTCGGCAACGACATGGTCTGCGCCTGGGCCGGCTCCCTCGGACTGGCCGCCGGGATCAACGTGATCAGCGGCACCGGGTCGATGGCCTACGGCGAACGGGCGGGGCGGACCGCGCGCACCGGGGGCTGGGGCGAGCTGTTCGGCGACGAGGGCTCGGCCCACTGGATCGCGGTGCGGGGACTGAACGCCTTCACCCGCATGAGCGACGGCCGGCTCGCGCCCGGCCCGCTGGCCGACGTACTGCGCCGCGCGCTGGACCTCGGCTCGGACCTCGACGTGGTGGGCCGGGTGTTGTACGGCGGGCTCGGCCGGGACGGTGTCGCCGCCCTCAGCCGCCCGGTCGCCGAGGCCGCCGAGCTGGGCGACTCCGCCGCCGGGGCGATCCTCGCCCGGGCCGGGCGGGAGCTGGCGCTGCTCGCGGACGCGGCCCGGGAACGGCTCGGCTTCCCCACGACCGACCCGGTCCCCGTGTCGTACTCGGGCGGGGTCTTCGGGGCCCGGCCGGTGGCCGATGCGTTCCGCGCCGAACTGATCCGTCTGGACGCGCGCTTCGACCTGCGTCCTCCCTTGTACGAACCCGTGGTCGGCGCCGCCCTCCACGCCGCGTCACTGGCCGGCACCCCGCTGGACGACACGGCCCGCGCCGCGCTGCCGTCCTCGCAAGGCCCCCCGGCGCCGTAGCGCCGCCAAGACGCCCTCGCCCCGCCCCACCACCGGGCGGTCCCGCTGAAAGGAACCCCTGATGTCCGACACCCGCGTGCTCGTCCTGATCGGCGCGGGCAGCGCCGTGTTCACCCGCGGACTGCTCGCCGACCTGATCACCGCGGACGACCTCGGGTCCTGGGAGATCCGCCTGGTCGACGTCAACGAGGAGGCGCTGGCCGTGGCCGCGCGGCTCGCCCGGCGCATGGTCGAGGCGCGGGAAGCCGGGAACCGGATCACCGTCCGTGCCTCGGCCGACCGGCGCACCGAACTGCCGGGCGCGGACTACGTGGTGACCTGTGTCGGCGTGGGCGGTCGCCCCGCGTGGCAGCGGGACCACGAGATCTGCCAGGAGCACGGCGTCTACCAGCCGGTCGGCGACTCGGTGATGCCCGGCGGCATCTCGCGTCTGCTGCGCACGGTCCCGGTGATGGTGGACGTCGCCCGCGACATCGCCGACCTCGCGCCGGACGCCTTCTTCTTCAACTACAGCAACCCGATGACGGCGAACGTCCAGGCCATGACCCGCTACGCGGGTGCCGCGCCGGTGGGCCTGTGCCACGGGATGCACCACGTGCAGCGGGAGCTGGCCGCGTTCGCGGGGCTGCCCTTCGAGGAGACCTCGACGCTGTACGCGGGCATCAACCACCTCACCTTCATCTACGACTTCCGGCACAACGGCAAGGACGCCTGGCCCGGCGTGCGGGCGCGGATGGAGCGGGAGCTGGCCGAGCCGGCCGACCCGGCGGACATCGGCGCCATCTGGGAGAACGGCAAGGCGTGGCACAACCCGTTCTCCTGGGAGATCTTCCGCCGCTACGGCGCCTACCCGGCCGCCAACGACCGGCACGTGCTGGAGTTCTTCCCCGAGCGCTGGGCCGGCGGCGACTACTACGGCAAGAAGCTGGGCGTCGACGCGTTCTCCGTGCCGGAGATCCTCCAGTGGGGCGAGGACCGCTACCAGGGCATGCGCGCCCAGGCCGAGGACGACGCCCCGCTGGACGCCGCCTCCTTCGAGAACTCCACCGGTGAGCAGGAGCAGCTCATCGCGATCATCCGGTCGATCACCTTCGACCGGCGCGAGATGTTCTCCGTCAACGTGCCCAACCGCGGCTCGGTGCCCGGGCTGCCCGACGAGGCGGCGCTGGAGGTCCCGGCGGTCGCCACCGCGCGCGGGCTGCGCCCCGTCTCGGTCCCCGACCTCTCGGCGCCGCTCACCTCGATCCTGGCCCGCCGTCTGACCTCGGTCGAACTGGCGACGGAGGCCGCGATGAAGGGCGACCGCGGCCTGGTGGTCGAGGCGATGATCGCCGACGGCGCGGTCACCGACCCGGACGCGGCCGTCGCCCTCACCGACGCGCTGCTCGACGCCCAGCGGGCCTTCCTGCCCCGGTTCGCCTGACCGACCCGCACCGCGGGTCCCCCGTACCCCTTGGAGACCAAGTGAAGATCAGCCGTATCCGCCACCAGGGCCGGGTGTTCGCCGCCCGCGTCGAGGGCGACACCGTCCACCCGGTCGTCGCGGAGGACGACCGCTTCATGGCCGACGCCGTCCGCGACCTGATCGCCGACGGCACCGCCCACGACGTGCTCTCCGCGGACGTGCCGGGCGTGCCGCTCGCCGACGTCGAGGTGCTGAGCCCGCTCGCCGCCCCGCAGAAGATCGTCTGCATCGGCCTCAACTACGCCGACCACATCCGCGAGACCGGTCTGGAGACCCCGAAGGTCCCCCTCGCCTTCGTGAAGACCGCCCACTGCCTCACCGGACCGACGGCGGACGTGCGCGTGCCCCGGGGGGCGAGCGAGCAACTGGACTGGGAGGCCGAGCTGGCCGTCGTCATCGGGCGGACCGCCCGCGACGTGACCGCCGAGCGGGCCATGGAGCACGTCTTCGGCTACACCGTCGCCAACGACGTGTCGGCGCGTGACGCCCAGTTCTCGGACGGGCAGTGGTTCCGGGGCAAGAACTTCGACGACTTCTGCCCGCTCGGGCCGTGGCTGGTCAGCGCCGACGACATCCCCGACCCGCAGGCCCTGGCGATCTCCGCCAAGGTCAACGGCGCCACCGTCCAGGACAGCTCCACCAAGGAGATGATCTTCGGGGTCGCCGAGACCATCGAGTACCTCTCCCGCTACATGACGCTCCACCCGGGCGACGTCATCGCCACCGGCACGCCGCACGGGGTCGGCATGGGCCGTACCCCGCAGCTGTGGCTCGGGGACGGTGACGTCGTGGAGGTCGAGGTGGAGCACGTCGGCCGGCTCCGCAACACGGTGCGCCTCACCGGCTGACGCCGCCCCTCCCTCTTCCCACCGTCCCGCCACCAGCAGGAGGACCGCGATGAACATCGCCGACGACCCCGACCGCGCGCCGGCCCGCTCGCACCTGTACGCCATGGGCCTGACCGACGACGACATGCGCAGGCCCACGGTGGGCATCGCGTCCACGTGGACGGGCACGATGCCCTGCAACCTCACCCACCGCGACCTCGCCCGGCACGTGGCCACCGGTGTGCGCAGGGCGGGCGGCACGCCGATGGAGTTCAACACCGTCGCCGTGTCCGACAACCTGACCATGGGCACGCCGGGCATGCGGGCGTCGCTGGTCAGCCGGGAGGTCATCGCGGACTCCATCGAGCTGATGGGCCGCGCGCACGCCTTCGACGCCCTGGTCTGCATCGTCGGCTGCGACAAGACGGTGCCCGCGGCCATGATGGCGATGGCCCGCCTGGACATCCCCGCCGTGCTCCTCTACAGCGGCAGCATGATGCCGGGCCGCTGGCGCGACCGCGACGTGACGATCCAGGACATGTGGGAGGCCCTCGGCGAGCGCGCGGTCGGCCGGCTCGGCCAGGAGGACGTGGACGACCTGGCCCGCAACGCCTGCCCCGGGGCGGGGACCTGTGCGGCGCAGTACACCGCCAACACCATGGGCGCGGTCGCCGACTTCATGGGCCTGGCGCCCTTCGGCGTCGGTGACATCCCCGCGGTCGCCGCCGAGAAGCAGGCGGCCGCCGAGCGCGTGGGCGAGGTCGCCCTGGACGTCTTCGCCCGGGACGTGCGCCCGTCGGACATCCTGACGCGGGACGCCCTGTACAACGCCGTCGTGTCGGTCGCCTCGATGGGCGGCTCCACCAACGCGGTGCTCCACCTGCTGGCGGTGGCCCGCGAGGCGGGTCTCGACCTGGCGATCGACGAGATCGGCGCGATCTGCCGCCAGGTCCCCATCGTCACCGGCCTCAAGCCCTCCGGGCCGCACACCGCGGTCGACCTGTGGCGGGCGGGCGGCACCTCGCTGGTGGCGTCCCGGCTGCGCGACGCGGGGCTGCTGCGCGAGAACGTGACCCTGGTCGACGGCCGCTCCTTCGCCGACGTCGCCGCCGACGCCCGGGAGGCGCCGGGCCAGGACGTGGTGGCGAGCGTCGCCGAGCCGGTGAAGGGGCCGGGCGCGCTCGCCGTGCTGCACGGTTCGCTCGCGCCCGACGGGTGCGTGCTCAAGCTGGGCGGCCGGGCCGACTTCCGGCGCGAGGGCCCGGCGCGGGTCTTCGACTCGGAGGAGGAGTGCTTCGAGGCGATCCAGGGCGGGCACGTGGGCGCCGGCGACGTGGTCGTCGTCCGGTACGAGGGGCCGGCCGGGGGCCCGGGCATGCGGGAGATGCTGTCCATCACCGGCGCGCTGGTGGGCCAGGGTCTCGGCGACTCGGTCGCGCTCGTCACGGACGGCCGTTTCAGCGGCGTCTCGCACGGCCTGGTCATCGGCCACGTCGCCCCCGAGGCGTACCGGGGCGGCCCCATCGCCCTGGTACGGGACGGCGACACCGTGGCCGTCGACTCGGCCGCCGAGACCCTCGACCTGCTCGTCGACGACGAGGAACTCGAACGCCGCCGCGCCGCCTGGACCCGCCCGGAGCGCCTCGCGGAACGCGGTGTCTTCAGCAAGTACGTCGCCACGGTGGGCTCCGCGTCGGACGGCGCGGTCACCGTCTGACCCGACTCACGACCACACGGCAGCCCGGGCACCCGCCCGGGCTGTCGTCTTTCGCCGTACCGGAGCCGTCAGCGCCGGTGCACCGGCCGCGTACGGCCGTCCGCGCGGCGGACCGTGCTGAGCAGGGAGCGGGTGACCGGTTCCGTGCCCGGGCCGTGGTCGGTCAGGTGCCAGAGGGTGTCACCGCGGCGGACGACCAGGTCGGTGCGCCCGGGGTCGTGCCGGACCGGCGTGGTCGCCAGCGCGGTGACGGCGCCGGCGCCGGGGAGGGTGAGGCTCCGGCGGCGGTCGGTGCCGGGGCGTACGGCGACGAGGTCCGCCCCGCCGTCCGACAGGAACACCAGCGGGCCGCCGGCGCCGTGCACCGCGGCGGCGTGCTCGGCGCCCGGCAGGGTGCACACGACGCCGTCGGCGCCCGTCCAGTGGCTGCTCGCGCGGGAGAGGGTCAGGACGGCGGGGCGGGTGGCGTCCGGGGCGGCCACCAGGGTCACCGTGTGCGGGGGCCGACCGTCCGGGCCGGTGAGCGCGGGTGGCGCGGCGGGGGCCCAGACCAGGTCGGGGTAGTCCGCAGGGTCGGCCCGGTACAGGCGGCCCGGCGCGGTGCCGGGGTCCGGGGACAGTACGGTCCACAGCGCGCCGTCGGCGGTCTCGGCGAGCGCGAGCGCCGGGAAGGGGCGGGCCGGGGGCGGTTCCTCGGCCGTGAACGCGGCCTCAGGGCTCCAGCGCAGGCGGTGCGCCGCGTCGCCGGAGCGGGCCAGGACCTCCAGGTGATCGGGACCGTTGCGGCTCTGCAGGACGCGTATGTCGTCGTAGCGCCGCCCGGCGGCGAAGTGCAGGCCGCCGCTCCACTCGCCGGGGGGCGGCGCGCCCTCGGGGGTCCCGGTGCCTTCGGGGTCGGTGTTGTGCCACAGCACCCACAGGCCGTCGTCCTCGTCGCAGAGCACGAGCTCCAGGTTGCCGCGCTCGCCATAGCGGCCCTGGGCGAGGCCGACGCCGCCGCGCGACCGGGGCGGGGGTGCACTGGTGAGGGAGGGGGAAGGGGCAGCTGCCATGGGGCGTCCTCGTCGCGGCCGGCCGTAGGGATCTGGTGGCGGGGGCGCCTGGCCGGCTGACCGCCCGCACCACGTCGGCACCGTCGCACACCCCGGAACGCGCGTCAATGAGCACAGGCAAGCAAAAATGCGCAGTATGGCTTGCGTCAGCAGGGTGTACGGCCAAGACTGAGCGCTCATGGACTCCAACTCCGATGACAACGGCAACGGCAACGGCGGCACCGAAGGGCCCGGCGCCACCCCGCACCTGCTGGTCGTGGGAGCGACGGGCGCGCTGCTCCCCGCGGTCCGCGCCGCGACCGCGCGGGGCGCCACCGTCACGGCGCTGGCCAGGAACGCCACCGCCCTTCGGGACCTGGAGCGCGACACGGGCGGCGGAGCACGGCCGCTGGCCCGGGACTTCGAGGCACCCGGACTGCGCGAGGCGCTGTCGCGGGCCGCGCGGGACAGGCCGTTCACCGGCGCCCTGCTCTACTGTCCCCTCGCCACCCCGGCCACCGTGCGCACCCTGACCGAGGCCGTGCCGCCGGGACGCCCCGTGGTCCTGCTGCTGACCAGCGCGCACGCGGAACCGCACGGCGAGGAGGGCGACGCCGGCCCGTGGAGCCCGGCACTCCTTCCCCCCGGGGCGCGGCCGGCCCCCGGCTGCCGACTGCTCGTCCTGGGCTGGCGGACCCGGCCGGAGGGCTCGCGGTGGCACACGGCCGAGGAGATCTCCGAGGCCGCGCTGGGCGCCCTGGACGCCGTCCCGTCCGGCGACGCGGTCCTCGGACGGGTACGCCCCTGGTCGACGCGTCCGTCCGCGTAAGGTTTCCTGCACGACAACGCCGTACACGCCACGGCCTGGGAACGAGGGACGAGGGAACCGCATGCTGGGCGCCGAACGCCGCAACAGGCTGCTGGAGATGGTGGGCGAGGCCGGCGTGGCACAGGTGGGCCTGCTGGCCGAGCGGCTGGGTGTCAGCCCGTCCACCATCCGGCGCGACCTCTCCCACCTCCAGGACCAGGGGCTGCTCAACCGCACCCACGGCGGCGCCGTCGCCCAGCAGTCGGGCGAGGAGCCCGACCGTCCCGCCCGCAGCGACGTGGCCCCGTGGGAGAAGCGGCAGCTGGCCGAGGCGGCCGTCCGCTATCTCCGGCCCGGCGCCACCGTCCTGATCACCGGCGGCACCACGACGGCGGCACTCGCCCCGCTGCTCGGCGGGATACCGGAGTTGACGGTGGTGACCAACTCGCTCCACCTCGCGGGCGAACTCGCGCACCACGAGTCGGTCACGACGGTCGTGCTCGGCGGCTACCTGAGGCACCGCGAGATGTCCCTGCTGGGGCACCTGACCCGGCAGGCGCTGGAGGAACTGCACATCGACGAGGCGTACGTCGGCGCGTACGGCATCAACGCGGCCGGGATCAGCGGCGCGCACGTGGACGAGGCCGAGACCGACCGCTGGCTGCTGTCGAAGGTGCAGCGGGTGACCGTCCTGGTGGACGGTTCCAAGTTCGGGCGCTCCGGGCCGGTGCGGGTGGCGTCGTCCGCCCGTCTGCACCGGGTGATCACCGACGGCTCGGCACCCGAGGCGGAGGTGGCCGCGCTGGCCGCCGCCGGCGTGGACGTGGTCCGGGTCTGACCCGCTCGGCCGGGCGGCCCTCGGTCCGCCGCCTCAGCCGCGCGCGGTCTCGGCGCCCGGCACCAGCCGTCCGGCGCTCCACTCCGTCCAGACCCCGTCGTGCGGCACGTCCCACTCCCTGGCCAGCGTCCGGCCCAGCGCCCGCAGCGCGGCGTCCGTGGCCGCTGCCGGGCGCTCCGAGCCGTGCACGACGGCGAGCGGCCAGGCGGCGACGGACGCCTCCCCGGTGACCGTGACGGCCGCCGGTGCCAGTACGGCCACCACACCCGAGTCCGGCAGACCCAGCTCCGCCGCCACGGCCCGGCACAGGGCGGTCAGCCGCGCCGCGTCCCGATCGGGACCCGCGCTGGGAGCGGTGACCTGGATGACCGGCATGCCCTACCTCGTCTCGTCGCTCATCACTCGGGGGATGCGCCGACGCTAAGCGGTCCCCCGCACAGCGTCAAGGGGAAATGAGCAAAAGAAAGCATGACTTGCTTGTTATTGACTGCTCTTGGTGAGGGGGATAGAAAGCAGTCATCGCCGGCTGCGGAACAGGCCGGAACCCGCCCTTGACACCTGGAGGTTGCCGCATGTCCGTCACCAGGCGCGCGCTGCTCGGCGCAGCCGTGGCCGGAGCCGGAGCGGTCGGTTTTGCGCGTCGCTCGGGCTTCACGCCCTCCAACACCGGCAGCGCGGGACCGGACACGCTGACCTTCGCGCTCTGGGGAACCGAGGCGGAGACCGCGTCCTTCCGGTCACTGGCCCGGACCTATGAACAGCGCAACCGGGGCATCCGGGTGCAGATCAAGGTCGAGCCGTACCAGCAGATGTACACCAACATGGACGCCCTGCTCGCGGGCGGCCGCGCCCCCGACCTGTTCCGCTGCGACTACGCCAACCTCGGCATGTACAGCGCGAGCGACCAACTCCTCGACCTGTCCCCGTACTTCAGCGAGGCGGAGCGCAAGTCGTTCCTGCCCGCGCTGTGGGAGGCGGTCTGCCACGACGGCCGCCCGTACGCGGTCCCGCACCACACCGACACCACCGCCGTCCTCTACCGCAAGGACATGTTCGAGCGCGCGGGCATCACCGAGGTGCCCGCGCGACTCGAAGACGCCTGGACCTGGGACGAGTTCGGCGAGATATGCGCAAGACTGAGCAAGAAGCTCGATCACGTCTACCCCTTCACCTACGGGTGGCAGCAGGCGGGCGCGTTCCGCTGGCTCACCTGGCTGTGGGAGGCGGGCGGTCATCTGCTCACCCGCGATCTGAGCGCTCCGGCCCTCGAATCGGCCGCCGGGCTGCGGGCCATGCGCTTCACCCAGGACTTCTTCCGCCAGGGCTGGGTCCCGCCCAACAGCTCGGTCAAGACGGCGTCCTACCCGGACTCCCTCTTCAACGCCGGTACCACGGCGATGGCCTTCGCCGGTGACTTCCTGCTGCCGCAGATCGTCGCGGGCGGCCTCGACCCGGACCTGTACGGCGTCACGTACCAGCCGCGCGACCGGATGGCGGCCACCGACCTCGGTGGCAACGCCGTGGTGGCCACCCGCACCACCGAGAACCCCGAACTGGCCGCCGACTTCCTCAAGTTCCTGGTGAGCGAGGAGATCATGCGGCGCTACTGCGAGGAGACCGTGGTCCTGCCCACCCGGCCGGCCCTGCTCCAGAGCCGCCTGGACTACGCGGAACGGCCCGACCTGATGCCCGTCTTCGCCGACCAGGCCACGACGCTGACCCCGGCCATGACCGGCGAGGTCGCCGTGCCCTACTTCGGACGGATCAACGCCGCGCTCCAGGACGAGCTGGAGGCCGCCTTCGTCAGCGGCCAGTCCGCCGAGGCGACCCTCCAGAAGATCGCCGACGCCACCCGCGCGGCCATCGCCGCCCAGTGAACTCCTCCTCTTCTTCCTCCCGCCACGGAGCTGCCATGGCCACCGTCACCTCACCCGCCCGCACGTCACCGCCCGCGAAACCCGCCCCGCCCCCGGGCCGGCGCCGGAGCGGGTCATCCGCCCGGATGCGCGAGACCGTCGCCGCCTGGACGATGCTCGCCCCCAACCTGACCCTGGTCACCGTCTTCCTCCTGGTGCCCCTGGTCATGGCCCTGGTGCTGAGCTTCCAGTACAGCACCGGGCTGACCTCGCCGACCTGGGCCGGTCTCGCCAACTACCGGCAGCTCGTGGAGGACCCCGTCTTCTGGCGGACCGTGGCGAACACCGCCGTGTTCTGCGTGGCGACGGTCCCGGTCGAGATGGCGATGGGCCTCGGTCTGGCGCTGCTGTTCAACTCGGTGATGCCGGCCCGGCCGCTGTGGCGCACCCTCGTCTACCTGCCGATGGTCATCTCCGGTGTCGCCACGGCGCTGATCGGCACCCTGATGTTCGACGAGAACATCGGCCTGCTGAACAAGCTGATCGGCACGGTGGGGATCGACGCGCTGCCGTGGCAGACCGACGGTACCGCGGCCATGGGGTCGGTCGTCCTGATCACGCTGTGGATGCGGGTCGGCTTCAACATGGTCATCTACCTGGCCGGACTCCAGGGCATCTCGCCCGAGCTGTACGAGGCGGCGCGGGTGGAGGGCGCGGGCTGGTGGCAGCAGGTACGCAACATCACCGTGCCGATGCTCGGGCCGTCCACGTTCTTCCTGCTGATCATGAACGTCATCTACTCGTTCCAGGTCTTCGACACCGTCTTCGTGATGACGCTGGGCGGACCGGGCCACGCCACCGACGTCATGATCACGTACGCGTACCGCAACGGCTTCGAAGGACGCCAGCAGGGCTACGCGGCGGCGATCGGCATCGTGCTCTACCTGCTGGTCATGGCCTTCACCGCCCTCCAGTGGCGCTTCAGCCGCAACCGGGACACGGTCGGCTGACCCCTCCCCGGCTCCCCGTTCCTCCGTCCCGTCCCGAAGGACCCCCGATGTCCACCATCTCGACGCAACTCCCCGGTCCGGACACCCGCCCGGGCGCCCGGCAGCGGCGCGCCAAGCGCCTGAAGTACCTGCGGGTCGCGGCGGCGGCGCTCGCGGGGCTGGCCATGGCGCTCCCGCTGTACTGGATGCTGCTGACCGCCTTCTCGCCGCTGTCCGACCTGCACACCACCAGCCTCCACTGGTGGCCGAGCGACCTCACCCTGGAGAACTTCCGCACCGTCTTCGCCTTCCCGGTGTGGACCTGGGCGATGAACTCCACGGTGATCACGTGCTGCGTGGTCGCGGTCACCGTCACCGTCAACCTGCTGGCCGGCTACGTCTTCGCCAAGATGCGCTTCCGGGGCCGCAGCCTGGTCTTCTTGCTGCTGCTGAGCACCATGACGGTGCCCGTGCAGGTCCTGATGGTGCCGCAGTTCAAACTCGTCAGCGGCATGGGCCTGTTCGGCAGCTTCTGGGCCGTCATCCTGCCCGCCTCCTCCACCGCCTTCGGCATCTTCCTCGCCCGCCAGTTCATGCTGGGCATCCCCGACGAGATCATCGAGGCCGCCCGCATGGACGGCGCCGGCCAGATACGCACCTTCGTGACCGTGGTGCTGCCCCTGTGCAAGCCACTCGTCGCCGTGCTGTCGCTGCTGACGTTCCTGTACCAGTGGAACGACTTCGCCTGGCCGCTGACCGTCCTCAAGGACTCGCGGCTCTACACGCTCTCCGTCGGCATGCAGTTCGTGAACGGCGAGTACACCGCCAACTACGGCGCGATCATGGCGCTCGCGCTGCTGTCCGTCCTGCCCATGGTCGTCATCTTCCTGTGCTTCCAGAAGTACTTCGTCCAGGGTTTCGCACGATCGGGAATCAAGTAATGACCTCTGCCGGCACCCCCGCCCACTCCCCCGCCCCCGTCCACTACCTCAGCACCCTGTCCTTCTCCGACGCCTGGCTGGACCGCCTGCGGGAGCGGGTGCCGGGACTGGAGATCACCCAGATCACGGCGGAGAAGGCCGCCGACGTCCCCGACGAGGTGTGGCGGCGCACCCGCGTTCTGCACACCGGCGGGGTCTTCCCCGGCCCCGGCCAGGCACCGGCGCTGGAGTGGATCCAGCTGGACACCTCGGGCGCGGACCACCTCAAGGGCACGCCCGCCTGGGAGCTGCCGGTCCCCATCACCTCGATCGGCGGCATCTCACCGGTGCCGATGGCCGAGTACGTGATGATGATGGTCCTCGGTCTCGCGCACCGCCTGCCGCGTGCGGTGGCCGTCCAGCGGTCCGGGGTCTGGCCGTCCCTGAGCGAGCGGTGGAACACCCTGATGCCGCGCTCCCTGCGCGGCGCCACCCTCGGCGTCATCGGGTACGGGCGGATCGGGCAGGAGATCGGCCGGCTCGCCCGCGCGCACCACATGGAGGTCCTCGGACTCAAGCGCGGGAAGGCCGCCCGGGCGGGCGCGTTCTTCGGGGCCGCCGCCCGCGACGAGGCCGACGCCGAGATCTACACGCCCGACCGGCTGCACGACTTCCTCGCGCGCTGCGACTACCTCGTGGTCACCTGCCCGCTGACCGAGGAGACCGCCGACATGGTCGACGCCGCAGCCCTGGCCGCGCTCAAGGAGGGCGCGATGGTCGTCAACGTGGCGCGCGGCGGCATCGTGGACGAGGAGGCGCTGCTGGGGGCGCTGCGCTCGGGGCACGTGTCCGGTGCCGCGCTCGACGTCTTCGACGAGGAGCCGCTCGGCGCGGACAGCCCCTGGTGGACCGAGCCGGGAGTCCTGCTGACCCCGCACGTGGCGGGCTTCGCGCCGGACTACGAGGAGCAGGTGCTGCGGCTGGTCGGCGAGAACATCGAGCGGCACCTGGCCGGTTCGGACCTGCTCAACCTGGTGGACCGCGGCCGTGGCTACTGACTTCCTCCTCGCCCCCCAGCGTCATCACGCCGTCCTGGATCGGCTGCGCAGCCGGGGCGCGGTGAACGTCGTCGAGCTGTCCCGGCTGCTGCGCATCAGCCCCTCGACCGTCCGGCGGGACCTGCGGGACCTGGAACTCCAGGGGCTGCTGCGCCGGGTGCACGGCGGGGCCACCGCCCTCGCGGACTCCGTGGAGCCCGACCAGCCGGTCCGCGCGGCCGAACAGCCCGAGCAGAAGCGGCGTATCGCGGACACCGCGCTGTCGCTGATCCAGGACCGCAGCACCATCCTGATCAGCGGCGGGACCACGACCGAGGCGCTGGCCGGCCGGCTCACCGAGCGCCGGGGGCTGACCGTCGTCACCAATGCCCTGCCCATCGCCCAGATACTCTCCGCCAGTTCGTCGACCGACGTGATCGTCCTCGGCGGTGTCCTGCGCCACCGCGAGCAGTCCCTCCTCGGTCACCTGGCGGAGCTGGCGCTGAGCGAGTTGCAGATCGACCAGGTGTTCAGCAGCGCGTACGGCCTGCACGCCGAGGCGGGTCTGACCGGTGCGCATGTCGACGAGGCGCAGACGGACCGGGCGCTGCTGGGCGCCGGGCACGACATCGTGGTCCTCGCCGACGAGTCGAAGCTCGGCCGCCGGGGGCCGGTCCGGCTGGCCCCGCTGGCGCGGGTCGGCACGCTGGTCACCGACGCCCCGCCCCAGCACCCCGTGCCCGCCGCCCTCGCGGCCGGCGGCGGACGCGTCCTGCACGCCTGACCACCGACGGCCGTCCGCGGTCCGCCCCCTGCAAGAGACCGAAGAGAAGCCAAAGCCATGCCTCTGACAGCCACCTCCCACGTCGTCGACCTGGCGATCCGTTCCGACACGGCGGCCCTGGCCTTCAACGTGATCACGCTGGAGCACGCCCAGGCGATCGCCGCCGCCTGCGAGCGCACCGGCCTGCCCGCCATCCTCGCCGTCAGCCACAACGCGGTGCGTTACCACGGTGACGACCCGGCGGTGATCGTCGCCGCCTGCGCCGCGGTGGCCCGGCGCTGCCGTGTCCCCCTGTCCCTGCACCTCGACCACATCGAGGACGCCGAACTGGCCTTCGCGGCCCCGGACCTCGGGTGCACGTCGGTGATGTTCGACGCCTCCCGGCTCCCGCACGACGAGAACGTGCGGGTCACCACCGAGGTGACCGCACGCCTGCACGCCCGGGGCGTGTGGGTGGAGGCCGAGCTGGGCGAGATCGGCGGCAAGGACGGTGTGCACGCCGCCACCGCCCGTACCGATCCGGCCGAGGCCGCCGCCTTCGTGGCCGCCACCGGCGTGGACGCGCTGGCCGTCGCGGTCGGCAGTTCGCACGCCATGACCACCCGCACCGCCCGCCTCGACCAGGAGCTGATAGCCCGGCTGCGGGACGCGGTGGACGTCCCCCTGGTGCTGCACGGGTCGTCGGGCGTGCCCGAGGCCGAACTCCGCGAGGCCGTGCGCAACGGCATGCGGAAGATCAACTTCGGTACGCATCTCAACACCGCGTTCACCGCCGCCGTCCGGGAGGCGCTCGCCGCCACCGACCGCGTCGATCCCCGCCGTTACCTGGCCGCCGGCCGCGAGGCCGCGTCCGAAGCGGCCGCCGCCCAACTACGTCTCCTCGCACCCGCGTCCCCGGCCCCCGCCGGGCCCGTCGAGAAAGGCTCGCCCATGCCCTCCGCCCCCACCGGTCCCGAACCGGTCGCCGACCCGCGCCGGGTGCTGGCCGACGCCGGCGAACGTGCCCTCGAACGCGAGGGCATCCCCATGTTCCTGGCCCTGCAGAGCGCCGAGGCGCGGCCGGCGGCCGAGGAGTCGGTGCGCGCCGAGGGCGCCGGGCTCGCATCCCTGCTCGGTCACTACCGCTCCGCGCTCTCGCCGGAGTGCGCGGACGACGCGGAGCCCGCGCTGATCGACGTCCTCCAGGTCATGGCCGTCTCCCACTTCACCCCGCAGGCATCGGCCGCCGCACAGAACACCGAGGAGCAGCGATGACCCAGCACGCCGACGTCCCGGGCGCGAGCTTCACCGCACACGAACGCGCCTTCCGGGAGGGCCGGTTCCTGCGGGTGGTGAACTACCACAACACGCCGGAGGCCGACACGGAGAAGGTCAGGGCCGAACTCCACTCCCTCGCCGAGCGGTTCGACCCGGTGACGCTGGAGGACCTGGACGCGTTCCGCACCACCGGGCAGTGGCACAAGTCGCGCCCCGGCATCATCCCGGTCTTCTACGAGGGGTACCGCAACAACGCCGAGGTGGCCGCACCGCTCGCCGAGGAGGCGGGACTGACCGGCTGGTTCTTCATCTGCACGGCCTTCCTCGACGTGCCGGTGGCCGAGCAGTTCGACTACGCCAACGCCCACAACATCGACCTGGTCCCCGAGGACCGCGAGGGCGACCGGCTCGCCATGACCTGGGACCAGGTGGCGGACCTGAGCACCCGCCACGTCGTCACCCCGCACACCGCGAGCCACGCGAGCGCCGCCTCGCTGGAGACCGACGAGGCGATCCGGTACGAGATCCTGGAGCCCAAGCGGCGGATGGACGAGGTCACCGGCCAGGACGCGGCCTGCACCGCCTTCCTGTGGGGCACGCCGTTCGGCCAGAACCCCAGGGTGGACGCGGCCGTCCGGGAGGCGGGGTACCGCTACCAGTTCAGCAACACGATGGTGCAGTACCTCGGCTGACCCGTCGGGCGGTACGGAAAGGGGCCGGGCGCGATCGGACGCACCCGGCCCCTTCGCCGTACGGCGGGTCAGTCCCGTGGGTCCGGAAGCCGCTGCACCATCGTGTTGCTGAAGAGATACCGGTACCCGGCGTCCACGAGGGCGCGGTCGGCGGTGCCCCGCCCGGTCCAGTGGGTGCCGGCCAGCCAGGCGGTGCAGACGGCGTCGCCGCCGGTGGCCGCGTCGATCAGCCGCTTGGGCTCGACCACCTCGCGGTGCACGTCCTCCTCCGTCACCACGCGCTCGGCCAGTTCGTGGGAGGCGGTGTGCGGGGTGACGACGTGGCCCCTGCGGTGCAGGTCGGCCACCTCGTCCCAGGTCATGGCGATGCGCTCACCGCGCGGGTTCTCGTCGACCAGCTTGATCCGGTGGTCCAGGGCGAAGTCGTACTGCCGGTCGGCGGGGGCGTCCATGAAGGCGGTGCAGACGAAGAACCAGCCGGTGACGCCGGCCTCCTCGCACGCGGCGGCGGCCACGTCGTAGTTGTCCCGGTATCCCTCGTAGATCGCGACAAGGAGGGCGGGCCGGTCCCGGTGCCACTCGCCGGTGCGCATGAGGCGGTCCAGGTCGCCGGGGGTGACGATGGCGTAGTCCCGGGCCAGCGCGGTCAGTTCGGCGACCAGCTCGTCCCGCATGCCCGGCGGGGTGTTGTGGTAGTTCATCACCCGCAGGAAGCGGCCCGCGCGCAGGTCGGAGAGGGTGGCGTCGTGGCCGATCGCGGCGGGGTCGGGGAGGGCGGCCGGTGTGCCCGGCGCGGAGGTGTGCGGGCCGTGCTCGCCGCCGAGGAGGCGGTCGTACGCGACGGCCTGGAGGGTCTCGACGATCGCGGTCTCGTCGTCGGTGCCGCCGGGATGCAGCTCCCGGTGGAAGGTCTCGAAGAGGTCGGCGAGACGGGCGTCCGCGCTGCTGGTCACCGGCGTGGCCGCCGGCCGGGCGCCACGCAGGGAGACGACCATCGGCACCCCTTTACGCTCCGCGACGAGCTGCCGGGAGGCCTCGAGGGCGTCGTGCGCCCGCGTGGCGCCGGGGCTGGGATCGGGCATGGGCGTTCTCCTGTGCGTGCGGTGCGTCGGTCAGTCCACTCTGGTACGCGCCGCACACACAGGCAATAACGCGCAGAAGTTGCGCGCTATTGCTCGCTTCACACCTCGACCGGCGCGTCCTCCGGCAGGCTGTCCATGAAGGAGCTGACGGAGAAGACCGCGTTGCCGGCGCCGGGCGGGCCGTAGCCGGGGGGCGAGGAGAGACCGAACTCCTCCATCGTCTGCCGGTAGGCCTGGAGCAGCCGGATGTGGTACTCCAGCGGGGCGCCGTCGGGATTGGTCTTGCCCAGCGGGGTGGTGGGCTCGGGGCACCAGGTGGTGAAGCGGGGCGTGATGCCCTGCGACATGAAGAAGCGCAGGCCCTCGGTGGTGGAGGCGATGGCCTCGTCGACCGTCTTGAAGCCGAAGGGCTCGGCCATCTCAACGCCCGCCACGAAGTTCGGGATGACGTTGCGCGCGCCGAAGACGTCGGCGGAGTCGAGGATGCGCTTGTGCCACTCGTCGCGGCCGACGTAGCGCTCCTTGCCCGGGCAGTACATCTTGAACAGGTACTCGTCCCACACCTCGTAGTTGGGGTGGTAGATCTGGACGCCGTAGTCCTTGAAGCGCTGGACGTCGTCCTTGGGCAGCGCCTGGGCGACGACCTTGCCGATCCAGCGGCCGGGGAAGTGCTCCTCGATGGCCTTGGCGTAGCGCCCGTAGAAGTCCGCCTCGTCCAGGCCCTGGACCTTCGACGTGATCGCGCCGCCGGTGAGCGTGTAGGCGGTGGACGTCTTGGCCGTGTCGTACGTGTTGATGATGTCGAGCGCCTCGAGGACCTCGTCGACGTCCTTCACGCCCGTGTAGGGGCGGCCCGCCGCCTTGTGCTGGCGCCAGTTGTGGTTGATGTCGCAGTACTGGCACTCCTCCTTGGCGCCGAAGTACTGGCAGACCCGGAACGCGGTCAGGTAGATCAGGTAGCCCCACTGGATGGTCGGGGCCACCTCCATGACCGACTTCCCGTTGGCGAGCTTGTGGCGGTAGTACTCCGGCATCGGCGGCACGCCGACGTCCGAGATGCGCTTGCCGTCGAGGTAGAGGCCGAGCTGGCCATGCTCGTCGGAGGCGACCCGGTACGGCGAGGAGGGGTTCACGCGCACCGAGACGACGGTGCGGCGCAGGTCGTAGGGGCCGCCGGTGAGGATGATCTCCTCCGGCGGGCGGCGCAGCGCGGCCTCGCCCAGCTCCGGCAGGGTGCCGTGGTCGAAGGAGAAGATGAAGTACGACTTCGGCTTGACCTCACCCGACTCGTTGTCGCTCAGCGCGGAGGGGTCGAAGGCCACCCCGCCGCGGAGCAGGTCCTCCTTGAAGACGGCTTCCCGCGGTACGTGCGGAAAGCGCTCCATAAGATCCTCGACCAGCGCGGTACGGCTGCCCATCCGTGTCTCCTCCCGGCTCAGGCGTTCGACTTCTCACGGTATGCCCCCGCGCGTGCGGCTTCCCGCCCGGGGCCCCTTCCAGGCGCGCCGGGTAGGTTTCCGCGGTATGAGCGACGTCACGGTGACCAACTGGGCCGGCAACATCACCTACACGGCCAAGGAGCTGCTGCGACCGCGCTCGCCGGCCGCGCTGCGGGCCCTGGTGGCGGACAGCGCGCGGCTGCGGGTGCTGGGCAGCGGGCACTCCTTCAACGAGATCGCCGAGCCGGGCGACGGCGGGGCCCTGCTGTCGCTGGCGGACCTGCCGTCCGAGGTGGACGTCGACACGGCGGCCCGCACGGTGCGGGTGGGCGGAGGCGTCCGGTACGCGGAGCTGGCCCGGCGGGTGCACGCGCGGGGCCTGGCGCTGGCGAACATGGCGTCGCTGCCGCACATCTCGGTGGCCGGTTCGGTGGCGACCGGCACGCACGGCTCCGGGGTGGGCAACGGCTCGCTGGCGTCGGAGGTGCGCGAGGTGGAGCTGATCACGGCGGACGGCTCGACGCTGGTCCTCGCGCGCGGCGACGACCGGTTCGGCGGCGCGGTGACGTCACTGGGCGCGCTCGGAGTGGTGACCGCCCTCATCCTCGACCTGGAGCCGGCCTACGAGGTCGAGCAGCACGTCTTCACGGAGTTCCCGCTCACGGGTCTGGACACGGCGGCGTTCGAGACGGTGATGGCGTCGGCGTACAGCGTGAGCCTCTTCACCGACTGGCGAGCGCCCGGCTTCCGGCAGGTGTGGCTGAAGCGGCGCACCGACCAGCCGCTGCCGGACTTCCCGTACGCGGCGCCAGCGGTGGACAGGATGCACCCGGTGCCGGGCATGCCCGCGGTGAACTGCACGGAGCAGTCCGGGGTGCCGGGGCCCTGGCACGAGCGGCTGCCGCACTTCCGCGCCGACTTCGTGCCCAGCAGCGGGGCCGAGCTCCAGTCGGAGTACCTGATGCCGCGCGAGCACGCCCTGGACGCCCTGCACGCGATGGACGCGATCCGGGAGGTCCTCGCGCCCGTCCTCCAGACCTGCGAGATACGCACGGTGGCCGCCGACGCGCAGTGGCTGAGCCCGTCCTACGGGCGGGACACCGTGGCGGCGCACTTCACCTGGGTCGAGGACACGGCTGCGGTGCTGCCGGTGGTGCGCGGCCTGGAGCGGGCGCTGGCCCCCTTCGCCGCCCGGCCGCACTGGGGGAAGGTCTTCACGACCCCGGCGGACGAACTACGCGCCCGCTACCCGCGACTCGACGACTTCCGGAAACTGACGGAGACACTGGACCCGGCGGGGAAGTTCGGCAACGCGTTCCTGCGCGGAATCCTGGGCGGGGCCTAGGACCGCCCCGCCCCGCGGATCGGCGTGAGCAGGGCGACCGTGGCGATGAGGACGCAGCCGGCGCCGGCCGCCAGGGCGACCGGTGTGGTGCCGTGGTGCTCCGCCGCCCAGGTGAGGACGGCCGCGCCGATGGGGGCCACCGAGTACTGGAGGGTCCAGAAGGCGGAGGTGACGCGGCCGAGCAGGTGCTCGGGGGTCACCTCCTGGCGCAGGGACATCGAGCAGGTGCCCGCCATGCCGACGCAGGCGAGGAAGGCCGCGCTCAGCAGGGCGACAGCGGGGACCTCGGTCACCCGGCCGAGACCGGCGAAGGCCAGCCCGCACACCGCGACCGAGCCGGTCCAGGTCGGGCCGAAGCCGAGCAGGCGCCGCGCGCGGGCCACCAGCAGCGCGCCGGTGATGGTGCCGAGCGCGCCGACGGCCATGACGGTGCCGACCGTGCCGTCGTCGCGGCCCAGGTCGTGCTTGAGGTGGTAGATGACCAGGTCGTTCAGGCCGAGGGTGAGGAAGCTGAACCCGCACAGCAGCACGGTGAGCGAGCGCAGCACCGGATGCCCGTACAGGAACGCGATCCCGGTGCGCAGGTCCTGCCGCAGGCCCGGCCGCTTGCCGGTGGCCGGGGCGTCGTCGGCGGGGCGGGGGCGGAAGCGGACGAAGGCGACGCAGGCGGCCGAGACGCCGAAACTGGCCGCGTCGACGCCGATGGCGGTGGCCGGTCCCGACCAGCCGGCGACCACCCCGGCGCACAGCGGGCCCAGGACGCCGGCCGCGGCGGCGGTGGCGTTGAGCCGCCCGTTGGCCTCGGTGAGCTGTTCGGTGCCGACCAGGCTGCGCACTACGGTGACGTAGCCGACGGCGAACAGCATGCCGACGGCCTCGCACAGGGGCAGGACGACGTAGAGCAGCCAGATCTGCGGGCCGAACAGCCAGACGACGGGGACCAGCCCGTACATGCCCATCCGGACGAGGTCGCAGCCGATGAGCAGCTTGCGGCGGTCGACGCGGTCGACGACGGCCCCGGCGAAGACGGCCGCGAGCACCGCGGCGGCGCCGCCCACGGCCGTCAGCAGGCCCATCCGGGCGATCGAGCCGGTGGCCTCCAGGACCAGCAGGGGCAGCGCGATCAGCGCGAAGGAGTCGCCGAGGACGGAGAGGGTCTGCGCGGCCCAGAAGACCCCGAAGTCCCGTTGCCGCCACAGGGCCCGGGTGTCCTGCGCGGGGCGTCCGGCGGCTCGGTCGGCGTCGCGTGCCTCGTGGGTCATCCCGTCGTAGCCGTCAGCCGCCGCATACCCGTCGTCTCCCCCTGCTCGCCCTGCGCGGTCGGCGACACCCTACGGACCGGGCGCGGTGGGCGCAGCAGGGTTTACGGCCGCTGGCCTAGCATGAGGCCCGAGATCTCCAGGAGTCCCGAGGAGGCCGGAGAGTCAGGAAGGTGGCGCATGCCCCGAGTGGGCCTCACGACCGGCCGGGTGGTCGCGGCCGCCGCCGACCTCGCCGACGCGAGCGGCTTCGACAGCGTCACCGTCTCCGCGCTCGCCCGGCACTTCGGGGTGAAGGACGCGAGCCTGTACACGCACGTCAGGAACGTCCAGGACCTGCGCGTGCGGGTCGCGTTGCTGGCCGGCGGCGAACTGATCGACGAGATCGCGGCGGCGGTGGCGGGGCGGGCCGGGAAGGACGCGCTGGCCGCGTTCGCGAACGCCTACCGCTCCTACGCCCTGCGGCACCCCGGCCGTTACGCCGCGACGCAGATGCGCATGGACCAGTCCCTCGTCGCCGGCTCCCCCGCCCTGCGCCGCACCGCCGAGATCACCCACGGCATGCTCCGCGCCTACGGCCTCACCGAGCCCGACCTGACCGACGCCGTGCGCCTGCTGCGCAGCACCTTCCACGGGTTCTGCGCCCTGGAGGCCACCGGCGGCTTCGGCGCCCCGCGCGCCGTCCAGGCGTCCTGGGACCGGGCGGTGGACGCGCTGCACGTCGCGCTGGAGAACTGGCCGCGCGCGCACTAGCCGCCGCTCAGCGCGGCCACCTCCGCGTACGCCGGTGACGTGCCCGTCGGCGGCCGGCCCGCGGCGATGTCGGCCACCGTCTCCAGGGCGGCGCCCAGGGCCCTGCGGTACAGCAGCGAACCGAGGCTCACGCGGGCCACGCCAAGGTCGGCGAGGTGCGGGAGGGTGGGGCCGGTGGGTGAGTGGAGGACGTTGAGCGGGACGTCGAAGTGCGCGGCGAGGGCCGCGATCCGGGCGGGGTCGGTGAGACCGGGGACGAAGACGCCGTCGGCACCGGCCTCGCGGTAGGCCTCCAGGCGCCGTACGGTCTCCCCGGGGTCGCCGTCGCCCGACCAGTACGTGTCCGTACGGGCGTTGACGAACAGGCCCGGGGCCGCCGACCGCACCGCGGCGATCTTCGCGGCGTGCCGGTCGGCTGGGCCCAGCGCGTCCTCCAGGTTGATGCCGACCGCGCCGACCGCCGCCAGTTGCCGCGCGAACTCCCCCACGTCGTCGGGGTCGTCGGCGAAGCCGCTCTCGGCGTCCACGGTCAGCAGGAACGGCCCGGAGCCCAGGGTGAGGGCCAGCCGCAGGGTCTCGTCGCGGGTCGCCGCCGCGCCGTCGGGCAGCCCGCTCCCCGCCGCGACACCGAGGCTGGTGGTGCCGACGGCCGGGAAGCCCTGCCCGGCGAGGGCGAAGGCGGAGGCGCGGTCCCAGGCGCAGGGCAGCAGGAGGGGCGCCCCGGGCCGGTGCAGGGCGGCGAAGTCGGTCACGAGAGGTCGCCCACGGCGTCGGCGTAGTACACGGACTCCCCCAGGTGCCGGGCGAGTTCGCGGAAGTTCCAGCCCTCGCCGGGCGAGTCGTCGAGCTGCCCCGGAGTGAGCGCGTCCAGGCGGTCGGCCCAGATCCGGGCGAGCCGGGTGAGTCGGCTGCGCGCCTCGTCGAGGTCGTCCGGCGTGAAGGGTGCGCGGTCCGCGTCCGTGGTCGTGGCGGAGGCGTGCCAGTGGTCGGGCTGGGTCGGCCGGCCCGCCAACCGCGCCTCCATCTCGGCGAGATGGTCGACCATGTGGTCGGCGACCCGCCGGACGGCCTTGTGCGGGGTGTAGACGCGCCCGTCGACGTGGACGGGTTCTCCGTCCCAGCGGGGCCAGGTGGCGGCCAGGGCGAGGACGTGCTCGACCATGCCGGTGACGGTGTCGGCCGGTGTGGCAGGGGCGGGGGCGGTGGTTGCGGTGTGCGTGGCGCTCATGTCCCCGACGCTATGGGCCGGTTGCTTCGGTGGCCGCCGAAGTGTCCGGGGGCGGCGGGCGGGTATCCGGACGGACACGTGACGTCACCCCCCTGATCCGGATTACCGAGAGGTAGACATGAAGAGACGCGAGCGACGCGACGGGGCCCTGGAGCGGGACTGGCGGGACAGGTTGTCGGTGATCGGCCTGGCCGCGCTGGCCGTGGGCGTGGTGGTCCGGCTGGCCGCGAACGGGCTCGACTCGTGGCCGTGGGCGGTGATCAGCGCCGGCCTGATGAGTGTCTGGGTCGTGTTCCTGGTGCGCCGCCGTCGACGCCACGATGCCCGGGACACCGGTGCCGAAGCCGCGGACGTGCCCGCCATGGAGCGGCGGATCCTCAAGGGTGGCGAGCCGCCCGAGGACCCGGACCGGCGCCGGGAGATGGCCGCGCTCGTGGACTCCCGTCAGCGGCGGCTGCGGCGCAATCGCTGGTGGGCGTTCCCCATGCTGGCCCTCATCTTCTTCGGTACGTCCGTCCTGTGGTTCGCGGCCGGTTCCATGACCGCCGGGAGCCTGACCCTCGCCCTCGCGGTGGCCTTCATGGGCTGGCTGACCTGGTTCAACCTCCGCTTCGACCGGCGCCTGACGCAGATGCGCCACCGGCTGCGGACCTGAATCCCCCGGGCCGGTGGGCCTGAATCCGTGCGTCAGGTCACCAGCCCGTGGCGGTAGGCGAACACCACCGCCTGGACACGGTCACGCAGGTCCAGTTTGGTGAGGATGCGGGAGACGAAGGTCTTGACCGTCTCGGGGCTGATCACCAGGGCCGCGGCGATCTCGCTGTTGGAGAGGCCGTCCGCGATCAGGCGCAGCACCTCCGTCTCGCGGGGCGTGAGGGGGAGGTTCTCGGCGGGGCCGCCGACGGGCCGGATGCGGGCGGCGTACCGGCCGACGAGGCGGCGCGTCACATCGGGGTCGAGGAGCGCCGCGCCCATGGCCACGGTCCGGATGCCGTGCAGCAGGCGGTCCGGCGGCGCGTCCTTGAGCAGGAACCCGCTCGCGCCCGCGCGCAGCGCCTCGTAGACGTACTCGTCGAGGTTGAACGTCGTCACCACGAGGACCTTGACGGGACGCTCCACCCCCGCGCCCGCCAGCCGCCGGGTGGCCTCGATGCCGTCCATGACCGGCATCCGTACGTCCATGACGACCACGTCCGGCCGTACTTCGGCGGCCAGGTCGACGGCGGCCTGGCCGTCGCCGCACTCGCCCGCCACCTCCAGGTCGGGCTGGGCGTCGACGATCGTCGCCAGGCCGGCGCGGATCATCACCTGGTCGTCGCAGATCAGCACGCGTACCGGGGCGCTCATGACGGACTTCCCGCGGGGATACGGGCCTGGACGACGAAGCCTCCGCCCTCCGGGCGGTCCGTGCTGAAGTCGCCGCCGAGGACGTCGACCCGTTCCCGCAGTCCGGCCAGGCCGCGCCCGCTGCCGCCGGGGGACGCGGCGCCCGAGCCGGTGCCGTCCGTGCCGACTCGCACGGTGATCTCCCTTTCGCCGTGGTGGACCAGGACCGAGGTCCGTCCGCCGTGGTCGTACTTGAGCGCGTTCGTCAGGGCCTCCTGGACGACGCGGTAGGCCACGAGGTCGGCGCTGCCGGTCGAGGCCGCCGGAGTGCCCTCCTCGGTGAACTCCACGGGCTGGCCGGCCCGTCGGGTCTGCTCCACCAGTGTGAGCACCCGGCCGACGGGCGGGGTCCTGGGCTCGGCGTTCCGGTCGGTGCCGTGGTCCGGGTTGAGCAGGTCGAGCAGGTGCCGCAGGTCGGTGATGGCCCGGCGGCCGGTGTCGCTGACCGCGGCCAGCGTCTGGTCGAGCCGGTCGGGCGCGGCGGTCAGGTACCGGGCGGCCTCGGACTGGACGACCATCGCCGTGACGTGGTGGGTGACGACGTCGTGGAGTTCGCGGGCGATGCGGGTGCGCTCGGCGTTGCGGGCGTCCTCGGCGACCCGCCCCCGCCGTTCGGCCTCCGCGGCCCGGGCGGAGCGCATCCAGGTGCCGATGCCCCAGGCGAGGCCGAGCGCCAGGTAGAACGTGACGAACTCGGCGACCGGGTCGCCCGGTCCGCGCCGGTGCAGCTCGACCGAGAGCGCGACGAACGCCACGGAGGCGAGGGCGAGGGTCGCGCGCCGGTACCGCTCCAGATACGAACCGGCGCTCAGCAGCGCGATGGGCAGCGCGGTACCGGCGAAGAGGTGGTAGCCGCGGATCTGGTCGAGGGCGAAGCCGATCGACACCAGGGCGAGGCAGAGGTGCGGCCACCGTCGGCGCACGGCGAGCGGCAGGCACTGGAGGACGGCGGCGGCACCGGCGAGCAGGTCGGCGGAGCGGGTGGGCAGACCGCCGATCTCGGTGCCGTTGCCCCGCAGCGCCGGCAGCAGGGACGCGATCAGGAGGAGCACTCCGAGCGGCAGGTCCCGGACGGTCACGTCGAGGCGCCGCCACCGCTTGGACATCCCCGGCATCAAGTCCGGCATCCCTCGGCGAGCGGTCATCGGGGCAGTGTAGCGGTGGAGTTGGCACGCGCCGCACGCCGAGCACCGGGCGCCACGATGTGGCCGCGCCGGTGGGCCAGCCACAGGAACACCAGGGTCAGCAGCGCCCCGAATCCGACCGCGTACACGCTGCCCTCGGGGCCGAACTCGCCGCCCGTGATCAGCTTCGGGCCGTCCGTCGCGGCGTCCAGCAGTCCCTGGTTGGAACCGTTGCCGGAGACCTCGGTGCTGAAGACGCCGGCCGCGGCGAAGTTCCAGCCGAAGTGCACGCCGATGGTCAGCCAGAGGCTGCGGGTGGCGGCGTAGGCGGCGGCGAGCATGAAGCCGGCCTCGATGGAGATGGCGAGGGCGCCCCACACGGTCGCGTGCTCGTTGAGCAGGTGCGAGAGGCCGAACACGAGGCCGGTCAGGACCAGCGCGACGTACGTGCCGACGTGTTCCTCGACGATGCGGAACAGGACGCCGCGGTACACCACTTCCTCCATCGCGGCGGCGGCCGCCATGAAGCCGACCAGGCCCAGGGCGCCCTCCACCGAGCCCAGGCCGTCGACCTCGTAGTACCCGGAGGAGAAGAGGTTCACGATGACGGCGCCGAACATCCCGGCGCCGATCAGCGTTCCCCAGCCGGCCTTGACCGCGGCGCCCTCCCGGGCCACGTCCAGGGCCTGCCGGCGCTCGGTCCGCCGGACCACCCACGCGTACACGAGGACCGCCAGTGCGGCCGCCGTGAGACCGACGACGAGCGTCAGCCAGTCGTTCTCCTTCACGGCGTTGACCGCGTTTCCGCCTATGGCGTACATCGCCAGGACGGCCAGGAACTGCCAGACGAACCTCACGGGGACTCCTTCGTCGGAGGCCCGCGACCGGGGCGTCCCGGGCCGATCAGGACGCTACGGATCCGGCGGCGGGAGATCGTCACCTCAGGGTGGACACCTGGCCGTAGCTCGCACGGGGGACAAGACCGCGGGCCCGCCGCCGGGGCGGGCATAGCCTCGTGCCATGACCAGCGATTTCGCCGCCGCCCTCGCCTCCGGCCGCCCGCTCGTGCTCGACGGCGGGATGTCCAACCAACTGGAGGCCGCCGGGCACGATCTGAGCGACGAGCTGTGGTCGGCGCGGCTCCTCGCCGAGGCGCCCGGCGCGATCACCGAGGCGCACCTCGCGTACTACGAGGCGGGCGCCGACGTCGCCATCACGGCCAGTTACCAGGCGACCTTCGAGGCGTTCGCCCGGCGGGGCATCGGTCCCGAGCGCTCGGCCGAACTGATCGCCCTCAGCGTCGGCTTGGCCAGAAAGGCCGCGCGCCGGGCCCGCACGGACCGCCCGTTGTGGGTGGCGGCCTCCGTCGGCCCGTACGGCGCCATGCTCGCGGACGGCTCGGAGTACCGCGGCCGGTACGGACTCACCCCAAAGGCTCTGGAACGCTTCCACCGGCCCCGGCTGGAGGTTCTGGCCGCCGCCCGGCCCGACGTCCTCGCACTGGAGACGGTCCCCGACGCCGACGAGGCGGTCGCGCTGCTGCGGGCGGTGCGCGGACTGGGCGTCCCCGCCTGGCTGTCGTACACGGTCACGGGCGGCCGCACCCGCGCCGGGCAGCCGCTGGAGGAGGCGTTCGCCCTGGCCGCCGACGCGGACGAGGTGATCGCGGTCGGCGTCAACTGCTGCGCCCCCGAGGACGTGCCGGACGCCGTCGAGACCGCCGCCCGGGTCACCGGCAAGCCGGTCGTGGCCTACCCCAACAGCGGGGAGACCTGGGACGCGGTGGCCCGGTCCTGGCGGGGACGTTCCTCCTTCACCCCGGAGCGGGTACGGGCCTGGCGGGCGTCCGGCGCCCGGCTGGTCGGCGGCTGCTGCCGGGTGGGACCGGGCACGATCAGGTCGATCGCGTCGGCGCCGGCAGGATGGTGAGGGCTGCGCCCTGCCTCCTGGCCGTCGCGGCCGGCCGGAAGTGAACCGATCGGCGTCTTTGACCGGAAGGACAGGAACTCCATGCAACTCACCGTCTTCGGTGCCACCGGTGGCACCGGCCGTCTCGTCGTCGAGCAGGCCCTGAACGCGGGCCACCAGGTACGCGCCGTCGTCCGAACTCCGGGCAGACTCACCCTGGACCACGAGAACCTGCACGTCCTCCAAGCCGACGTGTTCGAACCGGCGATGCTGGGTCCTGCGCTGGACGGCGCCGACGCCGTGATCTCGGCACTCGGCGCGAGGGATCGTAAGCGCACCGGCCGGGTCTGCGAACGTGGCATCGGCTCCGTGCTGACGGCGATGGACAAGGCCGGGGTGCGGCGCGTCGTAGCGGTCAGCGCTCAGCCGGTGCTGCGCTCGGGCGAGGGCGAACCCTTCTGGTTCCACAAGACCGTGACCCCTGTCGTCCGGGCGATCTACCGGAACATCTACGCGGACCTGGCAGAGATGGAGCAGCTCTTCGCCCGGAGCGACACCGAGTGGACCATCGTCCGTCCGCCGTATCTGACCGACAAGCCGGGCACCGGCCAGTACCGCACGGCGCTGGAGGCCAACGTCGCAGGTTCGAGCCTGACCCGCGCGGACCTGGCGAAGGCTCTCCTCGACACCCTGACCGAACGGTCCACGATCCGTCACGCACTCGGCGTGGCGGGAGCCTGAGGACGCCCACGCCTTCCTGAGGTCACCGGACGCCCCTCCAGGCGTGCGCGTCCGCGATGGTGCCCGGCACCGGGTGGGCGGCGGCGATCACCGGACTGCTTGGCTCAGCTGTTGTTCAAGGCCGTGAGTACGTAATCCAGCTCGTTCGGCATCACGGCGACAAGAAGGGGCCCCTCGGGAGAGCTGCACTCAACGATCCTGGAGCCACCGTTGATCTTCAGTGCCTCGCGCCAGGACGGTGACCGCACGCCGACCTGCCGCAGCCCCTCCGGGAGGGACACCGCCGCCCCGGCTTTGGTCCGTGGCTCCCAAGCCGATCCAGAGGGGCCTGTCACCAGGCGCTCCCGGAGCCATCGCCCCTCGACCGAAGGGTGCCGGAGCAGACAGGGAATCTTGATCACATCTCCCTGAGCGGCACTGTCTGCCCGCTGCTTCACTCTGCGACGGAAAAGCCACGCAGTCACCCCTGCCACCGACAGCGCAACCACCAGTTCGATCACTGGAGCATTCAAGCAGCGCAGAACCTGAGTGCCCAGCCCTTCCCTTCAGAAGCTGCGAACCCGCCGGTTCCGGGACGGGATTGAGGAGCGGCGCGCCCGGGTCACTCCGCCGGCCCGGCGCTCTTCCGCTGGTTGGCGTGGAAACGCGCCTTCTTCTGCCGATTCCCGCACGTGTTCATGTCACACCACTTGCGGGTGCGGCTCTGGCTGGTGTCGAAGAAGGCGGCTCGGCAGGTGGGTGACGCGCACAGGGCCAGTCTTCCGTCCCGTTCGCCCGCGATGACGCTGATCGCGTCGGCGGCGATCACGCTGAGGGCGTCCTCCACGCGGGAGGCCGGGCTGAGCCGCCATCGCCGCTCGCCCTCGGGCGTCAGGACCGCCGCGGCCCGGCCCCGAGCGCTGCGGTCGTTGATGACGTGGACGGCGGACGCGGGGAGCGCGTCATGGAGCGCGGCAGCCGTCGCGGCGGCGTGGATCGACTCCCTCAGTTCCCAGGCGAGGTCGAGCTGGGCGGCGGTGCAGGAGTCCACGGCGAGGTCGTACACCGCCAGCCAGTCGACGAGTCGCTGCGGCGTGGGAATGCGCTCCACGGCGTCGCCATGACGCTCCGACAGGGTCCCCGTGAAGCTGGTGGCCAGCACCTTGCCGAGGCGGAAGTCAGGGAACGCAGCAGGCATGGAACCACCTTAGCCGGTTGCGGCGCGGCTCGGAGACTGTTAGAACCGTCTTAGCCGGTTCCGCGATGGCCAGGAGGTCTCATGTCCCGTCCAGACAGCGACGTGCGAGCGTTCGAAGCCCACGCGACCGACGCCGAACTCGACGATCTGCGCGCGCGACTGGCCGCGGCGCGGCTGCCGGAGGCCGAGACGGTCCGGCGCGCCGCGCCCGGTCCCGGCCGATGGGACCAGGGCGTGCCGCTCGCCGACCTCGTCGATGTCGTGGACTACTGGCGCACCGGGTACGACTGGCGGTCGTTCGAGGCCCGCCTCAACCGCGTCGGCCAGTTCCGCACGACCATCGAGGGCCTGGGAATCCACTTCCTGCACCGCCGCTCGGCGCGCGCGGACGCCACTCCCCTGCTCATGACGCACGGCTGGCCGGGCAGCATCGCCGAGTTCATCGATGTGGTGGACGAGTTGGCGGATCCACAGGACGCGGACGCGCCGGCGTTCCACGTCGTCGCCCCGTCGCTGCCGGGCTTCGGCTACAGCGACAAACCGGCCACCACCGGGTGGGGAACCGAGAAGATCGCGGCCGCGTGGGTGGAGTTGATGGGAAGGCTCGGCTACGGCGAGTTCGCGGCCCACGGCGGCGACTGGGGCGGCAACATCACCACGGTCCTCGGCGGCAGGTTCCCGGCGCACGTCCTCGGCATCCACAGCACGTTCGCGCAGGCACCCCCCGGTGTGACCACGGACGGCCTGACGGCGGTCGAACGCAGGTGGACCGAGGAGACAGCCCACTTCTGGCGCCACCGCGCGGCGTACGCGAAACAGCAGGCGACCCGGCCCCAGACCATCGGCTACTCCCTCGTGGACTCACCGGTGGGGCTTCTCGCCTGGATCCTGGACAAGTTCGCCGAGTGGTCGGACACGGAGGACAGCCCGTTCGAGAGGATCTCCAAGGACCGCATCCTCGACAACGTGACGCTGTACTGGCTGACACACACCGGCGCGTCGGCGGCCCGCATCTACTACGAGAGCCACAACTCACTGGACCCCGAACTCCGGGTCGACGTCCCGTCGGCGATCAGCATGTACCCCCGCGACATCGAGAAGTGCCCACGCCCCTGGGCACAGGAGCGGTACCGGCAGATCGTCCGCTGGAGCGCACCCGAAGCCGGGGGCCACTTCCCGTCGCTGGAGGTGCCCGCGTACTTCGTACAGGACCTCCGGGAGGGCCTCGCGGCAGTGCTGACTGCCACAAGCCGGCGTCATTGACCGCAGTAGACCGATCTACGAACTGCTCGTTTGAGCAACGGTGCGCGCCTTGGACGGGCGATTCTCAGGCGCCGGAGTGTCCCCGGCCTCGTAATCTCGGTGTCGAAGGGCTCGCCGAGTGAGGTAGAAGGACGGCATGGCCACCGCAGAACTTCAGCAGACGCTGAATGAGACCCTCGAACACTTTGTCGTGCACCACGGGTACACCCCCTACATGCGTGACTACGAGGTCGTATTCCAGGTGTGGAACGGCCCGCAGCGTCCGCTGACCTACCTGCGGTATCTCTTCCGGCACTGCGTCGAGGCCCGGTGCGAGACGTTCCTGGACACGGGAACCTGGCAGGCGTCCCTGGACGACCGTCTCCTCGACCGGGACACCGCCGACCCCGACCTCGGCGGGTACGTCTGGGGCGCGAAGTACCACGAGATGTACGGAGCCGAGCTCCGTCCCGAATCGGAGGCTGCCCGCCGTTGGTCGAAGGCTGTCGGGATCGACTTCCATGAGGTTCACATCGAGACCAACGCGCACGAGCTGACCCTGCTCTTCTCGGACCTTGAGGTAGGTGAGGTCACGGTCGGATACGCACCCTTCGTCGTGGACTGAGAACCAAGGTGCGATTCAAGTCCGTCCCAGAGAAGATCCGTTTCCTCCCAGACCGGGCCGTGCAGGACCCTCAAAGAGCCGACATCCTCGCAGCCGAACAAGTCCTAGATCACCGGCGGGCGACCCAGGCGCGTCATCCGTGCCACGGTCGCCCACCGCATCGGCCGTCGCGGCCCGCCCGACGCGCGCACCCCCTCGGCGAAGCCGCCCGCCCAGGCCCGCAGGCCGCCCCACGAGCGCGTGCGCGCCACCGTCAGCAGGGTCCACACCCCGAGGTAGGCCGGAACCAGCGGTGCGGGCAGATGCCGTTTGGCCAGCCACACCCGGTTGCGGGCCGTCATCCGGTGGTAGACCGCGTGCCGGGCCGGTGACGTCCGGGGATGCTGGAGCAGCAGCGACGGCTCGTAGACCACCCGCCACCCGTCATCCAGCGCCCGCCACGCAAGATCGGTCTCCTCATGGGCGAAGAAGAACGCGTCCGGCCAGGTGCCGGTCCGCTCCAGCATCCGCATCGACAGCGCGTGTCCGCCGCCCAGGAACGTGGTCACCTCACCGGCGCGCAGCGGGTCCTTCGACCGCAGCCGCGGCACATGCCGCCGCTGCGTACGGCCCTGCTCGTCGGCGATCCGGAACGACACGATTCCCAGCCGCTCATCCGCCCCGTACATCGCGGCCAGCTTCTCGAACACGTCCGTGTGTACGAGCAGTCCGTCGTCGTCCAGGTCGACCACGACGTCCACGTCACCCCGTGCCCGCAGGTGCTCGATCGCCACGTTCCGGCCGCCGGACACCCCCAGGTTCTCCTCCAGCTCCACCCCGTCGACACCCACGGGCAGCTCCGGCAGCGCACTGCCGTTGCCGACCACCACGATCCGCGCGGCCGGCAGTGTCTGCCTGGCCACCGACGCCAGCAGGGCCTGCAACTCGGCGGGCCGGTTGCCCATGGTCAGGATGGCGATCCCCAGGCGTGCACGACTCACAGGTGAACTCCGATCGGATCTCCGGAGCGACGCAGCCTATCGGCCCGCCCTCCCCGCTCCACGCGACACGCACGGGAGCCCCGGCCACGAGACGTTCCGGAGGACGGCGGAAGGCTTCACTGGCCCACCAGCGATCACGAGGAGGATCCCGCCGAAGAGGCCGAGACCGCCGACGAGTGCGAGGAAGTCTTCGCGGTCGCCGTGGTCTGCGATGCTCACGGTCGTCACCCCGAGCAGTACGACGCCCGGCAGGCCTAGAAGACCACCTCGTCGCGCCACCTCCACGGGCCGCAACCGCGGGGATGACACTCCGTCTTCGTCCAACGCCATGAACGGCACCGCAGCAGGGCCCGTGCGGCGGATCACCGCGCGGTGGGGCGTCAGGTCATGGGGGAACTTGGTGACGCCACGCGCAGCCCATGGCAGGCTCGTGCCGCATGATCGATGAATTCGCGAAACGCAATCTGCACGGCAGACTGCGGCGGGACCGCGCGGCGCTGCTCTGGAAACTCGACGGCTTGTCCGAGTACGACGCCCGCCGTCCCCTGACCGCGACCGGGACCAATCTCCTCGGTCTGGTCAAGCACGTGGCCACCGTCGAGGCCAGGTACTTCGGCGAGGTCTTCGACCGCCCCTATCCGGAACCGCTGCCCCGGTGGCAGGACCACGACGGCGGCGATCAGTGGGCGGCCGAGGGCGAGACCCGCGATCAGATCATCGGGTTCTACCGGCGCACGTGGGAACACTCGGACGCGACGATCAGCGAGCTTCCCCTCGACGCCCCCGGCCACGTGCCGTGGTGGCGGGAGCCGGCTCCCAACACGAACCTTTTCGCCGTCATGGTCCATGTCCTCGGCGAGACCATCCGGCATGCCGGGCACGCCGACATCCTGCGCGAGGGCCTCGACGGCCGGACCGGGATGCGTGCCGAGCACGAGCAGCGGATCGACGATGAGGCCCGCGCGGCCTACTGCGCGAAGATCGAGCAGGCTGCCAGAGGGGCGCGGGGCGCTGACCGGGGCTGAGGGCCGGGCCGGGAAGCAAGGCCGTCGTACGAGTTCGTACTGGAGTCACGGTGAAGCCGCGCGTGGTCTTGCGGAGACGCCTCGCCCTGCGCAGCACGGCGCACCGCCGCGGGCCCCGGGGCTGGACGGACGGGCCGGCCGCTGTCACGCGGGGGCGTGTCAGGCCGCGGAGGGCAGGGGTTCCGCCTCGTTCCCGTGTGTGTCCGAGGGGGCCGTGGGGGCGGGGGCGACGACGAGGAAGGCGTCGGCGGCGAGGTCCATGACAACCTCGGCGGTCCGGCCCTGCACGCGTAGGTGCGACGCGAATTCCTCGGCCGGCCAGGAGCCGCGGGGCGAGCCCGCGGGGAACGTCTTCAACACCAGGCCATGCGTCATCGCGGCACCTCCGCACGTGGATTCGGCACAGCCACCCACTGACCCGGACGGTTGGCTGTCTTGTCCTGCGCATGCCCCCGATCCGGGTGCCGCACGCCCCCGGAATCGCGCGCGGGCGACCCCGGTTTGTTCACCGGCCGATCAGCTCCAGGATGCGCGGCCAGCTGTCCGCCTTCGCCCGGGCGTCGGCGGCCTGCGTGCCGCCCAGATCCGTCCACCGTTTCGCCGACGGGTCGTAGATGTACTTTCCCGCGGCGCGGTACGGCGCGCCCATGACGCCGTGTCCGGCCTCGTCGTACATCAGGGCGCGGTGGCGGACGCCGGCGGCGTTGGTGCGCCGGGCGATGCTCTCGGCCGCCGGTCCCGCGAGCCACAGCCGGTCCTTCCTTCCGGCCACCGCCAGGACCGTGCCGCGCACGTGGTCCAGCGGGATCTCGTCGAGCAGGACGGGTCTGCCGTCGCGCGTCCAGCTCGCTTTCTCCGCGTCCGAGCCTGCCTTCGGCCAGTAGGTCCGGGTACCGGGTGCGACCGCCACGGCGTCCCGGACCAGCCCGGGGTGGTACTGAGCGAGGAGCTGCGCCGCCTCGCTGCCGCGCGAGCCGCCCATGACGGCGAGCCGGTCGGGTGCCGCGCCGGGCAGGTCCGTCAGCAGCCGGGCGGCCCGCACGAAGTACTCCAGCTCGATGTCGCGCAGCTGCGAGGGGCGCCCCTCGCAGCCGAAGTAGCAGAGGGAGAGCGCCGGGTGGCCCCGGGAGGCCAGCATCGCGGCCTCCAGGTCGAGACCGCGGCCGCCCTCGGAGCCGCCGAACAGGAGGACCGGTGCCGCGCGGGGCGCGGCGTCGCGGGGCAGGAACAGGGCGCCGTCCAGCCCGTCGTCGGCGACGGTTAGGGTCCGGTGCCGCACTCCCTCTGCGCGTAGCCGGCGCGTGAGGGTCCGGTGGGCTATCTCCCGCTGCCCGGCGCGCACGGCGATCCGTACGTCGTAGGAAGCCGCGCGCAGGGGGCTCCGCGGAGCGAACCAGCTCTCGTCCGCCTCTCCCCTGCGCGGCCGCATCGACCAGAAGAGGCCCATGCCGTCAGCCCGGTCGTACGTGCCCGAATTGGGCTTGTGCCGTGTGAGGTCCACGTCGCCCCCGTCGTCGGCGGTGAACCGGCCCTGCGCAGACCAGCTCAGCCCATCGCGATCGACGGCGCTGGAGGCGACCGTCACCTCCTCGCCGGGCCGCAGGCCGCCCACCCGTATGCGCAGCGGTTCGTCCGCGAGGGCCGAGGGGCGGTCCACCTCGATGCGTGCGTGGGCGCTCGGTTCCGGTTCGGTCTCCGAGGTGCACGCAGTGGCCGGCAGGAGCGTCAGCAGGGCGACGCAGACCGCCGCGAAGGCCCGGTTTTTCCGTTTCGCGCCAGTGCCCATCCTGCCCCCGCCGTTTCGAGTGCGTACCGCCCGCCCGAGACTTCCACACTCGTCCCGTACGCGTGAACGCTGCTCAACAGCCCATTTTGTTTGTTCGAGTCGCCCGACTGCCCCTCTCCGGCGCCATCTTGGGACCGGGGTCTTGCGCAGACGGGCCGCTCTACCCAGCATGGGTGCAAGCGCTTGTCAGGGTCACGCCAGTGATTTCAGTGTGCTCCTGATGACATGTCACGGGGCGTCCACCCAACGCCCTCTCCCCGGTTCCCCACAACCTGGAGGATTCACAGTGCGACTCTCCCACCCCCACAGCCTTCCGAGACGCGCACGGCTCATCGCCATGGCGACCGGCCTCGCGGCCGCCGCGGCCCTGGTGGTTCCCGCCGCCACGGCGTCGGCCCAGCCGGCCCCTCAGACGTTCAGCGCCGCCGAGCTCAAGCAGACGCACGACGCCGTGCGCACCGCCGACGTCGGCGGCACCGCGTGGTACACCGACACCAAGTCGGACAAGGTCGTCGTCACGGTCGACAGCACGGTCAGCAAGGCTGAGATAGCCGAGATCAGGAGCGAGGCCGGTGCGAACGCCGGCGCTCTCGTGATCAAGCAGACCCCCGGCAAGTTCTCCAAGCTCATCGCCGGCGGCGAAGCCATCACGACGGGTGGAGCCCGGTGCTCCCTCGGCTTCAACGTGCAGGACGGCGCGGGCACCAAGTTCGCACTGACCGCCGGTCACTGCACCAACATCGGCAGCTCGTGGTCGATCGGCACCACCGCCGGGTCCAGCTTCCCCGGCAACGACTACGGCATCATCCGGCACTCCAACGGCGCCGCCGCCGACGGCCGCGTCTACCTCTACAACGGCTCCTACCAGGAGATCACCGGCGCCGGAGACCCCTCGGTCGGCCAGTCCGTCCAGCGCAGCGGCAGCACCACCGGTCTGCACGGCGGTACCGTCACCGGCCTCAACGCCACCGTCAACTACGGCGCCGACGGCATAGTAAGCGGTCTGATCCAGACCAACGTCTGCGCCGAGCCCGGCGACAGCGGTGGCGCGCTCTTCTCCGGCAGCACCGCGCTCGGCCTGACCTCCGGCGGCAGCGGCAACTGCTCCTCCGGCGGCACCACGTTCTTCCAGCCGGTCACCGAGGCACTCGGCGCCTACGGCGTGAGCATCATCTGAGTCCTGCGCACAACTCGGTGGCCCATCCGCCACTTCGGCGCATCGCCCCGTCCGGTTCACCCGGAGGGGGCGATGTCCTGAGTACGGCGGGGCAGTAGCAGGCCACAGGCACGAAGGGGCGGTACGGCCGTGGGCCGTACCGCCCCTTCACAATCGCCACGCGGAGACGTCAGTGGCGTCCGTGAGCGCTCGCGGACGCGCCCCCGAAGAGCCGCGCAACGGCACGGAAGGGAAGTGTGACGACCGTGGCAATCGCTCCGCCAACGGATCGCAGAACGTCTGCAATGGCCTTCAGCATGTGGGACCTCCAAGCGGGATCTCGCTGTCTTGCATCAGGAGCCGAGCACTCCTGTCAGGCTGTGCTTACCGGTTGCCCCTCGACCGACGGCAAAAACGTGGAGACCTCACCGTGGCCCGGCGCCACGAACCACAGCTGATCAGGCCGGAGCCGACCCGCGCACGCGGTCGTGCCGGAGTCAGGTGCCGGCCTGCAGCCGCAGGCCCGCCAGTGTGAGGTCCAGCGCGGCGAGGAACTGGTCCCGGTCGTCGTGACCGGCGAACTCGTCGGCGATCTGCCGCACGAACGGGAACTCCTCGGCATCGAGCGACCGCCACGTGTCGGCGAAACGGTTGAGGTACTCCTCGCGGTCCACCTCGCCGTCGAGCAGCTCCTGCGGGATCTCCGCGCCCAGGTCGGCAGCCGTGCCGACGACGACGCCCGTGATCGCCGAGACGGCATGGAACCGTTGCCGCGACGTGAGGTCGAGGCGCAGGGTCTGCCGGCCGAGCCGCTCGTACAGACGCAGGGAGTTGCCCTGTACGTCGGTGTTGCGCATGAAGTACGCCGAAAGCCACGGCCGGTCCACGATCGCGTCGAACAGGGCGATGGCCATCGCCCGGAGGTCGGCGATGGGGTCGTCGCTCTCCGGGTGCTCCTCCACGGCGGCCAGGACCCCGCTGATCGCGTGGTCGGTGGCGCGGTCGAGGAGCTCGTCCTTGTTCTGGACGTACCAGTAGATCGTGCCGACACCGGTGCCGAGCCGGGCGGCGAGGGCGCGGAACGTCAGCGCGGGACCGCCGGCCTCGTCGAGGAGGGCCACGGCCGCGTCGAGGACGGCCTCCATGGAGTGCGAAGCGCGTCGGCGCCCGCGGGCGGGCCTCTCGGGGGCGGAGCGGGCACGTGCGGGCGGCGGTGTCATCCATCCATCCAAGCACAGGCCGCCTGCGCGGCTTGCCTCTCTATCGAACATGGTTCTATGGTGCACAACGAACAATGTTCCATGAACGAACGCCGTTCCATGCCTGGCGGCGTTCGACGTGCAGAAAGGAGGCCGGTCATGAGTGGCACCACCACCGAAACCGAGCCCGCCCCCGCCCGTACCTACGGATCGCTGCGGGCGGCGTGGATCCCGCTGGCCGCGCTCTGCCTGGCCTTCTTCGTCGAGATGGTCGACAACACCCTGCTCTCGATCGCACTGCCCACCATCGGCCGCGACCTCGGCGGCAGCACGACCGCACTGCAATGGGTCACCGGCGCCTACTCGCTGACGTTCGGCGGCCTGCTGCTCACGGCGGGGTCCATGGCCGACCGCCTCGGACGCCGACGCGTCCTGCTCGTCGGCCTGGCCGTCTTCGGCCTGATGAGCCTGTCCGTGGTCGCCGTCGACTCCACCGGGCAGCTGATCGCGCTGCGTGCCGGACTCGGCGTCGCCGCCGCCGCCATGGCCCCGATCACCAACTCGCTCGTCTTCCGCCTCTTCGACGACCAGGCGCTGCGGATGCGCGCGATGACCCTGATGATCGTCGTCGGCATGTCCGGGTTCATCCTCGGCCCGCTGCTCGGCGGCACCGCGCTCGCCCACGTGAGCTGGCAGTGGCTTCTGCTGGTCAACGCGCCGATAGCCCTGATCGCGGCCATCGGTGTGCGGCGCGGCGTCGCGCCCGACCGGCGCGAGGACCTCACCGACGACAGGCTCGACCTGCCGGGCGCCGCCCTCAGCGTGCTCACCATCGGCCTTGCCTGCTACGCCCTGACCAGCGGCGTCGAGCACGGTTGGCGCTCAGCCGCCACGCTCGCCTCGGTCCTGGGCGCCGCGGCCGCGGGCATCGCGTTCGTGTGGCACGAGCGCCGCAGCAAGGCCCCCATGCTGGACCTCGGAATCTTCTCCAACGGCACCGTCCGCGGCGCCGCCCTCGCCCAGATCGGCACGTCCGTCGCGATGGCCGGCGTGATGTTCGGGCTCATCCTCCACTTCCAGTACGCCTACGGATGGAGCCCCGTGCGGGCCGGCCTGGCGAACCTGCCGCTCATCGTGACGATGATCGCGGCGACCCCGCTCTCGGAGTGGCTCGCCAAGAAGTACGGGCACCGCGTCGCCTGCCTGGTCGGCGCGGCCTGCCTGACCGCGGCGCTGGCCGGCCTCGCCTGGGGCGTCGACCACGGGTACACCGCCATCGCCCTCTGCATGGTCGTGATGACCGTCGGGCTGCGCACGGTCATGACCATCTGTGCCATCGCCCTGGTCGAGGCGATGCCCGCCAACCGCACCTCGATCGGCACCGCGCTCAACGACACCGCCCAAGAGGTCGGCACCAGCGTCGGCACCGCCGTCGTCGGCACCCTGGTCGCCGTACTGGTCACCACCCGGCTGCCCGCGGGCGCCTGGGACAGCGGGCTCGTGCAGTCCTTCTTCCACGGCGAGCGCATCACCTACGGCGTGCTCGCCGTGCTCGTCGGCCTGATCGCGGCGGGCGGCGCGCTCACCCTCACCGACTCGCACGCCACCGAAGAGCAGGCCTGAGGCAGGCCGCCGCGAGACCAGGCGGACGGTTCCGGTGCAGACGCCGCTCTTCGGACGTCAGTCGAGGCAGAACTCGTTGCCCTCGATGTCCTGCATCGTGATGCAGGACTCGTTGACGCCGTCGGCGCGCTGCGTGAGCACGTGCTTCGCGCCGAGCGCCATCAGCCGTGCGCACTCGGCCTCCAGGGTGGCCAGGCGCTCGTCACCCACGAGCCCGATGCCGGCCCGCACATCGAGATGCACCCGGTTCTTGACGACCTTGCCTTCGGGAACTCGCTGGAAGAGCAGGCGGGGGCCCACACCCGAGGGATCGGCGCACGCGAAGTAGAGCTCCTCCTCGGGCGGCAGCGAGTGGTGGTACTCCTCCCACGTGGCAAAGCCCTCCGGGACCGGCGGCACGACGTAGCCCAGCACCTCGCACCAGAAGGCTGCGAGGCGCGCGGGTTCCGCACAGTCGAAGGTCACTTGAACCTGTCTGATCGTTGGCATCGGCGCACGATAACAGGGACGCTGCCCAGGCGGAGATCGGTGAGTTCCTGCGGCACCTTCGACAGATGCCCCAGTTGGTCGGCTTCACGGCCGGGTGAGCTGCTCGGCGGCGTCGAACGCGGGCGCGAGCGGGGCCAGCGCCGTGCGGAGCTGGTCGGGCAGCGAGCCGGAGGGCACGACCAGTCCTCCGGCGGCGGAACTCTCGGCGCCCCCCGCGTTCCCGGCCGGCCGGAGCCAGCCTTCCAGCGCGATGCGAACGGCCACGGCCACGCTTGCCGCGAGGACGCGGGCCGTGGGCGCTTCGGCGTCGGCCAGGCGTTCGCCGATCACCGCCGCGAGAGGGGGCTCGATGCCGGCGGTGGCATCGAGGAACGCGTCGCGCAGAGCGGTCTGGGTGGTGATCAGCAGCAGCGCCTCGTGTTCGCGCTCGCCGGTGTTCGTGTACTGCTCGACCACCGCCTCGGTGACGGCGTCGGCCAGGCGCACTCCTCCGGGCCGGGCCGCCACCGCCGCCGCGATGCGCGCCTCCCGGCCCGCGGTGACAGCGGAGACGATCGCCTGCTCGCGGCTGGCGAAGTAGTTGTTGTAGGTGCGCGGCGAGACCCCGGCCGCCTCGGCGATGTCCTCGACCCGCACCTGGTCGGGTCCGCGCTCCACGGCCAGACGCAGCGCCGCCTCGCGTAGCGCCTCGCGCGTGGCCTGCTTCTTCCGCTCCCGCAGCCCTCGTGGTGGTGTCGTCACGGCGTTAGCGTTCCACACAACGCTGCGCACACGCAAAGTTGCGCGTGCGTAAACTTGCGTGCACGCACTTTTCCTGTCAGCCTCAACCCGCCCGAGACCGACAGAGGGGACGTCACCATGCGAGCAAGAGGAATGACCTACGACACCGGATTCGTCGTGCACGGCCAGGTATCCCGCGAGCACTTCGACCCTGCGGTGGTCCGGCGCGAACTCGCCATCATCCGTGACGACCTGCACTGCAACGCGGTCCAGATCATCGGCGGCGACCCGTACCGACTGGAGCTGGCCGCCGGTGCCGCCGCCGAACTCGGCCTGGAGGTCTGGTTCTCGCCCTATCCGCTGGAGCTGGATCCGGAGCTGATCCTCACGCTCTTCCGCGACTGCGCCGAGCGAGCGGAACGGCTCCGGCAGCAGGGGGCCGCAGTCGTGTTCGTCGCAGGGGTGGAGCTGAGCGTGATGAACCGCGGGTTCCTGCCCGGCGACAGCCCCGAGGAGCGTGTCGAGCACCTTATGAGCCAGCCCGAGCGGCGGGCCGAAGCGATGCGCGCACTCGGCGTGCGCGTCAACGCGTTCCTCCGCGACGCCGCGGCCGCGGTCCGCGAGCGCTTCCAGGGCAGGCTCACGTACGCGGCCATCCAGTTCGAGCAGGTCGACTGGGCCCCCTTCGACTTCGTGACGTTCGAGCTGATCCGCTCCGCCGAGGTCGCCGACCGGTTCCGGGACGCGGTGCGCACCCTGGCCCAAGACCCGAAGCCACTCGCCGTCACCGGGTTCGGCACCGCGGCCTACCGCGGCGCGGGAGACCGCGGCGGGCGGGTGCTGGAAGTGGTCGAGCACGACCCGGAGACCAAGGCCCCTGCACGACTGAACGGCGTGTACGAGCGTGACGAGGCCGGCCAGGCCGCATATCTGAGCGAACTGCTGGAGATCTTCGAGACCGAGGGCGTGGACAGCGCGTTCGTGTTCCTGTTCGCCCTGCTCGGCTACCCGCACCGCCCCGACGGCGACCCCCGTGACGACTTGGACCGGGCCGGCCTGGGCATCGTCAAACTCCTCGAAGGGCGTACGGGACAGACCTACCCCGACATGGAATGGGAACCCAAGGCCGCCTTCACGGCAGTGGCGCAGCGGTATCGGAGGTGATGGGCCCCGCGTACCCGTCTACCGCCGCCGCGGCCTGCGGGCCAACGGCGTGCTGTACCTGCGCGGGTTACTGATGCCGGGCGGTTGGGCCGCCGAGGATCCTCGGCTTCTAGGTGACGGCCCCCGGCGACGGCCACCCCAGCCACCAGATGAACAGGCCGCTCAGCAGGACGAGCAGGAAGAGTGCTGCGTTGGTGCGGCGGTAGGCGACCAAGAGGGCCACGAACTCGCGGATCATGGCGCTCGGCCAGAAGTACGCGGCTGTCGGCGCCCCGATCACGTGGCCCCGGACGCCGGTGCGGCGGGCGGTGATCGCGGCGCGGAAGACGTGGTAGTTGTTCGTGACGATCACGCACCGGTAGTCCGGATTCGCCCGCTCCATCAGGGCTTTGCTGAACGTCAGGTTCTCGTCCGTGGTCGTCGAGCGGTCCTCGCGTTCGATCAGGTCGGCGGGGACACCCTGGGTGACCAGGTAGTCGGCCATCGCGTGGGACTCGGGCAGCTTCTCGTCGGGCCCCTGCCCTCCCGAGGTGATCAGGACCGGGCGCCGGCCCTTCCGGGACAGCCTGGCGTGTTCCTTCCGGGCACGGTCGAGGCGACCGGCCAGCAGCGGGGGCACGGTGGTGCCGCCGCTCAGGCCCGAGCCGAGCACCACCACGTAGTCCGCCCGGCGCCGGATGCGCAGACGTCCGTACAGGCCCCCGTAGACGAGGAAACAGAGGAACAGGAAGGCGACGTAGCCGGCGAGCGCCACCGCCGTCGCCGCCACGACCACCAGCGTGTGCGTGTGCAGCACCAGCGCGGTGATCAGCAGCGCGATCAGGGCGATCAGGGCGATGCCCGCCCCCAGGGACAGCAGGTTCGCCGGGCTTCTGCCCTCCTTGCGAACCATGGTGATCCCGTTGGCGATGAGGAACCACGCCAGCGTGACGACCCCCACGCCCGCCAGGGTCAGCAGCACGACGGCCAGATCGCGGCCCAACTGGGTTCGCTCGGAGGCCACATGCAGCAAGAGCGCGAGCACCGCGAAGACGGCGGACAGGCCCAGCAGGACCGCGTTGCTCACTCGGCGGCGATCTCGGACCACACCAGCGCAGAACAGGAAGAAGCAGACGAACGACGGTACAAAGGCCACCATGCGCCGATCCTACGAGGCGCGGCGCGATCCCGGCCGGACTCCGTGGTACGCCCGCAACAGCCGCTTCCTCGGGCGAGCCTTGCGACAGACCTGAGTCGCTTCCGGGCCATGGTCAGTGGGTCACGCTGAATCCGGTGTCGACGCCGTTCGTCGTGGTCGATGCCAGGCCGAAAGGAAGGTCGCGACACCCGTGAGATCAGGCATCACGCGTGGGCCCTACGTAGTTGCAGGGCCCACGCGCATCACGGCGCTGATGCGGGAGGCTCAGCTGGATCTATCTTCTCTGTTGAGTGAGTATCAAGATCACTCCTGGCAGTGCAGCTATCGCACCGTAGATTCCCATTCTCCATTGCCCAAGCACCATGGCCGTCACGACCAGAAGCGCCATGAGTAGGACGTATAGATTCATGCAGAATCGTAGTCTTGGAGATGGCTTCCACCTGCCGGGCATTTTTCTCCTGCTGTTAATTTCTCAGAGCGATAACCGTGATGGTCGTTCCGATTACCCCTGCAGCCCCGCCGATGGCAGTGCCGACAGCGGACGAACCCGCCCCGACCCAGGCCCCGGCCTCGGTGCCGTCGCTGGAGGCGACGGACGTTCTGGCGGCGGCGGAGCCGGTCGCGCAGTCCGAAGGTGTCGCCCTGCTTGCAGCCCGCCCCGGTCTATTTTCTGCGTCGAAACTGAACAAGCACCAATGCTGTTGCGGACACCCCTAGGAGACTAAGGAGTAGGAGGCCCCAATGCTCGCCCATGATGGAGGCTCCCGAAGAGATCACGCACAGAACGAGTACCGTCCAGACGCAGACTTTCCAGGTTCGACTCTCACGTAAATCCCTTGAGCTTCGCATGCACACTTCCCCTCACTCCTACTATGTTGTCTGCAACGTTTCGGGGTGGAGGCGATCGCCCGTCGCCTCCACCCCGAGCATCTCTTAAGCGATGTGCCGCCCGACTACCACTCCAACCCCGAACGCGCCGCCGATGAAACCGCCGATGCCGACGCCGACCCCGCAGGCTGCGGGGCCGAAGAAGCACGCGCCCCCTCCAAGACCGGCTCCGGCGCCGGCAGACCCACCGATGATGCTGATATCCGTCACCAGGTCGTCGATGCCGTAAAGGCCGCTGGGGTCAATGCGGTTGACGGGGTCGCCTGCGGCGTAGAGGTAAGCGTTGGTTTCCTGGCCGGAGGGGTCGGGTTGGGTGAAGCGGCCCAGGGTGGGGTCGTAGTAGCGGTGGCCCATCTTGTACAGGCCGGTCGGGTCGGCGTAGGCGCCCGCGTAGCGGTAGGGCTGGGGGACGGACTCCGTCGGAGCGGTCCGTGGCAGGCCCGTCGGTCCGTACGCGTAGGTGTGGGTGCGCTTGCCGGTGCTGTCGGCGAGGCCGAGGACGTTGCCGGTGGCGTCGGTGAGGTAGTAGTAGGACTTCCCCCCAGTCGTCATGGAGTTCAGCGTGCCCGCCGGTTCGCGGATGAATCCGGTGTCGACGCCGTTCGTGGTCGTGGACGCCAGGCCGAGGGCCGTGTGGTGGAACCAGGTCGAACCGAGCTTGGTGCGTTCGGCGTTGTCCGTGCCGGCGTGGACCAAGTCGTAGGTCTTGCCGCCCGCGGTGATGCCGGCCGGCTGGCTGTAGTCGGTCCAGGACTCGCCCGTGCGGGGGGTGTTGTCGGCCGCCGAGGTCTCGTTGCCGAGTTTGTCGTAGGACCAGCCGGTTGTGGTGCCGTTCTTGGCGGTCAGCTGCGAGGCGTCGTTGTAGGTGTATGTCGTGCCGCCCGGGCAAGACGTCTTGCTGCCGTCGCGGCTGGTGAGGTTGCCGGCCTTGTCGAAGCAGTACAGCCACGATGCCTTGCGGGTGCCCGCCCCGTCGGCTTCCAGGGCGTAGGACAGGCGGTCCTGGGAGTCGTAGGTATAGCTGGTCGTGTACTTGGTGGTGTTGTCGGTGCGGGTGCGGATCTTGGTGGTGTCCTTGCCCGCGGTGTTCTTGTAGCTGTAGGCGAGGTCGATGAACGTCTGGGTGCCCGAGGTGGTCTTGATCTTCTCGGGGCGGCCGTTCTTGTCGATCGTCACCGACTGCGTGGTGCCGCCGGGGTAGACCGTCTTCGTGCGCTTGTCGTTGTTGTTGTACTCGAAGTCGGTCTTCTTGCCGTCCGGCGCGGTCAGGAGGTCGAGGCGGCCGGCCGTGTCCCAGGTGTAGTCCGTGGTGCCCGTCGGGTCGGTGTAGTAGTCGACGTCACCGCCCGGGGTGTAGGCCAGGGCCGTCTGGGCGCCGTTCTGCAGGGTACGGACCCACTCACGGTTGAGCTTGTCGTACTTCCAGGTGGTGGTGCCCGACGCGTCGGTGCGGGTCTTCACGTTGCCGTCACCGTCGTAGGTGTAAATAACGGTGGAGTTGGTGGAGGACACCTCGCGGACGCGGTCGCGGTTGTCGTAGGTGTAGACGGTGGTGATGTTCCGGCCGTCCTTGACCGTCTCCACGCGGCCCAGCGCGTCGTACGTGTACGTCGTCTCGCCCAGCGGCGTCGGCGGCTTGACCTTCCGCAGGTTGCCCTGGTCGTCGTACGTGAAGGAGGTGACCTTGCCGTTGCCGTCCTTCGCCGTGCAGCGCTGGCCCTCGAAGCCGCCGCACTCCGGCGTGGCCTTGTTGTACGTGTACTCCCTCGCCCCGCCCGCGGTGCCCGACGTCGTCACCGACATCGTGTTGCCGTTGGTGTCGTACTTGAAGGAGTCCTTGCGGCCGTCGGCGGTCGTGAAGTCGTTCGGCAGGTCGGTGCCCGCCACCGTCTGGTACGCGGACACGGACGCGGTCGCGCCGAGCGGCAGCTTCTGGGAGAGGGCGTTGTTGCGGCCGTCCCAGCCGTAGGTGGTCGTGTTGCCGCCCGTGCCGTCCGCGCCGGTGCCCATGGCGTCGATCGCCGTCTGGGTGAGGTGGTTCTTGTAGGTGGCGTGGCGGGCGTGGCCGAGGGGGTCGGCAGAGGGCTGGGACCAGGCCGCCTGACCCGCCCTACACGCCTCCCACCTCGAACCACACCACCTTGCCGGGGTCCCGCTCCGCCACGCCCCACTTGTCCGCCAGCTCCGACACCAGCAGCAGCCCGCGACCGCCCTCACCGGGCTCACGCACGTCCGCCTGCGGCACCGCCGGTACGCCGTCCCCGCTGTCGTGGACCTCCACGCGTACGCCGTCTCCGCAGGGCACCAACCTCAGCAGGAAACCCCGGCCGGGCGGCACGCCGTGCACCAACGCGTTGGTCGCCAGTTCGCTGACGCACAGCAGCACGTCGTCCGCCCGCTCGCGCACGCCCCACTCCGCGAGGGCCTCCCGCGCGAACGCCCTCGCGGCCGGGACGGAACGGCGCTCACGGCGGTAGAAGCGCTCGCGTGGGGACGGGGGTTGAGTTTCGGTGTTCACATGACGAGGGTCACGCTCCGTGTTCACACTGAGACAGTGCGCAGGGCCGTACGGCCGGTTTGTACGGGCGCGCGACGGTGGACGTACGGGCGTGGGTGGGGAGTTCGACCTCATGGGGACGACGACACGGAGGAACGCCTCCGCGATGAAGATGGTGGGTGCGCTGCTCGCCCTCTACCGGCAGGCCGCCGGCCACACCCAGAGGTCTCTGGGCGAGCGTTTCGTCATCGGCGAGCAGCAGATCGCGTCGATCGAGCAGGGCAGGCGCCCGCTGAAGCCGGATCTCGCCGAGCAACTGGACCAACTTCTAGACACCAAGGGAGCGTTGTCGATCGCCCTCAGCAAGATGCCCGAGGTGGATCTCGTTCCGCTGTGGGCGGAGGAGTTCCTGGACAGGGAGCGCGAGGCCATCGTCATCTCGTCCTACGAGAACCAGGTGTTGCCGGGGCTGCTCCAGACGGAGGGCTATGCCCGGGCCGTCTTTCGAAGCCGCATTCCCGTCCTCGACGAGGCCGAGATCGAGAAGCACGTGACAGCCCGCGTCGAGCGCAGAGCGCTTCTGCACCGCAAAGAGCCGCCGATCACATGCTTCGTGATCTGGGAGGCGGTGTTGCGGGACCGCCTCGGCGGTGGAGCTGTCTTCCTGGAGCAGGTGCGGCACCTGCGGGAGTACTCCGAACTTCCCAACCTCGCGGTGCAGATCCTGCCGTTGGCCCGCACCCGACACGCGGCACTCGACGGTCCGTTCGTGCTGTTGGAGACGCCTGAGCACCAGCGGCTCGCCTACACGGAGACCCAGCGTGGCAGCCAACTCATCGCCGCTCCCGAGGAGGTGACCATCCTTACGCAACGGTGTGCGATGCTGCGGTCTCAGGCCCTCACCCCTGAGGACACGAGAGATTTCCTGGACCGTCTCCTGGGAGAGCAATGAGCAGCACCGGACTGCGGTGGTACAAGTCGAGTTACAGCGGCAGCGACGGCGGCAACTGCGTCGAGGTCGCCACCCACCCCACCGCCATCCACATCCGCGACTCCAAGACCGCCGACGCCGACACCCCCACCCCGCACATCACCGTCGCACCAAGCGCCTGGACCGCATTCCTCGCATGGTGACGTCCGCCTTCCACAGGTCGAACTCCGCGTCGCGCGGCCCGTACGCCACATAGGGCTCGCCCTCGCCGAAGACCTGGACGGGGTGTGTAGCGTCCCAGGCGCGCCAGCCCGGGTCGCCGGACTCCGCGAAGCGGACCCAGGCGCCGTGCATGGCGTCCGCGAGGGCCTGCGGGGCGCCCTCCCCCGCGAGCTTGCGGGAGTCCGGTGAGTCGCCCGAGTCGAAGACGAAGCCCAGCTCCAGGGCGTGGCAGGCGCCGAGGCCGGGCAGGGTGGACGGCCAGGCGAACTCGTAGACGTACGAGGAGCCGGGCCGCGCGTCGGCCACGCGGTGCAGCGGGACGCGGAGCAGGTGGTCGGTGACCAGTTGCCCCACCGTCTCGGCGGCACCGGCGTCGGGGCGGGCCGTGCGGTAGCCGCGTACGACCTCGTTGCCGCAGTGGCAGCGGGCGCGCGCGCCCGCGAGGGCCACCGCGCCGAGGCGGTCGACGCGTTCGAGGAGGCCGCCGGGGACCAGCCAGAGCCGGTACTCGTCGCGGGTCCAGCCCATCATGAGGTCGACGTCGCGGGCCGCGTCGCCGTCGACGAGCGCGTCCAGCGGGTCGTGGGGCATCACGTCGCCGTCGACGACGATGCCGAAGGCGGGACCGCCCAGTACGGGGCTGCTGAACCGGCCCACCTCGGCCTGGGCGCGCAGCAACTGGGCGCGGTCGGCGGCGGCGAAGGCGACCGCGGTGGCGGGTGTCCGGAGGCGGGCGGCCATCCGGCGGACCATGCGCCGTACCTTGTCGCGGTCGGCGGCCTCGGGCGCACCGCTCTGGAGCACCGCGCGGCGGAACAGTCCCTGGGCCCGGGGCGCGGCGAGCAGGGCGCCGGTGCTGATGGCACCGGCGGACTGACCGGCGACGGTGACACGGTCGGGGTCGCCGCCGAAGGCCGCGATCGACGCCCGCACCCACTCCAGGGCGGCGATCTGGTCGCGCAGGCCGGCGTTGGCGGGGGCGTCCGGGAAGAGGCCGTAGCCCTCGACGCCGAGGCGGTAGTTGACCGACACGCAGACCACGCCGTCCCGGGCGAAGGTGGCGCCGTCGTAGACGGGTACCGCGGAGGATCCCCTGGTCAGGGCGCCGCCGTGCAGCCAGACGAGGACGGGCAGCCGGGCGCCGGGGCCGGGCTCGGGGGTCCAGACGTTGAGGTTGAGGCAGTCGTCGCCGGGGATCACCGGGTCGGAGAGGTACCGGGCGAAGGCCTCGGAGTAAGGCGGTTTCGGTGCTGTGGGGCCGAAGGAGCCGGCGTCGCGCACCCCGTCCCAGGGCTCGGCGGGCACGGGCGGACGGAATCGCAGCGGGCCGAAGGGCGGGGCGGCGTAGGGGATGCCGCGGAAGACGGCGACCCCGTTCTCGTACCGGCCGCGCACGGCCCCGTACACCGTGCTGACCACGGGTTTCGTCCGGTCTGCCGTCATGTGCCCACCAGCCCTTCGCCGCACTCCCGTACCGCTCATGGCACAGCGTCACCGTGGCGGTGTCTATTCCGGACCGTCCGCTTCGGCCCGGCTGGGGGACAATGGAACCCACGCACGCCCGCACTGCGCAGGAGGCCGTCGTGACCGTCGATCCTCATCGCTCCACTCAGAACGCGCCCGTATGGATCGCCGAGGCGGGCGGACGGCACGCCGTGCTGGCCTTCTCCGGCACCCTGGACTCGCACGCGCTCCAGGTCCTGGAGGAGCTGCTCCTGGACCCGCGGCTGCGGGAGCCGAGCGACTGGACCCTGGAGATGAGCGGTCTGGAGAACATCGACCTGGCGTCGGCCTACGCGCTGATGCGGGCGGTGACCAGGGCACACGAGCCGGTCAGCCTCACGGTCCGGGGCGCCCGTCCGGCCGTCCACCGGGTGCTGCGCCAGGCGGGGCTGGACACCGTGGTCACCTACGCGGAGTGATGTGCCGCATGGCCACGGCCGGCTTCAGTTGGTGGTGACGGCCGCCGCGGTGCCCGCGGTGACGGCGGCGAGGGTCCGCAGCACGGCCGTGTTCACCGCCTCCGCGCCCCAGCTGTCCTGCTCCAGCCTCTTGGCCCGCTGGTAGACCTTGCCCGACCAGGGGATCACGCGGTGCAGGCTCGGCAGGGTCCCGCTCGCGGAGAGCAGGCCGATCAGGGCCGCCGTGCGCCCGTCGGGCTCCTCCTCGTCCACCAGGACCGCGCGCACGCGTTCCAGCAGGGCCTCCTTGTGGCGGGTGTCGGCCGCGGACAGGGACGTCGCGGGGAACAGGCCCAGGACCTTCCTGCGCTCCCGGCGCACCATCCCGCGCTCGACGAGCCGGTCCAGGACGGTCTCGCGCAGGCCGGTGCCGATCTCGATGAGGAGGGTGTTGACGCCGCGGGTGCGCGCGGAAACCTTCCGGTGGGCCTCGCGGAGCACGGGGTCGGACAGCGGGGCCCCGGCCACGGCGTGCACGCGCACACCGTCCATGCCCACGTCGCGCCGGTCGACGCGCAGCCGCCCGGCCCGGGCCAGTTCGACGAGCACGGCGCCGCCCTGGGCGTAGTACAGCGTCCCGGCGCCCGCGATGGCGCCGGAGGCGTCGTCGAACATCAGCAGCGTCAGGTCCTCGACGATGAGCGGGTCCTTCTGCATGGCCTCTTCCCTCCGTCCTCCCGACTTGCCTGCCAGGAAAGTCAAGAGTAGCTTTCCCGGCAGGAAAGTAAAGCGTGGACGTGGAAGGGGAGGCGGTGGCCGTGGGCGCACCGGTGAACGCCGAACAGGCATGGCAGGACCTCCAGCGCATCCGGGTGCCGCAGGAGCGGGTGTACGACGAGGTCGAGCGGTCCGCGTCCGGCGGTCCCCGCACGACGTACGGCACGGCCGGGCTCATGTGGCTCTTCCTGGCCGCCCAGGGCCTGGAGCCGCCCCCGTGGGGCGTCGCGCTCGCGGCCGTCGCGTACCTCTCGCTGCTGGCGTGGATGGTCGTGACGCACACCAACCGGAGCAGGGTGCGGCTGCACCACTCCCGCTACGACTGGCGTTCGCTGGCCACCTTCGCCGGGGGCGCGGTGCTGGTCGGCGGGGTGACGGTGCTGACCGGGCGACTGGCCCAGCCCCTCGAACCGCTGGCGGGCAGCGTGATCCAGGCGACCGCGGCGGCGGCCGTCTTCGTGGTGTTCGTCGGCCCCGCCAACCGCTGGGCGACCGGCACGCTGCGCGGCCGTGGCGCCGGTGCGGAGGCGGGCCGATGAGCGTGCCCAGCGGCTTCGACGAGCTGATCCACCCCGCCACCCGGCTGTCGGTGGTCGCCCTGCTCGCCGCCACCGAGTGGGCGGACTTCGCGTTCGTCCGCGACAGCCTCTCGCTCAGCGACTCCGCGCTCTCCAAGCAGCTGCACACCCTGGAGGAGGCCGCGTATCTGGAGATCCAGAAGGAGGGTGCCGGCCGCAAGCGGCGCACCAAGGTGCGGCTGACGGACCGGGGGCGCACCGCCTTCGAGGGGCACGTGGCGGCGCTCCGGGCCATCGTCCAGGGCGCCGGGCCCCAGGACGACAACGCCGGGCCGCAGACCTCCCGTCCGGCGGAGGCGGCACGATGACCGCGGCGTCCCCTCCCGTGGTCCGGGCCCGCGGCCTGACCATGGCGTACGGCGACGTGGGCATCCTGCACGGCGTCGACCTGGACGTGCATCGCGGCGAGGTCCTGGCCCTGCTCGGGCCCAACGGCGCGGGCAAGACCACGACCGTCGAGATCCTGGAGGGCTTCCGGCAGCGCTCCGGCGGCGAGATCAGTGTGCTCGGCACCGACCCGGAGCGGGGCGACGACGCCTGGCGGGCGCGGATCGGGCTGGTCCTCCAGTCCTGGCGCGACCACCGCCGCTGGCGGGTCGCCGAACTGCTGACCCACTTCGCGACGTACTACGCCGACCCGCGCGACCCGGCCGAGCTGCTGGACCTGGTCGGCCTCACCGAGCAGGCCGGGCGGCAGGTGGAGCGGCTCTCCGGCGGCCAGCGCCGACGCCTGGACGTGGCGCTCGGCATCGTCGGCCGCCCCGAGCTGCTGTTCCTGGACGAGCCGACCACCGGCTTCGACCCCGAGGCCCGCCACGAGTTCCACCTCCTGGTCGAGCGGCTGGCCCGCGAGGAGGGCGTCACCGTCCTGCTCACCACGCACGACCTGGTCGAGGCCGAGCGGCTCGCCGACCGCATCGCCATGCTGGTCGGCGGCCTGATCCGGGCCCACGGCACGCCCGCGGAACTGGCCCGGGGGGCCGCCGCGCGGGCCGAGGTCCGCTGGACGGACGCCGACGGCACGGCCCGCCGCGAACGCACCGAGGACCCCTCACGGCTGGTGTGGGAGCTGCACCGGGACGCCGGCGGCCCGATCGCGGACCTCGAGGTCCGCCGTCCCACGCTGGAGGACACGTACCTGCACATGGTGCACCGCCCGGACGAGGCCGCCGTGGGCGCCGACGGGATCACCGAGAAGAGCAAGGAACGGGCGGCATGACCGAGACGCATCCCGCGCAGGCAGACCCGCGCCGCGCCGTCCGTGCCCCTTGGCGGGCCGGGTTCCAGCGCGGCGGCATCGAACTGCGGCACCTGCTGCGCAACCCCAAGGAGATGTCCGGCCACCTCAGCAACGTGGTGGTGGCGCTGGTCGTCGCCGGATTCGTCGGCGACGACGTGCCCGGGACCCGGACGCCGATGGCCCACCTGGTGCTCGCGGGCTTCGCCGCCTACCTGATGTTCCAGATCGGGCTGATCAGCCTCCCGCAGATGCTGGTGACCGAACGGGAGGAGGGCGCCCTGCTGCGGCTGCGCGCGACACCCGGCGGCATACCCGCCTACCTGGTGGCCAAGTCCCTGCTGGTGGTCGTCACGACCGTCGCCACCCTGGCGGTCCTCCTGGCGCTCGCCGCGCTGCTGGTGGACGGGCCGCTGCCGCAGGGCGCGGCGGGCTGGGTGACGCTGCTGTGGGTCACCACGCTCGGACTCCTCGCCGTCGTGCCGCTGGGCGCGGCGATCGGCGCGGTGCTGCCGAACCCGCGCGAGGCACTGGCGTTGATCATGCTGCCCGCGATGGCGCTGCTGTTCACGTCCGGTGCGGTCTTCCCGCTGACGTCCCTGCCGGTGCCGGTTCAGCAGGCGGCCTCCGTCTTCCCGCTCAAGTGGATGGCGCAGGGCCTGCGTTCGGCGCTGCTGCCGGACAGCGCCCGCGCCGCCGAGGCGGCCGGCTCCTGGGAGCTGCCCATGGTCGCCCTCGTCCTGACCGCCTGGGCCGTGCTCGGCTTCCTCCTCGCCGTGCCCCTGCTGCGCCGGGCCGCCCGACGGGAGTCCGGCTCCCGCCTGAGCGCCGGCATCCGCAAGGCGGAGCAGAGCGGCGCGCTGGCGGGATAGGGCCCACCGGGCCCCGCCTCCGGCGCGCCGCGGCGTGGGAACGCTGCGATGCTGAGAGGGCGGAGGCGCTTCTCGCGGAGCGGTGAAGGTGGTGCTGGCCATGGCCTGGGAGAGGCAGACTGGTCGCGAGCCGGTGGCGCCGGCACATGATCCCGGCGCGGGCCCGTTCCTGCGTACCCGCACGGCGGTGCCCGCGCTGCCCGCCACGTTCCTGCGCCGCGGGCGCCTGACCCGGCGACTGGACGCGGGCCCGGAGACCCCGCTGACGCTGGTGAGCGGCGCCGCGGGGGCCGGGAAGACCCTGCTGGTCGCCGACTGGGCGGCCCGGGCACGGCGGCCCGTCGCCTGGCTCACCAACGACGCCGGGCACCAGGGCAGCGGGACGTTCTGGGCATACGTGCTGGAGGCGCTGCGCGGCGCCGGGGAGCCCGTGCCGCCGGAGGTCGGGGCGCCCGCCTGCGGGGACCGGGTCGACCCCCTGTTCCCCTCACGGCTGGTCGGCGCGCTGTGCGAACGGGACCGGCCGGTGACCGTGGTGCTGGACGAGTACGACCGGGTGACCGACCCCGAGATCTCGGCGCAGCTGGAGTTCGTGCTGCGGCACGCCGGCGCGGGGCTGCGCCTCGTCCTCGTCACCCGCAACGAACCCCGCCTCCCCCTGCACCGCTACCGAACCTCCGGTCAGCTGACCGAGATCAGGAACGCCGACCTGGCCTTCACCCCCGACGAGGCCGCCGAGCTGCTCGCACTGCACGGCCTGCGGCTGCCGCGGCACGCCACGCTCGGGCTGGTGGAGCACACGCGCGGCTGGGCCGCGGGGCTGCGGCTGTGCGCGCTGGCGGCACGGGACAGTCCGGACCCGGAGCGGTACCTGAAGGAGTTCGAGGCCGGGCACTCGGCCGTCGCCGACTTCCTGCTGGCGGAGGTGCTCGACCGGCAGAGTCCCGGCACACGGGGCCTGCTGCTGCGGGTCAGCGTGCTCGGCGACTTCCCGCCCCAGCTGGCGGACGTGCTGACCGGGCGCCGCGACGCCGAGTCCGTACTGGCCGGGCTGCGGCGAGAGAACGCGTTCGTCGAGTACCTGGGGGACGTCTCGTACCGGCTCCACCCGCTGTTCGGGGAGATCCTCCGCGCCCACCTGCGCGAGCGGCTGCCCGGTCTGGAGGCGGAGCTGCACCGGCGGGCCGCCGGCTGGCTGCGGCGGCACGGGCGGCTCACCGAGGCCCTGCGGCACGGGGCCGCCGCCGACGACTGGGAGTTCACCGCCGGGGCCCTGCTCGGGGACCTCGCCGTCGGCCAGTTCTTCACCGGGCTGCGCTCCCCCGACCTCGCGGCGCTGTTCGCGCGGATGCCGGTCACGGTCACCGGCCCGGCCGCCGAGCTGGTCCGGGCGGCGAGCCGGCTCGCCCGCTCCGACCCCGAGGGCGGACTCGCCCATCTGCTCCACGCCGAGCGGGCGCTGCCCGCGGACGCCCCGGCCGCCACCCGCATGTGCGGCGCGCTGCTCCGGGCGCTGGCGGCGCGGCTCACCGGTTCGCCCGGGGACGCGGCCGCCGCGGCCGGGGACGCCGGGCGGCTGCTCGGCGAGCTGCCGGAGGGTCTGCGGGAGGAGCACCCCGAGGTGCTCGCCCTGCTGCGGGCGCACGTGGGCTGCACCCTGCTGTGGGCCGGGCACCTGGACGAGGCACGGGCCGGTCTCACGGCCGTGGCGGGCGGCGACGAACGGGCGGCGACGGCCCCGGCCCGCGAGGACGCGATCGGCCACCTCGCCCTGCTCGACTACCTCGACGGCCGCCCCTCGGCCGCCGAGAACAGGGCGCTGGCGGCCACGGCGGTGCGGCGGCGGTTCAGCCTGCCGGCGGGGTGCGGATCGGGCATCGCCCTGGTGGTGCTCGCCGCGGTGGCCGTGGAGCGCGACGAACTCGAACGCGCCGAGGCGTGGCTGGACGCGGCGGACGGCGGGGAGCAGGCGGTGCGGGACCCGGTGTGCGCGGGCTTCGGGACCGCCACCCGGGCCCGGCTGCTGCTGGCCCGCGGCCGGACCCGCGCCGCCCTCGACGCCCTGCGGCGGCCGGTGCCCGGGGTGGCCGCCTCACCCTGGCTGGAGGCGCACCGCACCGTGCTGACCGCCGTCGCGCACCAGGCCGAGGGGCACCGCGGGGCGGCCTGCGCCCTGCTGCGGAGGGTGCCGCCGAGCCCGGCGATGTGCGCGGTGGAGGCGGCGGGCGTCCAGTACGCCGCGGGCTTCCCCGAGGCGGCGCTCAGGCGGCTCGGCACGCTCCCCGCGCGGGGCGGTCCCGGTCCGGCGGTGCGGGTGCGGGCCGCGCTGCTCAGGGCGCGGGCGGCCGATGCCGCCGGGGACGCCGGGACCGCCCGCCGGCTCGTCGAAGACGCCGTGCGCGAGGCACGCCGCGAGCGGCTGCGCCGCCCGCTGCTCGACACCGGCCCGTGGATACGCCCGCTGCTGGACCCGGCGCCCGCGCCGCCGCCCGCCCCTCCGGTCGTCGCCGACCTCAGCCTGCGGGAGCGGGAGGTGCTGAGCGGGGTCGCGCGGCTGATGTCGTACGAGGAGATCGCGGCCGACCTGTTCATCTCGGTGAACACGGTCAAGACCCACCTGAAGAACGCCTACCGGAAGCTGTCCGTCAACCGGCGCTCCGACGCCGTGCGCCGGGCGCGGGAGCTGCACCTGCTGTGAGCCGCGGCGTCACACCGGGCGCTGCCGCAGCTCCAGCACCCGCAGGCCGAGGGACTGGCAGCGGTCGAGCAGCCCGTACAGCTCGCCCTCGTCCACGACGGCTCCGTACAGCACCGTCTGGCCGCCCATCTCCACGTGCTCCAGCTCGGGAAAGGCCCCGGCCAGCGCGGTCGACAGATGGCCGTCCACGCGGATCTCGTAGCGCATCGCCCCGCCTCCCTCCTGCGATCGGCGCCCGGGTCAGTCGGGCGGTGTCTCCCGGCCCTGCCGCCGCAGACCGGTCTGCACGGCGCCCACCAGCACCCGGGCGGCCACACCCACCAGGAGCAGGCCGCCGGCCATCTGGATCATCACCACCAGCCGGCCCGTCTGCGAACGCGCGACGATGTCGCCGTACCCGACGGTGGCGAAGGTGGCCAGCGTGAAGTACAGCGAGTCCGTCTTGGTCAGCGCCTCGCTGAACGTCCCCGGGCTGGCCCGCTCCAGCAGGTAGTAGAACGCGGCGAACAGCACCAGGAACAGCACGGCCGTGGCGGCCAGCGCCTCGGCGGCCCGCAGCCGGGGGTGCGGGGAGCGCAGGATGGCCCGGATCTCCCACAGGAAGACCAGGACGACGGCGACCAGGCCGCACACGAACGCCGCCCAGGTGGCGGCCGTGGGCCGCTCGTCCAGCGGCAGCAGGTAGTAGGCGAGGAAGAGGCCCGTCGTCACGCCCGCGGCCCGCGCGAGGGCCACGGCCGTCGCCCGCCGCCGGGGCACCGACCCGGTGAGCGGGTCGGCACCCGCCCGGTCGTCCACCGGTTCGTCCACGGTGCCATCACACCGCCGGACACGGCCGTGGGGGGGGGGGGGGGGGGGGGGGGGGGGGGGGGGGGGGCCGGCCGGCGCGCGCGCGCGGGGGGGGGGCCGACGGGGGGTAGCGGGGGGGCGCGGGA
>NZ_JBIDAU010000003.1:247924-680737 GCF_043202655.1 Streptomyces sp. NPDC048171
ACGCCCCCCCCCCCCCCCCCCCCCCCCCCCCCCCCCCCCCCCCCCCCCCCCCCCCCCCCCCCCCCCCCCCCCCCCCCCCCCCCCACGGCCCCACCGTCGCGACACTGTGGGACATGGACGGACAGGTGTTTCTGGCGTACGACTATCCGCTGCTCAGCGTCTTCTGGTCGCTGCTCTGGTTCTTCCTGTGGATCATGTGGTTCATCCTGCTCTTCCGCATCGTGACCGACATCTTCCGCGACGACGAGCTCGGCGGCTGGACCAAGGCGGGATGGATGGTGTTCGTCATCGTCCTCCCCTTCGTCGGCGTCCTCGTCTACGTGATCGCCCGGGGCAAGGGCATGGGCCGTCGTGAGCACGCCCACGTACGGGCCCGGCAGGAGGAGGTCGACGACTACATCCGCAAGACGGCGGGGAGCGGGCACGGGCGGAGCGGCAGCGTGGACGAGCTGGCCAGGCTCTCCGAGATCCGTGCCCGCGGCGACATCACGGACGAGGAGTTCCGCAGGGCCAAGGAGCTGGTGCTCAGCGGCTCCGGGCCGGCCGGACCGGAGGAGGCACGATGACCGCGACCCACGGCGCACGCGCGCACACGACCAGGGGGGCGATGGCCGGCGGGCTGACCGCCTTCGCGGGCGTGATGCTGATGATCTCGGGTCTGCTCGGGATCTTCCGGGGCATCATGGCGATCGCCGAGGACGACGTGTTCGTCACGACGCCCGAGTACGTCTTCCGGTTCGACCTCACCGGGTGGGGCTGGATCCATCTCGCGCTCGGGATCGTGGCGGTGCTCGTGTCGCTCGGCCTCTTCCGCGCCTCGCTGTGGGCACGGGTGGTCGGCGTCGGCATCGCGGCGCTCGTCCTCATCGCGAACTTCCTGTCGCTGCCCTACTACCCGGTCTGGTCGATCGTGGTGATCGCGATGTCGGCGTTCATCATCTGGGCGCTGTGCGTGGTCCGGCAGGACCAGTGACGCCGACCGCCCCTCAAGGCCGGTGCGCCGCCGCGTCCTTGGTCAGCTGGACGGCGGAGAGCAGGGTGAGACCGGGGGCCGCCTCACGCAGCGTCTTGACGGCCTGTACGGAGTCGACCGGGCCCTCGTGGCCGGCCGCGGCGAGGCGTTCGTGGACCCAGCGGGCGCGCAGCTGAGCGTCGGAGGCCGCGGCGGCCCGTTCGGCGACGGCGGCGGCCGCCTCCAGGCCGGGCCGTTCCTCGGGCGTGGCCGCGGCGAGCGCCTGGCGGATCCCGTGGGCGATGACGTCGGCGTCACGCAGGACGAGGACGTTGAGTTCCGGTGTCTTGTTCCGTCCGAACATGCGGTCATCGTCGACGCCACGGCCCGTCCGGTGCAAGGCGCTTGAGGAGTTCCTGAGCCAACGGGCCCGTGTCCGTTTCCTTCAAGACCCTGCCGGCGCCCCCTGTCTACGGTGACGTCATGACCGCACGATTCAACGCCATCAGCCTCGTCGTCTCCGACATGTCCGCCTCCGTGGCCTTCTACCGCCGGCTCGGCTTCGCGTTCCCCGACGGCTGCGAGGGGCAGCCGCACGCGGAGGCCGAACTGCCGGGCGGCATCCGGCTGCTGCTGGACACCGAGGAGTCCGTCCAGTCCTTCATGCCCGGGTGGCAGCCGCCGGCCGGGGGCGGGCGCCATTCGCTCGCCCTGCTGTGCGACACACCCGCCGAGGTCGACGCGCTCTACGCCGAACTGACCGCCGCCGGCTGCCACGGCGAGCAGAAGCCGTGGGACGCCGACTGGGGCCAGCGCTACGCCGTACTGGCCGACCCCGACAGCCACGGTGTGGACCTGTTCGCGCCGCTGGCGGCGACCGCCGAGTAGTGCGCCGGTGGTGACGCCCGCCGGCTCCCGTACGTCTCGCGTCGCCCGCACACGGCGGTACACCGCACCGGACCACCGCGTCCACCCGCTCGCCCGCTAGCGACGGTCACCGAGCAGCTCACCCGGAGTGACGCCCGCCAACTCCCTTACGTCACGCGTCAGATGGGCCTGGTCCGCGAAGCCGGTCCGGGCGGCCGTCTCGGCGAGGGGCGTGCCGGCGCGGGCCAGGGCGAGGGCGCGCTGCAGGCGCAGGACCCGGGCCAGGGTCTTGGGGCCGTAGCCGAAGGCGGCCAGGGAGCGCCGGTGCAGCAGGCGGGCGCCGATGCCGAGTTCGTCGGCGGTGGCGGCGACGGGGCGGCCCGCGTCGAGGGCGGCCACGATCCGGCGCAGCACCGGGTCGGGGGGCTCCGCCTCGGCGGCCCGGGACAGCGCGGCCGCCTCCAGTCCGCTCGCCGGATCGGCGGCGGCGTTCACCCGCGCGGCCAGCCGCCGGGCGCGGGCGGCCGGCCAGAGGTCGGTGAGGTCGACGCGCCGGTCGCGCAGCTCGCGGGCGGGGACGCCGAGCAGCGCGGGCGCGGTACCGGGCGGGAAGCGGACGCCCGCCCAGGCGGCCGGGGTGCCCTCCGTGACGTGGGCGCGGGTGTCGGGTCCGGCGACCAGGAGCCGGCCGTCGTGCCAGAGCAGGTCCATGCAGCCGTCCGGCAGGACCCGTCCCGGTTCCGGATCGGTCGGGGTGTTGGTCCACACCACGGCGCCGGTCAGGCGGGAGGCGCGTTCCGCGTACACGGGTGCCAGGTTACGCCGGTGTCCGGTACTCCTGCGGGCTGACGCCGTACACCCGCTTGAAGGCGGTGGACAGGGCGAAGGCGCTGCCGTAGCCGACCCGGCGGGCGATCGCGCCGAGGGTGTCCTCGCTGTCGCGCAGCCGGTCGGCGGCGAGGGCGAGGCGCCAGCCGGTGAGGTAGGCCATCGGGGGTTCGCCCACCAGCTCGGTGAAGCGCCGGGCCAGGGCTGCGCGGGAGACCCCGGACTTCGCGGCGAGGGACGCCACCGTCCACGGGTGCGCGGGGTCGTCCTGGAGCAGCCGCAGCGCGGGGCCGACGACGGGGTCGCCCAGGGCCCGGTACCAGGCGGGCGCCTCACCGGACGGTCCGGCGAACCAGGCCCGCAGCGCGGCGATGACCAGCAGGTCGAGGAGGCGGTCCAGGACCACCTCCTGGCCCGGTTCGTCGCGTGCGACCTCCGTCATGAGCAGGGGGGTGAGCGGGTTGTCCCAGGCGTCGGAGGTGAGGGACAGCAGCGGTGGCAGGGCGTCGAGGAGCCGTCCGCCGATCTCGCCCCGCACCAGGTAGCTGCCGATCAGCAGTACCGCCGCGCCGTCCGGCCGGTCGCCCCAGGCTCGTACGCCGAGGTCCATCGAGCCGTTGAGGGGCCGTCCGTCCGGGTAGCTGCACGCCCCGCCCGGAAGGATCACCGCCTGCGGGGCGGTGGCCGGGTCGTCGGCGCAGGTGTACGGCTCGGGCCCGCGCGCGACGGCGAGATCGCCGGCCCGCAGCCGCACCCGCTCCCCCGCGTCCGGCACGACCCAGGCGTCCCCGCGGACCACGAGCATCACCGTCAACGGTGCCCGGTCCTCGACCCGGACGGCCCACGGCGGATCGAAACAGGCACGGATCATGAACGCCCCACGGGCGCGGGGGCCCTCCAGCAGTCCGGCGAGTGCGTCCATGGCGGCCCAGCGTAGACGCACACGTATGCGGGCGAGCCGTTCGACGATGGGAACGTGCGGCACCCGGCAGTTGACTGAGGTCATGACGGAGACGAGCAGGCGAGAGAAGACGACGATCGTGGTGACGGGGGCCTCCGGGCGTACCGGACGGCGGGTGGCCGAGGCGGCGCGGGCGGCCGGGCACGCGGTGCGGGCGGCGTCCCGGGCGACCGGCTTCGACTGGTGGGACCGGTCGACCTGGGCGGACGTCCTGGGCGGCGCCGACGCGGCCTACCTGGTCCATCCCGCGGACGTCGGCGCCCCCGACGCCGCCGACACGGTCGGCGCGTTCGCGCGGGAGGCGGCCGGGCTCGGCGTACGACAACTGGTGCTGCTGTCGGCGCGGGGCGAGGAGCGGGCGCGGCCCGCCGAGGAGGCGCTGGCCCGGGCGGGGGCGCGCTGGACGGTCGTGCGGTCCGCGTGGTTCGCGCAGAACTTCAGCGAGGGCCCGCTGGTCGCGGAACTGCGCGAGCGCGGCGAGCTGGTCTTCCCGGCCGGCGGGGTCCCGGAGCCGTTCGTGGACCTGCGGGACGTCGCGGACGTGGTGGTGGCCGCGCTGACCTCCGGTGACCGGTATGCCGGGCGGACACTGGAGGTCTCAGGGCCCCGGCTGCTGACCTTCGGGGAGGCGGTCGCGGAGATCGGGAAGGAGACGGGGCGAGCGCTGACGTACCGGGCGGTCTCGGCGCGGGAGTACGGCGAGAACCTGGCCGCCTTCGGCGTGCCGGCGGAGGAGACCGCGTTCCTCGTGGAGCTGTTCGGCTCGCTGCTCGACGGCCGCAACGCCCGTCTGTCGGACGGCGTCGAGGAGGTTCTGGGCCGCACGCCGAGTGACTTCGGGGACTTCGTCCGCGAGGGCGCGGCGACGGGGGTGTGGGTGCCGGAGGGGTCCGGCGGCGCCTAGGTCCGTTGCAGGGGGGTGGAGCGCTGTCCCCCGGGCGGCCCGCGGACGGGCGTGCCCTTCCCCGGAGGCAAGGCACTGCGGTTGTGCCTGCCCGGGAGACAGCGGATTCTGTAGGGGACGAACGGGGCTGGTGTGGCGCCATGAGCGCATGGAATACGGACCAGAGTGCTGACTTTCGTGGCCCTCTCGACGTCACCAGGGCGGCCACGGTGGTCGTCGACGCGCAGAACGCGGTCATCGGATGGAGCCTCGGCGCGGAGCGGCTCTTCGGCTACCCGCCGCAGGAGATCGTCGGCCGCCGCCTGACCACGTTCCTGTCACTCAGCCCGACGCCGTCTCTCCTCCCCCTCCTCACCCACTACCGGGGCAACGACATACGCGCCGCCCGGCACCGGGACGGAAGCGAGGTGATCGTCGCCGTCGACGGGTGCCCGCTGCCGGGCGCCGGAGCGGCGGAGCGTGTCCTCGTCGCGACGGAGCTCAAAAACCTCCGGCTCTGGGACTCCCGACTGGCCCTGTTGCACGGGCTGGCCACCCAGTCCCCCGTCGGCCTGGCCATCTACGACGCCGATCTCCGTCTGACCTGGTGCAACACGGCCTTCGAGCGGGAGATCGGACGACCGTTCGCCGAGTTCCGCGGCCTCCGGGCCGATGAGCTGTACTCCGAGGGAAGATTCGTGACCAAGGGGCATCCGCCCACGCTCGACGCGGTCATGCGTCACGTGCTGGACACCGGCGAACCCTCTCTCGACCTGCACTTCCTGGGCCGCCCGCCGAGCGATCCGGTCACCGAGCACCTCTGGTCCTGTGCCTACTACCGGCTCCAGGACGCCGACGGCCGGGTCGTCGGAGTGTGCGAGGACGCGTTCGACATCTCCGACCGATACCGGGCGCAGCAGCGACTGGCGCTGCTCGTCGAGGCGGGTCGCGGGATCGGGACCGCCCTCGACGTGGTGGTCACCGCGGAGAAGATCACCGAGGTGTCGGTGCCGGCGTTCGCCTCCACGGTCACGGTCGATCTCGCGCGGATGGTCCTGGAGGGCGAGATGCCGGCCACCAGCGGCACCGCGGCCATGCCTCTGGTGCGGGCGTCGGCCCGCTCGGCGGACGGGGCGCACACCGGGAACGCCGGCGCCGTCCGCTCCCCCGTGGAGTACGCCGCTGGTTCGCCGCAGGACCGCAGCCTCTCCTCGGGCGGACTGGTCCTCGACAACACGACGCTGGTCGTACCGCTGCGGGCCGGGAACGGCCTGCTGGGGCTCGTCACCTTCGTTCGCGACGCGGAGTCGGCCACCTTCGACGGCGGTGAGGTCGCACTGGCCGACGAGTTGGTCGCCCGCACGGCGGTGTCCATCGACAACGCCCGCCGGTTCACCCGCGAGCGCACCGCCGCCCTGGCGCTGCAACGTCAGTTGCTGCCGCAGCAGTTGCCCGAGGCGTCGGCCGTCGACCTGGCCTACCGCTACCTCCCCACGGACGACGTGACAGGAGTCGGGGGTGACTGGTTCGACGTGATTCCGCTCTCCGGGACACGGGTGGGACTCGTGGTCGGGGACGTGGTCGGTCACGGCCTGCAGGCGGCCGCCACCATGGGGCGGCTGCGTACGACCGTGCGCGCCTTCGCCCAGATGGACATGGATCCCGTCGAGCTGCTGTCGCGGCTCGACGATCTGGTGGCGCAGTCGGCGGAGGAGCAGTGGGGCGGGACCGGTGTGCCGGACGGCACCCAGGCGGACGTGACCACGGGGGCAACCTGCCTCTACGCCGTCTACGACCCGGTTTCGCGACGCTGTGTCATGGCGAGGGCCGGGCACCTGCCCCCGGCGGTCGTCGACCCGGCGGGCCGGGTGACCTTTCCGGATCTGCCGGCCGGCCCGCCCCTGGGCCTCGGCGGCCTGCCGTTCGAGTCCCAGGAGATCGAACTTCCGGTGGGCAGCCTGCTGGCCCTCTTCACCGACGGTCTGGTCGAGGCCCGCGACCACGACATCGATCACGGCCTCGACACCCTGGGACGGGTACTCGGCGACCGGCACGCCCCCCTCGAAGAACTGTGCGACCGCGCCGTGGCGGAGCTCCTGCCGAGCGGCTCGACGGCGGACGACACCGCCCTGCTGCTCGTGCGTACCCGCGAGCTCGACACCTCACAGGTCGTCGAATGGGAGCTGCCCGCCGAGCCGGTCGCCGCGGGCCGTGTCCGGGACCTGGCCACGCGGCAACTGCACCACTGGGGCCTCGAGGAACTGTCCTTCACGACCGAGCTGGTCGTCAGCGAACTGGTGACCAACGCCGTCAGATACGCCGAGGGACCGATCAGGGTACGACTCATCCGGGACCGCACCCTCTTGTGCGAGGTCGCCGACACGGGCCACACGTCACCGCATCTACGGCACAGCGGTGAGGACGACGAGGGTGGGCGCGGCCTGTTCATCGTTGCGCAGCTCGTCCAGAGGTGGGGTACCCGTTACTCCCACTCCGGCAAGACCATCTGGACCGAGCAGGCCTTCCCGGCGGCGGAGGGGCCGCACGGTCTCCGTTCGCACGCAGGGTCCCCTTCGCAAGGATGAGGGGTACGCCTCGGGCGCGCAGGCGCCGCCGCTCACGAGGCCTCCGGCTTGTCGTGGTTGGCGGGCGGTGTGTGCTTCGCGTGGGTGCGCAGGCGGGCCGTGACGTCCTCCGGGGGGAGGAAGCGGGACCAGCGTTCCGGGAACTCCGAGGGCATGTCGGGGTCCGACTCGCCGTTCGCCGAGGCGCGGGCCACGTAGTCGGCGACCTGGGCCTGGCGCAGCCGCTCGTTGGCCTCGCGGGCGGCGGCGGTGGCGGCGGCCGGCCAGACCCGGTCGATGGCCGCGTTGACCGCGGCTCCGACGAGCACGGCGAACGCGGACACACCGATCCACAGCAGCACGGCGACCGGCGCGGCCAGCGAGCCGTAGATCGTGGGGCCCTCGACGGTGCTGGTGAGGTAGATGCGCAGCAGGAAGCTGCCGAGCACCCACATGCCGAGGGCGACCAGCGCGCCGGGCACGTCCTCGATCCACGGGGAGCGCACCGGCACGGAGACGTGGTACAGCGTGGTCAGGAAGGCCACCGACAGGAGGATCACGACCGGCCAGTACAGGACCTGCACGACCGTCGTCGACCAGGGCACGATCCGCACCACGGCGTCCGGTCCGGCCACCATCAGCGGCAGCGCGACCGACCCGATCAGCAGCGCCACCAGGAAGAGCAGGAAGGCCACCAGGCGGGTCTTGACGATCCCCCGGACGCCGTCGAGGCCGTACATCACGGTGATGGTGTCGATGAAGACGTTCACCGCGCGGGAGCCCGACCACAGGGCGATCAGGAAGCCGATGGAGATCACGTCGGGCCGGCCGCCCTTGGTCACGTCGTCCAGGATCGGCTCGGTGATCTGCTTGACGCCCCGCTCGGAGAGCACCGCGCGGGAGGCGTCCAGGATGTTGTTGCGCAGGCTCTCGGTGGTGTCGGCGCCGATCCAGGAGTCGACGTAGCCGAGCAGCCCCAGCAGGCTCAGCAGCAGGGGCGGCACCGACAGCAGCGTGAAGAACGCGGCCTCGGCGGCCAGGCCGAGGATGCGGTACTCCATGCACGAGTTGACCGTGTCCTTGAGCAGCAGCCAGGCGGTCCTGCGTTTGGAGACGTTCCGGTACAGGACCCGGGCACGATGAAGCCGGCCGGAGGGCCGTTCGGGGGATTCACTTGCTGGCTGCACGACCTAAAGGTATCCGCCGCCGGGGGTCGCACTCATCCTTGGACGCCCACCGGCGGCTGCCGGCTCCGCGCAGGTCCCCGGCACGATAGGTTCACGTTCATGGCAGGCAGCACCCACACCGTGACGAATCAGGCGCCGCCGCTGGTCGGCCACGACGTCTTCACCGGCGACCGGGCCCTGACGGCCGCCGTCGGGCGGCACCTGGCGCCGGAGCTGCGCGAGGAGGCGCTGGCGGAGCTGTCGGGCCTGGGCCGCAGCTGCGGGTCGCTCCAGACTCGGGAGTGGGGCGAGCAGGCCAACACGAACCCGCCGGTCCTGCGCACTCACGACCGGTACGGCCACCGCGTCGACGAGGTCGACTTCCACCCGGCCTGGCACCGGCTCCTCGGCAAGGGCGTCGCGGCCGGTCTGACCGCGGCCTGGACCCGGCCGGGCGGGCACGTGCGGCGCGCGGCCGGCTTCGTCATGTGGACCCAGGTGGAGGCGGGCAACTGCTGCCCGCTGTCCATGACGCACGCCGCCGTGCCGGCCCTGCGCGCCGATCCGGACCTGGCCGCCGAGTGGGAGCCGCGGCTGACCTCGCGGGTGTACGACCGTGAGCTGCGGCCGGCCCGGCTGAAGGCCGGCGCCCTGTTCGGCATGGGCATGACGGAGAAGCAGGGCGGCAGCGACGTACGGGCGAACACCACCTCGGCCCGGCCGCTGGCCGAGGACGGCACGTACGAGCTGACCGGGCACAAGTGGTTCTGCTCGGCGCCCATGTCGGACGGCTTCCTGGTGCTGGCGCGGGCCCCGGGCGGGCTGACCTGCTTCCTGGTGCCGCGCGTGCTGGCCGACGGCACCCGCAACGTGTTCCTGATCCAGCGGCTCAAGGACAAGCTGGGCAATCGGTCCAACGCGTCCGCCGAGGTCGAGTTCGACGGCACGTGGGCCCGCCGGGTGGGCGAGGAGGGGCGCGGGGTGCCCACGATCATCGACATGGTGGCGGCGACCCGGGTCGACTGCGTGCTGGGCTCGGCGGGTCTGATGCGGCAGGCCGTGGCGCAGGCGGTGCACCACTGCGGGTACCGGGAGGCGTTCGGCGCGAAGCTGGCCGACCAGCCGCTGATGCGCAACGTCCTCGCCGACCTGGCGATCGAGTCGGAGGCGGCGACCACGCTCGCGCTGCGGCTGGCGGCGGCCCAGGACGCCGCGGGCGACGGCGACGAACGGGAGCGGGCGCTGCTGCGGCTGGCGGTGCCGGCCGCGAAGTACTGGGTGACGAAGCGGTGCGCGCCGACGGTGGTGGAGGCCGCCGAGTGCCTGGGCGGCAACGGCTACGTCGAGGAGTCCGGCATGCCCCGGCTGGTGCGCGAGTCGCCGCTCAACTCGATCTGGGAGGGCGCGGGCAACGTCCAGGCGCTGGACGTGCTGCGGGCGCTGGGGCGGGAGCCGCTGGCGATGGACGCGTACCTGACGGAGGTGGGCCTGGCGCGCGGTGCCGATCACCGGCTGGACGCGGCGATCCGGGGCCTGCTGACGGAACTGGCCGACCTGGCGGACGCCGAGGGGCGGGCGCGGCGGCTGGTGGAGCGGCTGGCGCTGGTGCTCCAGGGCTCGCTGCTGGTCCGGTACGCGCCGCCGGAGGTGGCCGACGCGTTCTGCGCCGCGCGGCTGGGCGGCGACGGGGGCGCGGCCTTCGGCACGCTGCCGCCGACCCTGGACCTGGCGTCGGTGGTGGAGCGGGCCCGGCCGGGAACCTGATCCGGCCAGGTGGTGCGGAGGTGGTGCTGCGCCGACACGGCACCACCTCCGCCACACGGGCCTGTTCGGGCCGCGTACGCCGCTCGGGACGGCGTGGTTCAAGTCTGGCCACCCGCCCTGCCGTCCACCAGGGTTGCAGGGGGTTGCAACTTGCTGTCGGTCACGTGCGGACTGTGTCCTCATGAGCACGGGAAAGCGGTCACCATGAGACGGACATCCGGCTTCCGGGAGGACGAGGACCTGTGGCGCTCTCGCCGATGGACGTGACGCAGTTCGCCGCCGTCGACGCGGCCCGTGCGGCCCGGATGCTCAGTGAGGTCCGCTCCGCCAGACTCTCCGGCGGACAGGCCCCGGTGGCACCGCGGCCGGTGATCGAGCAGTCGTGGGAGCGGGTGCTGCGCAGCGGCGTCGATCCCGACCACGACGTCCGCTCCGGGCTGCTGTCGCCGGAGGAGGTGCGGCGGCGGCGCGAGTCCTCGGCGCTGCGGCACGTGCTGCCGGTGCTGCGGGAGGCGCTGCTCTCGGTCGCGGACGTCGCCCACCACATCATGGTGGTCGCCGACGAGGACGGCCGGGTGCTGTGGCGGGAGGGCAGCGCGCCGGTGCTGCGCAGGGCGGACGGACTCGGGTTCGAACTCGGCGCGGACTGGCGGGAGGAGGTCGTCGGCACCAACGGGGTGGGGACGCCCGCGGTGACCCGGCGGCCCGTACAGGTCTTCGCCTCCGAGCACTTCGTCCGGTCCCAGGCGACCTGGACCTGCGCCGGGGCACCGATCACCGATCCGCGCAGCGGCCGGCTGCTCGGCGTGGTCGACGTGAGCGGGCCGCTGGAGACCATGCACCCGGCGACGCTCGCGTGGGTCGACTCGGTGGCCAAGCTCGCCGAGGCCCGGCTGCGCGAACTGCACGTGCGGTCGCTGGAGCGGCTGCGGGCGGTGGCCGCTCCGGTGCTGGCCCGGCTGGACGGGCGGGCGCTGGTGACGGACCGGGACGGCTGGACGGCGGCGGTGACGGGAATGCCGTACGTCGACCGGGTGACGCTGCCCAAGTCGCCCGGGGCGGGGGCGACGTGGCTGCCGGCGGTCGGGGCGTGCAGCGTGGAGCCGCTGGCCGGGGGCTGGCTGGTGCGGGCCGCCGAGGGGCCGGTGCCGCGGGGTGCCACCCGGATCGTGCTGGACCTCGGAGAGCCGCGCCGCCGGTCGGTGCGGGTGTTGCGCGGGGCGGGCGACTGGGCCCGGGAACTGAGTCCCCGGCACGCCGAGTTGCTGTACCTGCTGGCCGTGCACCGGGGCGGTCGCAGCGCCGCGGACCTGGCCGAGGACCTGTTCGGCGACCCGGCCCGCACGGTGACGGTACGGGCCGAGATGTCCCGGGTCCGCAGGTATCTGGGCCCGTATCTGGAACATCGGCCGTATCGTTTCTGCGAAGCCGCGGAGGTGGAGCTGCTCCTCCCGCCCGACCCCCGCGACCTGCTCCCCCACTCCACCGCCCCGGCAGTACGGGAGGGCCGGGCGGCGCCGGGCGTGCCCTGACGCACGCGGTATCCCGGCAAACGCCCCGGTTGGCCGTAAAGACGGGTTGATTTCGCATAATTGCAACGTCCGCGTCCGCGGACCCCCCCGACTGCCGTAGCATCCTCTTCTGACCGTCCCATCCGCTCCTCGGTCAACGCGTCCACCGTCGAGCGCAGTTGGTCCGGTGTCCGTGGAGGTTCCATGAAGCATCGCGGCAGACACCGCCGGCGCAGGCGGGGACGGGCGCTGCGCGCGGCCCTGACCGGGGCGGCCCTCGCCCTGACCGGCGCCGCCACGCTGATCAGCGCCTCGCAGGCCACGATCGCCGACGACCCCGGCACCCTCAAGCCCCTCACCTCCGCCGCCGCGACCGACGCCCTGCGCCTGACGGAGCACCGCGTCCCCGGGCCCTGGCTCGACCGGCTCTCCGACGCCATGGGCGAACCGGTGGGCGTCGACGCCGTACTCGACTCCGCCGACCGCGCCCTGCGTGGCGCCGCCGACTGCACCGCGGGAGAGAAGGAGTCCCTGCCGGTCTCCCCCGCCGCCACCCGCGCCTACTGCTGGGACGAGGCCGACACCGAGGGCTGGCTGCCCGGCGCGGTCACCACCTCGGGGGACGCCGACGAGGACGGGACCTGGGGCACCCACCGCGTCATCGTCTCCGCCTGGTCCCGGGACGACGGCACCCCCCAGGGCGGCCTCGCCCGGGTCTCGTTCGTCGACGCCGACGACCCCGGCCACCTCGGCTACACCTCGGCACTCCTCGCCGTCCCGGTCGACGGCGGCCACGACTACCGGGGGCTCGCCTCCCCCGTCACCGGCATGGTCTGGTACCAGGACAAGCTGCTGGTCACCACCGCCGCCGGAGACCGCGACGCGCTGTACGTGTACGAGGTGGACCGCGTCCAGCGCGCCACCACCGCGGCCTCCGCCGTCGGCCGGGTGCCGGGCGGCTGGGCGGCCAACGGTCACCGCTACGTACTGCCCGCCGTCGCCTCGTACCGCCTCCCCGACACCGACGACGCCGCACGGCCCGGCGCGATCTCGCTGGACCGCGGCACCTCCCCCGACAGCCTGGTGGCGAGCGAGCGGGTGGCCGCGGACGGCGACCGCCCCACCCGGCTGTGGCGCTACCCGCTGAGCACGGACCCGGACCGCACCGGCCTCCCGGCCACCGACTCCGCCGGACGCGTGGACGCGGTGGAGGCGTACGAGACCGGGGCGGCCGAGGTCGGCGGCGTGCTGTCGCACCGCCCGGCGGGCGCCGCGGACACCGACTGGTACCTGGACCGCGCGGCCGGCGGCCACGACGGACGCGGCACCCTGTGGCGCCAGGACACGGAGGGCGCCCGCGCCACCGAGTGCGGCTCCGACGGCTCGCAGCGCTGCTGGAGCGGACAGGCGGGCTCCCTCTCCTACTGGGCGCGGACCGGCGAGGTCTGGTCCCAGTCCGGCAGCATGCTGTTCGCCCTGCCGCTGAGGTCGATCGAGGACGCGCTCGGCTGATCCGCGCGGCCAGGGCCCGTCCGGCCGGGATCGACAGATCCGCGAACCGGATGGTTCCCTGACCGGCATGACCAACATCGCCGTGACCACCTGGTCCCTGGAGCAGACGGCGCCCACCGACCTGCTGCCGGCCGCCACTCCGGAGGGGGACGTGCGCGTCGTCCGCTCCACGGTGCCCTCCCCCGAGTTCAGCCGCTTCCTCTACGCCTCGGTCGGCGGCGACATCCGCTGGACGGACCGGCTCGGCTGGAGCCACGCCCGCTGGCGCGAGCACCTGGACCGGCCCGGCGTGGAGACCTGGGTCGCGTACGACCGGGGTACGCCCGCCGGATACGTGGAGCTGGCGGCCGGCGACGACGGCGTGGTGGAGATCGAGTACTTCGGACTGCTCCCGGCGTTCCGGGGGAGGCGCATCGGCGGCCACCTCCTCTCGTACGGCACCGCCCGTGCCTGGGACCTCGCGGAGCGCTGGTCCGGGCTGGCCACGACCAAACGGGTGTGGCTGCACACCTGCAGCAAGGACGGCGAGCACGCCATGGACAACTACCAGCGCCGCGGTTTCCGCCTCTTCGACACCAAGGTCGAGGAGGAGGCCGACGTGGCCACCCCGGGCCCCTGGCCTGGGGCGTTCCCCGCCTGAGCCCCGCCTCATCCCCACCTGGCCGCCGCCCGGCCCGCGCCTGACCGGCCGGCTTCCCGCCCGGCGGGCGACCACCTGTGATCCACAACACCCTTGTCTCGCTCTACGGGACAAGGGTGTCCGCATCTTGGACGAAGCTGGACTGTGTCCAGATCGCCGTGCCAGTCTTCCGTCATGCCTGGAACTGGAATTGCCTTGGTGAGTCGGCGGCACGTCGACCTCGGCCGCATGTCCAGCGCCATCTGTCCGGCCCGCTGAGAGCTCTCTCCAGCACTACCGGATTCCCCCGCATCAGCCTCCGCCCGCGCAAGGACGCGCATGTCTGCCATGCGCCCGTGCGCGCAGGCCAGAGCCGCTTTCCGTCTGCCTTGAAGGACGTGTCACACCATGGCCGCCACCCCACCCGAGCCTGCCGCCGCGACCCCCCGCCGCAAGGTGAGCCGTCACCGCGGCGAGGGGCAGTGGGCGGCGGGTCACTTCACTCCGCTCAACGCCAACGAGCAGACCAAGAAGGACGACGACGGTCTCAACGTACGGACACGTATTGAGACGATCTACTCCAAGCGGGGTTTCGACTCGATCGACCCCGGCGACCTGCGCGGACGTATGCGCTGGTGGGGGCTGTACACCCAGCGCAAGCAGGGCATCGATGGCGGAAAGACGGCCGTCCTGGAGCCGGAGGAGCTGGACGACAGCTACTTCATGCTCCGCGTCCGCATCGACGGCGGCGCGCTGACCACCGCGCAGCTGCGGGTCGTCGGCGAGATCTCGCAGGAGTTCGCGCGCGGCACGGCCGACATCACCGACCGGCAGAACGTCCAGTACCACTGGATCCGGATCGAGGACGTGCCCGAGATCTGGAACCGCCTGGAGGGCGTCGGCCTGTCCACGGTCACCGCCTGCGGCGACACGCCCCGCGTGATGATCGGCTCCCCGGTGGCGGGTATCGCCGAGGACGAGATCATCGACGGCACGCCGGCGCTGGAGGAGATGAAGCGCCGCGTCCTGAACAACCCCGCGTACTCGAACCTCCCCCGCAAGTTCAAGACCGCGATCTCCGGGTCGCCGGTCCTCGACGTCGTGCACGAGATCAACGACGTGGCGTTCGTCGGCGTGGTCCACCCCGAGCACGGGCCGGGCTTCGACCTGTGGGTCGGCGGCGGCCTGTCCACCAACCCCAAGCTGGGTGTGCGCCTGGGCGCCTGGGTGCCGATCGACGACGTCCCCGACGTCTACGAGGGCGTCATCTCGATCTTCCGCGACTACGGCTACCGGCGGCTGCGCAACCGCGCCCGCCTGAAGTTCCTGGTCGCCGACTGGGGCGCGGAGAAGTTCCGCCAGGTCCTGGAGGACGAGTACCTCGAACGGAAGCTGACCGACGGTCCCGCCCCCGCCGATCCCACCAGCCGCTGGCGCGACCACATCGGCGTGCACCGGCAGCGCGACGGCCGTTTCTACGTCGGCTTCGCCCCGCGCGTCGGCCGCGTCGACGGCACCATCCTGACCAAGGTCGCCGACCTGGCGGAGGCGCACGGCTCGGGCCGGGTCCGCACGACCGTCGAGCAGAAGATGATCATCCTCGATGTCGAGGAGGGGCAGGTCGACTCCCTGGTGGAGTCCCTGGATGCGCTCGACCTCACCGCCCGGCCCTCCAGCTTCCGGCGCGGCACCATGGCCTGCACCGGCATCGAGTTCTGCAAGCTGGCCATCGTCGAGACCAAGGCGCGCGGCGCCTCCCTCATCGACGAGCTGGAGCGCCGCCTCCCCGACTTCGACGAGCCCCTCACCATCAACCTCAACGGCTGCCCCAACGCCTGCGCCCGCATCCAGACCGCGGACATCGGCCTCAAGGGCCAGCTGGTCCTGAACGACCGGGGCGAGCAGGTCGAGGGCTACCAGGTGCACCTGGGCGGCGCCCTCGGCCTGGAGCCGGGCTTCGGCCGCAAGGTGCGCGGCCTGAAGGTCACGGCGGAGGAACTGCCGGACTACGTGGAGCGCGTCCTCAAGCGCTTCGAGGCCGAGCGCGAGGACGGCGAGCGCTTCGCCACCTGGGCGGCCCGCGCCTCCGAGGAGGCCCTGTCATGAGCGAGCGTGCCGCGCCCTTCTACTGCCCCTACTGCGGTGACGAGGACCTGCGTCCGCACGAGGAGGGACACGGCGCCTGGGAATGCGCGGCGTGCAACCGCGCATTCCAGTTGAAGTTCCTCGGCCTGCTGACCCGGGGACTTCAGCCCAACTCCACGGGAGGGGAACCGATATGACCGCGGTTCGGGAAGAGCGTACGACCGACGAACTCAAGGCCCTGGCCGAGCGGGCGGGCCGCGAACTGGAGGACGCCTCCGCCCTGGAGATCCTCCAGTGGGCGGCCGACACCTTCGGCAGCCGCTTCTGCGTGACCTCCTCGATGGAGGACGCGGTCGTCGCCCACCTCGCCTCCCGCGCCCTGCCAGGAGTGGACGTCGTATTCCTCGACACCGGCTACCACTTCCCGGAGACTGTCGGCACCCGGGACGCGGTGGAGGCCGTGATGGACGTGAACGTCATTACGCTCACCCCACGCCAGACCGTCGCCGAGCAGGACGCCGAGTACGGACCCAGGCTGCACGACCGCAATCCCGACCTGTGCTGCGCGCTGCGCAAGGTCAGGCCGCTGGAGGAGGGCCTGGCCGGCTACCAGGCCTGGGCGACCGGGCTGCGCCGCGACGAGTCCGAGACCCGGGCGAACACCCCCGTGGTCGGCTGGGACGAGAAGCGGCGGAAGGTGAAGATCTCTCCCATCGCCAAGTGGTCACAGGAAGATGTGCAAACGTACGTCGACGAGCACGGCGTCCTCACCAACCCGCTGCTCATGGACGGCTATGCCTCCGTGGGCTGCGCGCCGTGCACCCGCCGTGTGCTGGAGGGCGAGGACGCCCGCTCCGGACGCTGGGCGGGCCTCACCAAGACCGAATGCGGACTGCACGGCTGACATGACGACGACCACCGGACCAACGAGTTTCAGGGAGACCCACGTGACGACCGGAGCCACCGTCTGGCTCACGGGCCTGCCCAGCGCCGGGAAGACCACCATCGCCCACGAGCTGGCCGGCCGCCTGCGCGAGGAGGGCAGGCGCGTCGAGCTGCTCGACGGGGACGAGATCCGCGAGTTCCTCTCCGCGGGCCTCGGTTTCGACCGCGCGGACCGGCACACCAACGTGCAGCGCATCGGCTTCGTCGCCGAACTCCTCGCCCGCAACGGCGTCATGGCGCTGGTCCCGGTGATCGCCCCGTACGCGGAGAGCCGGGACGCGGTCCGCGAGCGGCACGAGGCGAACGGCACCCCGTATGTGGAGGTGCACGTGGCCACCCCGGTCGAGGTGTGCTCGGTGCGCGACGTGAAGGGCCTGTACGCCAAGCAGGCCGCCGGTGAGATCTCCGGGCTCACCGGCGTCGACGACCCGTACGAGGAGCCCGTCAAGCCCGACCTGCGCATCGAGTCGCAGCATCAGACCGTTCAGGAGTCCGCCGCGGCGGTCCACGCCCTGCTCACCGAAAGGGGACTGGCATGACGACGTCCGTGGCGGCCGTGGCGGAGGGCACCGACAGCCCTTACGCCCTCTCCCACCTCGATGCTCTCGAGTCGGAGGCGGTGCACATCTTCCGTGAGGTGGCGGGTGAGTTCGAGCGGCCGGTGATCCTGTTCTCCGGCGGCAAGGACTCCATCCTCATGCTGCACCTCGCGCTGAAGGCGTTCGCGCCCGCGGCGGTGCCGTTCTCGCTGCTGCACGTGGACACCGGGCACAACTTCCCCGAGGTCCTCGACTACCGCGACCGCACCGTCGAGAAGCACGGGCTGCGGCTGCACGTCGCCTCCGTGCAGGACTACATCGACCGCGGCGTCCTGCGCGAGCGCCCCGACGGCACCCGCAACCCGCTGCAGACCCTCCCGCTGACCGAGAAGATCCAGGCCGAGAAGTTCGACGCCGTCTTCGGCGGCGGGCGCCGCGACGAGGAGAAGGCGCGGGCCAAGGAGCGGGTGTTCTCACTGCGCGACGAGTTCTCCCAGTGGGACCCGCGCCGTCAGCGTCCCGAGCTGTGGAACCTGTACAACGGCCGCCACGCCCCCGGCGAACATGTCCGCGTCTTCCCGCTGTCCAACTGGACCGAGCTGGACGTGTGGCAGTACATCGCCCGCGAGAACATCGAACTGCCCGCCATCTACTATGCCCACGAGCGCGAGGTCTTCGCCCGCTCGGGCATGTGGCTGACCGCGGGCGAGTGGGGCGGCCCCAAGGCCGGTGAAGCCGTGGAGAAGCGGTTGGTGCGCTACCGCACCGTCGGCGACATGTCCTGCACCGGCGCCGTCGACTCGGATGCCGACAGCATCGAGAAGGTCATCGCCGAGATCGCCGTCACCCGCCTCACCGAACGCGGCGCCACCCGCGCCGACGACAAGATGTCCGAGGCCGCGATGGAAGACCGCAAGCGCGAGGGGTACTTCTAGACATGACCAGCACCACCGAACCCACCGGGGCCCTGTCCATCTGGCAGCTGTCCGAGACGACCCTGCTGCGGTTCGCCACCGCCGGCTCCGTCGACGACGGCAAATCCACCCTCGTCGGACGCCTCCTGCACGACTCCAAGTCGGTCCTCACCGACCAGCTGGAGGCCGTGGAGCGGGCCTCCGCGAGCCGTGGCCAGGACGCCCCCGACCTCGCCCTGCTCACCGACGGCCTGCGCGCCGAGCGCGAACAGGGCATCACCATCGACGTCGCCTACCGCTACTTCGCCACCCCCAGGCGCCGGTTCATCCTCGCCGACACGCCGGGGCACGTGCAGTACACGCGGAACATGGTCACCGGCGCCTCCACCGCCGAACTCACGGTGATCCTGGTCGACGCCCGCAACGGCGTGGTGGAGCAGACCCGCCGGCACGCGGCGATCGCCGCTCTGCTGCGGGTGCCGCACGTCGTCCTGGCCGTGAACAAGATGGACCTGGTCGACTACCGCGAGCCCGTGTTCGCGGCGATCGCCGAGGAGTTCACCGCCTACGCCACCGAGCTGGGCGTCCCCGAGGTCACCGCCATCCCGATCTCCGCACTGGCCGGGGACAACGTGGTCGAGCCGTCGGCGGTCATGGACTGGTACGGCGGACCCACCGTGCTGGAGCACCTGGAGACCGTGCCGGTCAGCCACGACCTCGCCCACTGCCACGCCCGGCTGCCCGTGCAGTACGTGATCCGCCCGCAGAGCGCCGAGTATCCCGACTACCGGGGCTACGCCGGTCAGATCGCCGCGGGCACCTTCCGCGTCGGCGACGAGATCACCGTCCTGCCCTCCGGGCGGACCTCGAAGGTGTCCGGGATCGACCTGCTGGGCGTGCCGGTCCAGGAGGCGTGGACGCCGCAGTCGGTGACGCTGCTGCTGGAGGACGACATCGACGTCTCCCGCGGTGATCTGATCGTGCCGCGCAAGGACGCCCCGGCCACCTCCCAGGATGTCGAGGCCACCGTCTGCCACGTGGCCGACGCGCCGCTCACCGTCGGCCACCGGGTCCTGCTCAAGCACGGCACCCGCACCGTCAAGGCGATCGTGAAGGACATCCCGGCCCGGCTCACCCTCGATGATCTGTCCCTGCACCCGCACCCCGGACAGCTCGCCGCCAACGACATCGGCCGGGTGACCATCCGCACCGCCGAGCCCCTGCCCGCGGACTCCTACGCCGACTCCCGCCGCACCGGCTCCTTCATCCTCATCGACCCCAACGACGGCACCACCCTCACCGCCGGCATGGCCGGTGAGTCCTTCGCCACGCCGGAGCCCGTCAAGGACGAGGCGGACGAGGACGGGTGGGACTTCTGAGCATGAACTCCCCTGATGTCTACTCCACGTTCGCGAAGGAGGGCGGCCGCGTCGGCAGCGGTGCACTCGGCAGCGGGCAGGGCGGAGTGGCGCGATGTGTGTGCTGACGTACGCGCACTGCCTGCGCGCCCACACCCCCCACCCGCACAGCCGAAGACAAGCCGACCTCCCGGCCACGACCTGACACCTCGGACGACCCGACAGGCGTGAGCGCCGGACCAACGAGAGGAACACCTCCCGTGCCTGCCACCACCGCCCTGCGCCGCACCGTCGCGGTCCTGGCCGCCCTGCCGCTGCTGGCCCTCGCCGGCTGCGGGTACGGCTCCCAGGCCGAGAAGGACGACGGGGCCAAGGTCGCCGCCGGTGCCGAGAAGACCGACGGTCTGGACTCCGTGCGGATCGGCTACTTCGGCAACGTCACCCACGCCACGCCGCTGGTCGGCAACCAGAAGGGCTTCTTCCAGAAAGCCCTGGGTGGCACCGAGGCCAAGTACGCCACCTTCAACGCGGGCCCCTCCGAGATCGAGGCGCTGAACTCCGGCTCCATCGACATCGGCTGGATCGGCCCCTCCCCCGCCATCAACGGCTACACCAAGTCCGGCGGCAAGAACCTGCGGATCATCGGCGGCTCCGCGTCCGGCGGCGTGAAGCTCGTGGTCAACCCCGACAAGATCAAGTCGCTGAAGGACGTCAAGGGCAAGCGCATCGCCACCCCGCAGCTCGGCAACACCCAGGACGTCGCCTTCCTCCACTGGATCGCCGAGCAGGGCTGGAAGACCGACGCGCAGTCCGGCAAGGGCGACGTGACCGTCGTGCGCAGCGACAACAAGGTCACCCCGGACGCCTACAAGTCCGGTTCCCTGGACGGTGCCTGGGTGCCCGAGCCGACCGCGTCGAAGCTGGTCGCCGAGGGCGGCAAGGTGCTGCTGGACGAGTCGGCGCTGTGGCCCGACGGGAAGTTCGTGATCACGAACATCATCGTGTCGCAGAAGTTCCTCAAGGAGCACCCGAAGGCCGTCGAGGCGGTGCTGAAGGCATCGGTCGACACCAATGAGTGGATCAAGGCCAACCCGGACGAGGCGAAGGCCGCCGCCAACAAGCAGCTGGAGAAGGACACCGGCAAGGCCCTGCCCGCCGACGTCCTCGACCCGGCGTGGAAGTCGATCCAGCTCACCGACGACCCGCTGGCCGCCACCCTCGACGCCCAGGCCGAACACGCCGTCAAGGCCGGCCTGCTCGACCAGCCCGATCTGGGCGGCATCTACGACCTCACGCTGCTCAACAAGGTCCTCAAGGCCAAGGGCAAGCCCACCGTCGACGACGCCGGACTCGGCGCCCAGTAAAGCCCGGATCCGACCGTTCCCCAGGAGGTGACGACCATGGCCACGACCACGACCCTCGCCAAGGCCGCCGACGGCACCGAGGCGGCCACCGCGTACGCCGCCCGTATCGAGCACGTCTCGAAGTCGTTCGCGGGCCCCGCCGGGCAGCAGCTCGTGCTGGACGACATCACCCTCGATGTCGCGCCCGGCGAGTTCGTCACCCTCCTGGGGGCCTCCGGCTGCGGCAAGTCCACCCTGCTCAACCTGGTGGCGGGCCTGGACCGGCCCAGCACCGGCGAGATCACCACCGACGGACGCCCCGCCCTGATGTTCCAGGAGCACGCCCTCTTCCCCTGGCTCACCGCGGGCAAGAACATCGAACTCGCCCTGAAACTGCGCGGCGTGCCCAAGACAGAGCGCCGCGAGAAGGCGGAGGAACTGCTCGAACTCGTCCGGCTCAAGGGCGCGCACGGCAAGCGGGTGCACGAGCTGTCCGGCGGCATGCGCCAGCGCGTCGCGCTCGCCCGGGCACTGGCCCAGGAGAGCAAACTCCTGCTGATGGACGAGCCGTTCGCGGCGCTGGACGCCATCACGCGGGACGTCCTGCACGACGAACTGACCCGCATCTGGCGCGAGACCCAGCTGTCCGTCCTGTTCGTCACGCACAACGTGCGCGAGGCGGTCCGCCTCGCCGAGCGCGTGGTGCTGCTGTCCTCCCGCCCCGGCCGCATCGCCCGCCAGTGGACGGTGGGCATTCCGCAGCCGCGCCGCATCGAGGACACCGCCGTGGCGGAGCTGTCCGTCGAGATCACCGAAGAACTGCGTGGGGAGATCCGCCGTCATGGCCAGCACTGAGACCACCACGCCCGCCAAGGACGCGGGAGATCTCGCCGGTCTGGAGGCGGGCCTCGACGCCCTGGAGACCCGGCAGAAGACCCGGACGCCCTTCAGGCAGACCTTCGTGGAGAAGATCCTTCCGCCGGCCGTCGCCGTGCTGCTGGTCCTGGCCGTGTGGCAGGCACTGGTCTCCTTCAAGATCGTCGACGACCCGACCAAGCTGCCGGCCCCGGCGGACGTGTGGCGGGTGGCGCAGGACGCCTGGCTCCAGGGCGAGTTGCTCGGCTACATCTGGACCAGCGTCTCGCGCGGACTCTCCGGCTTCCTGCTCGCCCTGGTGATCGGCACCCCTCTCGGGCTGCTGGTCGCCCGGGTGAAGGTCGTCCGCGCCGCCATCGGCCCCATCCTGTCCGGCCTCCAGTCCCTGCCCTCGGTCGCCTGGGTGCCCCCCGCCGTCATCTGGCTGGGCCTGAACAACTCGATGATGTACGCCGTCATCCTCCTCGGCGCGGTCCCCTCCATCGCCAACGGCCTCGTCTCCGGCGTCGACCAGGTCTCCCCCCTCTTCCTGCGCGCCGGCCGCACGCTGGGCGCCACCGGACTCAAGGGCACCTGGCACATCGTCCTGCCGGCCGCGCTGCCCGGCTACGTCGCCGGCCTCAAGCAGGGCTGGGCCTTCTCCTGGCGCTCCCTGATGGCCGCCGAGATCATCGCCTCCTTCCCCGACCTCGGGGTGGGCCTGGGGCAGCTGCTGGAGAACGGCCGCAACGCCAGCGACATGGCCATGGTCTTCGAAGCCATCCTCCTCATCCTCATCGTCGGCATCGCCATCGACCTGCTCGTCTTCAGCCCGCTGGAGCGGTGGGTCCTGCGCAGCCGCGGCCTGCTGGTGAAGAGCTGAGGTACGACATGTCCGCACCGGTCCTTCTGGTCATCGCCCACGGCAGCCGCGACCCGCGGCACGCCGCGACCGTGCACGCCCTGGTCCGCCGGGTCAGGGCGCTGCGCCCCGACGTACGGGTGGAGACGGGCTTCCTGGACTTCAACGTGCCCTCCGTGCCGGGCGTGCTGGAATCCCTGGCGACGGAGGGGGTGCGGGACGTGGTGGCGCTGCCGCTGCTGCTGACCCGCGCCTTCCATGCCAAGGCGGACATCCCGGCGGTCCTGGCGGACGCCCCGCCGCGGCTCAGGATCCGTCAGGCGGAGGTGCTCGGCCCCTCGCCGCTGCTGCTGGCGGCGCTGGAGCGGCGGCTGTACGAGGCGGGCCTCACGCCCGCCGACAAGTCCTCGACCGGGGTCGTCCTGGCCTCGGCGGGGTCCTCCGACCCGGAGGCGATCGCAGTGATCGCAGAAATCGCGCGGGAGTGGCGGCGTTCCGGTTGGTGCGCCGTGCGGCCTGCGTTCGCCTCCGCATCCCTGCCCCGCACCGAGGACGCCGTACGGGAGCTGCGCGCCCTTGGCTGCGCACGTGTCGCCGTCGCCCCGTACGTCCTCGCGCCCGGCCGTCTGCCGGACCGGATCGCACGGGGCGCGGCCGGGGCGGACGTACTGGCGGACGTCCTCGGCCCCTCACCCGAGGTGGCGCGGGTCCTGCTGGAGCGGTACGACGCGGCGCGGACGCCGGTACTGGCGGCGGTCGGGGCCTGACGCCGCCGGGCGGTCCCGGCCCTAGGGTCCGGTCATCTCCACGAGTTTGACGACGGTGTTCCAGTTGCGGGTGGTCGCGACCACTCCCTTGTTCACGCGGGGCCGCGCGAGGGCCTCGGCGAGCTTGGAGCGGCCGAGACCGTCGGGCGCGTAGAGGTACAGGGCGCGGTCCCCGAGTCGGAACTCCTCCGGGAGGAAGGCCGGCGCGTCGACCGGCGCGAAGCGCTCCGCGTCCACGGGGGCGGAGAAGTAGGTGACGTGCAGCTGCTTGGCCTCCAGTTCGGCGGCCGGGAAGGGGCACGCCTCGGCGACGGCCTTCAGATAGGCGTGGTCGCGCACGATCACGTCCACCGCGAAGCCGAAGCGTTTCTCGATCGCCCCCGCCAAGTCGGCGGCCAGGGACTCCTCGTCCCCGTGCGCGGCGGCGAAGACGGCCTGCCCGCTCTGCAGATGCGTGCGTACGGCGTCGTGGCCGAGGTCCGTCAGAAGCGCGCGCAGGTCGGCCATCGGGAGCTTCCTCGCCCCGCCGACATTGACCCCGCGCAGCAGCGCCGCGTACATCGTCGTCATGGGCACACCTTAAAAGGTCTCGGAGTCCTGTCCCGGACACCAGGGACAAGTATTCCCGCTAGTTGGTTCCGGGGTTCGTTGGTCTGCCGTTTCCCGGTGCTGAGGCACCTCACTGTGCTGTCTGAGTGACTGCCCGGAGCAGCTGCATGACGAGGCCGACACCGAAGACCGGTCTGGCATGTGACCAAATCCGCCTGGTTATGGAGGGCGGTTGTTCAATTGGTTGTCCGTCGAGCCGGTGGTGCCTGCGGTGTTGGTGCCTGGGCCGCGCGCGCCGCGGAGGTCGTGCCGTGCCCTTCCTGGTGGGCCGGGCGCCGGGGTAGCCGCGACGCAGGGAGCAGGCCGAGGGCGGCGACTGCGGCCAGGACCAGCAGGGCTGGACTCATCGTGGAAACAGCGGACCCGGTTACGCCGGCCGCGATGGCGATGCCGAGGGTCGGGCCGATGTTCGTGGCGGTCTGCTTGAGCCCACCGACGGCCCCGGCGTACCCGGGCGGCGCGTCGCCGACGACGGTCCCTGTGGCAGTGACCATCACTGTGGCGAACCCGGCACCGATGACAGCAAAGGCTGCGGTCATGACCATCCACGGGCTGGTCGGACCGAGCTGGGACAGCCCCACGATGCCGACCGCAACGAGGGCCGTACCGGCGATCGCGGTGCGGCGCGCACCGTATCTGCGCAGTGCGGCGACCGCGGCTGGTGCGCCGAGGGCCATGAGCGCGGTCAGTGGAAGGACGCGCAGACCGCTGGCGAGCGGGCCGAGGCGGAGTGTGTCCTGGAGGTAGAACGTGGCCCTGAACAGTGCGCCGAACAGGCCGGCGGTGGTGACCAGCAGGATTGCCATCGACGCCGTCACCGGTACGGACCGCGCCACGGCCGGTGGAACGATCGGGTGCGTAGTGCGGCGTTCGTGCCGGGCGAGGAGCGCTGCGATACCGATGATGGCGAGGAGTTCGAGCAGCGTCGGCGGGGCGGTCCACCCCCGCGCGGGTATCTCGGCCAGGGCATGAACCAGGACTGCGAGTGCGATCGCGAGCAGGCCCGCACCGGTGAGGTTGAGCCGCGCAGCGTTGCCACGTTCAGGTATGGGCGTCCGCACGGCGAGGACGAGAGCGGCGATGACGAACGCGACAGGTACGTTGACCCAGAACACGGCGCGCCAGCCCAGATGCGCCACGAGCACACCGCCGAGGATCGGACCGGCCCCTGACGCCACCGCGATCGCACTGGTGCGGATGGCGATGGGCGTGCCGAGCCGGTCAGCGGGATACGCCAGCCGTAGCAGCGCGAGCGTGGCAGGCTGCAGGAGCGCGCCGAACCCGCCCTGCATCGCGCGCAGGACGATCACCCAGCCGACGGTTGGCGCGAGCGCGATCCCGGCGGAGGCGGCCCCGAAGCCGAGGGCCCCGACGAGCAGGAGGCGCGGGTGCCCGTAACGGTCCCCGAGGCGCCCGGCGATGACGAGCAACGCGGCCACCGCGACCAGATAGCCGGTGCTCGTCCACTGGATCTGCGCCATACTCGCGCCGAGATCACGCTGCAGGCTGGGCTGTGCCAAGAGCAGGATGGTGCCGTCCAGTGCAACGGTCATTGCGGCGGCCACGCTGATCAGAAGGGCGAGTTGCCGCTGTAAGGGTGCGGTCATGCGGTCACCGGGCCGAGATGGGCGTCCAGAACTGCCGTGATGAGCCCGTCGCGTCGGTCGTCACCGGGGTCGCGGCCCGGCGGTGGGGCCCCGAGGGCGAGTTGCAGGCTGCCCCATGCCCACAGCTGGGCGATACCGTGCAGGTTCGACCACAGGGCGGCGGCGGTCACGGCAGGCGGCGGTGCGGTCTCCTTCGGCCAGTCGGTGTGTTGCGCGGCATGCCGCTCCGACCGGCAACGGGCGACGAGTTCGGTGAGGTGCCCGAACAACGGGAGGGTCGACTCGCGCAGCCTCGGTTGGTCCGATGGCTGCGGCTCGCTGTCGAGCAGGTCGTGCCGCCACATGAGCTCGAACATGCCGCGGCGTTCCAACGCGTACCCGACGTACGCCCGCGCGAGGGCATGCAGCTCGCCGCGCGGTGTGGACGTGCCGGCGACGGCGGCCTCGAACCGGGCCCCGAGGTCCTCGAAGCCGCGACGGGCGATGGCCGACAGCAGCGCGTGGTGCGTGGGGAAGTACCGACGCGGAGCGCCGTGCGACACCCCCGCTCGACGGGCTATTTCCCTCAGGCCCACGGACGCGGAGCCCTCGGTCAGCACGAGGTCGACTCCGACATCGATCAACCGCTCCCGAAGGGAGCCCTCACCGGTCATAGACAGTGTCTACCATCGGCCGTAGACGTTGTCTACTCGCCTTGATGTTCGACCAGAACAGCGCGGGCAACCGCGCCCGAACCGGCCTGGGCGAAGAAGCGGGTTACTTGTCCCTGGCGTCCGGGCCAGGACTCCGAAGCTCAGAACGGCCGTCGTGCCCCGTGGGGGCGGGCACGACGGCCGGGTCCGCACGGCGGCGGACGTGCGCGCCACTCTCGCCGATGCGGTGTGCGGGGTTCAACCACTACACGCGCCTGTGACTTAAACAACAAGCCTGCGGAACTCCCGGCCCACCGTATTGGACGCGCGACCCAGAGGAAACAGTGCTCGACGGTCGTCGCCGGCGCGGGGTTCCCCTCACGTGATGTGGGCCGGTCGACGGGCCACGAGGAGCCGCGGACACGGCCCGGACTTCAGGTGCGGCGGCCCGGCGCGGCCCCGGCCAGCCCTGTCCCAAGAAGGAGGTACGCGGCGAGGGCGAGGATCGGTATGTGCCCGCCCGCCCGGTCGATGTCGTCGATGAAGTACCCGGACAACCCCAACCAGACCAGCCCGCCGACGGCCACCAGCACGGTGTTGCCGGCCTCCCCCGTCATCCGCATTCCGACCCACAGCAGTACGGGCATGAGAGCCCAGGAAGCAGCTGTGGTGAGCAGGAACTCGAAGGCGCCGGAGAACATCGAGTCTCCGCTCTGGTCCGCCCTGTCGCGTGCCCACGCGAAACCGACGGACATGAGGGCGTGACAGGCTGCGGTGGCGACAACGACGGTGACAGCGCCTTTCACGAATCGTACGTACCGCATGGCGGGAATCCTCGCTCTTCGCAGACCGATGGGTCCCGACACGGGTGATGCTTGGCGGGGTGCCGGGCGCCGGAGATCTTCGGGTGGAACGACGTCATCGACGGCTTGGGCGAATCGTTGTCCGCCTCGGACCGGCCGTCCATGACGATAGCGTGGATGGATTCGGGATCACCAAGATCGCCTCGTCCTTGAAGTCGGACGCAGGGTCCACGAGCGTGGCTCCCACCGATGTCGCGACAACCTTCATCTTCTGGGCACGGTCGCCTGCCGGATCCGGGCTTGCTTGGAGCCGTGGCACTTGTCGACGGGCAACATGCTGTGGGGACTTGGAGTCGGTGCCCGACACCGAGTACATCGTCTGCTGCAGCGCCCTTGCCTGCTGGAGCAGCGGCGGCCCACCGAGCGCGCACCCTGACCCCACGCCCCGGCGCCCCCGGAAGATGTAAGGGACCCGGATCCTCCTCAGCGGTGAGAGACGGCGGTACGGAGGGATGACCCGCCGCCGGTTCGCGTCACCAAGGAGCACGACGCGGTGTTCTTACGCGGGCCATACCTTCGAAGCGCAAGGTGACGGCAGGGGGTCGTCGCCGCTCATTGGGGGGCAGGCCGGTCATGCGGAACCGAGACACACGGGTGCGGGGCATAGCCGCGCGGGCCGGCGGCTGGAGCGCCAGGCACCGATGGGCCGCCGTCGGCATCTGGGTGCTGTTCGTCGTCCTCGCGATGGGGCTCGGGTCGGCGGCCGGCCGGGTCGACGTCAAGGACAGCGACCAGATGGGCGGTGAGACGCACACCGCCGCGCAGATTGTCGAGGACGCCGGGATCGAGGAGCCGGCCGGTGAGTCCGTCCTCATCCAGGCGAAGGACGGCGGCCTCAAGGCGACGGACGCCGACTTCCGGGCCGCGGTCACCGCGGTCGTCACGGCCGTGGAGGGAACCGGGCAGGTCACGGGGGTGACCTCCCCGTACGAGGCCGAGACGATCTCGAAGGACGGCCGCAGCGCGCTGGTGCGGTTCGACATGCGCGGCGAGGCGGACACCGCGGGCGACCGGGTCGAACCGGTGCTGAACGCCGTCGCGGACGTCCAGAAGGAGCACGAGTCGCTGCGGATCGAGGAGATCGGCGGCGCCAGCATGATGAAGACGTTCGACGACGCGTTCGGCGACGACTTCAAGAAGGCCGAGTACTCGGCGGTGCCGGTGGCGCTCGGCATCCTCCTGGTCGCGTTCGGGGCGCTGGTGGCGGCGCTGGTGCCGGTGGCACTGGCAATCACCGCGATCATCGCGACGATGGGCCTGATGGCCCTGGTGAGCCACTTCCAGCCGATGAGCGAGACCGCCAACTCCGTGATGCTGCTGGTCGGTCTGGCCGTCGGCGTCGACTACTGCCTGTTCTACCTGCGCCGTGAGCGCGAGGAGCGCGCCGCGGGCCGGGACGGGCAGACCGCGCTCAGGATCGCCGCCGCCACCAGCGGCCGGGCGATCGTCGTCTCCGGTGTCACGGTGTGCGTGGCCATGGCGGGCATGCTGTTCACGGGCATCGCCGAGTTCGAGGCGATGGGCCTGGCCTCGCTGATGGTGGTCGCGGTCGCCATGGTCGGCTCGGTGACGGTGCTGCCCGCACTGCTGTCGCTGCTGGGCGACCGGGTCGAGAAGGGCCGCCTGCCGTTCCTGCGCCGGCGCCGCAAGGGCGGCGCCTCGGAGGGCAGCCGGTTCTGGACGGCGGTCCTGAACCGCGTCCTGGCCAAGCCGCTGCTCGCCGCCGTGGTGGCGACCGGCGCGCTGCTGGCCGTGGCCGCCCCGGCGATCGGCATGAAGACGGAGAACCTCACACTGGACCAGGAGTTCGGCGACTCGCTGCCGATCGTGCAGACGTACAACCGGGTCAACGAGGCGTTCCCCGGCGGGTCGGACCCGGCCGAGGTGGTCGTGAAGGCCGACGACATCAACGCGCCCGAGGTGCGGGCCGCGCTCGCCGACTTCCGTGAGCGGGCGGTGAGTTCGGGGGCTTCACGCGGACCGGTCGACGTCACGGTGCACGACGAGCAGAACGTCGCCCTGGTCTACGTCCCGCTGGTCGGCGGCTCCGACCAGGACAAGGCGGGCGAGAGCCTCGACAAGCTGCGGGACGAGGTGCGGCCGGCCACGCTGGGCAATGTCGACGGCGTCGAGGCGCCGATCACCGGTCAGGTCGCCGGGTCGAAGGACTTCAACGACCAGTTGGTCGGCTCGGTCCTGCCGGTCTTCGTCTTCGTGGTCGTCTTCGCCTTCCTGCTGATGCTGCTGTCCTTCCGTTCGCTGACGGTCGCGCTCACCTCGATCGTGCTGAACCTGCTGTCGGTGGGCGCCGCCTACGGCATCCTGGTCGCCGTCTTCCAGCACGGCTGGGGCGCGTCGCTGGTGGGCGCGGAGGGTGTGGGCGCCATCATCACGTGGCTGCCGCTGTTCCTCTTCGTGATCCTGTTCGGCCTGTCGATGGACTACCACGTGTTCGTGGTCTCGCGGATCCGTGAGGCGCGGCTGCGCGGGCGGAACACGGCGGACGCGATCCGGCACGGGGTGGTCACCACAGCGGGCGTCGTCACCAGTGCCGCCGTCATCATGGTCGCGGTGTTCGCCATCTTCGGGACGCTGTCCATGCAGTCCATGAAGCAGATGGGCGTGGGCCTGGCGGCGGCGGTGCTGATCGACGCGACGATCATCCGAGGGGTCCTGCTGCCGGCCGTGATGTCCCTGCTCGGTGAGCGCAACTGGTACCTGCCGAAGTGGCTGCACCGGCTGCCGGACCTCACCCACGACGAGGCGCCCGAGGCGATCGCGACGACGGTCCGCGACGACGAGGGCGAGCGCGGGGAGCGGGGTGAACGGGTGGGGGTGTGAGCCACCCCCGGCCAACCACTGCCGCGGGCCCGCCGGTTCCTCTCGGAACGGGCGGGCCCGTGGCGTGCGGTGCCGGGTGCGGTCAGGCCCTGGCGGCGGCCAGTCGCTCCTCGATCAGGTCGGCGGCCCGTCGGGTGCCGCCCTCGTGGGCCATCCCGCCCTGGATCTCCTTGAGGCGGCGGGCCACCTCCGGGTCGTCGACCAGGGCGAGGGCGGCGGTGCGCAGCGCTTCGGCGGTGGCCTCCTCGGTGTCGAGCTGCCGGGCGACTCCGAGGCCCTGGAGCATGCCGGCGTTGCCGAACTGGTCCGCGGCCTGCGGTACGGCGATCATCGGCGTGGCGGTCGCCAGGCCCTCCTGGCTGCCGCCGGCGCCCGCGTGGGTGACGAACAGGTCGGCCTGCTGGAGGATCGCCAACTGGGGTACCCAGGAACGCACCTCCACGTTGTCCGGCACGTCGCCCAGCTCGGCCGGGTCGACGTGCCGGCCGATCTGGAGCACCGTGTGCCAGCCGGGCAGCTCACCGAAGGCCCTGACGCACTCCCGGTAGAAGCCGGGCTGCTTGGTGAAGGCGGACCCGAGGGAGACCAGCACGACCTTCTCCGCGCTCTCGGGCCGCGTCCAGTCGCCCTCGGCGGTCCGGTCGCCCTGGCAGGCGCCGACGAAGGTGTACGTCTTCTCGTCGACCCGCTCGGCATTGGGCTGGAGGGCCTTGGGGATCAGCACCAGGGAGCGCTCGGGGCGGCCGACGAAGGGGTCTGGGTGCATGGTGATCCCGTTCTCCTCCAGCCAGGCGTGGAAGCGGGCGTAGTACGCCTGGCCGCGCTCGGTCTTCAGCGGCTCCTCCCACATCGGCTCACCGACCTCCTGCTCGTACCCCTCCCAGGCGACCATGCAGGGCGAGAGCGAGACCACGGGCACGTTCCAGCGGTGGCCGAGGACGCGGGCGGTGTAGGAGGCGATGTCGTGCAGGACGAGGTCCGGTTCGTCGCCCTCGTACGCCTCGGCGAGCTGCGGGAGCGACTGGACGGCGTCGTCCAGGAACGGCTCCACGTTGTCCAGCAGGGTGCTCCCCCATGCCTCCGGGTCGGCGTCGGGGCCGGGCAGCGTGCTGTTCCAGAGCTTGGGTTCGGCCCCCGCCGCGGCGACCTTCTCCGCGAGGAGCGGCGGGATCGCGTACGTCACCCGGTGCCCTCGCGCGACGAGCTCGCGGATCACCTCCAGGCTGGGGTTCACGTGGCCGTGGGCGGCGATGGAGAACATGGCGATGTGCGCGGGACTGGTCATGCGACGACCGTACGCGAGACGAGACGTCTCGTGCAAGTTCTGGTGCGCATCTTCTCGGATCATGCCGCCAGCTCCTCGTGCAGCCGCAGCCACGCGGCGGGCGGGACCTCGCCGACGAGCACGCGCGGGTCGAGCCGTGCGGCCCGGAACGCGGTGTCCACACGCCGGGCCGGACGGGCCCGCCGCAGGGACGCGTGCAGCGACCCGCCGACCCCCGAGAAGCCCAGCTCGACCAGGTCGTCCCAGCTCCGGCGGGCGGCGCCGGTGAGCAGCGGGGTGGGGCGGCGTTCGAGGCGGAGGATCCCGGCGTCGACGCGCGGTGCCGGACGGAAGCGGTACCGGCCCACCCGCCCCACCAATCGCCACTCGTGGCACGGCCAGGTCCGGACCGTCAGCAGGGTCCAGCGGCCGTAGTCACCGGTGCGTTTGCGGGCGTACTCCAGCTGCGTGATCAAGGTGGCGCGAGTGAGCGCGGGGGCGGTGAGGCACCAGTCCACGATGTCCGCGGTGCGCGAGAAGGGCACGTTCCCGGCGACGGCGAACGGGGTGCGCGGCGGCGGCGCGGCGAGGAAGTCACCGGCGACGACGCGGACGTGGGGGGTGTGCGCGAAACGGGCGCGGAGCCCCGGCAGGAGCCGGGGATCGATCTCGTAGGCGCGCAGTTCCCGGCTGCGGCGGGCCAGCGGCTCGGTGAGGGCGCCCTGGCCGGCGCCCACTTCGAGCAGGAGCGGAGGGTGCCGGCTGTCGGGTGCGGCGAGCCGGGCGACGCGCTCGGCGGTGGCGCGGTCGGCGAGGAAGTTCTGCGAGAGCGTGCGGGCACGCTGAGTGGGGCGGGCCATGGCCTGCGGTCCTTTGTCTTCCGTGGAGAGGGGAAAGGGCAGCCGAAGGCCCTGACCGGAAGACGAAGGCGAAAGAGAACGCGGAGGCTCGACCCCGCCGCGGGTGGGAGACGTGCGTCAGTGCGTGACGTGCCTCAGCGGCGGGGGGACCCCGGGCCGGTCAGGGCTCCGGGGCCACGACGCATCCTGATGGAGTGCGTGCAGCCCCGGCCGAGACCGGAGCTGAAGATCGCGTTGAAAGCTGCCACGGAGCTGACGCTAGGCGGCCGGGCGCCGGGCGGGCAACGGGTTTTCGGCGCGGCCCCCCGGCGCGGGCTGCCCACCGCCCGCCGTCAGCGCTGGTACCGGGCGAGTACGAGGTTGCCGTCCTCCTCCAGTCGCTCGCGCAGCTCGTCCAGGCCGATCGCCCCGCTGTAGTACTCCTGGAGCGCGGGGGTGGCCACCTTGTCCTTCCACTCGGGGTACCCCCGGACGGACTGCGCGGGTGCCGAGCGCAGATGGCCGGCGAGCGCGGTCCCGGTGGCCCAGCCCCGGTCGGCCGTGTGCAGGGCGGGGTCCTTCAGGGCCCGCGTACCGGTGGGCAGCATCCAGTCGCCGAGGGCCAGGCGCACCATGTTGTCCGGCTGGAGGAGGAAGTCGAGGAAGGCGGCGGCCTCCTTCTTGTGCGGGGTGTCCTCGGCGATCGACAGGGTCTGCGGGCTGACGCCCTGGGCGAGCCCGTCGGTGCCCGCGGGCGCGGGCAGCACCTGCCAGTCGAAGCCCTCCGGGGCCTGCTGCTCGATCTGCTGGCGGTAGGAGAAGCCGAGGGGCACCATCGCGTACTTGCCCGCGAAGAAGCCGGGCAGGGTGTCGGAACCGCCGCTGCCCAGCGTGTCGGAGGAGGCGCTGCGGTCCGTCTCGACCTGGTCGTGGATGGTGCGGGGCACCACCTGGTCGCCCTCCTCGAAGCGGACGGTGACCTTTCCGTCCGCGTCCCGGTGGAACATCCGGCCGCCGTTGGACAGGGAGAGGTTGAGCGTTGCGGAGACGGGCTCCTTGAGCGGCCAGGCCACCCCGTATCCGCCGTCGCCGCTGAGCCGCTTCGTCACCTGCCGGAACTCCGCCCAGGTCCAGGGGTGTTCGGGGGTGGGGATCCGGACGTCCGCCTTCCGCAGCAGGTCGGCGTTGGCGATCAGCACCCGGGGTTCCTGGAGGAACGGCACGCCGTAGACCCCGTCGCCGAAGGTGACCGTCTCCCAACTGCGCTCGGGGATGTCCGACTTCAGCCGGTCGGGCAGCAGCTCGGTCAGGTCGGCGAGGTAGCCGCCGTACGCGAAGTCGGCGAGGTCGTCGGAGGCGTCGTGGATGATGTCGGGCGCCTCGCCGCCCTCGAAGGAGGTGAGGAGCTGGTCGTGGACGCTGTCCCAGCTGCCCTGGACGTACTCGACGCGTATGTCCGGGTGGGCGGCGTTCCACTCCCGGACCAGTTCCTTGTTGGCCTCGACCGACTCCTCCTGCCAGGCCAGCGACTGGAAGCGCAGGGTGATCCGGCCGTCGTCCGCGTCGCCGCCGCCCGAGGTGCAGCCGGCGAGCAGCAGGGCGAGGGCGACGAGCAGGGTCGCGGTGCGGGTGCGCATCAGCTCTTCACCGCCCCGGCGAGCATGCCGCCCGTGATCCGCCGCTGGATCAGCGCGAAGATCACCAGCGAGGGCAGCGTCGCGAGGAAGGCCGCCGCGGCCAGCGGGCCGAGGTCGGCGACGCCCTCGGCGCCGATGAAGTGGGTCAGGATCACCGGCAGGGTCTGCTTCTCCGGCGTCTTCAGCAGCACCAGCGCGAAGAAGAACTCGTTCCAGGCGGTGATGAACGCGAACAGGGCCGTCGCCACGATCCCCGGCGCGAGCAGCGGCGCGGTCACCGAGACCAGCGTCCGCAGCCGCCCGGCGCCGTCGACCGCCGCCGCCTCCTCCAGCTCGGCCGGTACGGCGCGCACGTACCCGGCGAGCATCCACAGTGCGAACGGCAGCGACCACACCACGTACACCATCACAAGGCCGGGAACGGAGTTGATCAGTCCGAGGTTCTTCAGGACCAGGAAGAGCGGGATGATCAGCAGGACGAAGGGGAAGGCCTGGCTGACCACGACCCACCCGGTGGCCGCCCTGGCGAGCCGGCCGCGGCGGCGGGCCATGACGTAGGCCATCGGGGTGGCGATCACCACGGCGATCACCGCGGCGCCGAGCGCGGCGAGCAGGGAGTTGAGCGCGGCGTGCAGCAGGGGCTGTTCGTCGAATGCCTGCCGGAAGTTGTCGAGGGTGTGGTTCTCCGGGATCCAGGTGGGGTGCAGACTGCCCAGCTCGCGTGGCGGCTTGAACGCGGTGGAGATCAGCCAGAGGAACGGGAAGGCCAGGAAGACGAGATACGCGAGCAGCGCGGCGTACTGGCCGACGCGGGCCGTGGTCGAGGTCCTCACGCCTCGTCACCTCCCTTGAGTCCGCCCTTCAGCCGGCCGGCGAGGAAGACGGCCAGCAGGACCGAGATCACCGCCACCATGACGCAGCCCATCGCCGCCGCGTAGCCGAACTGCCCGTAGCGGAAGGCTTCCTCGTAGGCGAAGAGCATGGGCAGCCGGGTGCGGCCGCCGGGGCCGCCGTTGGTCAGCACGTAGACCAGGGCGAAGGAGTTGAAGTTCCAGATGAGGTTGAGCGCGGTGATGGCGAGCGCGATGGGTCTGAGGGCGGGCCAGGTGACGGTGCGGAAGCGGCGCCATGCTCCGGCGCCGTCGACCGCGGCGGCCTCGTGCAGCTCGCGCGGGGTGTTCTGGAGTCCGGCCAGCAGCGCCACCGTGGTCTGCGGCATGCCGGCCCAGACGCCGACGACGATGACGGCGGGCAGGGCGGTGCCGAGGCCGCTGAGCCAGTCGTGTCCGTCGCCGAGGCCGAGGTCGCGGAGCGTCTCGTTGAGGATGCCCGCGTCCGTGTTGTAGACGAGCCGCCACATGACGCCGACGACGACCTCGGGCATCGCCCAGGGGATGATCGCGAGGGCGCGGGCCAGCCAGCGCAGGCGGAGGTTCTGGTTGAGCAGCAGGGCGAGACCGAGTGCGAGCAGGAACTGCGGCACCGTCACCCCGACCGCCCAGACGAGCCCGATCCGGAACGACTCCCAGAACAGCGTGTCGTGCAGCAGGTCCTGGAAGTTCAGCGTGCCGATCCACCGGGTGGGTTCGGTGCGGCCTGACTGGGCGTCGGTGAACGCCAGCAGGATGCCGTAGAGCAGCGGTCCGACGCTGAGCACCAGGATGGGGATCAGCGCGGGCAGCACGAGGAACCAGGCGCCGTGATCCGGCCCGCGGCGCTCCCGCTCCGTGCCGGGCGCACGGCGCGCCGGTTTCCTCGACTCGGTCACCAATGCCACGTAATCAGCCCCTTTGCGCTGCTCGGACGGGCCTCGTCATGGTCGTGAAGTGACCGCGGCCCGTCAAGAGCCCGCGCATCCGCTCCCACCTGTGCGAATGCGACACTGGCCGACGGACGGCGGGAACCCGGCGGACATGACGGACACGGAGGCGTACGACGATGGACGAGGCACGGGCCCGGGAGGTGCTGGCCGGGGCGGAGGTGCTGTCCCGCCCGGCCGAGGCGCGGCTGCTGGCCCTCGGCGAGAACGCCGTGTTCGCCGCCGGCGACCTCGCGGTCAAGGTGGGCCGGGACGCGGAGCTGCTCGACCGGGCGCGCCGGGAAGTGGCCGTCGCCCGCTGGCTGGAGGAGGCCGGCGTGCCGGCGGTGCGGGCGGCCCGTCCGACGGCGCTCTTCGTCGACGGGCACCCGGTGACGGTGTGGCGGCGGCTGCCCGAGCCGGTGCGACCCACCGAACCGCGGGACGTCGCCGTACTGCTGCGGCTGGTCCACGAACTGCCCCTCCCCTCCTCCTTCGAACTGCCGCCCCGCGAGCTGCTGGGCGGTGTGGAGCGCTGGCTGCGGCTCGCGGGCGACGTGATCGACCCCGCGGACGCCGCGTATCTGCGCGAGCGCCGGGACGGATTCGCCTCGGCCGCCGCCGCGCTCACGCCGCACCTGACGCCGGGCCCGATCCACGGCGACGCGCTGCCCCGCAATGTGCACGTCGGTCCCGACGGGCCGGTCCTGGTGGACCTGGAGACCTTCTCCGCCGACCTGCGCGAGCACGATCTGGTGGTGCTGGCGCTCAGCCGGGACCGCTACGGGCTGCCCGCCGAGGCGTACGACGCCTTCACGGCCACCTACGGCTGGGACGTGCGCGAGTGGGACGGCTGCGCGGTGCTGCGCGGCGCCCGGGAGACCGCCAGCTGCGCGTGGGTGGCCCAGCACGCGCCGAGCAATCCGAAGGCACTGGCCGAGTTCGAGCGCAGGGTGGCGTCGCTGCGGGACGGGGACCCGACGGTGCGCTGGTATCCCTTCTGAGCCCTGGCCGCCTCGCGGGTGCCGGGGCGCGGCCGGTGCCCGGTTTCACCTGTCCCGTGCCCTGGTCCCAGCGCTGCTGCCCGGGGCCCGGCCGATGTCCGGCCCCGCCTGTCCGGTGCCCGGCCGGTCAGACTCGCTCGTCGGCCGGTTCGCGCAGGGGCCAGGTCGCGTCGACCACGGCCGTGGCGTCGCCCTTGCGGCGCAGGAAGCTCTGGAAGTCCGCCGCCCACTCGGCGTACCACTCGACCTGGCGGTGGTGCAGGTCCGCCGGGCCGAGGGCCGCGACCTTGGGGTGGCGGTCGGCTATCGCGCAGGCCAGCCGGGCCGCGGCGAGCGCGTCGGCGGTGGCGTCGTGGGCCGCGTCCAGCGGGACGCCGTACTCCCGGCAGACCGCTTCCAGATTGCGCTTGCCCCTGCGGTAGCGGTCGACGGAGCGGTCGATGGTGTACGGGTCGATGACCGGGGCGGGGTCCGTGCCGCCCAGGCGGTCGCGCAGGGACGGCAGTCCGTGACGGCGCAGCTCGGCGGCGAGCAGGGTGAGGTCGAAGGCCGCGTTGTAGGCGACGACCGGTGCGCCGGTGCGCCAGTGGTCCGTGAGCACGGCGGCGATGGCGTCCGCGACCTGGTCGGCGGGCCGGCCCTCGGCGGCCGCCCGCTCATTGCTGATGCCGTGCACCGCGACCGCCTCGGCCGGGATCTCCACGCCCGGGTCGGCCAGCCACTCCCGGCGGCCCTGCGGCTCCCCGCCCCTGACCTCGATCACGGCCCCCGTGACGATGCGCGCCTCGCGCGGATCGGTGCCCGTCGTCTCCAGGTCGAAGCCGATCAGCAGCTCCCGGTGCCAGCCCATGGGCGGTCCCCCTTCTCGGTGGTGCGTTCCCCCAGTGGTCTCCACCTTCCCACGGGCCACTGACAATCAGAGGATCGCATTCCGGTTACCCCCTTCCGGCCCCGGGACGACCCCCGGCCGACGCCTCCGGCCGACACCGGACAGGACCTTCACGACACCGGCCGCGCATCCGCCCACATCAGCTCGAACTCCTCACGATACGTGGGGAAGAGTCCACCTTCGTCGACTTCGTCCGCCTTCACCACCCTGCCTCCGCCCCGCCCGTTGCGCAGGACGAGGACCGGTGCCTCCATCCCCCGCGTCCGGCGCAGATAGGACTGCACGACCGCGATGCCGTCGGCACCGTCCCCGTCGACGAGGTAGGCGGTGAAGCGGGGCGTCTCGTCGAAGACCTGGATCTCGAACGCCCCCGGGTCCCGCAGCCGGGCGCGCACCCGGCGCATGTGCAGGATGTTCATCTCCACGGCCCGGCTCAGCTCGCCCCGCTTGATGCCCAGTTCGCGCTCACGGCGCTTGATCGCGCTGGAGGCCGGGTTCAGGAAGAGCAGCCGCACCCGGCCGCCGGACTCGGCCAGCCGCAGCAGGCGGCGGCCGGAGAAGTTCTGCACGAGCAGGTTGAGGCCGATGCCGAGGGCGTCCACGCGGCGGGCCCCGCCGAACAGGTCCTCGGCCGGGAACTGGCGCAGCAGCCGCACCCGGTCCGAGTGGACGGCGACGACGTCGGCGTAGCGGTCGCCGACCAGGTCCTCGACCGCGTCCACCGGCAGCCGGCGCGCGGACGGCACCTCGCCGCCCGCGCCGAGGACTTCGAGCAGGCGCGCCGAGGCCCGCTCGGCCTGGCTCAACACCGCCTCGGACAGCGCCCGGTTGCGGGAGACGACGTTGCGGGTGACCTCCAGCTCGTCCAAGGCGAGTTCGACGTCCCGGCGCTCGTCCACGTACGGCTCGAAGCAGGGCCAGTGCTGCACCATCAGCTCGCGCAGCTGGGGCAGGGTGAGGAAGCTGAGGACGTTGTCGTCGGCCGGGTCCAGCAGGTAGCCCTTGCGGCGGCTGACCTCGCGGACCGCGACGGCACGCTGCACCCACTCCTGGCCGGCGGGTCCGGCCGCGGCGACCACCCACTCGTCGCCGTGGACGGGCTCGTAGATGGGCCGCAGAACGGCCGCCACGACCGCGCGCAGCCGCTGTTCGACGAGGTTCAGCCAGATGTAGGCGCGGCCGGCCCGCTGGGCACGGGTGCGCACCTCGTGCCAGGCGTCGCCGTCCCAGTCCAGTTCCGGACCGATCGCGCCCGCGTTCATCGGCCGCGCCAGGGACACCGCACCGGGCGGGACGTCCGTGGAGTTCTCCTGGTGACCGTCGTCACCAGGAGGCAGCTCCAGCCCTCCCGAGCCCACCCGCGTACCGCCTTCCGCTCCCCCGGACGCTTCCCGGGGACACCCCGTCCCAACGATCAAGGAAGGGTACTCCGGGAGCGGTCCGCGGTGCAGCCCGATGGACGGGCCGGTTTTCCCAACGTCCTTGATCCACGGGCCCGTTCCGGGTCGCGCCCCACCGGTGAGTGAGCGGAGTCATAGCGGTGACGTGGCCGGGTACGGGGAAGACTTCCCCGCGCCCGTCCCGCGGCGCGTGCGGAGCAGAACGCCGAAGGGTGGGTAGGGAGACGTACGTGCTAGGTGGTCGCCTCACTTTCGGGGAGACTCGCAGCCAAGGCGTCCGCACCGGCGCCCCACACCTGAAAGAGTCGTGTTCATGCAGGTCTGGCCTGGAGAGGCGTATCCACTGGGTGCCACGTACGACGGCGCCGGCACCAACTTCGCGGTCTTCACGGAGGCCGCCGACCGAGTAGAGCTGTGTCTGCTGCACGACGACGGTTCGGAGACCGCCGTCGAGCTGCGGGAGAGCGACGCGTTCGTGCGGCACGCGTACCTGCCGGGCGTGATGCCGGGGCAGCGGTACGGCTACCGCGTGCACGGCCCGTACGCGCCGGAGCACGGGCAGCGCTGCAACAGCGCCAAGCTGCTCCTCGATCCGTACGCGCGTGCGATCAGCGGCGCGGTGCAGTGGGGAGAGGAGGTCTACGGCTACCACTTCGGCGAGCCCGAACGGCGCAACGACCTCGACTCGGCCCCGCACATGATGACGTCGGTCGTGGTCAACCCGTACTTCGACTGGGGCGACGACCGGCGCCCCCGGACGGAGTACCACCACACGGTGATCTACGAGGCCCATGTCAAGGGGCTGACCATGCGTCACCCGGGCCTGCCCGAGGAGCTGCGCGGCACCTACGCGGCCCTGGCGCACCCGGCGCTGATCGAGCACCTCACCGAGCTGGGGGTGACCGCGCTGGAGCTGATGCCGGTGCACCAGTTCGTGAACGACCACCGTCTGGTGGACATGGGGCTGAACAACTACTGGGGCTACAACACCATCGGTTTCTTCGCCCCGCACAACGCGTACGCCTCCTGGGGCGACCGCGGCCAGCAGGTGCTGGAGTTCAAGTCGGCGGTCAAGGCGCTGCACGAGGCCGGGATCGAGGTGATCCTGGACGTGGTCTACAACCACACCGCCGAGGGCAACCACCTGGGTCCGACGCTGTCCTTCAAGGGCCTCGACAACGCCTCGTACTACCGGCTTACCGACGACCCGCGCTACTACATGGACACCACGGGGACCGGGAACTCGCTGCTGATGCGGTCCCCGCACGTACTCCAGATGATCATGGACTCGCTGCGGTACTGGGTCACCGAGATGCACGTCGACGGCTTCCGCTTCGACCTCGCCGCCACCCTGGCCCGGCAGTTCCACGAGGTGGACCGGCTGTCGTCCTTCTTCGACCTGGTGCAGCAGGACCCCGTGGTCTCGCAGGTGAAGCTGATCGCGGAGCCCTGGGACGTGGGCGAGGGCGGCTACCAGGTGGGCAACTTCCCGCCGCTGTGGACCGAGTGGAACGGCAAGTACCGGGACACGGTGCGCGATCTGTGGCGCGGCGAGCAGCGCACACTCGCGGAGTTCGCCTCCCGGCTGACCGGCTCCTCCGACCTCTACCAGGACGACGGGCGCCGCCCGCTGGCCTCGATCAACTTCGTGACCTGCCACGACGGCTTCACCCTGCACGACATGGTGGCGTACAACGACAAGCACAACCAGGCCAACGGGGAGGAGAACCGGGACGGGGAGAGCCACAACCGCTCCTGGAACTGCGGCGTCGAGGGGGACACCGACGACCCGGCGGTCCTGGAGCTGCGGGCGCGGCAGATGCGCAACTTCACCGCCACCCTGCTGCTCTCCCAGGGCGTCCCGATGATCAGCCACGGCGACGAGTTCGCCCGCACCCAGCGGGGCAACAACAACGCCTACTGCCAGGACAACGAACTGGCCTGGGTGGACTGGCCGAACGGCGAGGAGGTCGCCGCGGGGCTGCTGGAGTTCACGCGGTCGATGGTCTGGCTGCGCAAGGATCACCCGGTCTTCCGCAGGCGCCGCTTCTTCCACGGGCGCCCCGTGGAGGGCACCCGCGACGAGCTGTCGGACATCGCCTGGTTCACTCCGGAGGGCGCGGACATGACGCAGCGGGACTGGGACTCCGCGCGGGCGTCGGCGCTGACCGTCTTCCTGAACGGCAACGCGATCTCCGAACCCGGTCCGCGCGGAGAGCGCATCACCGACGACTCGTTCCTGCTGATGTTCAACGCCGCGCCCAGGACGCTGGACTTCGTCGTGCCGGTGGACCACGGCCGGCAGTGGGAGGTGGTGGTGGACACCGCGCTCCCGGAGGGGGTGCCCTCGGAGACAGGGGCGAAGGTGCAGGCCGGGGACCGGCTGACCCTGGTGGACCGCAGCCTGGTGGTGCTCCAGCGGCCCGTCTAGCCCGGGCCGGGGGGGCGTCCGCCGGGCGCGGTCGCCCCTCACCCGTGCAGGGGGCCGGTGACACGAAAGGCGGCGGGGCGGGTACGTAGCTCTGCATGACACCTGAGCGACCCGACCCGGTGACGTCCACGGCCTCCTCCTCCGCTCCCCGCGCCACCTACCGGCTCCAGCTCCAGCCCGACTTCCCCTTCGCCGCCGCCTCGGCGGCCGTGCCGTACCTGGCCTCGCTCGGCGTGTCCCACCTGCACCTGTCGCCGGTGCTGGAGGCGGTGCCGGGGTCGGGCCACGGCTACGACGTCGTGGACCACGCGCGGGTGCGCGCGGAACTGGGCGGCGAGGAGGGGCTGCGGGCCCTGTCGCGCACCGCGCGGGAGCACGGTCTGGGCCTGGTGGTGGACATCGTGCCCAACCACATGGCGATGTCCCCCCGCCACAACGGCGCCCTGTGGGACGTGCTGCGCCAGGGCCCGGCGTCGCCCCGCGCGCGGTGGTTCGACATCGACTGGGAGGCGCAGGGCGGGCAGCTCCTGGTGCCGGTGCTCGGCGCTCCCGCCGGCGAGGTCCTGGACCAGCTGCGCGTGGACGGCGACGTACTGCGCTACCACGAGCACGCCTTCCCGCTGCGGGACGGCACCGCCGACCTGCCGCTGCCGCAGCTCCTGGACGCGCAGTGGTACCGCCCGGTCTGGTGGCGGCTCGCCCGCACCGAGCTGAACTACCGGCGCTTCTTCAGCATCTCGGAGCTGATCGGCGTACGCGTGGAGGACCCCGAGGTGTTCGAGGCCACGCACGCCACCGTCCTGCGGCTGCTGCACGAAGGGGTGATCGACGGGCTGCGCGTCGACCACCCCGACGGTCTCGCGGACCCCGGCGCCTACCTCCGGCGGCTGCACGAGGCGAGCGGCGGGCGGTGGACGGTGGTGGAGAAGATCCTCGCGGACGGGGAGCGGCTGCCGGCCGCGTGGCCCGTCGCGGGCACGACCGGATACGACGCCCTGCGGCATGTCGACGGGGTCTTCACGGACCCGGCCGGGTACGGGGAACTGCTCGGGGACTACCGTGCGTTCGCCGCCCCCCGGGACGACCTGGGCGGGGACTGGGCGGCGACGGTGCGGCGGGCGGCGTACCGGGTGCTCGGCCACGAACTGGCCACCGAGACGGACCGCCTGACCCGGGTGGCGCACCGCCTGTGCGTCGCCTCACCCGAGCCCGCGCTGCGCGACCGGGCCCCCTGGGCGCTGCGCACGGCGCTGTGCGAGCTGCTGGTGCGCCTGGAGGTGTACCGGCCGTACGGCGCCGCGGACGCGGCATCCGTGGTGACCGAGGAGGCGGCGGCCGAGGCGCGCGCCGTCTTCGCGGTGCCGGAGGAGGCCGGCGCGGTGGACGTCGTACGGGACCTCGTGCTGGGGCGGTACGGCGACGGGCCGGAGCACGCGGAGTTCCGGGACCGGTTCGCGCAGACCGCGTCGGCGCTGCGCGCCAAGTCCGTCGAGGACACCGCCTTCTACCGCTACGTGCCGCTGCTGTCGGCCACGGAGGTGGGCGGGAACCCGGGCGGTCCGGCGCTGTCCCCGGACCGGTTCCACGCCTACTGCGCGCGCGTGCAGCGCGACTGGCCGGCGACGGGCACGGTCGTCTCGACGCACGACACCAAGCGCAGCGCCGACGTGCGCGCCGCGCTGGCCGTGCTCACCGAGTGCCCCGAGCGGTGGGCGGCCGTCCTCGCGGAGGTCACCCGCACCGGGGCGGACGGGCCGGACACGCAGCTGGCGTGGGCGGCCTGGCAGACGGTGTTCGGGCTGGGCCCGGCGGACGGTGAGCGGGTGCGGGATGCGCTCCTGAAGCACGTGCGCGAGGCGGGGACGCACACCGGCTGGACGGAACAGGAGCCGTCGTACGAGGAGGCGGTGGCGGCGTTCGTGGCGGCGGGGCCGTGCGGCGCGCCGGGCGAGCGGGTGGCCGCGCTGCGCGACTTGCTGGCGCCGCACATCAGGGCCAACGTCCTCGGCACGGCTCTCATCCACCTCACGATGCCGGGTGTGCCGGACCTGTACCAGGGCACCGAGCACGAGTACCTGGCCCTGGTCGACCCGGACAACCGGCGGCCGGTGGACTTCCCGGCCGGCCCGCGGGGGGACGGAGGGCCGGCGGAGCCGGGGACGTCCGGCGAGAAGGCGGCCGTGACGCGGGCGGCGCTCGCGCTGCGCGCCCGGCGGCCCGGTGCCTTCGGCGACACGGCGACGTACGAGGCGCTGGCCGCCGAGGGCCCGGCGGCGGAGCACTGCCTGGCGTTCGTCCGCTCCGGGGAGACCGTCACGGCCGTCACCCGGCTGTCGCTGCGGCTGGCGGAGGCGGGCGGCTGGGGCACCACGACGCTTCCGCTGCCGCCGGGCCGGTGGGCGGACGCGCTGGCGCCGGAGAGGGAGTTCAAGGGGCACGCGCGCCTGGCGGACCTGTTCGCGGTCACACCGGTCGCGCTGCTGGAACGGGTGGAGGGCACCGGTCAGAACGGCTGAGGCGGGGTCACTCCCGGTGCATGGGCACGGCGGCCCCGGAGCCCCAGCCGGGCTCTCCCGACCGGGAGCGCGCGGTGGGGCGCCGCCCGGCCAGTGCGAAGGCGGCCAGGACGACCCGGGTCTGGTACTCCACCTGGCGTGCGATCGGTATCCAGCGGGCCGCGCAGCCGTCGCGGTAGTCGGCGCAGCCCTCGTCGACGAGCCGGTCCAGTTCGGGCAGGACGCCCGCCGGGTCGCTCCCCGCGCGGGTCACCAGTTGGTGCAGCAGCCCCGCGGTGCGCAGGGCCAGCCGCCGTCCGGCCAGGCGCAGGGCCACCAGGTGGGCGGTGCTCATGGGCGGCAGGGAGCGGCCCGACCCGTCGTCGGTGTCGGGGTCCCAGGCGTCGGCGAGCCGCGGGCAGACCAGCAGGTAGTCGTCGACCGGGGCGAGCAGGTGCGCCGCCTCCGGCACCCCGGCCAGGTGCGGCCGGACGCGGACGAGGACGCGCTGCAGGCGCCGGGCGTCGTGCCGCAGGGCGCGGCTCACGGACCGCAGCACCCCGTCCCGGTCGGCCGGGGGCGTGCCGTCGGCCACGGCGGCGACTCCCCACATGGGCGCCTCGACCACCGCGGTGACCGTGCCGTAGCGCCCCGGGTGGCACCAGGTCGAGTCGACGGCGGCCTCGGTGATGGCCGCGGTGAGGTCGCCGCGGCGGGGCGGCGGTATGCGGTAGACGGCGGGGCCGAGGTCGGGCCAGTACAGGGTGTCGTAGGCGCCCAGTTCGCGGGGGATGCCGAGCCGGGCCGCGGCGTGCGCGATGCGCTGGGCGATGCCGGGCAGGTCGTGGGTCAGCTCGACGAAGCCGCCGCCGACGTCCACGCCGTGCAGGGAGCACTGGAGGAAGGGCCGCAGTTCGTCCTGGAGGTCGAGCAGGGTGCGGGTTTCGGGCAGGGTGGCGCGGTCCGGGCCGTCGGGCAGCCACTCGGGCTGCTCCAGGAACCCGGGCCGGAAGAAGTTACGGGCGTAGCGGCCGAGGGTGTACGGGCCGGACAGCCAGCCCTCGTTGCGGCGCAGTCCGTCGGGGTCGGCGCAGAGCAGCAGGTTCCAGGTGGCGTCGGCGCCCTCGGTGAGCCGGGGGTCGGCCGCGGCCCGCTCGGCCAGCCGGAGGGCGGTGGCGCCGCCCACGGGCTCGTTGGCGTGCGGTCCGGCGACGACGAGGGCGTGACGGGTGCCGTGGCCGACGGAGAGCAGCAGCATCGGGGTGCCCGCGCGGGAGGTGCCGACCTGGCGCAGCCGGGCGTGTCGGGGATGGCGGGCGACGAAGGCGGCGGCCCGGGCACCCAGCTCGTCCACGGTCGGATAGCGCAGGAGGGGCGGCAGGGCACACCTCCACGAAGTGGGCCGACGGTTCACCTGGCGTGCGGTGTACGCACAGTCAGTCACGACTTGGGGGGTACGTCAACACCGCGCAACGCAAAGGGAAGTACGCCCCGGAGCAGCGCATGACAACGCGTGAAGCCCAGGCCAGAGGTGTGCGCGGGCTCGTCCGCCGCCGTCAGTTCACCGCGAGGCGGAAGGTCATCCGGCCGAAGCCGATCTGGTCGCCCTCGCGGACGACGGCCGCCGCGATGACCCGCCGTCCGTTGACCGTGGTGCCGTTGGTGGAGCCGAGGTCGCGCAGCACCCACATGCCGCCCTGGCGGCTGAGTTCCGCGTGCACCCGGGAGACGGTCTCGTGGTTCAGCCGCAGGCCGCTGGAGGGGTCGCGCCCTATCCGCAGCGGGTGGCCGGTGGCGGGATGGGGCAGCAGCAGCTTGGGCAGCCGCTCGGCCCGCCAGGCCCTGCCGAGCCGCACGCCGAACCCCGACACCGCCTCGACGGTGCCGAACACGAACCGGGACAGCCGGCCCTCGGTGGGCAGGTCGGCGGTGAGCGGGGCCAGCTCCTCCAGACGGCGGGCGGCGAGCGCCAGTTCCATCCGGCGCACGAACGTGTCGTGCGACAGCCGTCCCATGACGACGCCGTCCCGGAGCAGGTTCAGCGCCTTGTCGCGCTCCGCGTCGGACAACCGCGCGGGGTGCGTGGGGAACTCGAAGGACGACGTCACACAGGTGATTGTCGGTCAGCCGAGGCCGGGGTGTCCAGGACACGGCCGGTCACCCGCGCACCCGGTGCCGGTCGGCCAGGGCGTGGAGGGCGGACACGTCGGCGCCGCGGCGCCGCTTGGCCTCGATCGTGGTCATGCCCGCGTGCAGGGCCGTCGTGCCGTGGGCGTAGGCGTCCTCGACGGGGAGGTAGTACATGAGGTTGAAGTAGAGGTGGGGTGCGGGGTGCCCGCGGTCGTGGGCGACCGCGCGGATCCATGTCGTGGTTCCGTAGTGGTAGTAGAGACAGAAGGCGATCATCCGGCCCCCGTCGTAGGCGGCGACCACGTGGGCCTCGTCGCCCATGGTCGCGGCCTGGCGTGCCAGCAGGGCGGTCATCGCGTCGACGCCGTCGCGGTCGTGGCCGTGTTCCCGCTGGTGTCCGGCGAGGAGGACCCCGGCCTCCTCGAAGCAGTCCGCGAGCGGCTGGTGGCGTATCTGGATGCCGGCCGCGGCGAAGTCGGCGCGTTCGCGGCGGATGCCTGCGCGGCGTCTCGCGGGCAGGGAGGCGATGTAGTCGTCGATGCCCGTGCCGGGAAGGGGGATCAAGGCGTCGTCCTCCAGGTGGACGGGCGGATCCGGGTAGAGCGGGGCGAGGGCGGCCGTGGCCCGTGCGGTGAGGTAGGGCCACCAGTGCGTGGTGCCGTGACGGTCCGCGAAACGGCGTGCGGCGTCGCGGAGCCGGGGGAGGCAGGCGTCGTGACCGGGGCCGACGAGCGGGGTGTTGTGGTAGCCGCGGCGCGCGCCGGCGATCACGCGGGGCCGCAGGCGCGGGGGCAGCACGGTCTCGGGCTGGTAGCTGTCGTTCGGTTCGTCCCGCACCAGGTAGAGGGGCGCGGCGGCGAGCAGCGTGCCCTCGGGGTCCCGTACGAGGCAGTACGCGCTGGTGGCGGTGGGGTCCTCCTCCTCGCCCGCGAGCCAGCGGTGGGAGAGGTAGAGGCCGGCCGGGCGGGCGAGGCGCTCCCAGTCGGCGACGGGGACCTCGTGGATGGAGTCGACGATGCTCGTGATCAACGCGTGGTCCTTCTGCGGTGGCGGGCGGGGGCCTTGAGGGCCGGGACGGCGAGCAGCGCGACGACGCAGGCGGCGGCTTCGACACCCCACGGAAGGAGTGGACCGGCCTCCAGAAGCAGGGTGAACAGGGCGGGGGCGGCGACCATGCCGAGCGCCCACGAGAACTGGTAGAGGCCCTGCCTGAAGCCTCCGGCCGCCTGGGGGGTGAGGGTCACCGACAGCTCGCTCAGCGCGGGGCCGAGGAGGATCTCCCCCACGCTGAACAGGACGATCGCCGTGACGAGGGCCGCCCAGGCGGTGGCGGCGGCGCCGGGGAGCGCGGGCAGCGCGAACGCCCCCATGCCCACGGCCATGACCAAGTATCCGGCGGACACGGCGCGGTGGGGCACCTTGGGAGCCAGGTGCGCGGTGACGGCCGTCGAGCACACGGAGACGACGACGGTGTTGATGACGAACAGCAGGCTCGCGGCCGAGGCGGGGAGGTCCAGAGCCCGGGTGGTGTAGACGGCGACAAGCACCGAGAGGATGGCCTGGGCGAGGACGTAGGGGATGTTGACGGCCACGAGCACGAGGTAGCGGCGCGTGTCGTCCGCTCTGGTCGCGCGGTCTCGGGGCGGTGTGCCGTCCGGTTGCGGCGCGGTGGTCGTGAGGGTGGCGAAGCAGGCGGCCGCCAGGAGGTAGGTCGCGGCGTCGACGGCGATCAGCCAGCGCAGCGAGCCGTTCCCGAAGACGCTCAGGGCCCCGGCCGCGGCGGCGGCCCCGGCGGCGAGCCCGATGTTGCGCAGCGAGCCGGTGAACGCGAACCAGGAGCGGCGTTCACCGGGCCGGGTGACATGCGTGATCAGGGTGCGCTGCGCGGTGAAGTACATGTTGATGCCGCCCTGTACGAGCACGTGCACGCCGGCGATGTGCCACGGCTCGCGGGCGAGCAGGAACAGGGCGAACCCGGCGGCGGAGAGGACGTTCGCCCACACGACGACGCGTTTCGGACCGACCCGGTCCATGAGGCGTCCGGCGAGGAACGTGACCGGCAGGGCAAGGGCCTGACCGGCCGTCATGGCCGCGCCGACCCGCGTCAGGGGGACGCCCTGGACCTCGGTGAAGTAGAGCAGGCCCAGCGGCAGGAGCATGCCGTTGCCGACGGAGTCGATCAGGTTGCCGGTGATGAAGAGGCCGTGCCCGCGCAGTCCGGGCAGGCCCAGGCGGTCCGCGGTGCGGGTGCGGCGGCGGGCGTCCGCGGACGCGCTCACCGGTCCGGGTCCAGCAGGGCACCGATCTTGGCCATGACCTCGGCGCCGGGGAAGCCGGATGCCTCGTGCAGCTCCGACAGGGCCTTGACGGTCCGGTCCTCCTCGCCCCGGGCGAGGGTGAACACGACGATGTCCCCGTGCGAGACGCCGTCGATGACCAGCTCGTGCGCGGTGACCACCCGGACGTGCCGTCCGAGTTCGGCCAGTGCCGCGGACGGTATGCCGTCGACGGCGAGGAACTCGACCGCCCAGCAGGTCCGTCGCGCCATGCCGCCGGTGACGGGAAGACCGCGGGCCATGCGGGCGAGGGAGGTGAAGGTGTTGGTGCCGGACGCGGCGCACGAGAGGGTGGTGGCGCCGCCGATGCGCGGATTGATCTCCAGGACGACGAACCGTCCGCCGGTGTAGATCATGTCGACGTTGACCGAACCGTGGACCCCGAGGTCCCCGCAGAGGCCGGCCAGGGTGCGGGCCACTTCGGCGAACGCGGTGTCGGCCTCCTCGCGGGGGCCGCACCAGCGCAGGTCGGCGAAGGTGAACACCGGTTCGGCACCGGCGCGTCCGGTCCAGCACAGGGGCAGGATCCGGTACGCGCCGGGGCGGCCCACGATGTCCACGCTGCACAGGTCGCCTTCGATCACCTGTTCCACCACCGTCGACACCGCCTCCGGGCCGGGTGCGAGGTGGGCGTCGAGGTCGGCGGGTGAGCGCAGCGTGCGGATGCCCATGCTGGTGGAGTCCCACACGGGCTTCGACATCAGCGGGTAGCCGACGCGTTCGGCCTGGACGCGCAGTGCGTCGCGGTAGCCGGGGACCGTCAGGCCCCGTCCGGCGAGAAGGTCGGAGTCGACGCGGAACCCGTCGGGTACGTCCAGTCCGGCCCGCCTGCAGAGCTGTTTGGTCTCCCACTTGTCCACCAGCAGCATCGTGGCCGCGAGCGGGGTCATGACCGTCGGGATGCCGACGGCGTCCAGGAAGGACTTCGCCGCGGCGTCGCGGAGCGCGTTCTCGCACGGCAGCGAGATCGACACCGCCGCGTCGGCGCCCCAGGCGGCGACGGCGTCCGCGATCTCGCGCGGTGTCACCCCCCGGTCCAGCCGTTCCCGGTGGCCGGGGAAGTCGTCGTCACCGGCGGTGCCGCTGGTGTGGAACAGCCCGGCCTCGATCCCGTCGGCCGCGAGTTCGCGTACGGCCCGCTGGATGTAGGGGTCGGCCCGCCGGATGCCCACCGATCGTAAGAACGCGATCCTCCGCACCTGGGTCAGCCCACTTCCACTCGGGACCGGGCGGCCACCCGGTCGGCCAGTCCGCGTGCCTCGTCGGCCGTCGCCGCGCGGGCCACCACGTGCCCGACCCGGCACGCCGAGTCCACCGGATCCGGTACCGCGTCCCCGGGACTCAGGTGCACCTCGCTGTGCGTGCCGGGCAGGTCCGGGATGTCCACGCGCCGCAGGACTCCGCCGCGGGCGGGGAGCAGGAACCGGATCGACACCGCGTCCGTACGGGAGGGGGCGGTGTCCGGGACCAGGCCGAGCACGGCCTGGAGATGGGCCACGGCCTCACTCACGCCGGTCGCGGCCTCGACGACCTCGCACAGGTTGTCCCCCGGCAGGCGGGCGCCGGTCTCGATGACGTACGGCGTCCGCGCGCCCGGCGGGATCTTCACCTCGGTGTGCGCGATCCCGTTGCGCACACCGACGGCGAGCGCCGCCCGGGCCGCGGTCCGCCGCACCGCCTCGGCCAGCGGTGCGCGCAGGCCGGAGGGGCAGGTGTGCCCGGTCTCGATGCGGTACGGGCCCTCGGTGGTGTCCTTCCTGACCACAGGCAGCGGATGGGCCACCCCACCCGCGACCACCGTGTCGCAGGAGTACTCCTCCCCCGGGATGTACTCCTGCAGCAGGACGCGCGTGTCGAGCTCCAGGCCGTGCGGGTGGGCGTGCGTGTACCGCTGGGCCGCGGCGACGGCGTCGGCCAGCCGGTCGGGGCCGTCCAGCACGGACACCCCCCACGATCCGCCCTGCTCCGCGGGCTTCACCACCAGGGGCCAGCCGAGACCGTCCGGCCCCGCCCGTGCCACCCGCCGGGCTTCGGCCGCGTCGTGCGCGACGGCCCAGCGCGGGGCGGGGATGCCGGCGGTCGCGAACGCCCGGCCCATAAGGATCTTGTTCCTGGGCGCGTGCGCCAGCCGGGGATCGTTGCCGGGCAGGCCGACCCGTGCGGCGAGCAGCGCGGCGAGCGGGGTGAACAACTCGAAGCAGGCCGCGATCCCGGCGACGGCGTGCCGCCGGCAGAAGGCCTCCATGTCCCCCAAGGCCCTCGGGGTATCCGTCAGATCCGTCGTGCACACCCCGGAGAGGGCGGCCCGCAGCCAGTCCGGGTAGCCGTCGTGGACGTCCTCGTGCGTGGCCGCGTACAAGCACACCCCGAGCCGGTCGGCGGCCTCCACGAGGAAGCGCCCCGCGTTCCCCATCGGCTCGATCAGCAGCACTCCCGGCCCGCGCGGGCCCGCCCCGAATGTCATTCCATCAGCAAACCCGCGGGGCGCCCGCGGCGGCTATCGGCCTGACAGACGAAACCAACTCGCCCAATCACGTGCGCCTTTGGAGCAATTGCCAACGAACTGGCCAGTAGAAACGGGGTATTTGGTGCGCCTGTCTGATGGAGTCGCACAAGTGTCCCGTGGTCGGATCGCCACGCCGGAAGAACCGCGCCGCGCCACCCACGGGAAGGCAACACCGTGTCCAGCAGTCTGCACCAGCAGCTCGCCGACCACATCGACCAGGGCGTCATCCCGCCCTACCAGTACTCCTACCCGCCTCGGTCCACCTACCGCCCACTCCCCGAGGGCAAGTGGAGCGTCCGCGACGTGTGGGAGAAGGACCTCTCCAACCACCAGGTGCCGGAACTCAACCTCTACCTGCACGTCCCCTTCTGCGACCGCAAATGCGGGTTCTGCAACCTCTACACCGTCATCAGTACCGACGAGGACGTCTACGACGCGTACACCGACGCTCTCTGTACCCAGATCCGCGACCACGCGGAGATCATCCAGGCCCGGCGGTTACGCACCATCTACATCGGAGGCGGTACTCCCGCGCTGCTCAAGCCCCGCCACTTCGAGCAGATCTTCGGCACCATCGGCGAGGTCTACCCCAACTGGCGTTCCACGGCCGAGGAGGTCGCCGTCGAGGCGACCCCGTCGTCGATCGCCGACGCGCCGGACGAGTTCAGGGCCCTCATCGACATGGGCCTCACCCGCGCCAACGTCGGCATCCAGTCCCTCGTCCCCCGCGAGATCCGCGAAGCCGGCCGGGGCGGTGAGGACGAGGACGTCATCCGCCGCGCGGTCCGCACCGCGCACGAACTGGGCCTGCCCGACCTGTCCACCGACCTGATCATGGGTTTCGCCGGGCAGACCCCCGAGACCTGGCGGCAGAGCGTGGACGAGCTCGCCGCGCTCCGGCCCACCACCATCAGCACCTACTTCCTCACCGTGCGGCCGGACGCCTGGTTCTCCAAGACTGGCGCCTACCAGTACATGTGGCAGCCCGAGCTGTACGAGCGCTACGACTACGCCCGCAAGGTCTTCCTCGACCACGGGTACGTCCAGGAGGGCTCCGTCCGCTACAAGAAGCCCGGCCGCGGCGGCTACGCGCAGAAGGTGCTCACCTTCCACGGCGTCCCCCTGCTCGGCCTCGGCGTAGGCGCCCGCTCCTACACCAGCGTGCTCGACTACATGTGCGGGAGTGTGAAGCCCTCGACGGCCGAGGTCGCGGAGTACATCAGCAAGGCGCGGAACCACGAACTCGTCCCCGTCACCGGCTTCGAACTGAACGACGAGGAGATCGTCCGCAAGCGGCTCGTCCTCGACACGTTCGACCTCGACCTCTCGGAACTGGACCGTTTCGGCTACCAGCGGCACGCGGCCGAGTTCGAACCCGTCCTGGAGGCGGCCGAGTCCAACGGGCTCGTCCACCGCCTCGGCAGCCGTGTGCAGCTGACCCCCAAGGGGTTCAAGTACCGCGACATCCTGTCGTGGATGTTCTACTCCGGGCCCGTCAAGGACCTCGACCGCGAGTACTACGAGAGCCTCCACGCGGCGAACGCGCGCGCCCGGAAGAACATGGGGGCGACGCCGGTCCGGATCACGGGCGTCGACCTGCGCGAGCGCGAGGGAGCCGCGTGAGCGATCTGTACGTCGCGGCGGGCGGCGGAGGGGACCCCGTCGGGACGCTGATCGCGGCCCGCGCCATCGGCGGCGACCGGGCCGGCCCGCCGCTGATCGCCACCTACGCGTGGGAGCGCCCCGAGGTCGATCCGACCGCCGCCCTCCTCGGGGCCGGGGACTTCGAGGGGCTGGTCCGGGAAGCGGCGGCCGACGGGGGCGGCTTCGGTGCCTTCACCCCGGCCACGCGTGTGCGCCCGCCGGCCGGGTCCACCATGCCCGGCCTGGCCCGGGACCTGCCCGCCCGGCTGCTGCTGCTCGACCCCGCGGCGGGACTCGCCGCCCTGGCACGGCAGATCGCGTCGATGGCAGCGGCCGCGGGCGGCCGGATCCACGTCGTCGACGTCGGCGGCGACGTCCTGACCCACGGCGACGAGCCCGCCCTGTGCAGCCCGTTCGGGGACGCGCTCACCCTCGCCGCCTGCCGGCTCACCGGTGTCCCCACCACCGTGCACGTCGCGGGGCCCGGCCTCGACGGTGAGATCGAGGAGCGGACCCTTCTCGAACGCCTCGCCACCAGCCGTCCCCTCGTTCCCGACCGCGACGCGGTGGCGGCGGCGGCCCGCGCGCTGGCCTGGCACCCCTCCGAGGCCTCCGCGCTGTGGGCCGCCGCCGTCCTCGGAGCCCGCGGTACCGTCCGCACCGTCCGCAGCAGCGCCATCCGGCTCACCGACGCCTCCCCGGGCCTGTACCCCCTGCCACTCGAGACTGCCGTCGGCCACAACCCGGTCGCACGGACCCTCGTCGAGGAACGCCCGGAAACCCTGCGGGCCGCGGCCGACGTCTCCCACCGGCTCACCGGAATCCCCGGGCTGGCGAGCGAACACCCCGGCATGCCCCGGCGGAACCCGCCCGCCGGAGGGACACCCCCTCCCGACCGGGACCGGGCCGTGAAGTCCCTCCGCGAAGCGGCCGGCGGCGCCGACCACATCACCCTCCGGTACGCCGCCCGCGCACTCGGCCTCACCTGGCGGGACATCCCCGCCCTCCGCACCGTCCTCGGCAGCCACACCCCGCTGCTCCGGCTCACCTGACGCGCCAGGACGACCGTCCCCGCGCGCGGTACGGCACGACACCTGCCGCGAGCGGGGGCAATCCCTTAGCGGACCGCTCCCCCATGAAGGACCATGGACGGGCTACATCACGGTGAGCAGACGAAGGGGAACCGTCCGTGCAGTTCGAGGTGTGGGCACCACAGGCCGGCCGAGTGACGCTGGAGTGCGACGGCGCCACGCGCGCGTTGGAGCGCGATCCCGAGCGGCCGGGGTGGTGGTGCGGGGAGAGCGAGGCGCGTGACGGCTCGCGGTACGGCTTCGCGGTGGACGACGGGCCGGTGCTGCCGGATCCGCGCTCGCGACGGCAGCCGGACGGACCGGACGGGCTCAGCGCCGTCGTCGACCACGGCCGGCACGCGTGGCGCGCCGAATGGGCGGGGCGGCCGCTGCCCGGCGGCGTGCTGTACGAGCTGCACGTGGGCACGTACACGCCGGAGGGCACGCTCGACGCCGCCGCCGAGCGGCTCGGGCAGCTGGCCGAACTGGGCGTCACTCACGTCGAGCTGATGCCCCTGTGCCCCTTCCCGGGCCGGCACGGCTGGGGGTACGAGGGGGTCTCGCTGTGGGCGGTGCACGAGCCGTACGGCGGGCCCGAGGCGCTGAAACGGTTCGTCGACCGGGCGCACGAGCTGGGTCTGGGCGTGGTCCTGGACGTGGTGCACAACCACCTGGGCCCGTCCGGCAACTACCTGCCTGCCTTCGGCCCGTACTTCACCGACACCCACCACACGCCCTGGGGCGTCGCCGTCAACCTGGACGCGCCCGGCTCCGACGAGGTGCGCGCGTATCTCGTGGACAGCGCGCTGGCGTGGCTGCGGGACTACCGCGTCGACGGACTGCGCCTGGACGCGGTGCACGCCCTGGTGGACACGCGCGCGTCCCACTTCCTGGAGCAGCTGTCGACCGCGGTGGACGAGCTCGCGGCCGACCTGGACCGCCCGCTGTTCCTGATCGCCGAGTCCGACCTCAACGACCCGCGGATCATCACCCCGCGCGCGGAGGGCGGCCTGGGCGTGCACGCGCAGTGGAACGACGACTTCCACCACGCCCTGCACACCGCGCTGACCGGGGAGTCGCAGGGCTACTACGCCGACTTCGCGCGCGACCCGGTGGCGGCGCTGGCCAAGACGCTGTCCCGGGGCTACTTCCACGACGGCACCTACTCCAGCTTCCGCGGGCGCGGTCACGGCCGTCCGCTGGACCGGGGGCGGGTGGCCGCGCACCGGCTGACCGGCTACAGCCAGACCCACGACCAGATCGGCAACCGCGCGCAGGGCGACCGGCTCGCCGCGCTGGTCTCCCCCGGCCTCGCGGCCTGCGCGGCCACGCTGACGCTGACGGCGCCGTTCACGCCGATGCTGTTCATGGGCGAGGAGTGGGCCGCCGGGACACCTTGGCAGTTCTTCACCGACCACACCGACCCGGAGCTGGCGGAGGCCGTACGCAGCGGCAGGCGGCGGGAGTTCGCCGCGCACGGCTGGAAGGAGGAGGACGTGCCCGACCCGCAGGACCCGGCGACGCGCGAGCGCTCCTGCCTCGACTGGTCCGAGCCGGAGCGCGAGCCGCACGCGCGCGTACTGGACTGGTACCGGCGGCTGATCGCCCTGCGCGCCGAGCAGCCGGACCTCACCGACCCCGACCTCGCCGACACCAGGGTGGCGTACGACTCCGGGGCGCGCTGGCTGGCCTTCCGGCGCGGCGACGTCCGGGTGGCCGTCAACCTGGGCCCCGAACCGGCTCTCATCCCGCTCGGCAGCCGCCCCGCGCGCGTGCTCGCCGCGTGGGAACCGGTGGAGGGGCCGGGCCCGGACGGGATACTGCGGGTGCCGGGCGAGTCGAGCGTGGTGCTCGAACAGCAGTGACGGGGCCCGGCCTCGCTGTCGGGGCGGCGCGCTCAGCCGGGCGCGTCGTCCGTGCCGTCCCCGTCGTCCTCGCGCAGCTCCGTCACCCGTTCCAGCAGGATCGGCTCCCAGGCGCGCCGCAGCCGGGTCCTGAGCAGGGGCAGGTCGGTGGCGGAGCGTCCCGCGAGGGCGTCGGCGAGCTGAACGGCGGTGTCGCAGCGGGCCAGCCACAGGCCCCGCAGGCAGGGCCGGGCGCCGTACCCGGCGAGCGTGGCGGCGCGCACCGCGGCCGGTGAGCCGACGGAGAGCGCCAGTCCGGCGATGTCCTCGGCCGGGTCCCCGACGACGGAGTCGGTCCAGCCGAGGACGCCGCGGACCCGGCCGTCGGCGCTGACCACCAGGTGCTCGCCGGTCAGTCCGTGGTGGACGAGGACCGCCGCACCCGGCTGTGCGCCGAGCTGGGCGGCCGCCTGCCGGGTGAGCCGCTCCGGCCGCGTGGCGTCGAACTCGTCGGCCTCGGCGAGGCGTCCGGCGGCCCGCTCGGCGATCCCGCGCAGCGCCTCCAGGGAGCGCGGGGCGGACCGGGGAACGCCGAGGGTCTCGGCCTGGCGGACCGGCACCTCGCGCACGGCGGTGAGCAGCGCCGCGAGATCCGCCTCGCCCAGGGCGGACACGTCGTGGTCCTCGCCCGAGCCGCCGGGCACCTTGGCGTCCAGCGTGTAGGTCAGCCCCGGCGCCCACTCGCCGTGCGCCACGCTGGTGGGCACCGCGACGGGCAGGTACGGCCGTACCAGCTCGCGCAGGCGCAGCTCGCGGCGCTGGCGCACGGCCGCGTCGCGGTCGGGGGCCAGCCGCAGCACGTGCCGGTCGCCGACCCACCAGGTGGCGGGTCCCGTGCCCGCGGCGACGGGCCGTACGTCGGGTCGTGTACTCCCGCCCAGCAGGGAGCCGACCAGTCGGCGGACGGTGTCCGCGGTGGGTGTCGGTGCCTGGGTCATGGTCGCGCCGTCGTCCTCCGGGTCGGCCGGGGCGGTCGGGTCCTGCTGTCGCCGGTCACTCCACCACGACCAGCTCCCGGGTGGTGTCGTTGAAACGCCGGCCGCCGTCCTGCGTGACGGTGACGATGTCCTCGATGCGTACCCCGAACCGGCCGGGCAGATAGACGCCGGGCTCGACGGAGAAGCACATGCCGGGTACGAGGGGCCGTTCCTCGCCCTCGATCATGTACGGCGGTTCGTGCGTGGTGACGCCGATGCCGTGCCCGGTGCGGTGGATGAAGTACTCGCCGTACCCGGCGTCGGCGATGACCGCGCGGGCGGCCCGGTCGACGTCCTGGCAGGCGGCGCCGGGCCGCACCGCCCGGAAGCCGGCCTCCTGCGCCTCGCGGACCAGGTCGTGCACCCGGCGCTCCTCGTCGGTGGGTTCGCCCACGTGGACGGTGCGGGAGGTGTCCGAGCCGTAGCCGTCCTTCAGGCCGCCGAAGTCGAGGACGACCATGTCGCCGTCCTCGATGACGCGGTCGCCGACCTCGTGGTGCGGGTTGGCGCCGTTCGGTCCGGAGGCGACGATGGTGAAGTCGACCTGGGAGTGGCCGAAGCCCAGCAGCAGGCCGGCGAGGTCGGCGGCGACCTCGGACTCCCGGCGGCCGCCGAAGCGGACGGTGCGGATCTCCTCGAACGCGGCGTCCGCCGCCGCGCCGGCCGCCGCCAGCAGTTCCAGCTCCGCCGCGTCCTTGACGGCGCGCAGCATGGGCAGCGCCTCGGTGAGGGAGGCGTAGGAGGTGCCGGGCAGGGCGCTCTGCAGGGCCAGCAGGTGCATCGCCCAGGCGTTGTCGCTGATGCCGAACCGCCCGGATTGGTCGAGGAGGGCGGCGGTGGCGGCGTACGGGTCCTTGCCGTCGGTCCAGTCGCGCAGGGTGAGGGCGGGCGCGCCGGTCGCCTTCGCCGCGTCGGGGGCCTCCAGCGTGGGGACGACCAGTACGGGGTCGCGGCCGGGGGTGAGGACGAGCAGCGTGAGCCGTTCGGTGTCCGCGGTGGGCGCGTAGCCGGTGAGCCAGACGAGATCCGGGCCCGGCGCCACCAGCAGCCCGGCGAGACCCGCGTCGGCGGCGGCGCCCGCGGCGCGCTCCATGCGGGCCCGGTAGTCGTCGGCGGTGAAGGAAGCGGCGGGCCTGCGGCCGGTCATCCGGGCCTCCCGGGGCGAAAGAGTGAAGGGACCACGGGCAGCATCCTGCCCGCAGCGCGGGGGCGGCGCGAGCCGATTGGCATTGATCGACCGACCCGGCTAATGGTTTGATGCGTTGAAAGCATTAGCCAGGGGGCGTCCCGTGCGGGCGCCCGCAAGGAGGGGGAACCGTGCTCGTACTCGCGCACATCAGCGATCTTCATCTCGACGGGAGCGCGCGCTCGACCGAGCGCGCCGCGCGGGTCCGTGACCACCTGTGGCGACTGCCGGGGCGGGTGGACGCGCTGCTGGTGACCGGGGACATCGCGGACCACGGCACCGAGGCGGAGTACGAGGAGGCCGCCGCGCTCCTCGGGCTGCGCGACGGCACCGCGCCGTTCCCCGTGCTGACCTGCCCGGGCAACCACGACGTCCGCGCCCCCTACCGCAAGGCCCTGCTGGGGCTGCCCGCCGCCGACGGTCCGGTCAACGAGGTGCGTGTCCTCGCCGGCGGCGCGGTGCTGATGTGCGACTCCAGCGTCCCGGGGAGCGACGAGGGGGAGCTGGACGAGGAGACGTACGGCTGGATCGAGTCGACGCTCGACGGACTCGGCGACCGCCCGGCGCTGCTCGCCTTCCACCACCCGCCGACGCCCCTGCACCACCCCCTTCCCGACTCGTACCCGCTGCGCCGGCCCGAGCGCCTCGCCGCGCTGCTGGAGCGGCGGCCCCGGGTCGCCGGGCTGATCACCGGGCACGCCCACACCCCCGCCGCCACCGTCTTCGCCGGGCGGCCCGTGATGGTCGGCCCCGGGGTGACCTGGACCCTGCGGCTGCCCTGGGAGGGCGAGCAGGTCGCGGACCGGGACGCGCCGGTCGGGCTGGCCTACCACGTGCTGGACGACGCCGGACGGCTCACCAGCCACTTCCGCACCGTCACGTGACGACACCCGGTACGGCCGTCAACTGCTGGTAGCCGCCGCTCTCGTGGCGGACGGTGATCCTCACGTCCTTGCCCGGCCGTGCGCGGGCCACCGCCCGTGCGAGGTCGGCGGCCGAGTCGACGCGGGTCGTGCCGAACGCCAGCAGCACGTCACCCCGGACCAGCCCCGCCGCGTACCCGGGGCCGGGCACGTGGACGCCCACGACCAGGGCTCCCGGCTTCACGTGGTCCACGGCCTCCACGCCGAGGGTCGCGGCGGCCCGGGCCGGGGAGGGGGACGCCGCCGCCGACGGGGGCGCGGGGGCGGTGAGGGAACCGGTCCGGTCCCCCGCCCCCGGGCCGGGCCCCGATGCCGCCGACCGCTGTTGCAGTGCGGCGAGTTCGCTCATGCCGATCACCGTGGCACCCACCGTGCCCAGTCCCACGCCCGCCAGGAGCAGCACGACCGCGGCGGACACGCCGAGCAGCACGGTGGTCAGCCGCCGACGGCGCCGGCGCCCGGCGTGCGGACGCCGGGGGCCGTCGGGTTCGGTGCGGGCGGCCGGTTCCCGGCCGGGCATCGGTTTGGGCCGCAACGCTGTCTGTTCCATGGATCGCCTCCGGCAGGTGCTCTACCCGGCGCACCGGCGCGTGACGAGCCACGAACGAGTGAGACTGAACGCCGGTCAGGGCGTCGGCACGAGGGACCCCCCGGGCGAGGGCAGGGGCGGGGCCGGGATCCGGTCGGGGAGGAAGCCGTGGGTACGTCCCGCCAGGTACTCGGCCTTGTAGCGCGGGACGCTCCGGTGCCAGTTGAGGATGCCGGCCATCCAGTTCTGCAGGTCGGTCACATAGCCGCGCATGATGCCCCGGGCCTCGTCGGAGAGCTGGAAGTCGTCGTACACGACGGGCAGTTCGTGCGCGACGACGTGCTCGAACTGGCGCATGCGCTGGTTCATCAGGTCCTGTACGACCCGCAGGGCGGCCGGGTAGTCGACGCCGAAGAAGTTCTGCACGACGAGGACCGCGTTGTGGATCTCGCCCTCGTACTCGATCTCCTTCTGGTACGAGAAGACGTCGTTGAGCAGGCAGGCGTAGTCGATCGCCGCGTTCTCCAGGGAGCGGACCGGACCGCTGCGGTAGACCTCGGGCGGGACGGCGGGCCCGTGTCCGGCGCGGCACAGGCCCAGCGTGAGGTCCGAGCCGAAGGTGGCGCGCCGCATCTCCAGGTAGTCCACCGGGTCGGGGACGCGGTTCTGGATCTGGTTGGACAGCTCCCACACCCAGGCCTCGGTCATCTTGTCGACGGCCGCTTTGAGGGGGCGCCGCTCGTCGGGCGTCATGCCGGCCGTCGTGCGCGCCCAGAGGTCGGTCAGGGAGCGCTCCATGGCGTTGCCGGGCGGCGGGACCGGTTCGCCGTCGAGCGGCATGCAGGCCGAGAGCCGGGCCGTGGTCAGCCGGGCGGCAGCCAGGTCGCGGCGGTGGCCGTAGACGAGCGGGTAGTAGTCGTCGCCGTAGGTCCCGAAGGCCAGCCAGTCGGAGGCCAGGTCGAGCTGGTCCTGGGTGGCGTCCGGGTCGAGACCGGCGGCGCACAGGGGGAGGTCGCAGCTCGCGAGCTTGTCCTCGTCCCAGACGCCCTCGCCGAGGATGCCCATCCGGTGCGACCACGCGAGCAGATGCCGCCTGGAGCCCTCCAGGGCGGGGCTCAGCTCCAGCGGGTACGGCATGCGGATGTCGGGGATGACCGACGGGCCGACCTTCTGGAAGGGGACGTGCGTGTAGGGCCGGGCCCGCCGGGCGGCGGTGGCGGCGAACAGGGCGCCGACGTCGGCGGCGGCCGTGCCGGGGCCGGTGAGCGCCTGCCACCCGGCGACGGGCCGCGCGCCCTTGTTCATGTACCGGCTGGAGCGCATGTGCCATTCGTGGCCGCCGGACTGCCAGTCCTGGAGGCCCTTGGCGTAGGCCCCCACGGCGGCGGCCTCGGGCGGGGTGAGTCCGTTCTCCAGGGCCACCGCGGGCACTTCGGTGAAGGCGGTGTGCTCGAACTGGTGCAGGCGGGAGGTGAGGACGTCGTTGACCAGTTCGGCGGCCTCCTGGGTGGTGCAGCCGAAGAAGGTCTCCAGGACCAGCACCCCGTTGCTCAGCTCGCCCTCGTCCTCGACCTCGCGCTGGTAGGAGAAGAGGTCGTTGCGCAGGTGCACGGCGTCGGAGAACGTCTCCATCAGCACCCGGAGCGGCCGGGACCCGGCGACGGCCGCGGGCACCTCGGCGGTCGCGTACTCCACGAGCCCCGCCGACCAGGGGGCGCCGCCGACCTTGCGGCGCATCTCGATGTACTCGACGGGGTTGGCGATCCGCCCCTCGTTGATGTTGGACAGCTCCCACAGGGACTCGTTGAGCAGGTGCTCGGTCGCGACGGCGAAGCGGCGGCGCCAGCCGGCCGACATCGCGGGCACCGTGCGGGTCCAGAGGTCGGCGAGACCGGCCTCGACCGGGTTCTCCGGCTCGGGCATCCCGGTGGAGAGGTCGAGCGGCATGAACAGCGGCAGCCGGTCCAGGTGGGCCTTGCCCCCGACGCGGTCCTGGGTGCGCTTGAACCGCTCCAGGAAGTGGTCGTCGAAGAAGAAGACCCACACGTACCAGTCGGTGATGAGGGAGAGCGCCGGCCCGTCGCAGTCGGGGTGGGTGTAGGCGCAGAGCAGTCCGTAGTCGTGTGCGTCGAGGTCGGACTGCTCCCAGACCTCGGAGCCCTCCAGCATGCCCATCTCGCGCGCCCACGCCGTCGAGTGGGCGCGGGCCTCGTCGAGATGCGGGTTGAGCCGCGCGGGATGCGGCAGGTAGAAGTGCGGGAGTTCGAAGGGCTGTTGCGTCATGGCCCGGCCCTACCCACGGCCCCGAGGGCACATCCACCCGGCGGCACATGATCACACCATCGCGTGAAAGAGCGCGGAACGCGGGAACTCCGCGCTCAGGTCCTGACCTGGATCAGGGCGTGCGTTCCGCCGGTCCGCCAGCGCGGCTCCCCGCCGGACTCCAGCGCCTCCTCGGTCTTCCCCGACAGGCCGGTGATCACATCGGACTTGAGGGTGCGCAGGGCGGCGACGGGACCCGGGAAGTACGCGGTGACGTCCGCGAAGGGCGTGGTCGGCGGCCACCACCGGTCGCCCACCAGGCGGCGGTAGTTCAGGTCGCCCTTGAGGACGGTGACGGTGGCTTCGGCGAACTCCGCGCGCAGGTCGTCGGGCATGTCCGCGTACGGCAGCGGGGCGCAGGAGAACGGGTGGGCGCGGACGGTGACGCGCCCGTCCCGCAGCGCGGTCCAGAGCCGCCGCCCGTACTCCTCGGCCGTGCCGCCCGCCGCCACCAGCCGCCGCAGCGCGTCGAGCAGGTCGGCGGGCGTGGCGTCGGAGACGTAGTACGGATGCGGCTTGACGTGCAGGACCGCCCGGTCGACGCGGCCCTCGGCGAGCAGGTGGGAGACGAGGAGCAGGTCGGGGACGAGTTCGCGCCCCGCGTTGTCGGCGACGAGGCACAGCGTCCTCGGCCCCGCCGTGCCCGGCCCTGCGGAGGGCGGAAGCAGGGACCACAGGGCGTCGCTGTCGTCGCACACGAGGGCCTCCACCTGCTCCCCGGTGCCGGTGCCGCCCTCGGAGAGGCGGAAGCCGAGGTCCGCCCGGTTGCCCCAGAGCGAGCCGTGCAGCAGGGCCCGGGTCCGCTCGTCGGCGGACAGGGCGGCGAGGCCGTCGAGCGCGGCGAGTTCCTCGTCCGTCGCGGGGTCGTCGAGTTCGGCGAGCTTGGCCGGCCGGAAGGGGTCGACGCCCTGCCAGGTGCCGGGGGCGAAGTACCCGACGGCGTCGAGGAGCCGCCGGTAGAAGTGGCTCTCGGCCCACAGCCAGGGCACGTCGTACCAGGAGCGGCCGGCATACGCGTCCAGGCCCCACCGCGCCCAGCGGTCCCGGTCGCCGGGGTCGGCGTCGGCGGGGAGCGGTTCGATCACGCCGTCGGCGCCGCTCGCGAGCAGCGCGTCGAGGGCGCGCAGCCGGTCCGGGCCGTGGGGGAACGCGTCGCGCACCTGCCGGACGATGGCGGGGTGCCGGTCGGCGAGCACACCGTGCGGGAAGGACCCGGGCTCGTCGCCGACGATGACGGGGGCGGGCGCGGACGGGGTGTCGGGCATGCGCCTCACCGTACCGCGCGGGCCGCTGAGCTCAGGCGGACACGGTCTCGCGCTCCAGGCGCGCCGCGAGGGTGACGTAGCGGGCGCGCCGGGTCACCGGCACCATGCCGCGGATGAGGATGTGCCACATCTCGGCCAGGCGGCGGGGCTGGCGCCCGGCCGGTTCCAGGGTCCCGCTGACCACGCGGGTGCCGACGATGGAGCAGACGAGGGTGTGGGCGACGGAGTCGACGTCGATGTCCGGATGCAGGTCGGACTGCCGGACGGCGTCGAGGAGCCGGGAGGTGGCGATCTCCCGCCACTCGGTGAAGGGGTGCGGCAGCGGCGGCCGTACCGGCACGCCCGCGGTGGCGAGCCGCAGACCGGCGCGGAGCACCGGACCCTCCTCGCACAGCCGGGCCATGCCGAAGGTGAGGCGCATCAGCGCCTCCAGCGAGGTGTAGCCGCGCCCGCCCAGGTCCGTGGCGAGTTGCCGCGAGGTCCTGGACTGGATCTCCATGATGGCGTGGGCGAGGTCTTCCTTCGCCGCGAAGTGGAAGTACAGGGCGCCCTTGGTGACCCCGGCGTGGGCCACGATCTCGCTCAGACTGGTCGACTCGTAGCCGTGACGGTCGAACAGGTCGGCGGCGGCACCGACGATCGTCGCGCGGGTCTGCTCGGCGCGTAGCTGCCTCGCCATCGGCTGAACTCTCCTGGGCTGGAACTCAACAGACCGTGCGGCCCGCCTTTACCCCCTGTACACGATAACTCACCGATAACTGACCGTCAGATAGTCCTCCTTGAGACCCCGTCGCGGACGTCGAGGAGACACCGGTCGCCACCTGTCCCGTTCATCACGATGCGGCACCGACAACTCACACCTGGTCGCCGGTCACTTGACTACCAGCGGTCACTCACGATTTGCTCCGGCCAGGCGAGATTCACCCGGTTGGCGCAGCGACACGTGGCTCCGGGGCACCTCGCCCCGTTCCTCCTGCTCGGCCGCACAGCGAGGTGCCCCCGCCCCCATGAGTACTTCTCCCCCGCCCACCAACTCCCCCGGCCCGCTGCGGGCCGCGGCCCTCGCCGCGGCCGTCTGTCTGCTGACGGCCGGCTGCTCCGCCCTCGGCGGGGACGAGGACGGCTCGACGGCGGACGCCGCCGGCGGGTCCGGCGCCGACCGGATGAAGGTCGTCATGGTCACCCACGGCGGCGAGGGCGACGCCTTCTGGGACCGGGTGCGCAAGGGCGCCGAGGCGGCGGCGGCGAAGGACGGCATCGACCTGACGTACGCGGGTGACGCCGACACCGCCGGCCAGGCCGATTTGGTGCGCGACGCGGTCCGCGACAAGGTGGACGGCATCGCCCTGACGCTGGCCAAGCCGCAGGCGATGAAGGCGCCGGTCGCCGAGGCCAAGGCGGCCGGGATCCCCGTGGTCGGCCTCAACTCCGGTATGGACGCCTGGCGGTCGGCGGGGCTCCTGGAGTACTTCGGACAGGACGAGAGCGTGGCGGGCCGGGCCGTCGGCGACAAACTCAACGACCTCAAGGCCAAGCACGCCCTGTGCGTCATCCACGAGCGTGGCAACGTTGCCGTGGAGGCCCGCTGTGCCGGGGTGAAGAAGACGTTCAAGGGCGAGACCGAGATGCTCTACGTCGAGGGCACCGACATGAAGGCGGTGGGCGCCGCGATCACCGCGCGGCTGCGCCAGGACCCCAGCATCGACGAAGTCGTCATGAACGGCGCGGCGTTCGCCCTCACCGCGGTCAAGTCGGTCGACGAGGCGGGCAGCGACGCCGACGTGGCCACCTTCGACCTCGACAACGACCTGGTCGCCGCCGTCAAACGCGGGGACGTCCAGTTCGCGGTGGACCAGCAGCCGTATCTCCAGGGCTATCTCGCGGTGGACGCGCTCTGGCTGTACCGGACCAACGGCAACGTCAGCGGCGGCGGAGTGGCGCCCGTGCTGACCGGCCCCGCGTTCGTCACCCGCACGAACGCCGACACGGTCGCGAAGTTCGCCGCGGGCGGCACCCGGTGACCGGGCCCCGCGGCCGCCGGCTCCCCCGCACCTCCGACATCCTCCCCCGATGATCGCCTAGGACGACGATGCCCGCACGGAAGGGAGCCCGGCGCCGCCTCGGCTCCATACGTCTCTCCCTGATCCTCCTGGCCCTGGTGCCCGGCGTCACGCTGGCCGCGGTGTGGGGGGTGACGACGATCCAGATGTTCTCGGAGGGCCTGCGGCTGCGCTCACAGACGGAACTGAGCCGCGACACCGGGGCCATGGGCACCGAGGCGACGCTCGCCCTGCAGAAGGAGCGCAGTCTGTCGGCCGCCTGGCTGGCCGCGCCCGAGGGCGACCGGTCGGAACTGGAGGCCCAGCGCAGGAAGACGGACGAGGCGGTCGCCCAGCTGGTCGGCCAGTCCGCCGCGATCGAGGACGCGCCCTCCCGGGTCTCGGACCGGCTGTACTCGGTGCTCGGCTCGGTGGGCAGCCTGGAGTACTACCGCAACCAGGTCGACGACCCGAGCGACATCACCCCCGAGCAGGCGCTCGACCAGTACACCTCGATCATCGACGAGCAGATCCACGCCTTCCAGGAACTGTCCCAGGTCGACGACGGCGACCTCACCTCGCAGGCCGGGCCGCTGGTCGCCCTGGAGCAGGCGGCGGAACTGACCTCCCGGGCGGACGCCCGGCTCACCCTGGCCTGGCCGTCCGACCGGATGGACGAGCAGCAGTGGGCGGACTTCGCGCAACTGGTGCACACCCGGCGCTGGCTGGTGCAGGACCAGATCGTCCCCTCCCTGAGCGGCAGTGTGAAGACGCAGACCGAGCGGATCCTCGCGAGCCCCGAGTGGCAGACCCTCCAGCGGGTCGAGGACCGGGTGCTGGCGGCCCGCGCGGCGAACGGTGCGGACCGGATCGACCTGCCGGACCTGCGGGAGCAGTGGACCGCGGCGTTCGCGAAGGTCTCCGACGCGTACGGGACGCTGATCCGGCAGCAGACGGGCGGGCTCCTCGACCGCAGCGCCGACGAGGCGCGCCAGCTGCTGATCACGGCCGCCTCCCTCAGCGCCGGCGGACTGGTCGCCCTGCTCCTGTGCGTCGGCATGTCCTGGCGCATCACGCGCTCGCTGTCCAGGCGGCTGCGCGGGCTGCGGCTGGCCACGCTGAGCCTGGCCGAGGAGCGGCTGCCGGACGTGGTGGCGCGCCTGGAGCGGGGCGAGAAGGTCGACGTGGAGTCGGCGACCCCGCCGCTGGACTACGGCCGCGACGAACTCGGCCAGGTCGCCCAGGCGTTCAACACGGCGCAGCGCACCGCCGTGCACACCGCCGTCGAACTGGCCGACACCCGGCGCGGCTTCCAGAAGGTGATCCTGGGCATCGCCCGGCAGAGCCAGAACCTGGTCAACATGCAGCTCGGCAAGCTGGACGCCCTGGAACGCGAGCACACCGACCCGGAGATCCTGAAGGGTCTGTACGAACTGGACTCGACGGCGAGCCAGTTGCGCCGGTACGAGGAGAACCTCGTCATCATCAGCGGCGAGCAGCCCAGGCGCACCTGGCGCGAGCCCGTCTCGCTGGTCGACATCCTGCGCAGCGCCGTGGGTGAGGTGGCCGAGTACCAGCGCGTGGAGCTGCACACCGACGAGGAGGTGGCGCTCGCGCCGCCCGCGGTCGCCGACGTGATCCACCTGCTGGCCGAACTGATCGACAACGCGACGGCCTACTCCCCCGCGCCCAACCCGGTCGGGGTGCGCGCGGCGCTGGTGGCCAAGGGGCTGGCCGTCGAGATCGAGGACCGCGGGCTCGGACTGTCCGAGGAGGACTACGCGGCGTTCAACGAGCAGCTGGCGGTGGCCCCGCAGTTCGACGTGGTGGCGCTCGCCGACGACCTGCGCCTCGGCATGTTCGTCGTGGCCCGCCTCGCGCACCGGCACGGCATCACCGTGACACTGCGTTCCTCGCCCTACGGCGGGACCACGGCGATCGTGCTGATCCCGCACGAGATCGTGGTGCGGGAGCCGGTCGACGGGGCGCCCGCCGCACCCGCGCCGGAGCCGGCGGACGCGCCGGGCTCCGAGGGCTCCGCGTCCGACGGGTCCGCCGGGCCCACGGCAAGGCCGCGGCCGGTGCCCGCGAGCCGGGCCGAACCCGCCGCGCCCGCCGCCCCGGCCGCCGCTGCCTCCGCCTCCGCCGCTGCCTCCGAGCCGAACGGCCTGGCGCCGCTGCCCCGCAGGGTTCCGCAGACCAGCCTCGCCGCCGAGCTGCGGGACGAGGACACCGCCGGCGGCCGGGACGACGCGCCCAACGACTACGCCGACTTCACGGCCGAGCACGCCGCGTCGTCCCTCGGCGGATTCCAGCGCGGCACGCTGCGGGCCCAGGCCGACGCCGCCCAGGACGACACCGACGGGCAGGTGTTCTCCTCCGCCGCCCCCTCCACTCCCACCGCCGACCGCCGACCGCCGACGAAGGACACCCGATGACCCGACCCTCCCCCGCCACGCACAGCGAGCTGGACCAGTTGCTCACCGGACTCGTGGAGCGGGTCGCCGACGTGAACCAGGCGGTGGTGCTCTCCGAGGACGGGCTCGTCGTCAGCAAGTCCACCGGGTTCCTGCGGGACGACGCCGAGCGGCTGGCGGCGACCGCGTCGGGCCTGATGAGCCTCAGCAAGGGCGTCAGCATGGACTTCCGCGGCGGCCCGGTGCGTCAGGCGCTCATCGAGATGGCCAACAGCTACCTGATCCTCAGCTCCGCGGGTCCCGGCGCCCACCTGGTCGTACTCACCGGGCCGAACGCGGACGTCGGTGTGGTGGCGTACCAGATGAACATGCTGGTGAAGAAGATCGGCGAGCACCTGAGCGCGGCACCGCGGGCCACCGCCGGCCCCGGCGAGTGACGTGACCGGAGGCGACGCGGCCGGCCGGCTCGTGCGGCCGTTCACCCTGACCGGCGGACGGACCCGGCCCAGCCGCGCCGACTTCACCCTCATCACGACGGTGACCGCGGTCGACCCCCAGCCGACCCGGGGCGCGCGGCCGCAGCCCGAGCATCTGCGGATCCTGCGGCTGTGCGCCGATCCGGTGGCCGTGGCGGAGGTCGCGGCCCGCCTCGACCTGCCGGTGAGCGTGGTGGTCATCCTCCTCTCCGACCTGCTGGAGGCCGGCCGGATCACCGCCCGGCCGCCGCACCTCGTCTCCCGCGCCAACCCGGACCTGGACCTGCTGCAGAAAGTGAGGGACGGCCTTGGCCGGCTCTGACCGCGCAATTGAGGCGCCCACGGCATCCGCGCGCGCGACCGCGCCCGACGCCGTCAAGATCCTGATCGCCGGCGGTTTCGGCGTCGGCAAGACCACCATGGTGGGCTCGGTCAGCGAGATCGCCCCGCTGCGCACCGAGGAACCGCTGACCGCCGCGGGACTCGACGTCGACGACCTCGCCGGCATCGAGGAGAAGCGGGCCACCACCGTGGCCCTGGACTTCGGGCGGATCACCATCGGCCGGGAACTGGTGCTGTACCTCTTCGGCACGCCCGGTCAGCAGCGGTTCTGGTTCATGTGGAACGACCTGGCGATCGGCGCGCTCGGCGCGGTGGTGCTGGTCGACGTCCGCAGGCCCGAGTCGAGCTTCGCCGCGATCGACTTCTTCGAGCGGCGGGGCATCCCGTTCGTGGTCGGCGTCAACGGCTTCCACGGGCGGCATCCGTACCCCGCGGCGGAGATCCGGGAGGCCCTGGCGCTGCCGGAGCACGTGCAGGTGCTGCTCTGCGACGCGCGGGAGCGGACCTCCAGCCGGGACGTCCTCATCGCCCTGATCGACCAGTTGATCGACGCCGCGACCGGGGCCGCGGCGTCGTAACCGGTCGTCCTCGGGCGTCCGTCAGACGAGACCCGCGGACGTGAGCCACTCCTTGGCCACGTCCAGCGGGTCCTTCTTGTCCAGCTGGACCTGGGCGTCCAGGTCCAGGAGGGTCTTGGTGTCCAGCTTGGCGGAGACCGCGTTGAGCGTGGCCACGCCTTCCTTGGACAGTCCGTCCTTGGTGACCAGCGGGGTCACGTTCGCGTACCCGAAGAGGTTCTCCGGGTCCTTCAGGACGACGAACTGCTCCTTGATGATGGTCGGGTCGGTGGTGAAGACGTCCGCCGCCTGCACGGTGTTCTTCGTCAGCGCGGACTGGGTCAGCGGGCCGCCCGCGTCGAGCGCCTTGAACGACTTGAACTTCAGCCCGTACACCGACTCCAGGCCCTTCAGGCCCTGCTGCCGGGTCTGGAACTCGGGCGAGCCGCCGATCGTCAGGTCCGGGGCGGCTTCCTTGAGGTCGGCGAGGGTCGACTCGGCGGTGAGTCCGTACTTCTTCGCGGTCTCGGCGTTGACGCTCACCGAGTCCTTGTTCTCGGCCGGCGAGGACTCCAGCACGGTCAGCTTCTTGTCGAGCTTGGCCTTCACGGCCTCGTTGACCGCGTCGGCGGACTGCTGCTCGGCCTCGGGGTCGAGGTAGGCCAGCAGGGAGCCGTTGTACTCGGGTAGCACCGTGACCGAGCCGTTCTTCATCAGGCCGTACGTCGTCTCCCTGCTGCCTATGTTGTGCTTGTAGGTGACCTTGAGGCCCTTGGCCTTCAGCGCCTCGCCGTAGATGTCGGCGAGCAGGGTGCTCTCGGCGAAGTTGTTCGAGCCGACGACGACGGTGCCGGCCTTCGCCTTCTCGCCGGCCAGCGGATTGTCGGACGTGTCGTCGGAGTCGGAGGAACAGCCCGCGAGCAGCGCCGCCGCGGCGGTGAGCGCGACGGCCGCCGCGCCGGAGTGCCTCGTCCTGGACCAGCTGCTCTTCCTGGTAGAAGTCATCCATCGATCCAAACGAGCCACATGTCGGTCAGTCAAGAACGGCCTGGTTACGGTTTCTTTTACGGCGGTCGCAGCCGTCGCTTCTCAGCGCCGCCGCACGCCCGGTGACACCGCCAGCCGTCCCGCCGCCCAGAACGCCGCGAGGGTGACCAGCGCCAGCAGGGCCACCAGTGTGGCGCCGCCGACCACCTTCTCGTAGTCGCGCTGGTAGAGGCCGTCGATGATGTACCGGCCGATCCCGCCGAGGGAGACGTACGCCGCGATCGTCGCCGTCGACACGACCTGGATGGCGGCGGAGCGCAGACCGCTGAGGACGAGCGGCAGGGCGACGGGCAGCTCCACCCGGAACAGGATGCTCGACTCGTGCATGCCCATGCCGCGCGCGGCGTCCACGGGTGAGGGGTCGACGGAGCGGACCGCCTCGTACGTGGTCACCAGGATCGGCGGGATCGCGAGGATGACCAGCGGAACCATCACGGGCAGCAGGCCGATGCCGACCACGACGGCGATCAGCACCAGCAGCCCGAAGCTGGGCAGCGCGCGGGCGGCGGTGGCGACGAACGCGACGGCGTTGCCGCCGCGCCCGGTGTGCCCGGTCAGCAGCCCGATGGGCAGGCCGATCGCGGTGGCCAGGCCGAGGGCCAGCAGCGTGTACTGGACGTGCTCCAGCAGGCGCTGCGGAATGCCGTCGTAGCCGTGCCAGTGGGCACTGTCGCTGAAGAAGGCGTTGACGAAGTTGAGTACGTTCACCGGGCCGACGCCTCCTTCGGCTCGGGCAGTTCCCGCCGTGCGGCGGACTCCTTGGGTCGCCGGCCCTTGCCGCGCGGCATCCACGGGGTCAGCAGGTTCCTGATCAGGACGAGCACCGCGTCGCACAGGACGGCCAGTACGGCGGTGGTCAGGACGGAGTTGACCGCCAGTTCCGGCCGGCCGTACTTCTGGGCGTCCGCGAGCAGGTTGCCGAGGGCGCCCTGGTTGCCGATCAGGGCGCCCACGCTGACCAGGGAGATGCTCGCCGACACGGCGACGCGGAGTCCGGCGAGGATGGCGGGCACCGCGATCGGCAACTGCACCTGGAGATAGCGCCGTACCGGACCGAAGCCCATCGCGGTCGACGCGGCCAGGGTCTCCTCGGGCACCGACCGCACGCCGTCCACGATCGCCGGGACCAGCACGACCAGGCTGTACACGGCCAGCGGGATCATCACCGTCAGCTCGGTCTGGCCGGTGTAGTCGATGAGGACGACGAAGACGGCCAGCGACGGGACGGCGTAGAAGACGGTGGTCACGCCGAGCACCGGCGGGTACAGCCAGCGGAAGCGCACGCACAGCTGGGCGACGGGCAGCGCGGCCAGCAGTCCGGCCAGCACCGGCAGCAGCGCCTCGCGCAGGTGCAGGCCGATCAGGCCGAAGTAGGTGTTGTCGAGGTCGCTCGGGATGTCGAAGAAGCCGTTCACGGCGCGACCTTCGCGACATCTGCGGACCCCGCGTCGGACGCCCCGGCGTCGGACGCCCGGGCGGTGGCCGTGCCGTCGTGGGCGGCGCGGATGGCCTCGGCGATGGTCTGCTGGGAGACGACCCCGGTCACCCGGCCGTCGGCGTCCACGGCGACCGCCCACCCGGTGGGCGAGAGGACGGCGCAGTCGAGGGCGGCGCGCAGCGAGTCCGTGCCGGGCGTGAAGGGGCGCCCGTGGGACAGCAGCCGCTCGGGGGCGATGTCGCCGCCCGCCAGGTCCTCCGGCCGGGCCCAGCCCAGCGGCCTGTCGTCCGCGTCGGTCACCAGGAGGTAGGGGGCGTCGGCAGCGGCGGGCGGCACCTGGGTGGCGCCGGTGCGCACGACCGGGTCGCGGGTCGGCTCCAGGTCTGCGGACGGGAAGAAGGAGAGCCGCCGGATGCCGCGGTCGGCGCCGAGGAAGTCCTCGACGAACTCGTCCGCGGGGTCGGACAGCAGCTCGGCGGGCGGCGCGAACTGCGCGAGACGGCCGCCGGTGCGCATCACCGCGACCATGGTGCCCAGCTTGATGGCCTCGTCGATGTCGTGCGTGACGAAGACGATGGTCTTGCCCAGTTCGTCCTGGATGCGCAGGAGTTCGTCCTGGAGACCCTTGCGGACCACGGGGTCGACGGCGGAGAACGGCTCGTCCATGAGCAGCACCGGCGGGTCGGCGGCGAGCGCCCGGGCCACGCCGACGCGCTGCTGCTGGCCGCCGGAGAGCTGGTAGGGGTAGCGCTTGCCGAGGGAGGCGTCCAGCCCCACGCGTTCCATCAGCTCGGCCGCGCGTTCCCGGGACTTCTGCTTGCCCCAGCCGATCATGCGGGGCACGGTCGCGATGTTGTCGAGGATCGTCCGGTGCTGGAAGAGCCCGGCGTTCTGGATGACGTAGCCCATCGAGCGGCGCAGTGTGGTGACCGGCTGCCGGCCGAGGTCCTCGCCGTCGAGGAGGATGGTGCCCTCGGTGGGCTCGACCATCCTGTTGATCATCCGCAGGGTCGTCGTCTTGCCGCAGCCCGAGGGTCCGACGAGGACGGTTATCGCGCGGTCGGGTATCTCCAGCGACAGGTGGTCGACCGCCACGGTGCCGTCCGGGTACCGCTTGGTGACTGAGTCCATGCGTATCAAAACGCCGAATACCCTTCGGGTCTGGCAGAAGCTGCCCGCTCCGGCCGCGGTCGGTGGGGCCGTCGCCGGTCGAGTGTAGACGGCGGATCTGCGGGGCCCGTTGGTCCGGGCGACACCTTCCCCCTGGCCGGGCGTTCACACCGGGTCGTCGGGTACGGCGCGCGCGGGCGGGCATCACGTCGGCGGGAGTACGACACTGGAGGGAAGACGTCCCGGCGTCCGATGGGAGCAACGTGGTGTCTTCCCTGCTGTCGGTGAACGTGGGAATGCCGCGGAACGTGGCCTGGCACGGCGACACGGTCCACACCGGGGTGTGGAAGATGCCCCGGTCCGGCCCGGTGACGGCCCGCCGCCTCAACCTCGACGGCGACGGGCAGGGCGACCGGGCGGGGCACGGGGGTGAACAGCGCGCGGTCCTCGTGTACCAGGTGCAGTCCTACCGGTACTGGGAGCAGGTCCTCCACCGTGACGACTTCGGCTACGGCCAGTTCGGCGAGAACCTCACCGTCGACGGTCTGCCCGACGACCAGGTCTGCATCGGTGATCGTTACGCCATCGGAGAGGCCGAGTTCGAGGTCACCCAGCCCAGGGTCACCTGCTACCGCGTCGGCATGCGGCTCGCGGAGCCGCGGATGCCGGCTCTGCTGGTCGGCCACCGCCGGCCCGGCTTCTACATGCGGGTGATCCGGGAGGGCCGCATCCGGGCCGGGGACCCGATCGTCAGGACGCGCACCGGATGGGGACCACTGAGCGTCACTGACGCCGACGCCCTGCTCTACCTGCCCGACCACGACGCCGGCACGCTGCGGCTCGCCCTGTCCATCCCCGCCCTCAGCCCCGGCTGGCGCGGCTCGTTCCGTGACCTGCTGGCCGCCGCCGAAGGTCCCGACGCGTCCCCGAGCCCGAGGTGGCCGGGGTTCCGGGAGCTGCTGGTGGACCAAGTGGTCCCCGAGAGCGCGTCCGTCACCTCCCTCTATCTCGGCTCGCCCGACGGGTCGCCTCTCCCGGAAGCCCGGGCCGGGCAGTACGTCACGCTGCGCCTTCCCTCGCTCGCCGAGCCGGCCCCGGTGCGCAGCTACTCGCTGTCCTCGACCTCGGCAGACGGCCGGTACCGCATCAGCGTCAAACACGACCCCCACGGCTCGGTGAGCGGCTACCTGACCACGCGCACGCACCGTGGTGCCCGCTTCGACGTGGCGGCTCCCCGGGGCGAGTTCGTGCTCGACCGCGGCACTGAGCCGGTCGTTCTCGTCTCGGCCGGAATCGGTCTGACACCCGTGCTGGCCATGCTCCACGAGCTCGCCGCCCACGACCGCGAGCGCGAGGTCTGGTGGATCCACGGCGCCCGCCGGCCCGAGGAGTACCCGCTCGCCGCGGAGGCCCACGGCCTGCTCACCGACCTGCCGAACGGGCATGAGCACGTTTACTACAGCTCCACCGCACACGGTGACCACCAACTCGGCCACGCCGTACGGGGGCGGCTCACGAGGGAGGCGCTCATGGCCCTCTCCCTTCCCGCCGAGGCCAGCGCGTACATCTGCGGGCCCGAGGGCTTCATGGACGACATGCGGGAGGCGCTCGCGGGGGCCGGGATCGATCCGGCCCGCACGCACACCGAAGCCTTCTCGGCGCTGCCCGCCCTCCGCCCCGGTATCGCCCCGCAGGTGGTCGCGGCGCCGCACCAGCCCGCCGGCGAGCCCGGAACAGGCCCACAGGTGACCTTCGTCCGCAGCGGCCTCACCACTCGGTACCCGGCGGGCCGGCGGAGCCTTCTCGAGCTGGCCGAAGCCTGCGACGTCCCCGTCCGCTGGTCGTGCCGTACCGGGGTGTGCCACACCTGCGTCACCGCGCTCCTGTCCGGGACGGTCGGCTACGACCCGGCCCCGCTGGAGTACCCCGCGACCGGCGAGGTGCTGATCTGCTGCGCCCGGCCGGACGGCGATGTCGTCCTGGACATGTGAGGGACGGCGGGATCACGGCCGTACGGCCGCCGGCGCTCAGCGCAGGAAGCCCTCGTAGCGGTGCTGCTCGATCTGGCTGCTGATCTGTTTGACCGTCTCCAGCCCGACGCTCACGATGATGAGGATGCTCGTCCCGGTGAGCTGGTTCGCGCTGCCGAAACTGCCGAGGGCCACGGTCGGCACGAGGGCGATCAGCCCGAGGTAGATCGATCCCGGCCAGGTGAGGCGGTTGAGGACGTAGCCCAGGTACTGCGCCGTGGCCTTCCCGGCACGAATCCCCGGAATGAACCCTCCGGCCTGCTTGATGTTCCCCGCGATCTCCTCCGGATTGAAGGTGATGGATACGTAGAAGAAGGCGAAGAAGACGATCAGGAGGAAGTAGATCGCCACATAGTAGGGGTGGTTCCCTCTGCTCAGGTTGTTCGTGATCCAGGTGGACCATCCGGAATCGGAACCGGCGAACTGCGCGATCAGCGCCGGAATGTAGAGAAGCGAGGAGCCGAAGATGACGGGGACCACGCCGGCCTGGTTGACCTTCAGCGGGATGTAGGTGGCGGTTCCCCCGTACGCCTTCCGGCCGATCATGCGCTTGGCGTACTGCACCGGAATACGGCGTTGCGCCTGCTCCACGAAGACGACCAGGCCCACCATCACGAACCCGACCAGCAGGACGATGCCGAAGGCGAGCCAGCCTCCGGCAAGGGTGCTCTCCTGCTTCACGGCCCAGAGTGCGCCGGGGAGGGTCGAGGCGATGGAGAGGAAGATCAGCATCGACATGCCGTTGCCGACGCCCCGTTCGGTGATGAGTTCGCCCAGCCACATGACACATGCCGTACCGGCGGTGATGGTCACGACCATGACCGCGGTGACGAAGACGGAATCGTCCGGAACGATCCGGGACGCGTCCGGGCAGCTGGGAAACAGGGCGCCGTTGCGGGCGGTCGCCACGAGACCGGTCCCCTGGAGAACGGCGAGAGCCACGGTGAGGTAGCGCGTGTACTGAGTGATCTTGGCCTGCCCGGACGCCCCTTCCTTCTTCAGCGCCTCCAGCCTCGGAATCACCGCCGTGAGCAACTGAAGGATGATGCTGGCCGTGATGTAGGGAAGGATCCCGAGGGCGAATACCGTGATCTGGAGGAGCGCACCGCCGCTGAACAGATTGACCAGCCCGAGGATTCCGTTCGTCTGAGAAACGGAATCCACGCAGCTCTGGACCCTCTGGTAGTCCACTCCCGGAATCGGCACGTGTGAGCCGAGACGGAACAGGATGATGATGCCCAGAGTGAATGCCAGCTTTTTCCGCAGGTCGGGGGTCTTGAAAACACTTACGAACGCGTTCAGCACGATGGTTCCTCTTGTGGGCCCGGGGGTGCCGGTCCGCGGCTCCTTGCGCTCATGCTGCACGAACCGGGCACGACCGGCCCGTCACGGTGATCCCAACCGGTAGCGTCGATGGGCCGTTCGGGTTCAGCGGCGGGTCAGAAGCCGCGCAGGATGCCCTCGAAGGGGCCTCGCTCGATCGACCGCCGTTGCCTTTCGGCGGCCAGTTGCGTAATGGCCTGGTGCACCTCACCCAGAATGGCGATCTGCTCGTGCTCGAGGTCCGCGGAAGTGTCGTCGGGCGGCGTCGGACGCATCCCGGCCGCCGCCGCCAGGTGGGCGAGGACGGGGTCGTTCCAGTCCCGCACGGCTTCGGCCGCGTCGCGGTGCACGTGACCGGCCTCCGCCACGGCGGCCCGGTAGCGTCCGGCCAGGCCGCTGCCCCGGCGCCACAGCCAGTCCACGACCGTCTCGTAAGGGGCGTCCCGGACCAGCTGCGACGCGGCTTCGATCAGCATCGGGGATCCGGTTCCCACCGGCGCGGCGGGGAGGAGACGATCGCCGTGGAGAAGAACGGCCTGCGCCTCCGTGAGATCGATGAGTTCGGCGGCCGCCAGCGCGAGTGACAGGTCGCCCTTCTCGATGCGCGGATCGCCACCGAGGGCGACGGCGAGAGCCGACAGTCTCTGGGCTGTTCCCATGCAGGACTCCGCAATTCGGCCGTCTCGTCACATCTCGCTGCCACGGTCAGGATAGGCATGGGAGCGGCCTCGGCAATTCATCCGCCGCCCTCGTCGTCAGTTCCAAATGGTGCGTAATTCTTCGTCCCGGTATTCTCGTGCACGGTTCCGGCTACCTGATCGGAGGTCTGCGATGAGCCACGAGCAGAAGGACGGCGGGCTGGCCGGGCAAGTGGTCGTGGTGATCGGTGGCAGCTCGGGCATGGGTTTCGAGACCGCTCGCCGCGTGCGCGCCGAGGGCGGCCAGGTGTTCCTGACCGGACGCAACGAGGAGCGGCTGGAGAGGGCGGCGGCACAGATCCAGCCGCTGGGCACGGCCACGTTCGACGCCGCGGACCCCGACGGAGTCCGGGCGTTCTTCCAGGGCCTGCCGCACCCCGTCGATCACGTCATCTCCACCGCCGGCGGCCCGTCGTACCTGCCCCTGGCCGAGATGGATCTCGGCGAGACCAGCCGTCACTTCGGCGACCGCCTGGCCATGACCCTGGCGATCGCGAAGTACGGTCAGGACAAGGTCCGAGCCGGGGGGACGCTGCTCTTCATCGGCGGCACCGGAGGCAGGCGGCCGGGCGTCGGGCGGACGGTGATCGCGGCGCTCACCGCCGCGCTGCCCGCCCTCACAGCCAACCTGGCCCTCGAACTGGCCCCCGTGCGCGTGAACCTCATCGCGGCCGGCTTCGTCGACACGCCGCTCTCGGCATCGCTGCTGGGGGACGGTCTCGAGGCGAGGCGGGAGGAGCTGAGGTCGACCCTGCCGATCCGCCGCGTGGTCGGGCCGGAGGACGTCGCCGACCTCGCCCTTCACATCATGCGCAACGAGGCGCTGACCGGGGCCACGTACGACATCGACGGCGGCCAGCAGTTGCTCTGACCCCCCGCGCGCCGCGCGCGGCTCATCCGGTCGGACCGGGATCGTTCGGGTGCGGCTGCAAGGGTGTGACCACCGCTGTCATCCACGGCGACAGGGGCAGGCTGCCCAGTACGTTCGACCGCAGATCGGACTCGTCGTCGGTCCGCCAGATACCGACGCTGCGCTTCTCCCCCACCGGGCGCCACAGCCGGAAGAGGCGCCCCTGCTCGGCCAGCTCCCCCGCACGGACGGCCTCCGCCGCGCGACGCCGGTCGACCTCAGCCGGGTCGGTCCCTTCCGGGACCGCAGTGGTCAGCTCGACCATGAACTCCCGCATGCTCCCTGCCCTCCTCAGGCGAGGATCTTCAGCAGCCGCTCGGCCAGCACCTCGGCGGAGGCCGGATTCTGCCCCGTGACCAGATTCCGGTCCTCGACCATGTACGGCTCCCAGACGGGCCCCCGGCTGTACTGGACACCCACCTGGTCCTTCAGCTCCGTCTCCAGGAGCCAGGTCGCCCGGGGGGCCAGGCCGACGCCCTCTTCCTCCTCGTTGGTGAAGCCCGTGACCTTGTACCCCGCGAACGGTGACACTCCGTGGATCCGGGTCGCCAGCATCGCGGCGGGCGCATGGCACACGATGAACAACGGTTCACCGGAGCCGAGTTGTGCCGTCAGGAGCCGACCGGCGTCGGCGTCGAAGGCGAGATCCGACATCGGGCCGTGTCCACCCGGCAGGTACACCGCGTCGTAGTCCTCCAGACGGATGTCCGAGAGCCTCAGCGGACGCCGCATCACCTCGGCGTCCCGGATGATGGACTCCAGGTCCAGGGCACCCTGCTCGCCACCCGCCATCGACGGGCGGAGGCTCATCATGTCGACGTTCGGAGTCGTGCCGCCCGGAGTCGCCACCACGACGGCGTGACCGGCATCCGTCAGGGCCTTGTACGGCTTGGCGAACTCCTCCGCCCAATATCCCGTCGCATATCGTGTGCCGTCCTTCAGCACCCAGTACGTCGCACCACTGACTATGAACAGGACTGTCGCCATCGCTCTGCGCCTCCACTCGGGACCTCGAGGCGATCAGGCACCGTTCCAGTCTAGAAGCGGGCCCGCTGCGACGCATCCGGCTCACACCCCCCACGCAGGTCACGCTCGCCGGGCAAGGCGGCCGCCGCCTCCCTATCCTCGAAGAAGGGCAGCCATCGGTACCGCGTGGAGGCGGGTCACATGACCGGGACGGCACAGGCGCGTGAAGCCGACCGCGCGCTCAAGGCGAAGCATCGCTCGATGTGGGCCCTCGGAGACTATCCGGCGGTCGCACGGGACGTCGTGGCCGGTCTCGGCCCCGCCCTCGTGGAGACCTGCGGGATCAGGGACGGCGACCGGGTCCTCGACGTGGCCGCCGGATCGGGGAACGCCTCGATCCCGGCCGCCTTGGCCGGCGGGGACGTGGTGGCCTCCGACCTCACTCCCGAACTGCTGGACGTGGGCCGGAGAGAGGCCGAAGCGCGCGGCGCGACAGTGAGGTGGCAGGAGGCGGATGCCGAGGATCTGCCGTTCGAGGACGGGTCCTTCGACACCGTGATGTCCTGCGTGGGAGTCATGTTCGCTCCTCATCACCAGGACGCCGCCGACGAGTTGGTGCGGGTCTGCAGGCCGGGTGGCACGATCGGGCTCCTGAACTGGACCCCCGAGGGGTTCGTCGGGCAGATGTTCACGATCATGAAACCGTATGCGCCGCCGCCCCCTCCCGGTGCCCAGCCCCCGCCGTTGTGGGGCCGGGAGGAACACGTGCGGATGCTGCTCGGCGACCGGGTCACGGACGTCGAAGCGCACCGGCGGTCGCTTCGCGTGGACACGTTCGGCGAGCCGGAGGAATTCCGCGCGTTCTTCAAGTCCGCGTACGGGCCGACGATCAGCGTCTACCGGAACCTGGCCGACGACCCCGAACGCACCGCCGCCCTGGACGCGGCTCTCGTGGACCTGGCGCGCGGTGCGCTCGAGGACGGTGCCCTCGAGTGGGAGTATCTGCTGCTCACCGCCCGCCGCGGCGCCTGACGCTCCTACGGGAGTCCGGCCGGTCGGGCCCTAGGGGTTCGGGCGCCCGGTGGCGCAGTATGTGCGGGTGGACAAAGTGCGACTCCTCGTCGTGGACGACGACCCGCCCATCGCCGATCTCGTGGCCACGGTCGCCCGCTACGAGGGCTGGGAGGCGGTCACCGCGAACACCGGCGAGCAGGCGCTGCGGCTGGCCGTCGGGTTCCGTCCGGACATCGTGGTGCTCGACCTGATGCTGCCGGACGTCGACGGCTTCGGCGTCCTGGACCGGCTGCGCCACTCGGGCACGATGGTGCCGGTGGTGTTCCTGACGGCGCGGGACGGGGTGGCCGACCGGGTGGCGGGGCTGACCCGGGGTGGTGACGACTACCTGGTCAAGCCGTTCGCGGTGGAGGAGCTGATGGCCCGGCTGCGGACGGTGCTGCGGCGCAGTGCCGGGCCGGGGTCGCCGCGGTCGGTGCTGCGCGTGGCGGACCTGGAGGTGGACGAGGACACGCGCGAGGTGCGGCGCGGCGGGCGGCGGCTGTCGCTGACGCCGACGGAGTTCGAGGTGCTGCGCTACCTGATGCGCAGGTCGCCGTCCGTGCTGACGAAGGCGCAGATCCTCGACCACGTGTGGGAGTACGGGTTCGGCGGCCGGTCCAACGTCGTGGAGCTGGTCGTCAGCCGGCTGCGGCGCAAGCTCGACGACACGGGTGAGCCGCTGATCCGGACGGTGCGGGGCTTCGGGTACGCGATCCGGGAGACGGCCCGGTGATCCGGCGGGGGTGGCGCGCCTACCGGGGGCTGCGGCTCGGGACCCGGCTGGCGCTGGGCCTCGGGGTGCTGTCACTGGTGGTGTTCGCGGTGGTCGGCACGGTGCTGACCGCGTACATGCGGGACTACCTGGAGCGGCAGCTCGCCGACCAGATGAAGCTGGTGCAGGTCGTGCAGTCCAAGGACGCGGCGACGCACGGAACGGTGCAACGCAAGCCGTACTACGGCTGGTACACGGCCGTGTACGACGTCTCCGGGGCCTCCGCCGAGCTGCGCACGCCCGCCGAGGTGCCGGCCGACAGCCGGGCCCTGACCGACCTGGCGCGGACGATGGCCCGCTCGGAGGAGGACATCACCCGCACGGTGCGGATCGGCGGGCACGGCCCCTACCTGCTGCGCGCCTGCGAGGTGGAGCCCGGGGTGGTGCTGGTCAGCGCGGCGCCCATGGGAGACGTCGAGGACACCGTCGACCAGCTGGTCACGGTGCAGGTCGTCGCCTTCGGGCTGGCGCTGCTCGCCCTGGTGGTGTTCGGGCGGCGGATGCTGCGGCGCGGCCTGAAACCGCTGAGCGACATGGCGAGCACGGCGCACGGCATCGCCTCGCACGACCTGACCGAGTCGGCGGCCCGGCTCCCGCTGCGGGCCGACGGGCGGGACGGCGGGCAGGAGGTGGCGGAGCTGCGGACCGCGTTCAACACGATGCTGGAGCACATCGACGCGTCGCTGGCGGTGCGGGCGGAGGCGGAGCGGCGGCTGCGCCGGTTCGTCGCCGACGCCTCGCACGAGCTGCGCACGCCGCTGATGTCGGTGCGCGGATACGCCGACCTCTTCCAGTACGCGGCGGCCAACGAGCCCGCGGAACGGGAGCGGCACCTGGCCCGGCTGCGGGCCGAGGCCGCCCGGATGGGGGTGCTCCTCGACGACCTGCTGCTGCTCGCCCGGCTGGACGCCGACGAGGTGGAGGCGCCGCTGCGCAGGGAGGACGCGGATCTGACGGAGCTGGTGCGGCAGGCCGCGGACGCCTTCCGCGCCGGGCACCCGGACCGTCCGCTGACGGTGCGGACGGGTGCGGCGGTGGTGAAGCTGCGCCTCGACCCGCAGCGGATCCGGCAGGTTCTCGACAACCTGCTCACCAACGCGGCCGTGCACACTCCGCCGGGAACCGCGGTCTCGGTCACGGTCTGCGGTGGGGCGGACGCGGTCCGGGTCTCGGTGGCCGACGCGGGGCCGGGCATCCCGGCGGCGGACCGGGAACGGATCTTCGACCGCTTCTACCGCGTCGACAAGGCCCGCAGCCGCGACCGGGGCGGCAGCGGCCTGGGCCTGTCCGTCGCCGCCTCGCTGGTGCGCGCGCACGGCGGCACGGTCGAGGTGGACGGCGAGCCGGGCGCCACGGTGTTCACCGTGACGCTCCCGGCCGCCGCCCGTGACGCGTCCGCCGTCCGGTGACTCAGTCCCCGGCGGGCGTCAGCCGCAGCGAGATGCTGTTGATGCAGTACCGCTGGTCGGTCGGGGTCGGGTAGCCCTCGCCCTGGAAGACGTGCCCGAGGTGCGAGCCGCAGCGGGCGCAGCGCACCTCGGTGCGGACCATCCCGTGCGAGCGGTCCTCGATCAGCTCGACCGCGTCGGTGTCCTTCGGGTCGAAGAAGGACGGCCAGCCGCAGTGCGACTCGAACTTGGTCGTGGAGGTGAACAGGTCCGCGCCGCAGGCCCGGCAGGAGTAGACGCCCTCGGTCTTGGTGTCGGTGTACTCACCGGTGAAGGCCGGTTCGGTGCCGGCCTGGCGCAGCACGGCGTACTCGGCCGGGGCCAGCTCCGCGCGCCACTGCTCGTCCGGCTTCTCGACGTCGTACGACATGAGTCCTCAGCCCCTTAGTTTCCGGTGCTCGACAGCTGGTCCAGGATGCGGGGTCCGAGGTCGGTGACGTCGCCCGCTCCCATGGTGAGAACGAGATCACCGGCCTTCGCCATTCCCGCGACCACCGCGGGCGCCCCGGCCTTGTCGTGGACCGGGGTGACGTCGGCGCCGGCGGCCCGGGCGGCCTCGATGATCAGGTCGCTGGTGATGCCCGGGATCGGGTCCTCGCGGGCCGGGTAGATGTCCAGGACGACCGAGGCGTCCGCCAGGGACAGGGCCTGGCCCATCTCCTTGCCCAGTTCCTGGGTGCGGGAGAAGAGGTGCGGCTGGAAGAGGACCAGGATGCGGGCGTCGCCGACCGCGGCGCGCATGGCCTCCAGGTCGGCCGTCATCTCGGTGGGGTGGTGCGCGTAGGAGTCGACGACCTGGACGCCGGCCGCCTCGCCCTTGAGCTGGAGGCGCCGCTTGACGCCGGTGTAGGCGGCCAGGGCGGGGGCGAGCTCGGCGGCGGGGACGCCCAGGGCGGCGCCCGCGGCGAGGGCGGCGACGGCGTTGTGGGCGTAGTGGCGGCCGGGGACGGAGACCGCGAAGGTCAGCTCCGTGCCGCCCAGCACCACCGTGACCTCGCTCTTCAGGCCCTGCGGGACGACCGACAGGATGCGCACGTCGGCGTCCTCGGACTCCCCGTAGGTCACGGTCCGCACCTTGCCCGCCAGGCGGCGCGTCAGCTCCCGGGCGCCCTGCTGGTCGGCCGCGATCACCAGGGTGCCGCCGGGGACGATCCGGTCGGCGAAGGTCTCGAAGGACTCGTAGATCTCGTCCATCGAGGCGTAGTTGGCGTGGTGGTCCAGCTCGACGTTGAGGACGATGGCGACCTCGGGGGCGTACTTGTGGAAGCTGCGGTCGCTTTCATCCGCCTCGGCGACGAAGATCTCGCCGTCGCCGTGCAGGGCGTTGGAGCCGGGCGTGTCCAGGTCGCCGCCGATGGCGTACGAGGGGTTCAGGCCCAGCTCGGACAGGCTGACCGCGAGCATCGAGGTGGTGGTGGTCTTGCCGTGGGTGCCGGCCACCGCGATCGGGCGCAGGCCGTTCATGAGCGCGGCGAGCGCGTCGGAGCGGTGCACGACCGGGACGCCCAGTTCGGCGGCGCGGGCCAGCTCCGGGTTGTCCTGGCGGATCGCGGACGACACGACGACGCAGCTCGCGTCGTCGGCGAGGTGCTCCGCCGCGTGCCCGATGTGCACGGTGGCGCCCAGGGCGCGGAGCGCCTCGGCGGTCTCGGACTCCTTGGCGTCGCTGCCCGCCACCTGGGCGCCGCGCTGGGCGAGGATCCTGGCGATGCCCGACATTCCGGCGCCGCCGATGCCGATGAAGTGCGGTCGGTCCATGGCGGTGGGAAGGCCGGGTGCCATGCGCTGTTCTCCCAGGGGTGCGGCGGGTGGTCTGCTGGTTGTCGCGCCCCCTGGGCGGGGGCGCGGCACCAGCCTATGCCTTGCTGTGGGAGAACAGTTTCAGGACCGGTACGCCGACCTTGTGCCGGGCCCGGGAGGCCCAGTCGCGGTGGAAGAACTCCTCCACGTAGTGGGGGTCCGTCAGGACGATCACCTCGTCGGCGCCGATCTCCAGGACCAGGGACTTCAGCTCGTCCAGCGGATGGTCCTCGATCAGCCGGCCGTCGGCCTCGGCGCCGGAGGCGCGCAGGGCGGTGAGGGACACCTCCAGTGCCCGTCGGCCGACGCTCTGCGCGTCGTCGCCCTCGGGCGTCTCACCCTCCCGGACGGCGTCGTCCAGCTCGCCGAGCGCGACGTCGTCGATCGCTCTCAGCAGTCTGTCGGCCTGATCGCCGCGCGGCTGGAGCAGCACGTGGAAGGCGACCGTCTCCTCGCCGTGCAAGGTGGTGACGAACTCCACGTCGGCGGACGTCAGGGCCTTCTCGATCATCAAAACGCTTGTGAACACCAGGCGCCCCTTCTCCTTCGAGGGCCCGTGGGCCCACCCTCCGTAGGCCGTACCGGACCCTGCGGAAACCATCCTGCCCCGTGATCGCCCGGGTACTGCCGGAATCAGTGTGCCCGGCGCGGACCAAACGGAACGGATGGTTCCGCCGATTTCCGGAGGGCGGTACGACCGGACCCGTGTCCGGTGGCCGTCGTCTGCCCGGGACGGGGTGTCCTAGTCCCGCCGGTAGCGGCTGAAGAGGAAACCTTCCTCCTCCAGGAGGGACGCCAGCGCGAACCGTCGCGGCACCCCGACGGGGGGTCCCCCCGCGATCCGCTGGGCGTCCCCGGCGGTGAGCATCGGGGAGACGGTCAGGCACAGCTCGTCCAGCACGCCGGCCGCGACGAACTGGCCCAGCAGCCGTGGGCCGCCCTCGGTCAGCAGCCGGGTGTGTCCGAGCGCGGCCAGCGCGCCGACGGCCCGGACGGGATCCACACCGGCACCGTCCCCGGCGATCACGACCCGGGCGCCCGCCTTCTCGGCGGCCGTGATCCGCTCCGGGGGCGCGGCGGCCCCGGTGAGGATCAGCGTGGGCACCAGCGGGGCGGTGAACAGCGGCAGGGTGAGGTCCAGCTCCAGGCTCGCGCTGACCACCGCGACCGCGGGCACGGGCGTCTGCCCGGCAGCCCGCCGCGCCTCGGCGAACTCCGCACGCGCGCGTGCGGGCCGGTACCCCTCCTGCCGTACGGTCTCGGCGCCGGCGACCACCACGTCGGCCAGCGCGCGCAGGGTGCCGAAGACGCGCATGTCGGCCGCGCTGGAGATGGGCTGGGAACGGCCCTCGTGCTGGGCGGCGCCGTCGAGGGTGGACACCATGTTGGCCCGCAGCCACGCCGCACGCCGCCCGTCCGGCACGGGATAGGCGTAGGCCTCCGCCAGCTCGGCCAGGCTCCACTCCCGGTCACCCCCGTCGGGGCCAGGGCCCGCCCCGGGGCCGGCTGCCTGATCGATCACAGGGAACAGACGTCGCATGCGACGCAGTCTTCCACGCCCAGGGAACCCGGACCGTCCCCGGATCCGCCGGTGGGGTCCTGTTGGCGCCGAGGTCCGTCACATCGCCGCGGGAGTCCACGCGCCGCCGGACCCGCACGCTCCCGGCAGGTCCCGCGTGCAAGGCCCCGGCCGCACGCCCGCATCGGCCCCGGAGCCGTCGGCGGCTGGGGCTGCGGCTGCGGCTGGGCTGCGGCGGAGCCGACGGGATCAAGATCTGCCGCGTTCGGCCGCGCGGCCCACACGCCGGCGGACAGGCCCGCGTGCAAGGCCCCGGCCGCACGTCCGCACCAGCCCCGGGAACGCCACCGACGCCGGGGGCGCCCCGGCCCAGGGCCGCCGCCGGCACCGGGGGCGCCGGCCGCTCGACCGGGGCCCCGGGTCCACAGGGCCTACCATGGACCACCGTGTCGCCCTCCTCCTCCGCCGCCGGCCCCGGGTCCACCCCGATAGCCGGGGCCGATCCGTTGTCCCTGTGTGCTCGTGAGCCGCATGTGCCCGCCGACCACCTGGTCGCCGAGATGGTGCCGCCGCCGCGGTTCGACTCGGTGCGGTTCGGGACCTATGTGCCGGATCCGAACCAGCCCAGCCAGCACGAGGCCGTACGGGTCCTGGAGGAGTTCGCGGGCGGGCTGGGCGAGGCGTCCGGCGCGGGTGCCGGGCGGCGCGGGTTCTTCGGGTTCGGGCGGAGCAGGGCGCCGAAGGCCCCGGCCGGCCCCCGCGGCGTCTACCTCGACGGCGGCTACGGGGTCGGCAAGACCCACCTGCTGGCCTCCCTGTGGCACGCCACCCCCGCCGACCCCTCCCGCAAGGCCTTCGGCACCTTCGTCGAGCTGACCAACCTCGTCGGCGCCCTCGGCTTCCAGCAGACCGTGCGGACCCTCTCCGGGCACCGCCTCCTGTGCATCGACGAGTTCGAGCTGGACGACCCCGGCGACACCGTCCTCGTCTCCAGCCTGCTCGCCCGGCTCGTCGAGGCCGGCGTGGCGCTCGCCGCCACCTCGAACACGCTGCCCGGCAAGCTCGGCGAGGGACGCTTCGCGGCGGTGGACTTCCTGCGCGAGATCCAGGGCCTGTCCGCCCACTTCCGCACCCTGCGCATCGACGGCGAGGACTACCGACACCGCGGCCTGCCGGAGGCCCCGGCGCCGCACACCGACGAGCAGGTCACCCGGGCGGCGCGGGCCACCGCGGGCGCCTCGCTCGACGACTTCGGCGCGCTCCTCGACCACCTCGCCCGCGTCCACCCCAGCCGCTACGGCGCCCTGACCGACGACCTCGCGGCGGTGTGCCTCACCGGGGTGCGCCCGGTCCCGGACCAGTCGACGGCGCTGCGCCTGGTGGTGCTCGCGGACCGCCTCTACGACCGCGAGGTGCCCGTCCTCGCGTCCGGGCTCCCCTTCGACCAGCTCTTCGGCGAGGACATGCTGAAGGGCGGCTACCGCAAGAAGTACTTCCGGGCGATCTCCCGGCTCACCGCGCTGGCCCGGGACGCCGCGCGCCTGGTCGACGGCCCCGACGCGCCCTGAGAACGGCCGCTTCGCGCCAACCGCCCTCGATTTTCAGGCTCTCTTCAGCTCGTAACGCTACGTTAACCCTGCAAAGCTCATTGCAGGGTTAACGTGTTTCTTGACCACGCATTGACCATGCGTTGACCAAGCGATGACCGTGCACCGACCATGCACCGGCACACATCGAAGGCGTGAAATGCCTGGAGGGGGGCGCATGTTCCGAGGCACGACGGCGCGGACGCGGATTCCGTTCCCCGCCGCCGTCCTGGTCGTGCTCCTGTTGTTCGCTCCGGCCACTTCCTTCGCATTCGCGCATACGAGCCGTGATGCCATGGCCAACGCCCACCCCGGAACCACCCTCTCCGGCACGGCGCCGTACGACGAGCGGGCCGGTTGTCACGACAGCGGCCGCTCCGCGGACGCCCACGACGCCGCGCGCGTCCGCGACCGGCACCGCACCACCGCGACGCCCCCGCCCGGTCCACCCGGGCGCCCGCTCGCGTGGACCGAGCCGGCCACGTCGGGGCGGCACACCGACCACCGGTCCAGACCCTCGACGGGCCACTCCCCGGCGGCACTTCAGGTCTTCCGCTGCTGAGGGACGGCCGGATCCCCCACATCTGTCCTGCCCATCCGACGCGCCCCCACTGCGCGCCAGGAGGAAACCCGCATCATGCAACCCCTCATCGACAACGCCCGTACGTTCGGACAGCGCCCTGAGGAGTTCGCCGGGCACGCCGAAGGCCAGTCGCCCGAAGTACTGTTCATCACCTGCTCCGACTCCCGGGTCGTCCCGGCCCTGATCACGGGCGCCCGGCCCGGCCGGCTCTTCGAGCTGCGCACCGCGGGCAACATCGTCCCGCCGCACGGCACCGGACACCCCTCCGGCGAGGCCGCCACCATCGAGTACGCCGTGGCGGTACTCGGCGTCGGCGACATCGTGGTCTGCGGCCACTCGCACTGCGGTGCCGTCGGCGCGCTGGTGCGCGGCGACGACCTGAGCGCCGTACCCGCCGTGCGCGACTGGCTGGCGTACGCCGCCGACGAGCCGAAGCCCTGCGACCCCGCCGACCCGACCGTCGCCGAGGCCGTGCAGCAGCACGTCCTGGCGCAACTGGAGCGGCTGCACTCCTACCCCTGCGTGGAACAGCGCCTGACGGAGGGCCGGCTGCGGCTGCACGGCTGGTACTACGAGGTCCACACCGGAGCCGTACGCCAACACAGCGCGGACACCGACGCGTTCGAGACCCTGTGAGCGCCGGCATGAACCGGATAGCCAAGTTCCCGCACTGGCGGCAGGACTTCACCTCCTCCCTCGTCGTGTTCCTGGTCGCGCTCCCGCTGTGCGTGGGCGTGGCCGTCGCCTCCGGTGTCCCGGCCGAACTCGGCCTGGTCACCGGCATCGTGGGCGGCCTGGTCACCGGACTCCTGCCGGGCAGCAGCCTCCAGGTGTCCGGCCCGGCCGCCGGCCTCACCGTGCTGGTCTTCGGCGCGGTCGACCAGTACGGGCTGCCCGCGCTCGGTGTGATCGTGCTGGCCTCCGGTCTCCTCCAGCTCGCGATGGGCGCCCTGAAGCTGGGGCGCTGGTTCCGGGCGATCTCCCTGTCGGTGGTCGAGGGCATGCTGGCGGGCATCGGCCTGGTGCTCATCGCCGGCCAGCTCTACGCGGCCGCCGGCCTCGACGCGCCCGCCTCCGGCCTGGACAAGCTCACCGGGCTGCCCGGCGCCGCCGCCGACGCGCTGGGCAGCACCGAGGCGCTCACCTCGCTCGCCCTGGGCGCCGGCACCGTCGCGGTCATGGTGCTGTGGAAGCGGCTGCCGAAGCGGGCGCAGACCCTGCCGGGCGCGCTGGCCGCGGTCGTCCTGGCCACGTCGGTCACGGCGGTGTTCGGCCTGTCGGTCGCGACGGTCGAGGTCAACGGCCTGCTGGACTCCATCCAGCCGCCCGGCGCCGACGCCTTCGGCGAGCTGGCGAACATCGGGCTGCTCGGCACCATCGTCGCCTTCACCCTGATCGCGTCGGCGGAGAGCCTGTTCAGCGCCGCCGCGGTGGACCGGCTGCACAAGGGGCCGCGCACCGAGTACAACAAGGAGCTGATGGCGCAGGGCGCCGGCAACACGGTGTGCGGTGTGCTCGGCGCGCTGCCGATGACGGCGGTCATCGTGCGCAGCTCCGCCAACGTGAGCGCCGGTGCGAAGACCAAGGCGTCCCGGGTGCTGCACGGCGTGTGGCTGCTGCTGTTCGCCGCGCTGCTGCCGTCCGCGCTGGCCCTGATCCCGCTGCCCGCGCTGGCCGGCATCCTGGTCCACGCGGGCTGGAAGCTGATCCCGTTCCGCGGCATCGTGCCGCTGTGGCGGGAGCACCGGGGCGAGGCGCTGATCCTGGTGGTCACGGCCGTGTCGATCGTCGCGGTGAACATGTTCGAGGGCGTGCTGATCGGTCTGGCCCTGTCCGTGGTCAAGACCGCCTGGGAGGCCTCGCACCTCAAGCTGGAGATCGTCGACAAGGGCGCGGGCCCCGTCCAGGCCCACCTGTCGGGCAACGCGACCTTCCTGCGGCTGCCGAAGATCCTGGAGAGCCTGGAGTCGCTGCCGCAGGACCGCCCGGTCGAGCTGGACCTGTCCGGCCTGCACCACCTGGACCACGCCTGCCGCACGGCCCTGGAGAACTGGGCCGAACGGCACAGCACCGCCGGCACGGAACCGGTGACGGTCACGGAACCGCCGAAGGCGGTCTCGGTGTAGCGGCACACCCCAGCACACCCCGGTCCGGGGCGTGGCCCCGGACCGGGCGTCGGGAATATCGTGGCAGGAGCAGATGAACCGGACCTCTGGCGAGGAGGCCGTCATGCTCGAGGAGCTCCTGACCGCGGCCGCGGCGGTGGGAAGCGCCGGGGTGGTGTACGTCGTCTCGGCCGCGCGGGTCGTCAAGCAGTACGAGCGCGGGGTGGTCTTCCGCCTCGGGCGGCTCGCGGGCGAGGTGCGCGGGCCCGGGTTCACGATGGTGGTGCCGGTCGTGGACCGGCTGCACAAGGTGAACATGCAGATCGTCACCCTGCCGGTGCCCGCCCAGGAGGGCATCACCCGCGACAACGTCACCGTGCGGGTGGACGCCGTCGTCTACTTCAAGGTGATCGACGCGGCCAACGCGCTGGTCCGTGTCGAGGACTACCGCTTCGCCGTCTCCCAGATGGCCCAGACCTCCCTGCGCTCGATCATCGGCAAGAGCGAGCTGGACGACCTGCTGTCCAACCGGGAGAAGCTGAACCAGGGCCTGGAGCTGATGATCGACAGCCCGGCCGTGGGGTGGGGCGTCCAGGTCGACCGGGTCGAGATCAAGGACGTGTCCCTGCCCGACACCATGAAGCGCTCGATGGCCCGGCAGGCCGAGGCCGACCGGGAGCGCCGGGCCCGGGTCATCAACGCCGACGCCGAACTGCAGGCCTCGAAGGTCCTCGCGGAGGCGGCGCGGGAGATGTCCGAGACACCCGCGGCGCTGCAACTGCGCCTCTTGCAGACGGTGGTGGCGGTGGCCGCCGAGAAGAACTCGACCCTCGTACTGCCCTTCCCGGTGGAGCTGCTGCGGTTCCTGGAGAGGGCCCAGGAGCACCCCGTGGAGCAGTGACACGTGCTACGCGCGTGGTTCCCGGGACTCCTGGCAGGTGATAGACACGGCGGGGTCACAATCCTGTCCGCCAGCAGGAAGGTTTCCCCCCATGACCATGTCCAGCAACGACGCGACCCGACGTCAGGTACTCGCCCGCACGGGAGCCCTGGGCGCAGGCATCGCCTTCACCGGGGCCCTCTCCGAACTCTTCGCCGGCACCGCCGCGGCCCAGACCCTGGGCCACACCGGCTACGGCCCCCTGGTGCCCGACCCCGACGGCCTGCTCGACCTGCCCAGGGGCTTCCGCTACCGGGTGCTGTCCCGCGAGGGCGACCGGCTGCGCTCCGGCGAGGGCCCGGTGCCCTCCAACCACGACGGCATGGCCGCCTTCCCGGGCCGGCACGGCGGGGTCCACCTGGTCCGCAACCACGAGAACCGCGAGGACGGCCGCGTCCCGGTCCCGACGGTCAAGGGCCTGACCTACGACCCCGAGGGCAAGGGCGGCTGTACGGCGCTGGCGCTGGACTCCCGCAACCGCGTGCTGTCCGAGCGGGTCGCGATCGCCGGTACGGCCGTCAACTGCGCGGGCGGGCCCACGCCCTGGCACACCTGGCTGACCTGCGAGGAGACCGAGGACAAGGCCGGCACCAACGGCTACACGAAGGACCACGGCTTCATCTTCGAGGTCGACCCGGTCGACCCGCACCGCACCGGCGCGGTACCGCTGACCGCGATGGGCCGCTTCCAGCACGAGGCGATCGCCGTGGACCCGCGGCGCGGCGTCGTGTACGAGACGGAGGACGCGTTCGAGCGGCCGTTCGGACTGTTCTACCGGTTCCTGCCCGAGAAGCCGCTCGGCGGCCGGGGTTCACTGCGGGCGGGCGGCAGGCTCCAGGCGATGCGGGTGCCCGGCGTGCCCGACCTGTCCTCGATCCAGGAGACGGGCGCCGAATTCGACGGCATCGAGTGGGTGGACGTACCCGACCCGCTGGCCGCCGGGACGCCGATCCGCTTCCAGGACTTCGGCCGGGGCGGCATCACCCACGCGCAGAAGCTGGAGGGCTGCTACTGGGGCGGTCGGTGCGTGTACTTCGTGTCGTCCTTCGCCCACAGCGACGAGGGCTCGGCCGCCGACCACTACGGGCAGATCTGGCGCTACGACCCCGAACGGCGCCGCCTGACCCTGGTGATCGTCTTCGGTCCGGACACCGACGTGCAGCTGCCGGGCGAGTCCCCGGACAACATCTGCCTGGCCCCCAGCGGCGGCCTGATGGTCTGCGAGGACGGCGGGGGCGCCCAGCACGTGTTCGGGGTGACCCGGCGCGGCGAGGTGTACGCGATGGCCCGGGGCGCCCAGAACATCGGGACGCCCGAGGCGCCGGAGTGGGGCGAGTTCGCGGGGGTCACCTTCTCCCCCGACGGCGACACGATGTACGTGAACTGCTACACACCCGGCACCACCTTCGCGGTCACGGGTCCCTGGCGCGGGTAGGCCCGGGAGGGTGAGCCTCGGGGCACGTCACGCCCCATAGTCGTACAAACCGACGAACGTACTCATACGTTCGTACGGTGATCACTCTCGTACGTCGTGCCACCGCCCTCTGCGTGCTGGGCGCCGCCCTCGCCGCCTGCGGAACCTCCGAGTCCCCGCGGGCGCCCCGGCCGGCGCCCAGCGCGCCCTCCACCGCCCCGTCGAAACCCTCCCGGCCACCGACGCTCGCGCCCGGCCCGGCCGGTCTGACCCCCGTCTTCGAACACGGCTCGCGCACCGCCGGCAAGACGGTCGCGCTCACCTTCGACGCCGACATGACCGCCGACCAGGGGCCCCGGGCGGCGTCGGGTGAGCGTTTCGACAATCCCGGGCTGATCGCGACGCTGCGGCGGCTGAAGGTGCCGGCCACGGTGTTCATGACCGGCCGGTGGGCCGAGGAGTACCCGGACGCGGCCCGGTCCATCGGCCGGGACCCGCGGTTCGAGGTCGCGAACCACTCCTACAGCCACTACGCCTACACCGACGACTGCTACGGACTGCCGACCGTGTCCCGGGACCGGATGCGCTCGGACCTGGAGCGGGCGTACGCGTCGTTCCGGAAGGCCGGGGTGCCGGACGCGATGCCGTACTTCCGCTTCCCGGGCGGCTGCTACGACAAGGCGGCGCTGAAGGAGCTGACCGCGGCCGGCGTCACCGCCGTGCAGTGGGACGTGGTGAGCGGCGACGCGTTCGCGACGGACGCCGACGCCGTGGCCCGCGAGGTGCTGGACGGCGCGAAGCCGGGGTCGGTGGTCGTCATGCACTGCACGCGCAGCGCCGCCCCGGTGACCGAGCGGGCGGTCCGGACGATCGTGCCCGAGCTGCGCGAGAGGGGCTACCGCTTCGTGAAGGTCTCGGAGCTGATCGGCACCGCGAACGGCCGCGCCTGACGGGCCTACGCTGGAGAGATGAACAGCGACGACGACCAGGGTCCGGACGAACGGGGTCCGGACGGCTACTGCCTCATCGACGCCACCCGGCCGCCCAAGGCCGACGGCCCGCCGTACGCGGAGTGCGTGCTGTGCCGGGAACCGACGGAGTACCCGGAGTCGTACAAGGGCATCACCTACTGCCCGGTCTGCGAGTGGCAGGAGGCGCAGCGCACGGCCTGCTCGGGCTGACCGGCACGCGGATTGGCAGACTGGGGGCGTGAGCAACGAAGCGACGACGCCCGTCCCCGACAGCCCCTTCCGCCCCGAACCCGGCGACCGCGACCTCGCGCCGCAGTTCGTCCTGCCGCTGGTGGTGCGCATCGAGCGGGCGGCACCGCCGGCCCGTACCGACGCGCTGGAGACCGCGGCCCGGGCGGTGCTGGTGATGCTCGGCGATGAGCGGTCGGCCGGCGACGGCGAGTGGGCGCAGGCGGTGCGGGACTGGCAGGACGCGCGCATCCGCAAGGTGGTGCGCCGGGCGCGCGGCGCCGAGTGGCGGCGGGCCGAGGCGCTGCCCGGCATCACGGTGAGCGGCGGGTCGGCGGAGGTCCGGGTCTTTCCCCCGGTTCCGCTGGACGGCTGGCCGAAGGACCTGGCCCGTCTCCAGGTCTCCGGCACCGACCTCGACGATCCGGAGCCGCCGGCCGAGGCCGACCTCGCGGCGCCGGTGCTCTGGATGAACCCGGACCTGGACATGTCGGCGGGCAAGGCCATGGCCCAGGCGGGCCACGGCGCCCAGCTCGCCTGGTGGGAGCTGGACGCCGGGGCGCGGGCGGCGTGGCGTGCGGCGGGCTACCCGCTGGCCGTGCGCACACCGGATCCCGCCCGCTGGAGCGGCCTGACCACGAGTGGCCTGCCGGTGGTCCGCGACGCCGGGTTCACGGAGATCGCGCCGGGCTCGTGCACGGTGGTCGCGGACCACCCGGCGTTGGCTGGTGCTACGACTCGATCTTGATCGAGTTGATGGGCGTGAGGTTGCGGTTCCAGGCCCAGTCCGGCGGAATGCGGTCGCCGCAGCCCGTGCCGTTGCCGCCCGTGCACAGCCGCACGGTCCAGCCGTCGGTCTGGTTGTTGTAGACCCAGTGGTCTCCGAACTGGTTGTAGAGCTTGTGCACCCCCCGGGAGTAGTAGAAGTGGGTCGGCTTGCTGTCCTTCCAGTACTCGCCCTGCGGGTAGATGCACACGGCCCCGACCGGGCATCCGTACTGGGAGTCCGCGGCCGGTGCCGCGGACGCAGCCCCCGTGCCGGCGCCCAGCAGTCCGGCCGTGAGGGCGACGGACGCGGCGCCGCCGGCGAGTGCGCGGTGGAAGAGCTTCATGGGATTCCCTCCGTTGCGGTTTCCTGCACCGGCAGGTTCCTGGCGCGGGTGCCGTTCGCGCACCACTGTTCGGGCCCAGCCAAATCGTCGCCGAGCAGCCGCAGGCCCAGCGCGGTCACCGAGTGCAGGACGTACTTGCCGGCCCGGCGCGTCGTGAGCAGGCCCGCCTCGCGCAGCACCGCCAGTTGCTGGCTGCCGCTGGGCAGCGAGATGCCGACCGCCGCCGCCAACTCGGACGTCGTCCCGCACGCGCGTCCGGCCGCCTCGTGGAGCAGCGCGGCCCGGGTGGGGCCCAGCAGGGCGGTGAGCGCGGCGAACCCGGTGACCGGCGCCGGGACGACCGTCTTGTCCGCCGGGTAGACCAGCACGGGGCTCTGGCCGGCGTCGACCAGGGTGATCGGCCGCCGCCAGCAGAAGTACGAGGGCACGAGCAGCAGCCCACGCCCCTCCAGGAGCAGGTCGCGCCGGACCGGATAGTCCACTTCGAGCACCGGTGGCCGCCACACCGCCATCGGCCGGAAGGTGGCCAGCAGGGCGGCCGTCCCACCGGTCACCAGGGCCCGGGTGCGCCAGGCGAGGTCGGCGCCGACGGCCGCCCCGATCCGGTCGCGCACGGGTTCGAGCAGCGCCTCGTCGTAGGCGCGCAGGCCGTCGCCCAGCACCCCGAGCGCCGTCACGTCGCCCCCGGCCAGTGCCGCCGCGCCCGGGACCGGCCGCGCGCCCGACGCGGCCAGCAGGGCCAGCTCGTGCCGGAGGCGGCCGCGCGGGGTGGCGAGCACCCGTTCGACGCCGTCCCGCAGGGTCACGTGGTGGCCCTCCACGGGCGGGGTGAGGAAGTCCGGGAAGTACGCTCCGAACGGCACCAGGCCACGCAGCGCCAGCGCGGCCCGGCGGGCCGTGCCGTCGTGCAGCAGCCGGGCCCTGACCTGCCGCCGCCACGGGTCGAAGGCGAGCGCGCCCTCCCGGGTCTGGAGGCGGCAGACGCTGCACACGATCTCCCACAGCGGATCGGGGCCGCGGGCCAGTCTGATGTTCTCCAGGTCCTGTCCGGTGAAGTGGATCCGCAGCAAGGTGTTCCCCCGTTCCCCCGGCGGACGCCGAACCCGTCCACGGCCAGCGTGGGCCACCCGCATACGCAAACGGTTGACGCCCGCTGAACGACGGCCGCGGCGGTGCGCATGCGATGAGTTCCGCGAGGCGGGACGGTCTACCCAGCAGGTGTATCCAGCAGGCGTACCTCCCAGAAACGGACGTGATCACCGTGCCGAGCAGTTCCGCCCACGCCCTCCTCGACGGCCTGGAGATGTACTACGAGATCCACGGCTCCGGCCGGGACGGCACCGGGCGTCCGCTGGTCCTGCTGCACGGCGGTGTCCTCACCGTCGGACTGAGCTTCGGCGCCCTGCTGCCCGCCCTCGCCCCCGGCCGCCACATCGTGGCCCCCGAGCTGCAGGGGCACGGGCACACCGCCGACGTCGACCGCGCCATCACCGTGCCCCACCTCGCGGGTGACGTCGTCGGCCTGCTCGACGCGCTCGGCATCGAGCGGGCCGACCTGCTCGGGTTCAGCCTGGGCGGGCTGACCGCGCTGGAGGTCGCCGTCAGGCATCCCGAACGGGTGGGGCGGCTCGTGCTCGCCGCCACGCAGTACACCCAGGACGGCTACCGCGAGGAGGTCCGCACCCCCGACTACGACTCACCGCTGCTGCCCGGCGAGGCCGACTTCAAGGAGATGGCCGACGCGTACGCGGCCACCGCTCCGCACCCCGAGCACTTCCAGGACTTCATCGACAAGTGCTCCCAGGCCGCCCACGGCCCGCTGCCCTGGAGCGCCGACGACCTGCGCGGACTGACGGCACCCACGCTGCTGGTCGTCGGGGACCGCGACTTCGTACGCGTGGAGCACGCCGCCGAGATGCGGGAGCTGATCCCCGACGCGCGCCTCGCCGTCCTCCCCGGCACCACCCACATGACGTTGATGCGGCGCACGGCCCTGCTCGTGCCGCTCCTGGAGGAGTTCCTGGACGCCGGGCGGGCGCCGGAGGCGTAGTCCCGTGCCGCGTGACATCGTGGGGGCATGAGCATCGACGTGCGCCCGGCCTCGGTCTTCGAGGACGTGCGCGCGGTGCTCGGCCCCAAGTCGCCCGGAGCCAACGTCTGCTGGTGCCTGAGCTACCGCGTCCCCTCCAAGGTCAACAAGGAGCTGCGCGGCCCGGCCCGCGGCGCGTACGTCGCCGAGCTGTGCCGGACGGCGCCGCCTCCCGGAGTGCTCGCCCACGACGGGGACGAGCCGGTCGGCTGGGCCGCCGTGGCGCCGCGCGCGGACACCTCCTTCGCCCGCAACCGCAAGATCCCGCACGTGGACGACCTGCCGGTCTGGTCGTTGTGGTGCGTCCGCGTGCGGCCCGGACACCGGAAGCGGGGGATCTCGCACGCCCTGATCGCCGGGGCCGTCGAATTCGCCCGCTCCCAGGGTGCTCCGGCGATCGAGGCGTACCCGCTGGACAACGGGGACGCCCGGGTCGACCTGACGATGGCGTACGCCGGGCTCCGGCGGAACTTCGAGCGCGCCGGGTTCGTCCACGCCGCCGACACCACCTCCGCCCTGGCCGGACACCCGCGCGTCCTGATGCGGCTCGACCTGCGCTGAGCGTCCGGGGCCGGACCGCACCCGTGCGGTGCGATGCTCTGGCTCCGCGCATCGCACCGCACTCATGACGCGGAATCCGGACAGGACCTAGCAGAACTGCTTCGCGGTCGCCTGACCGAACCTGGCGAACGCCGCACGCGTTCCCTCGCCGGCGATACCGTCGATCTTGCCGGTGTACCCCCAGTTGCCGTGCTTGAGGAAGTACTGCAGCCCCTTGATGGTGGCCGGGCCGACGATGCCGTCGACGACGAGGTTCCGGCCCCAACTCCTGTTGAGGAACTCCTGCATCGCCTCCCAGCTCTTCGGGCCGAGATACCCGTCCTCGTCAAGGTTGACGGTGGGCGAGGTGTTCAGGAAGCACTGGACGCCGGTGGCCTGGTTCTTGGTGAGGCCGAGGTTGTTGTACGCGGCCACCGCCGCGACCGCCGGCCTCGGGGCGGGTGAGGTGTCCGCCATGGCCGTACCCGCGGTGGCGAGGCTGCCGGTGGCGATGCCGACCGCGGCGGTGACACCGACCAGTGTCTTGGTGAGAGCTCGCATGCTGTGCTCCTCGATATGACGTGCGCTTGAAGAAGCCGACCGCGGCGGCCGGCTCCGCAACGACACTGCGGGTTCGGCGAGATGGCCGTCCACGGGTGACGCGGAGGTGGCCCCGTCCCGAGACGTCCCACGCCATGACCTGCGCGGATGCCGATCGCCGTGTCCCTGTGGCGGGACTTCGACGACAGGGGCGCGGCTGGGTGCGCGCCCGGGGCGGGGCCGGCGGCGGGGCGGTTCCCCGGACCGCTGGTGCAGAATGAGACCAGGACACGGGGGGCCGGTCCTGCGGTCCGGAACGCGAGTGGGGGAAGCGTGTCGCGCTGGAAGGCACTGCCCGCAGAGCTGCATCCGCACGTTCACCAGCTGATCGTGCGCCTGCGCAGGCTGAAGGACCACAGCGAGCTGAGCACGCGGCAACTGGCCGTGAAGACCGGATACAGCGCGAAGTCGTGGCAGCGCTATCTGAACGGCAGGTCCCTGCCGCCCCTGGAAGCCGTCGAGGCGATGGCCCGCATCTGCCATGACGATCCGGCCCGGCTGCTGGTGATGCACGAGATCGCCGCCCAACGCTGGGCGGAGGGGCGGACGGCCGGCACGGCACCCCCCGAGGACTCCTCCGCGACACCGGACCACACCCCCACCGAACGGCAGCCCCACGGGCGCCTTCTGCGCGTGGCGGTCACGGCGGGAGCCGTGGTCACGGTGCTGTCCGTCTCCGTGGCCCTCCTGCTGGCCGTTCGGCTCACCGAGGCCCGCGCCCAGCTCGCGCACGACCGCGCCGACGCCGAAGTGACGGTCCCGGCCACCGTGTCGGAGACCCTGGTGCCGGTCATCTACACCTGCCGGCTGGAGCGGCGTGACGCCCGCTGGTCCGCGGGCCTGAGCAGCACCACGGACATCCTGCTGTCCAACACCCAGGTGGGGCTGGAAGTGGCCGAGGCCCAGTGCCTGCTGCGCCGCGCGGGTACCGCGCCGGGAGAGATCGACGGCGTCTTCGGCCCGAAGACGCGGCGAGCGGTCGAACGCATGCAGAAGCAGAACGGACTGATCGTGAACGGAGTCATCGACCCGCCGACCTGGCAGGCACTGCGCAGGGCGGCGCCCGAGTGAGCACGGAACACACGCGGCTGGTGGCGGCGTTGCGGGAACTGCGGGCCCGCGCGGGCCTGAGCCTGGCAGCGCTGGCGGAGCGCACGCCGTACAGCAAGTCCACCTGGGAGCGCTACCTCAACGGCAAGAGCCTGCCGCCCCGACAGGCCGTACAGGCACTGTGCAGGCTCGCGGACGAACCGGACGGGCGCCTGCTCGTACTCCGTGAGATCGCCGAATCGCACTGGAGCGGACGCGCGGTGGCCACCGCACCCGCCGCTTCCCCGGACGAGTCGCCGCGGCCGCATCCCCAGGAGCTGCCACCGCCCGACGGGACCCGGCGGCCGCGACTTCGCCGAAGCAGGCTCCTGGTGGTGCTGGCGGCGGCCTACACCGTGGTCGTGGGCGGCGTCGCGGCCCTGCTGTTCCTCCTGTTGCCGGACTCGGAGGCGCCGGAGGCCGAGTCGCTGCCGGCCTCCGTGCCGTTCTCCTTCGCTCCCCTGTGCCAGGGTGCGGCCTGCGAGGGCCAGGACCCGATGCGCCTGATCTGCGGCGTCGGCCCCGACACCCTCGCCTCGTACCGCACGGCCACCGGCGCCCACGTCGAACTGCGCCACAGTGAGAAGTGCGGTGCGAGCTGGGCCCGGACCTGGGCGACCGAGATCGGCGACCGGGTGGACGTCACGGCGGACGGCCCGACCCACGGCGTGCGCATCAGGAACAAGGACGACGCGGCGACCTTCGTCTACACCGAGATGACCGAGGTGCACCCCGGTAGCACCGTACGGGCCTGTTTCCGGCCCGCGTCGGCCGACGGCGAACGGGAGTGCTTCGAGGCCCGCGTGGGCGCGGCCACCACGACGGCCGGCCCGTCCTCACCCCGGTGACGTCGGTCCGCTGGACGCCTCGACGTGGCCCCGGCCGACGCGGGCCGGCCCATGCGCGCCCAGAGCTCACATTTCCCCACCCTCAAATCTTGCTCTGAAGACGGCACCCGCGCGGTTGGCGGCGGGCCGGGCGGGCGATACCCCCGTCATACCGACGGGGAGGAGGTACGACCATGCGACGACTGGGAACCGGCATCGGGTGGCGTCCGGAGATCGCGGACGCCGTGGAGCGGATGCCCGGCATCGACTGGGTCGAGGCGGTGTCCGAGAACCTCTGTCCCGGGCATCTGCCGGAATCGCTGCTGCGGCTGCGCGAGCGCGGGGTGACCGTCGTGCCGCACGGTGTCTCGCTCGGTCTCGGCGGCGCCGAACGGCCGGACGCGGGACGGCTGGCGGCGCTGGCCGACCGCGCGGAGGCGCTCGGATCGCCGCTGGTCACCGAGCACATCGCGTTCGTCCGCGCGGGCGGCGCGCTGACCGCCTCCCCGCACCTGGAGGCCGGGCACCTGCTGCCCGTGCCGCGCACGCGGGACGCGCTCGACGTGCTGTGCGAGAACGTGCGCATCGCGCAGGACGCACTGCCCGTGCCGCTCGCCGTGGAGAACATCGCCGCGCTCGTCGCCTGGCCGGACGAGGAGCTGACGGAGGGGCAGTTCCTGTACGAGCTGGCCGACCGGACCGGGGTGCGGCTGCTGATCGACGTGGCGAACCTGCACACCAACCACGTGAACATCGGGGCGGACCCGGCCGAGGCGCTCCGCGAACTGCCGCTGGAGGCCATCGCCTACGTCCATGTCGCGGGCGGCTTCGAACGGGACGGCGTCTGGCACGACAGCCACGCCCACCCCGTCCCGCGGCCGGTGCTCGACATCCTCACCGACCTCGCCTCGCGGGTGGCACCGCCCGGCGTCCTGCTGGAGCGGGACGAGAACTTCCCCGGCGCGGGCGAACTGGAGGCGGAGGTGGAGGCGATCCGCGACGCCGTCGCACGGGGGCGGGCCGAGAGCGGAGGGCGCGCCGACCGGGACGCGTCCGTGGCGCAGGCGGCCCCGCCCGGGGCGGACGCGGCGGACGCGGCGGACCACGCCGTACGGCAGCGGCTCGGTCTGGCGCAGGCCGCGCTGCTGTCCGCGCTGGTCGCGGGGGCGCCGGCGCCCGAGGGGTTCGACCGGGTGCGGCTGGGCGTACAGGCGCGGGCGCTCGCCGGGAAGCGGGCGGACGTGGTCGCGAAGGTCGCGCCCGAACTGCCGGTGATCCTCGGCCCGGCGTACCGGCCGGCGTTCCTCGCCTACGCGCGGGGATGCCCGATGGGCGCGGGCTACCGACGGGACGCCCTCGACTTCGCAGAGCGGCTGCTGAGCGCGGACGCGGGGCCCGCGGCGGAGGACGCCGGTGTGCGGCGGGAGTTGCGGGAGTGGTGGCTGGAGCGCTCGGGGCCGGTGCCGCGGTCGAGGCGGCCGGGGGTGCGGTGGGCGCGTGCGACCAGGCGGGTCCTGCTGCGCCGCTGACCCGGACGCGGCCGGTCCGGGACATCACCAAACGGAACGTCACATACCCACAACACTGCGTCCCGAAATGTGAACAGGCCATGGCGCCGGCGAAAGCCTTTGGCATAGAAGTACGGCATGTTCTGGGTCCTTTTCCTCCTGTCGGCCTGGGCCGTCGCCGGCCTCGCGTGCCTGCGGCTGTGTCTGGCCGCCGTGCGCGCGGCGGCCGTCGCCCCGCGCACCCCCGCGCGGGAGCACGCGCTGACGCTGTACGAGGCGGCGTTCCTGTCCGGCGGCCCGCGGCGGGTGGCCGACCTGACGCTGGTCTCGATGGCCCGCCAGCGCCGGCTGCTGCTCGCACACACCGGCTGGGCGACGGTCGTGGACCCGTGCGGGCGCGACGACATGGAGCGGTCGGTCATAGGGGCGATAGGCCCCGAGGGACAGTCCCGGATAGCCCCGGTCCGGGCCACCGCCGCCACGGCCGACCCGATACGCGGCCTGGCCGACCGGCTGGTCGGCGCCGGTCTCGCCGTACCGGACGGCGGCTCCGACGGAATCGCGGCCGGAGTGCGGCGGGTACGGGTCGCGGCGGTGGCCGTGTGCGCGCTGGCCGTCTCCGCACTGGCGCTGCCCCTGCCCGCGCACGAGCCGCGCACGCTGATCGCTCTGTGGTTCGCCCTGCCGCTCGCCCTGACCCTGGGCTGCCTCGCCATCACCCGGATGGAGATCCACCCGTACTCCCGCTGGGCCTCCCCGGCCGGGCAGCGGCTGATCGGCAGCCTCGTCCAGCACGCCGACGGCTCCGCCGACGAGCGCACCTACCTCACCTCCGTCGCCGTGCGCGGCGTGCACGCGATCGGCGAGCCGGACCTGCGCGCGGCCTTCGCCCACCGCGAGGCGTACACCGAGGGGGACCGCGGGCGCCGGTTCTGACCGGCCACCGCCGACACGCCGACGCGCCGGGGGCGTACGGAGGCACTCGGCGCCGACACCCGCGGGCGGTGCTTGCCCTGCCCGGCGGGCGAACCAAACATCCCTTGTGACACCCCCGTGCCACGGAAGGGATACGCGATGCGAGCTGCCGCCCTCTACTCGGCCGCCGGGTCCTTGCTGCTGACCACCCTCGCCACCACCACTCCGGCCCAGGCGGCCCCGCCCGCCCACGGCTCGGCCGAGGCGCGCGGCACCGCCGTGGCGGCCGGGCGGGCGGCGGCGGCCGGCATCGAGTTCGGCAGCTGCCCGAAGGCCAAGGACCTGCCGGGCGGCATGCGCTGCGGCACGGTCGGGGTGCCCCTGGACTACGCGCACCCCGACGGGAAGCAGCTCCGGCTCACCGTCAGCCGGGTGCGGGCCACCCACAAGGACCCGGGGAACCCGAAGCGCAAGGTGCCGCGACAGGGCGCCCTCCTCTACAACCCGGGCGGTCCCGGCGGCTCGGGCCTGCAGTTCCCGCTGGTCGGCCTGGTGCCCGAGTGGAAGCGGATCGCGGGCGCCTACGACCTGGTCGGATACGCGCCGCGCGGGGTCGCGCCCTCCGCGCCGCTGTCCTGCCAGGACCCCGGCGACTTCTTCAAGGGCCCGCGCCCGGCCCCGACGCAGCCCTCGGACGCGTACAAGAAGGAGCGCGCCGCCGAGGCCGAGGCGTACGCGCGGGGCTGCGCCGCCCGCGCCGGGGAGTCGCTGCGGCACTACCACTCGCTCAACAACGCCCGTGACCTGGAGGTGGTGCGGGCCGCGCTGGGCGAGGAGCGGCTGTCCTTCATGGGCGCGTCGTACGGCACCTACCTCGGGGCCCTGTACGCCGAGCTGTTCCCGGCCCGGGTGCGGCGGATGGTGTTCGACTCCGTGGTGAATCCGGACCCGTCGCTGGTCTGGTACCGCAACAACCTCGAGCAGTCGGAGGCGTTCGAGGACCGCTGGGACGACTTCAAGGCGTGGATCGCCGGCCACGACGCCGTGTACGGCCTCGGGGACACGCCGAGGCAGGTGCAGAACAGCTACGAGGAGGCGAGCGAGCGGCTCGCGGCGGAGCCGGCCGGCGGAACGGTGGGCCCCGCCCAGTTGCAGGGGGCGTTCCTGCGGGCCGGGTACTACGACGACTACTGGCCGCACCGGGCCGAGGCGCTGTCGGCGTACCTGAAGGGCGATCCGCAGCCGCTGATCGACCAGGCGGGGACGCGGACCGCGAAGGGCGCGAAGGGGGCGGAGAACTCCAACGCCGTGTACACGGCCGTCGAGTGCAACGACGCGGCCTGGCCGACCGACTTCGAGGTCTGGGACCGGGACAACACGCGGCTGGCGCGCCGGGCGCCCTTCGAGACCTGGGACAACGTGTGGACCAACCTGCCGTGCGCCTACTGGCGGGTACCCCGGCAGCGGCCCCTCGACGTGCGCACCGTGCCCGGTGAGCTGCCGCCGACGCTGATCCTGGCCGCCGAGCGGGACGCGGCCACCCCCTACGAGGGTGCGCTGGAGCTGCGGCGCAGGCTGTCGGGTTCGGTCCTGGTCACCGAGCGGGACGCGGGTACGCACGGCATCGCGGGGGGACCGAACGCCTGCGTCAACGGCCACCTGGAGGCGTACCTGCTGGAGGGCCGGCTCCCGGCGCGGAACGCGTCGTGCGCCCCGCGCCCGGAACCGGAGCCGAGCCCGGCGCCCTGATCAGGCCAGCCCGGCCACCAGCTCCGCGACGTCCTTGCGGCGCCCCGTGTAGAACGGGACCTCCTCGCGGACGTGCATGCGGGCCTCGGAGGCGCGCAGGTGGCGCATGAGGTCGACGATGCGGTGCAGTTCGTCGGCCTCGAAGGCGAGGATCCACTCGTAGTCGCCGAGCGAGAAGGAGGCGACCGTGTTGGCGCGCACGTCCGGGTAGCCGCGGGCCATCTTGCCGTGGTCGGCGAGCATGCGGCGGCGGTCCTCGTCGGGCAGCAGGTACCAGTCGTAGGAGCGCACGAACGGGTAGACGCTGATGTAGTCGCGGGGCGTCTCGTCGGCCAGGAAGGCCGGGATGTGCGCGCGGTTGAACTCGGCGGGGCGGTGCAGCGCCATGTTCGACCAGACCGGCTCCAGCGCGCGGCCCAGCTTCGTGCGGCGGAAGAGGTTGTACGCCTCCTGGAGCTGGTCGGCGGTCTCCGCGTGCCACCAGATCATGAGGTCGGCGTCGGCGCGCAGACCGGACAGGTCGTACGTGCCGCGGACCGTCACGTCCTTGGCGGCGAGCTGGTCGAACAGCTCCTGGACCTCGTCGGCGTAGCCGGCGCGGTCCTCGGGGAGCGCGTCCTTGAGCTTGAAGACGGACCAGAGGGTGTAGCGGATGACCTCGTTGAGGTCCTTGGCCAGCTTGCCCTTGTTGGGGATCCGGCCGGCGGCAGCGGTGGAGGCGTCGTCACTCATGCCCCTATTCTCCCGCTCCGCCGTGCGGACTCCGCACCGGGTGGGCGGTCGGCCCGTCCACGTCGCGCGGGCCCCCGTGAATCCGGTCCACGGCCGCGTACGCGCTCGCGATGCTCGCCGGGATGCCGACGCCGTCGTAGGCCGCCCCGCACACCGCGAGGCCCGGGAGCTTCGCGACGTGCCCGCGGACACGGGCCACGCGCGCGTGGTGGCCGACGGGGTACTGGGGCAGGCCGTCCTGCCAGCGGGTGACCCGGGTGGCGACGGGTTCGGCGGTCAGCCCGGTGGCCTCCCCGAGATCGTGCCGGGAGGCGGCGACCAGGCCCGCGTCGTCGCGGCCGAGGATCTCCGACTCGCCGTACCGCCCGACGGAGGTGCGCAGGACGACCAGGTCCGGGTCGTCGTCGGCGATCCAGCCCCACTTGCGGGAGGCGAAGGTGGACGCCTTGATGGTGTGCCCGTCGACCGGCGGCACCAGGAAGCCGCTGCCCGCGGGCAGGGCGGCGGCGTCGGAGCGGCGGTAGGCGAGGGTGATCAGGGCCATCGAGGCGTACTCCACCGCGGACAGCTCGGCGGCGGCCGCGGGCGCCTCGGCGCGCAGCAGATCGGCGGCGGGGCGGGCGGGGAGGGCGACGACGACCGCGCCGGCGTGCAGCACCCGCTCGCCGGCGACGATCCGCCAGCCGTCCGGGGCCGTGCGGCGCAGCTCCGTCACGGGTGCCCCGGTGACGATCTCGCCGCCGCGCGCCCGGACCGACTCGGCGACGGCGAGGGGCAGGGTGCCGATGCCGCCCTCGATGCCCATGAACACCGGGCCGCTCGCCGGTGAGGTGGCCGTCCGTCCCTGGAGGGCGCGCACCGCCTCGGTGAGGGAGGTGTGGTCGCGGGCCGCCTCGAAGAGCTGGGGCACGGCGGAGCGCAGCGAGATGCGGTAGGCGTCGCCCGCGTAGACGCCGCCGAGCAGCGGTTCCACGAGGCGGTCGACGACCTCGCGGCCGAGGCGCACGGCGACGTACTCCCCCACCGCGACGTCGTCGCCCACCTCGGTGCGCGGCAGGTCGGCGTCACGCTCGATGCGGGCCAGGCCCTCGTCGGAGAGGACGCCGGCCAGGGCGGCGGCGGTGCCGGGGACGCCCATGACGTGGCCCTTGGGCATGGGGCGCAGCGCACCGCGGGTCCACAGGGAGGCCGACGCGGTGGCCGGCGGCTGGAGGCGGTCGGCGAGACCGGCCGCGCGGGCCAGGCCGACGGCCTCGGGGCGGCGGGCCAGCATCGACTCGGCGCCGAGGTCGACGCGGACGCCGGCGATCTCACCGGGCAGCAGCTTGCCGCCGACCCGGTCGGCGGCCTCCAGCACGGTCACCCGGGCGCCCCGCTCCAGCAGGCGGTGGGCGGCGGCCAGTCCGGCGATGCCGGCTCCGACGACGACGACATGTCCCGGTCCCGGGTCCGGGGCCACGGGAACCCGCCCCGCGGGGGTCTCGCTTGCGCACATGTCCCCCAGCGTCTCAGACCCCACCGGCGGGGCCGCCGCCAGGCCGGTCACGTGTCCGGGCCCCGCGAGTCCGGACCGTGACCTGTTCGGGACCGTTCCGCGCCGGCCTGCGGGCCGCTCCACGCGTCGTAGGAACGACAGTCGTACCGACGATCCCGGGGGCCCCTGTGCGCACATCATCCTTCCCACGACCGCTTCCGGCGCTGGCCGCCCTCCTGCTGGCCGGGGCTCTCGCGCTGACCGGATGCACCTCCGGGGGCGGTGACTCCGGCGCGGACAGCGCGGGCGGCGCGGCCAAGGAGGCCGCTCCCCCTGCGGCCGACGACCGCCCGGGCGCGGCGGGCGGCGACGCCTCCGGTGCCGGGGCGACCGCTCCGCCGAAGGCCGCCGCGACCCACGTCATCCGCACCGCCTCGCTGACCGTCCAGGTCGAGGACGTGCCGAAGGCCCTGGACGAGGCCCGCACCACCGTCGAGAACGAGGGCGGCTACGTGGGCGACGAGGACACCAGCCGGGACGAGGACGGCCGGGAACGCACCCGGCTGGAGCTGCGCGTGCCCGTCGACGCGTACCAGGACGTCCTCGACGGCCTGGAGGGTGCCGGGAAGCTGCTGCACCGGGGCGCGAAGGCGGAGGACGTCACCGACCAGGTCGTCGACGTGGAGAGCCGGGTCAAGTCGCAGCGGGCCAGCGTGGCCCGGGTGCGGGAGCTGATGGACCGGGCGGCGAAGCTCAGCGACGTGGTGACACTGGAGGGCGAGCTGAGTTCCCGGCAGACCGAACTGGAGGCGCTGCTCGCCCAGCAGGCGTCCCTGAAGGACCGCACCAGCCTGGCCACCATCACCCTGTCCCTGTCCGAGACGCCGGTCGACGAGGCCGCCGAGGACGACGACCCCGGGTTCACGGACGCGCTGGCCGGCGGCTGGGACGCCTTCGTGACGATGCTGCGCTGGCTGGCGGTCGCCCTCGGCGCGGTGCTGCCGTTCGCCGTCGTGGCGTCGCTGCTGGTGCTGGTGTGGCTGCGGGTGGTGCGGCCCAGGCTGCCGCGCCGCACGGCACCGGCGACGGCACCCGCCCAGTCGCCGTCACCGGCGGTACCGGCGGCGCGCGGGGAGGAGAGCGGCGCGCGGGACTGAAGTGCCGGGTCCGCGTAGCGTGTTCGCATGAGCATGAGCGCCGCGGGCGGTACGAGAGAGCGACTGGTCGTGATCGGCGGTGACGCCGCGGGGATGTCCGCGGCGTCACAGGCCCGCCGGTTGAAGGGCCCGGAGGAACTGGAGATCGTGGCGTTCGAGCGCGGCCACTTCAGTTCGTACTCGGCGTGCGGCATCCCGTACTGGGTCGGCGGCGACGTGGCCGACCGGGACCAGCTGATCGCCCGTACGCCCGAGGAGCACCGCGCCCGCGACATCGACCTGCGGATGCGCACGGAGGTCACGGAGATCGACGTGGCCGGCGGGCGGGTGCGCGCGCGTGACCTCGATTCGGGGGCGGAGTCCTGGACGCCGTACGACAAGCTCGTGATCGGTACCGGGGCGCGGCCGATCCGGCCGGAGCTGCCGGGCGTCGACGCGCCCGGCGTGCACGGGGTCCAGACCCTCGACGACGGTCAGGCGCTGCTCGACACGCTCACCCGCACGCGCGGCCGTCGCGCGGTGGTCGTCGGTGCCGGGTACATCGGCGTGGAGATGGCCGAGGCGCTCATCCAACGCGGCTACGAGGTGACGGTCGTCAACCGCGGCCGGGAGCCGATGTCGACGCTGGACCCGGACATGGGCCGCATGGTGCACGAGGCCATGGAGGGCCTCGGCATCACCATGGTGAACGGCGCCGAGGTCACCGAGGTGCTCACCGGGGACGACGGCCGGGTCCGGGCGGTGGCCGCCGAGGGCGCCGAGTACCCGGCGGACGTGGTCGTGCTCGGCATCGGCGTACGCCCCGAGACCTCGCTGGCCGAGGCCGCCGGGCTGCCGCTCGGCGCGCACGGCGGGCTGCTGACCGATCTCGGCATGCGGGTGCGGGGGCACGAGAACATCTGGGCGGGCGGCGACTGCGTGGAGGTGCTCGACCTGGTCTCCGGGCAGTCGCGGCACATCCCGCTGGGCACGCACGCCAACAAGCACGGTCAGGTCGTTGGCACCAACGTGGGCGGCGGTTACGCCACCTTCCCCGGCGTGGCCGGCACCGCGGTCAGCAAGGTGTGCGACCTGGAGATCGCGCGCACCGGGCTGCGCGAGAAGGACGCCCTGCGGGCGGGGCTGCGGTTCGTGACGGCCACGATCGAGTCGACCAGCCGTGCGGGCTACTACCCGGACTCCTCCCCCATGACGGTGAAGATGCTCGCGGAGCGGCGCACCGGCCGGCTGCTCGGCGTCCAGATCGTCGGCCGCGAGGGCGCCGGCAAGCGGGTCGACATCGCCGCGGTGGCCCTCACGGCCGGGATGACCGTGGACCGGATGACGGCCCTCGATCTGGGGTACGCGCCGCCCTTCTCCCCGGTGTGGGACCCCGTCCTGGTCGCCGCCCGCAAGACCGCGCGGGTGGTGGAGGAGCGGCGCGGCTGACTCCGGCTCCGCCGGTGCTACGCGGTGCCGTTGATCCGGTCGATGGCCTGCCGTGCCTGCTCGGCCGGGGGCCGCGCGGGCAGCGACGACACCGATGCGGGTGCCGTGCCGGACGCCGACGCGGCCACCGCGGGCGGCTGTTCACCGGCCGGCCTGGCGTGCGTCGCCGCGGCCCGCGCGGAGCGCAGCCGGTGGCTCACCGCCTCGTCCAGCGTCACCGGACGCTGCATCTGCGCGGCCAGCCGCCCGGCCTCCTGGCCGAGCCGGGCCACGTCCTCCCAGGGCAGGCGCAGCACGAGGGCGACCTCGGCCTCCCCGTCGGGCAGGGCGTGCATCGCCGGCGCCGGTGTGACCCGTTCGTTCATCGCCTGATCCTCACGTCGTCCCCGCGTCCGCCTTCCCCGGGCCGCGGGCGGTTGTGAGGGCATACGTACGCGCGGCCGGGGGCGTTCAAGGGGGCGAGGTCAGGCGGGGGTGGCGGCCTCGTCCGGTACGGCCGGTGCCGGGGTCCAGCGGATGCGGGTGCTGCACAGGGCGACGGCGCCCGCGGACGCCGCGACGGCGCCCATGCCCCAGGCCAGGCTGCTCGCGCCGGCGATGAAGCCGATGAGCGGCGGCCCGGCCAGCAGCCCGGTGGTGCCCATGGCGGCGACCAGGGTGAGCGCGTCCGAGCCCTGGCGGGCCGCGGCGGCGTAGACGCAGGGGGTCACGGCGGCGATGCCCAGGCCCATGCAGGCGAAGCCCGCGAGGGCCGGTGCGACGCCACCGCTGACCAGGGCGAGGGCGAGGCCGGCGGCGGCGACCGCGCTGCCGAGGAGGACGACCCGGCCGTCGCCCCAGCGGGCCCGCCAGCCGTCGGCGAACAGGCGGGCGACGACCATCATCCCGGACACCACGGCGATGCCCAGGGGCGCGAGTTCCGCCGACGCCTCGGCGACGTCCTCGAGGTAGAGGGCGGACCAGTCGTTCATGGCGCCCTCGGCGACCGTGCCGAAGACCATGGCGCAGCACATCCACAGGGTCAGGCTGGAGGGGATGTTCCAGCGGCGGCCGGCCGGTTTCCCGCCGGTGGTGGCGGCCGCGTCCGCGGGGGCCGCCTCGCCCGCCCCGTCCGCCGGCGCCTCGTCGTCGAGGAGCCCCGTGCGGGCGGCGGCGCCCAGGGCGACCAGGAGGACGACGGCCACGCCGAAGTGCGCGGCGACGGAGCCGGTCGCGGCGGTCATGCCCGAGGCGAGCAGTGCGGCGAGCAGCGAGCCGGCGGAGAAGGTCGCGTGGAGCTTCGCCATGGTGTTGCGTTCGTGCCGTGTCTCCAGTGCGGAGCCCTGCGCGTTCATGGCCACGTTCAGGCAGCCGACGAGGACGCCGTCGGCGCACATCACCAGCAGGGCCACCGGGTAGTTGGGGGCCGCCGACAGGCCGAGCAGGAGCAGGGCGAGGCCGAGCTGGGAGAGCAGGCCGAGCCGCCGCGAGCCCATGCGCCGCATCAGCCACGCCACCAACGGGAACGACACCGCCGCGCCGACCCCCGCGGCCATCAGGAGCACCCCCACCTCGGCGGCGCTCAGGTCCAGGTCGGACTTGATCGCCGGGATCCGCGCGGCCCAGGTGGCGTACTGGAAGCCGAGGGACAGGAACAGCGCGGCGATCGCCAACTGGCCGCGCAGGAAGGGGTCGTGGACACGGGACACGCGCATCAGCTCACTTCGCGCAGGGACGGGGACGGACTCGGGGGCGGGGAGAGGGACGGGTGGGCCGGGACCGGCCTGGACATGTAGACGGCCGCGCCGCCGTAGGCGCCCTCGGGCACCACCCCCGGCTCGGCCACGAAGCCGCGCGCCGACCAGAACCGCTCGGTGCCGCCCACGGCGACCAGCGAGATCCGCTCGTCCCCACGCGTCCGGGCGGTGCCGGTCAGATGGTGCAGCAGGTGCCGCGCCAGCCCTCTGCGGCGCAGGCCGGGTGCCACGACGATGTCGTGCAGGTGGAGGTTGCCGGCCGGTAACGCCGTCGCGGCCTCCTCCGCCTGCGTCAGGTCCGGGTAGCGGTGCGGCGGGTAGGGGAGGGCCAGCAGGTATCCGGCGGTGCGGGCGCCGACGTCCACGACGAAGCAGGTGTCCGGCGAGGCCGCCGCGCGGGACTCCAGCGCCGCCCGGCCCTCGGACAGCCCGAGGCCCGTGTAGGCGTCCCGCTCCAGCGCCACGACGGCGTCCCAGTCCCGGTCGGCGAGGGGCCGGACGCGCACGGTGTCAGTCATCGGCGCCGGTCCCCTCGGGGCGGTCCGCCCAGGCGTACGGGAGCGGGGCGACGCCGTTGAACCCCAGGGTCGTGTAACTGGTCGCGTAGGCGCCCGCGGACAGCACCCAGACCGGGTCGCCCGAGGCGAGTGCGCGGGGTACGGGCACCAGTCCCTCCTCGTGGGAGTAGGCGTCGTCGCTGTCGCAGGTGGGTCCGGCGACGACGGCCCGGACGGTGGGCCCGTGGGGGTGGGTCGGGAACACCAGCCGGTACTGGAGGGCGTCCATCTCGTACAGGCCGTTGAACTTGCCGCAGCTCAGGTAGAGCCAGTGCCGGCGTTCGCCGTCGGCGTCCCGGCGTTCGGTGAGGCGGGCGACGTGGGCGCGGATCGCACCGTGGTCGGCGACGAGGTGCCGGCCGGGTTCGATGACGAAGTCCAGCGGTCCGCCGTGGATCCGGCGGAGTTCGTCCACGCCCTCCCGGATCACCGCGAAGATCTTGTCCAGCGGTGGGTCGAGAGGGGCGCCGCGCCGGTCGCGGTAGCCGAGCGCGGGCAGGCCGCCGCCGAGGTTGACGTGGTCGACGCGGATACCGCGCCGGTGCAGGGCGCGCAGCACCTCGCCGAGGTCCTCGACGGCGGCGTGCCACGCCTCGCCGGTCATCTGCTGGGAGCCGACGTGCACGGACAGGCCGGCCGGGACCAGACCGGCTTCCCGGGCCCGTTCCATGACGCGGACGGCGTCGCCGGGCGAGCAGCCGAACTTGTTGCTGAGCCCCCATACGGCGCCCGCCCCGCCGGTCGCCACCCGGCAGAAGACGCGGGCGCCGGGGGCGTGGCGGGCGAGGGCGGCGACGTCCTGGACGCTGTCGGTGGCGAAGGTGCGGATGCCGAGCCGGTACGCGTCGGCGATGTTCCGGTCGGACTTCACGGTGTTGCCGTAGTGCACGCGTCCGGCCGGCACTCCGGCGCGCAGCGCCTGTTCGATCTCGCCGGGACTGGCCGCGTCGGCGCCGGCGCCGCGGCGGGCCAGCGCGGCGAGGACCTCGTCGACCGGGCAGGCCTTCATCGCGAACCGCACCTCGACGCCGGGCAGTTCCCGGCGCAGGGTGTCGTACCGCTGCTCGATGCCGGCCAGGTCGTAGACGATGCGGTCCTCGGTGGCGGCGGCGAGGGCGGCGGCCAGGGGCTCGGCGAGGACCGCGCTCGGCACCGGGCCCGTCAGCGCGCTCACCGCGGCGCCACCGGCGGCCGGACCGGGGGCGTGGCCTTGGCGGCGGCGACCAGCCCCTGCCACGCCTCGGTGAGCAGGGCGAAGTCGGCCATGTCGCCGCGTGCCTCGTCGAGGAGCCGTTCGCGCCGGCCGGCCAGCAGGTCGGCGAAGTCGGCGTACGGGCCGCCCAGGCGCCGGTAGGCGGTGTCGAGGGCGTCGAGCCTGCGGACGTTCTCCGCGGTGTCCAGGCTGGTGCTCTCGCGGGCCAGGGCGGCGACCGCGGTGGGGCGGGCCCGGCCGTGCTCGTCCAGGAGGGTGTCGCCGGCCTCGGCCATGCGGTCGTAGACAAAGTGGAAGTAGAGCATCGACAGCAGGAACTTGGCGAAGCGGGTCTGGTAGGCGAGGAATCCCGGGCCGGTCCGCCGTTCGCCGGTGTAGTAGTTGACGATGTTGCGGTTGTGCAGCACGCCGGGCAGCCGGGCGTCGTGCACCAGGTGGATGAGGAAGTAGTCGCTGCCGATGGTGTCGCGGGCGGGCGGCAGCGGCACGCGCTCGCTGACCGTCTCCCCGTGGAAGGCGATGTTGCACATGTCGACCCGCATGGGGTCGACCACCGTGAGCAGCGAGTGGTCCGCCGTGAAGGGGTCGGTGCCGGCGCCGGCGAAGGACTCCTCGACCAGGTCGCGTTTCTGTTCGGGGGTCCAGTCCTCGGGCGCCCACAGGGAGACCACGTCGTGGTAGATGCCGGGGTCGGTGTCGCGTATCCGCGCGATGTCCACGGAGAGTTCGCCCACGAAGGAGCTGCCCACCATGGCGACCCGCCGTGCGAGGAGGCCGTCCGCGAGGGCGGACTCGGTGACGCCGGACACGGCGTCGGCGGCGCGCCTGCCGAGGGAGAGCAGTTCGTGGTGGACGGGGAAGACCGTGCGGCCGTCCACGCTCTGGTAGCGGCTGTCGGAGTCCCTGCGGTGCACGGACTCGCAGCCGAGCGCCGCCGCGATCAGGAAGGCGCGGTTGGTGCAGGCGCCGTAGGACAGGCCGTCGGGCAGCATCAGGTCGAGGAGCAGCTCGGGCTTGGCGCTGCCGGAGCGTGCCGTGACCCGCTCCAGGAAGTCGCGCTGGGCGGCCTCGTCGAGGTGGTGCGCCGTGATCCGGGGGTGCGGGGGCAGCCGCCGCAGCGCCGCGGCGTGGGCGGCGTGGTCCTCGGGCGGGCAGGAGTCGAGGACCAGCAGGTGGACATCGATGTCGAAGTGAGCGGCCGCGTAGGACGCTTCCTCACCGAGTGCCGTGATGGTGTCCGGGCAGTGCCGGTTGGTGGGCAGGGTCAGGCAGATGCTGCGCATGCGGCGTCCCCGGTGGCCTCGTCGGTCGCCTCGTCCGTGCCGGTGCCGGCGTCCTCGTGCCAGGGCGTCAGGCCCAGCAGCCTGGCGCCCAGTTCGTTCAGTTCGGCGGGCCCGTAGCGCTCGGACTCGTGGCGGTGGGCGTCGCCGAGGAGCGTGACGTTCCAGTCGGGGGTGGTGAGGTTGCGCCAGGAGTCGACGCGGGAGTCGCGCAGCCGGTGGTGGCTCTCCAGCGCGGGCATCATCGACAGGTACTGGACGGCGCGCACGCCCTCGCCGGAGACGTTGGGCGCCACTCCGTGGGCCAGCAGGCCGTTCCAGATGAGCAGGTCGCCGGCTTCCAGGTCGGGCCGTACGACGGGCATGTCCTCGCGGTCGATCGCGGGCCGGATCGGGTCACGGCCGTCGGGCTGGAGCGCCTTCCAGCGGTCGAAGCGGCGGAACAGCTCGGGACAGCACTGGAAGCCGCCGTGGTCGGGCTTGGTGTCGTTGAGGGCGATGATGCCCTGGACGCGCTGGGGCAGCACGCCGAGCGTGGTGTCGACGTCCCAGTGCAGATCGATGTCGAAGCCGCGCTCGGGCTTGTCGATGAGGGCGCGGTCGCGGTTGCCGACGTTGGGCGGGTTGAGGTTGAGCCGGTCCAGGGTGACCCACAGCTCCTCGCAGTCCCACACGTCGACGAAGGCGTCGTACACGCGCCGGCTCTGGCGGCTGTCCCAGATGAGCTGATGCTGGTACGCCTCGACGAAGCCGTAGATGTGCAGTTCGCGGTCGAGGTCGGAGCGGTACTCGCGGTCCTGGTACCAGGTGTCGGGCCGGTCCGGGTCGAGGCCCTGGAACTCCCAGGCGAAGTCGAGCAGCCTGCGCGCGGAGGAGGCGGGTATCGCCTCCTTGACCACGACGTAGCCGTACGTCTGCCAGTGCGCGAAGTCCTCCTCGGACAGCACCCGCAGCGGGCGGGTCTTCTCGAGGTCGCGCAGTTGGGTGCGGGCCAGGTAGGTGTCGGCGTCCGCGCTGAAGTAGGGGATGTCCGACGGGGCTCGGTGGAGGTAGGAATCGGGCGTCGCCATGTGGTGCTCCAGATCCTCGCCGTCGCACCGTGCGGCAACGGCGGTGTGTGCGGCGGAGGTCGGGCCGTCGCACATCAGGTCGGTGGGGGCAGCGGGGCCCGCTCGCGTCCGGGGGCGGAGCGGGGCGACGAGGGCGGCTCGGACGGACGGGGCTCTCCCGGTTCAGGGGCTCGCCCGGTCCGCGCCCTCGTCCGGAATGGTCGTCTCGTCCGGGGTGGTCGTCACGGAAGTGGTCGTACGGAAGGCGTCGCGAGCGGTCTTCGCAGCCCGGCCGCGGCAGGTGTCCGGCGCGGAAACTGGTGTCCCATGTGTCCCTCGCCGAACTTGCGCCTCACAATGGACTAGACCAAGGGAGAGTGTCAACACCCCTCCCGACGAGGAAAGTTGTTACTTCCGAGTTCGGCGCCGCCCCTCTTGACAGGCCTGGTTAACCTGAACGCGCACCCCCTTGGTCTATACCAAGAAACGTCACCGAAAGGCGCGCCCGATGGCCTCCAGCAAGCACAACGGCGAGCTGCGCCGGCTCGCGCTCTCCGTCCTCCAGCCGGGTTTCGTCGGCACCGAGGCGCCCGACTGGGTCCTGCGCGACATCGGCGACGGCCTGGCCTCCGTGGTGCTCTTCTCCCGCAACATCGTCTCCATCGAGCAGGTCGCCCGACTGACCGCGCGACTGCGAGCGGAAAACCCGGAGTTGATCGTCGCCATCGACGAGGAGGCCGGTGACGTCACCCGGATCGAGTCGGCCACCGGATCGTCCCGGCCGGGCAACTTCGCGCTCGGCACGGTCGACGACACGGAGCTGACCGAGGCCGTCGCCGCCGACCTGGGCCGGCAGCTGCGCACCGCCGGGGTGAGCCTCGACTACGCGCCGAGCGCGGACGTCAACTCCAACCCCGACAACCCCATCATCGGCGTACGCTCCTTCGGCTCGGACCCCGACGTGGTCTCCCGGCACACCGCCGCGTGGATCCGGGGCCTCCAGTCGTCCGGCGTCGCCGCCTGCGCCAAGCACTTCCCCGGCCACGGAGACGTCGCCGTCGACTCGCACCACGACCTGCCGGCCTACGGTGCCGGGCGGGACGACATCGCGGCCCAGGCCCTGCCCCCGTTCCGGGCGGCGCTCGCGGCCGGGGTGCGCGCGGTGATGAGCGGCCACCTGCTCGTGCCCGCCTACGACCCCGACCTGCCGGCCACGCTCAGCCGGCGCATCCTGCGGGACCTGCTCCGCGACGAACTGGGCTTCGACGGGCTGGTGGTCAGCGACGCCATCGAGATGGGCGCCGTCACCCGCCGGTACGGCATCGACGGCGCCACGGTGAAGGCGGTCGCCGCCGGGGTGGACGCGATCTGCGTCGGCGGCGAGAGCGCCGAGGAGGCCACGACCGAGCTGCTGGTCAAGGCGCTGTCCGCCGCGGTCGCCGCAGGTGAGCTGCCGGAGGAACGGCTGGCCGAGGCGGCGGGCCGGGTACGGGAGTTCGCCGGCTGGTCGGCCGCGCTGCGGGCGTCGGCCGGAGGCACCGGAGAGAAGGGCGGCGACGGGGAGACGGCCGGCGACGGGATCGGGCACCTCGCCGCCCGCCGCGCCGTCCGGCTCAGCGGGGCCGCGCGCGAGGCGCTGCCGCTGACCGCCGCGCCGCACGTGGTCGAGCTGGCACCGGTGACGAACATGGCGATCGGCAACGAGACCCCGTGGGGCGTCGCCGGTCCGCTGCGCGAGCGGCTGCCCGGCACGACCTCGGTGCGGGTGCACGACGAGGACCTGCGCGGGGGCGCGCTGGAGCTGACGAGCTGCGCCCTCGAACCGGCCGCGGGACGCCCCCTGGTCGTCGTCGCCCGCGACGCGGCCCGCCACCCGTGGATGAGCCGCGCGGTGACCGGCCTGACCACGGCCCGCCCCGACGCGATCGTGGTGGAGATGGGCCTGCCGGGCACGGCGACGGCGGCGCACGCCCAGATCTTCACGCACGGCGCGAGCGCGGCGTCGGGGGTGGCGGCGGCCGACGTGCTGACGGGGAAGGGCTGACGGGGGGCGCGGGGTGCCCCGCGCACGGGGCCCGGTCGAGCAGGGCCCGAACAGGACCCGAGCAGGGCCCGCCCCGCTCTCGAGCCGCGCTCCCGAAAGGCTGTTGAAGTAGGCGGCGTTGCCGCTTAGAGTTCAATGGTCCAGACCAAAGGGCGGGGCAGGGCGGCACATCAATGGGGGCCGTCCGCTTCGCCGTGCACGGGGGACGGGGGATTTGATTCATCGTGAGGGCACAGGACTTACGCCGGCTGATCGTCCTGGATTTCGACGGGGTACTGCTCGACACGGAACGCACCGGCATCGACGTCTGGCGTGACCTGCTGGGCGACAGTGCGCCGGAGGCACGGGGCGCGCTGAGCGTACGGACCGACGGCACGCTCGACCGGGACGCCCTGCGCCGGGACCTGACCGACGCACTGGGCCGGCGGCGCACACGGGCCCTGTGGTCCGAGTTCGAGCGCCGCAACCGCGCCCGGGCCGACCTGCTCGACGCCCGGCCCGGCGTGCGCCCCTTCCTCGCCCACTGCCGGGAGCGCGGGCACCGCCTGGCGATCGCCTCCGGCAACGGCCGGGACTGGGTGGAGGGACACCTCCACCGGCTCGGCATCCGGTCCGCCTTCCACTCCGTGCACTGCGCGGGCCCCGGCGTGCGGACCAAGCCCGCCCCCGACACCTACCTCGGCGCACTGCGCGCCTGCGCCCCCGCCGGGCCGGCCTCCGGGCTCCTCGCCGTCGAGGACTCCTACGCCGGTCTGGCCGCCGCCGGCACCGCGGGCCTGCCCGCCGTCTGGCTCACCGACGCACCGGACTCGGCGCTCCCGCCGGGCTCCGTCGCACGACGCGTGCGCGCGCTGGACGAACTCATCGGCACCGTCTGACCCGCCGGGCACCGACCGCACCACCGACCTCCGACCGGGGACCGCGACCGGGCCGCACCAGGCCCCGTGACGCCGTCACCGCCGTCGAACCGCGCTCTCACCCCACCAGGAGACTGCGATTTCCGTGCTGCTCGCCTCACCCATGCGCGAACTGGACCAGCTCGTGGCCGGTTCCGACCCACTCGACGCCGCCCGCGACGCGCCGCGGCTGCCCGCCCTCAACCGAGCCGGTGACATCGCCGGCCTCGAACGGCTCGCCCGCACCTGGCACGGCCGGGTCGCGGCGAACGTGCGCGACACCGTCACCGCCGGCGCGGCCCTGCGCGACCTCGGATTCGCCCTCGCCTCGCTGGAGCGCCACGGCGTCGATCTCCGCCGCGTACCAGGCGCGGAGGAGACCCTGCTGCGCCTCGGCGCCCTCACCGGCGAGGTGCCCCGCGACAGCGTCTACACGTACGCCCTGCGCAACCCCGAGAACGCCGTACGCTCCTTCACCGAACTGCCCGAGGAGGCGCTGTTCATCCGGGAGGTGCGCACCGCCGGCGTCGCCCTGCGCCCCGCGGTCGACGCCCTGCTCGAAGCACTGCCGCTCACCGCGGAGGACCCCGGGCTGCCGGAGCTGCTGGCCGAGGCGACCCGGGGCTTCACCGTCTTCGCCCAGTCGCTGCTGGCCGTGAAGCGGGCCATCACCCCGCAGACCTTCTCGGGTGAACTGCGCCCCTACTTCCCGCCGATGACCGTCGGCGGCCAGGTGCTCTACGCGCCGGGCGGGGCGCAGATGACCCCCCTGCTCGTCGACATCCTGCTGATCCGGCCGGAGCCCGGCGACCAGGCGGAGGAGTGGTACGAGGGGTATCTGCGCGAGAACCTGCCCTACCTGCCCGCCGCCTACCGCGCGGCGAGCGACCGGGCCCGCCGCCATCGGCCCCTGCTCCCCCGGCTGGTGGACGAGGCCACCGCGCACTCCCCGGTCCGGCCCGCGGCCGGGCGCGCGCTCGCCGGACTGCGCTCGCTCATGCGGGAACTGCTCCGCTTCCGCCTCCCGCACCTGCAGCTCGCCAAGGCCAACATGAACATCCGCCCGGACGGCTCCCTCGGCAGCGGCGGCTACACCACCGACTCCCTCGACCACCTGGCGGAGCTGACCCTCGCCCGCCACCGCCTCCTGTCCGGCGCAACCACGGAGAAGTGACCGACGTGACCCCCACGGCCTCCGGCCCGTCCACGCCCACCCCGGCCCCCCTGTTCGCGCCCTTCACCCCCGGCACCGTCCACCACCCGCTCGCCACGCCCCCGGGCCCGGTGCGCCCGCCCGCCGACGAGGTGCGCGTCCGCTACCCGACCCGGCTGAACGCCATGGCCCTCCAGCCCGGGGCGATCGCGGGCGACAACAACCTCATCTACGACGCCGGCGAGGTCGTCCTCTCCGTCGCCCGGTACCACCACGTCCACGTGCGTCCGCGGGACCCCGGTGCCGGACTGGCCCTGGACCCCGGCGTCCGCAGACCCGACCTGGTCGAGCACGCGGCGCTGATCATGTGCGCCGCGCTCGGAGTCGCACCCGACCTGGCGATCGGCGTGGAGAGCGACCCGCTGCCGGTGCACGCCGGGTTCGGCTCGAGCAGCAGCCTGATCGCGGCCGTCGCCGCCGCCGTGAACCACCTGTACGGCTGCCCGGTGGACCGCGCCGACCTGCTGCCGTACCTCACCGGCAACCACGGCGAGGAGCACGGCGGCAAGCCCGGTCTGCTCACCCCCGTGCAGTGCATCGGCGGGTCGGCCGCCTCCGGGCTCTACCCGGGCGGCGTGCAGGTCGTCGCCGGACGCGGCACCGTCGTGCTGTCCGTGCCCGTGCCCGAGCACCTGTCCCTGGTCATCGGGGTGCCCCGGAGCCTGGAGGAACGCCCCACCGACGAACTGATGGCCGCCGAGGTCGCCCACTTCGACCGGTTCCGGGCCACCGGCGAACGCTGGTCGCCCACCATCGCGTTCCGGATGCTGCACGAGGCCATGCCGGCCGCGCTCCGCGGCGACCTCGCCCCGCTCGGCTCCCTGGTCTTCGACTACCGGTTCCGGATGGGCAGCATCGAGAACTGCTCCTTCTCGCACCCCGGCCTGACCGAGCTGGCCGGCGAAGTGGAGTCCCTGTGGCACGAGAAGGCGGCGACCGTGCTCGCCCTGTCCTCCGTCGGCCCGGCCTTCTTCGCCCTCACCGACGAACCCGCCCGCTGCGCCGAGCGCTTCGCCGAACTGGACATGGACGTGATCCACGCCCGGCCGCACAACGGCACCTACGAGGAGACGGGGTCCCCCCGATGACCGACACGACCACGGCCGCCGGCCGCGCCGCCGCCTACTGGAACTCCCCGGAGACGGTCGCGGAGTTCCGCGCCCTCGGCGTCCGGCCCTACCTCACCGACCTGCTCGGCCGCACCCCGGTCGACGGCCCCGCGCTCGACCTCGGCTGCGGCGGCGGCCGCAACACCGTCGCCCTGCTGGAGCGCGGCTTCGACGTCCTCGCGGTCGACCTGCACGAGGGCATGGTCGCGGCGACCCGGGCCCGCACCGCCGGGTACCCGGACGGGCGGATCACGGTCCGGCAGGGCGCCGCCCACGCCGTCCCGGCCGACGACGACGCCTTCGCCCTGGTGGTCTGCTACGGCGTCCTGCACAACGCCGTCGACCGGGCGCAGTGGGACACGGCGGTCGGTGAGATCCGCCGGGTGCTGCGGCCGGGCGGCCGGCTGGCGCTCAACACCTTCACCGCCGAGACCCTGGACCCGCGGCTGCGGCCGGGCACCGGCGAGGGCCAGTACCTGCTGCCCGACGACGTGCCCATGACCCTGCTGCCCGACGCCGCGGTCCTCGACGCGTTCGCCGGGGCCGGACTGCGCCCCGAGGGCGGCACGCACAGCTACGTGCGCGACCTCGACGTCGGCCCGCGCGCCGTCCTGCGGTGCGTGCTGCGCCGGGAGGAGGACTGACGTGGCCGACCTGGAGGACGGTTCGACCGAGACCGACGCCTTCCCGGACGTCCCCCTGTCCGGCGCCGAGTTGGCGCGGGTGCTGGACGAGCGCCTGGCCGAGGTGCCCGGCTGGCACTCCCCGGACGACCCGGTGCGGCTGGGGTTCGCCATGACGGCGCCGCACGCCCTGGCCCTGGACGCGTTCGGGCGCTTCGCCGAACGCAATCCCAACAACGTGGGCGTCCACACCCGCTTCGGCGACGGCGTCCGCGGCACCCGGCGCCTGGAACGCGAGGCGGTCCTCGCCCTCGCCGGTCTGCTGCACGCCGACGCCGCCGACGGCTACCTCACCGGCGGAGCCAACGAGGGCACCCTCGCCGGTCTGCGGGCCGGCCGCAACGCCCTGCGCGCGGCGGGCGCCGGACGGGTCGTCGTCCTCGCGTCGGCGCTCACCCACCACTCCGTGGCCAAGGCCGCCGAGATCCTCGACCTGGAGCTGCGGCAATGCCCGGCCGGGCCCTCCTGGCTGCTGGAGGCAGGGGCCGTGGACGCCGCGCTGGACACCCTGGCCGAGGAGACCGGGCCGGGCGCCCGCACCGGTGTCGTCGTCGTGTCCACCGCCGGGTACTACAACACCGGTCTGGTCGACCCGGTGGACGCCATCTCCGCCGTACTGGCCCGGCGGGCGGCCGGCGGCGGGAACCTGAGCGTCTTCCACCACGTGGACGCCGCGCACGGCGGCATGATCCTGCCGTTCACCGCGCCCGAGGTGCCCTTCGACTTCCGCAACCCGTACGTCCACTCGGTCGTGCTCGACCCGCACAAGTCCGGGCTGATGCCGTACAGCTGCGGGGTCTTCCTGTGCCGCAAGGGGCTGCTCGGGCACGGCGCGGTGCCGGCCCCGATGTCCGGCTTCGTCGACGAGACGATCAGCGGGTCGCGCTCCGGGGCGATGGCCGCCGCCCTGTGGTCGCTGGTCTTCGGGCTGGCCGCGGACGGCTACCGCGAGGTGTTCCGCGACTGCCTGGGCGTGCGCGACCGGCTCGCCGACGCGATCCGCGCCGCCGACCCCGACGCGGTGGTGCTGCCCTCCCCGGGCAACACGGTGGTCGTCGCCGGTTTCTCGCACGGGGAGGGCAGGCTGCCCGCCGAACTCGCCGAGCGCTACCGCCTGGTGGGCAACACCCTCCCGTGGACGGCGCCGGACGGCTCGGCCGGGGAGCGGCTGTTCCACCACTTCTACGCCATGCCCCACCTGACCCCGGCCCACGTGGACGGCTTCGGCGCCGCGCTCGCCGCCGCCCTCGCGGGCGCGGCGCGCGTGCCCCGCCGGGAGGCCCCCGCCGCGCCGGCGAACCCGGCGGGCGAGTTGCGGGACCTGCGGCGCAGCAGCGTGTGCCTGCGGCACCTCGTGGTGCATCCACCGGGCCGCCGCGACCCGGACGACCATCCGCACGCCTACTCCTTCCACACCTTCCAGGACCGGGCCGGTCTCGGCGAGGAGCTGGCCGCCCGCCCGTGGACCGGTGAGGACGGCGGCCGTACCGGCCTGTACGTCTACGCGCCCGACCTGGCGGCGCCGTTCGCGAACGAGCTGTTCGGGGTGACCGACCCCGAGCGGTACTCGCTGGAGGTCCTCGACCGCAACCAGCAGAAGCTCTCCCTGGTGGGAGCGGCCCACTTCGCCGTCTTCGGTCCCGAGCCGCGCACTCCGGACCGGCCGGTGGTCCTCGCCAACTTCCACGCGGACGGCGCCTTCCGGTCCGTCGAGTACAAGTACGGCGACCGCCGGTACAACGACGAGGTGCAGGTCTTCGCCGACCACGTCGTGGTGAAGATCGGCAAGGACGCGCGCAGCGTGCGCCGCGACGGGAACGACTACTCCTTCTCCCTGGACACGTCACTCGAGCTGCGGGTGCGGCTGACGGACGACGCGGCCGTCCCCCGGATCACCCGGGTGGCCCGGCACGCGGATCCCGCGCTGCCGCGCCGCCGCCATCTGCTGCGCGGGCAGTACCGCCGGTTCCCCAACCGCTTCTTCGACACGGTCGTCGACCTGACGGTGGGCCGGCAGTACGCGGAGCGGTGGCCAGCCGGACTTGAGGCGCCGTTGCTCGCCCGGTCGGCACTGCTGGACCTGGTCCGGGTGACCGCGTCCGTCGCCCAAGGCGCCCTGCGCGTGGAGCTGGCGGCGGTCGGCCGGGAGGGCGGCGCCGTCTTCACGGTGCCGCTCGGGCTCGGCGCGCGGCTGCCCGCCCTGCTGCCGGGCATCCCCGTGGCCGACCCCGAAGCACTCACCCCGGCCGAGGTGGTGGGGTGGGCCGGGCGACTGCACCCGCGGCTCGCGTCCCTGCGCGAGGCGGCGCTCGCCCGCGAGGGACACCGGCGGCTGTCCGTGCCGGACGGCACGGCCGGCGGAACGGAGCCGGCATGACCGTGACAGCCCTGGCCGTGCTGTGGGGCGTTCTGCTGTGGGGCGTGCTGCTGAGCGTCCGCGCGGCTCTCGCGGCCCGGGTCCTGGACCGGCGGCGCGGGCGCGCGGTGGCGCCGGACACCGCGCCGCACGTCGTGCTGCTGGTGCCGGCCCTGCGCGAACAGGAGCTGCTGGGCGAGGTGGTGCGGGCGGCGGCCGGACTGCCGTATCCGCCGGGCCTGCTGCACGTGGTCGTCGTCACCACGGAGCGCGAGGAGCGGGAGCGGCGGGCGGTGGCGGACCGGCTGCCCGCCCTCGCGGCGGCCCTCGTCGCCGGCGGCGCGCGGGACGCGGCCGTGCTGGCCGGTGTGGTGCCCTCCGGGCTGGCGGCCCGCACGGCGGACCGCACCCGCGCCTCCGCCGACCCGGCGGGCACCCTGCGGGCCGAACTCGACGCCGTCCCCACCACCCGCGAGGTCGCCCGCGCGCTGCTGCCCGAGGTCGCGGCGGAGCACCCGGGCGTGGGCCTGCACCACCTGCACTACCCGGACGAGGGCGCCAAGAGCAGCCAGCTCGTGCACGCGGTGGAACGGCTGCCGGACCTGCTGCCGCCGGACGCCGCTCCCTCGTTCACCTATGTCGGGCTCTACGACGCCGACTCGCAGCCCGATCTGGACACCCTGACGCACCTCGCCGCCGCCGTCTCCCCGGACGGCGGCGGCCCCGCGCCCGACCTGGTCCAGCAGCTCCCGCTCCAGCTGCGCCGCCCGCACGCCGCCCGCCCCGGCGGCGCGGACGTGCTGCTGCGCGCCCACGCCCTGGCCGACCTGCGACGCCGGGCGGGCGTCGAGGCCCACCGCCTCCTGGCCCGGCGCCGCATCCGGGCCGCACGGCTGCCGGCGGGCGTGACGGCCGTGGCCGAGCCGGTGGTGTACGGCGTCGGGGCCGGGCTGTTCGTCCGGCACGACACCCTGGTGTCCATCGGCATGTACGAGGAGCCCGTCGACGATCTGCTCGTCGGCTACAAACTCTCCTCCGCCGGTGCGGTGATGGAGGTGCTGCCCGTGTTCAACCTGGTCGACCGGTACTCCGGTACGGCGGCGCTCGGCAAGGCGTACGCGCTGGTGGCGCACGGCTCCCTCGCCGGGTGCCAGCGGCTGCTGACCGATCCGGTCCTGCGCGCCTTCCGGCTCCGCAACACCGTGGTGCTGGTCAAGGAAGGGCTGGACACGCTGTGGTGGTTCGCCGGTCCCGCCGTCGTGCTCGCGGCGCTGGGCACCCTGGTGGCGCGCGGCGCCCACGGTCCGCTGCTGGCCTGGGCGTTCGCGGCCGGTTCCTACACACTGCTGCACGCCTGGTGGTGCGTGCGGCGGGCCCGGCGCTGGCTGGCCGCGCACCGGGGGGCCGACGCCCGCGCCGAACCACCCGGCGGACCGGCGGCCCCCGTCCGCGTCCCCGTACTCCTGCTCGCGTTCCTCTTCCAGCCGCTGCTGCACTGGGCGGGCCCGGTCCGGCACCTGGCCCGCGTGCTGCGCGGCGGGCCGCCGGTGCTCGGCAAGACGGAGCGGTGACCGCCGCGCTCCGTCCGGGCCGCGGCCCCGGCTCCCGCCGCACGACCGACCCGTACGCCCCTTAATTCCCCGACCCCTCCCGTCCCCCCGAAGCCCCGCGAGAAAGACCCGAGAATGACGACACCCCACCGTTCCGACCTCCGCCTGTCCACCGTGATCATGGCCCACCCGCGGCGGCGGGCCGCGGCCGAGGCGCTGGGCGAGGCGCACCCCGCGCTCGCCGCGCGGGTCGTCACCGACCCGGAGCCGCAGGGCCCGCCGTCGGCCCTGCGCACCGCGCGCCTGGCCTGGCGGTCCGCGTCCGCCGACGCCACGCACCACCTGGTGCTCCAGGACGACGCCGTGCTCCGCCCGGACTTCGCGGACACCGTCGCCGCGCTGGCCGCCGCCCGGCCTCGGGACTCCGTCAGCCTGTTCACCGAGTGGGGTTCGCGCACCGCCAACGCGGTCCGCGCCGCGGCGCTGCTCGGCCACGCCTGGGCGCCCGTGGTGGACGACTACCTCCCGTCCGTCGCGCTGGTGCTGCCCGCCCGACTGGCCCGGGGGTTCGAGGAGTACGCCGCCGCGAAGGCCGCGCCCGACGCGACCGACGACGTCACCCTGCTCGACTACCTGCGGGACGTCGGCCGGGTCGTCCCGGTGGCCGGCCCGGTCGATCACGCCAACCCGCCGAGCCTCGTCGGCAACGACGTGATGGGCCCGCGCAGCGCCGCCTGCCTGGCCCCCGCCGGGGACCCGGGGGGCTCCGTGCTGCCCGCGATGCGCGCGGTGCCGTACTTCTGCTGGTGGGAGCAGCTGGCCGTGGTCTACCTGCGCGACCCGGCGAGTCCGGACGGCTGGCGCCGGGTGCCGGCCGAGGAGGCGCTCCTCGCACGGGGCATCGGCCGGGAGCGGGTCGTGGCGTCGCTGCGGACGGCGCTGGAGAGCGTCCCGCACCGGGAGTTGATCCACGACCGGGTCAGCGACGTGCTGCTCGCCGAGGTGTGGACCACCGCCTACGCGCTGGGCGTGGTGACCCGGGACCTCGGCGGCTTCCCCGACCTCGGCCGTCCGGCGGCCCGGGAGGCGCTGGCCACGCTGGCACCGGGGGCGCTGCGCAGGGTCGTGCCGGTGCGTTGGCTGGCGGCCGTGGGCGAACTGCTGTACCCGCTGGTGGCGGCGGCCGTGCTGGGGGGCGCGGCGGACGCGGAGGCGGCGGGGAGCGGCTCGTGAGCGCCCCCGGGCTCGCGGAGCCCGTCATCGACGTGGAGGGGGTCACCAAGACCTTCCGCACCTGGGACCGGTCCGAGTCCTGGAGCGTCCGCCGGCCCTTCCGCAGGCGGCGGGCGTCCCGCGCGGTGGCCCTCAGCGACGTGGAACTGCGCATCGGGCGGGGGGAGTTCGTCGGGCTGCTCGGACAGAACGGCGCCGGCAAGTCCACCCTGATCAAACTGATGACGGGCCTGCTGCTCCCGGAGGAGGGCACCGTCCGGGTGTGCGGACTCGATCCGTACGCCGACCGGGAGGCCAACGCCCGGAACATGGGCGTCACCTTCGGGCAGCGCACCCAGCTGTGGTGGGACCTGCCCGCCCGGGACTCCTTCTCCATCCTGCGCGACATCCACGGTCTGCCCGAGGACTCCTGGCGCGGCGCGCTCGCCGAACTCGACGACGTGCTCTCGCTGTCGGACTTCTGGGAGACGCCCGTGCGCTTTCTGTCGCTCGGTCAGCGGGTGCGCTGCGACCTGGCCGCGGCGCTGCTGCACCGGCCGCGGGTGATCTTCCTGGACGAACCCACCATCGGCCTGGACGTGCTGGTGAAGGACCAGGTGCGGGAGCTGCTGTCGCGGCTGGCCGCCACCGGGGACCACTGCGTGGTGCTGACGACGCACGACATGGCGGAGGTGGAGGCCCTGTGCCGCCGCATCGTCGTCATCGACCGCGGCCGGGTCGTCCACGACGGGCCCCGCGAGCGGCTGACCGTCGCCGGGGCGGAGTCGGTCTTCCTGGTCGAGTTCGAGACACCGCCGCCACCGCTCGACCTGCTGACCGCCGAGGTGGTCTCCGCCCAGGGGCCGAGCGTGCGGGTCAGGCCGCTGCCGGGCGCGGACCGGGCACGGGTGACCGCCGAACTCCTCGCCGCCCATCCGGTCCGCTCGGTGCGGTACGAGGGGGCGACGGCGGAGGACGTCCTGCGGGCCCTGCACGGCGACACGCGACGGCAGCGGGCCTCGGCACCGGGGGCGGGCGGATGAGCGTCCTCGACAGGCCCGGGCGGGCTCCGCGGCCACCCTCGCGCGCCCACCGGCTCGTCACCCTGGTACCGCGCACCGAGTGGGCCTACCGGCCGCGGCTGGCGGCCACCGCCTTCGTCATCGTCACCCAGGTGTTCCTGTACGTGTTGCTGTGGCGGGCGCTGTACCGGGAGAGCGGCGGCGAGGTGGTCGGCCTCGACGTCGACCAGGCCATCACCTACTCGGTGCTGGCCACGCTGATGGGCACCGGCCGCGTCATCATGGAGGGGGCCTCGCAGGAGACCGCGCAGAGCAAGATCCGCGACGGCTCGGTGGTGTTCTGGTTCGTCCGGCCGCTCTCCGCCCGCCGCTACTGCGCCTGGCGCGGCCTCGGGGAGAGCCTGTACGCCACGGCCTGGCTGCTCGTCGGCCTGGCGGTGGGCGTGACCTGCGGACTGGTCGCACTGCCGCCGTCCCCGGCCGCCGCCTCGGTGACGGTGCTCGCCTACGGGCTCGGACAGGTCGTCTTCTACCAGATCGGCCTGCTGGTCGACCTGACCAGCTTCTGGACCATCACCAGCTTCGGCGTGAACCGGCTGGTGGCCTTCGCCCAACTCCTGCTGTCGGGCGGGCTGATCCCGCTCTGGTTCTTCCCGGAGGGCTTCCGGGCCGTCGCCGGGCACCTGCCCTTCGCGGCGACCATCAACGTGCCCGTTTCCCTCTACACCGGGCGGATCACCGTGGCGGACTGCTGGCCGTACCTGGCCGAAGGGGCCCTGTGGTGCGGGGTGCTGGCCGTGCTGAGCCGCGTGATGTGGCGGCGCGCCGCCCGTCGACTGCTCGTCCTGGGCGGGTGACGCCGATGACCTCCGACACCGCCGCCCCGGCGTCCGGGGCGCACCCGGTGGGCCGGCTGCGGCTGGCCGCCGTGATCATGCGGGCCGGGCTGCGCAGCCAGCTCGCCAACCGCGCGGACTTCGCGATGGCCGTCGCCAACGGGGTGACCTTCCAGATCACGGTGCTGCTCTTCGCCGCGGTGATCTTCAGCCGCTTCCCCTCGCTGGCGGGCTGGGACCTCGGCGAGATCCTGCTGATCAGCAGCATCCGCATGCTGGGGCACGGCCTGTACATGCTGTTCTTCGGCAACCTCGGGCTGATCCCGCACCTGCTGCGGGAGGGCCGCTTCGAGGCCTTCCGCACCCGGCCGGCGCCGGTGCTGCTCCAGGTCTTCACCTACGAGGCGCCGGTCAACGCGCTGGGCGACCTGGTGGTGGCCGGCGCCTCGCTCGGGGTCTGCCTGTCCCTGCTGGACGTGACGTGGTCGCCGGCCTCGCTGGGCTTTCTGGTGGTGGCGGTCGTCGCCGCCACCGTGATCGAGCTGGGGCTCAATCTGCACATCGCCGGTCTGGTGCTGAGGTTCCGGGGCAGCGAGTCCCTGTTCTTCTGGCTGGACAACACTGCGGGCAACTTCGGCAACTACCCGCTGAGCGTGTTCCCGGTGGCGCTCCAGGGCGCGTTCACCTTCGGGGTGCCCATCGCGTTCGCCGGGTACTACCCGGCGGCGTGGCTGACCGGCCACGCCGACACGGTGCCGGTCTCCCCCGCGCTGGTGTACCTGTCACCGCTGGTCGCCCTGCTGGTGCTGGCCTCCGGGCTCACGCTCTGGCGGCGGTGCCTGGCGTGGTACGCCCGCAACGGGTGAGCGGGGCTCAGCGGGCGGTGCGGGTGTGGACGTACTCCACGAGGCGGGTCAGCGCGTCCGGGTCGGTGGTGGGCAGGACGCCGTGGCCGAGGTTGAAGACGTGGCCCTCGAGGCCCGCCGCCGCGTCCAGGACCTCGCCGGCCTTGGTCTCGACGGCCTGCGGGGTGGAGAAGAGGACGGCGGGGTCCAGGTTGCCCTGGAGCGCCTTGCCGGGGCCGACCCGGCGGGCCGCCTCGTCCATCGGGACGCGCCAGTCGACGCCGACGACGTCCGCGCCGGCCTCGCCCATCAGGCCGAGCAGCTCGCCGGTGCCGACGCCGAAGTGGATGCGCGGCACGCCGTACCCGGCGACGGCCTCGAAGACCTTGCGGGAGGCGGGCAGCACCGAGGCGCGGTAGTCGGCGGGCGAGAGGGCGCCGACCCAGGAGTCGAAGAGCTGGACGGCGCTCGCGCCGGCCTCGATCTGCACCTTCAGGAAGGCGGCGGTGATGCCGGCGAGCCGGTCCAGGAGGTCGGCCCACAGCTGCGGGTCGCCGTACATGAGCGCCTTGGTGTGCTCGTGGTTGCGGGACGGGCCGCCCTCCACGAGGTAGCTCGCGAGGGTGAACGGCGCCCCGGCGAAGCCGATCAGCGGGGTGGCGCCGAGCTCGCGGGTGAGCAGGCCGATGGCCTCGCTGACGTAGGTGACGTCCTCGGGGATGAGTTCGCGCAGCCGGTCCAGGTCCGCGCGGGTGCGGATCGGGTTCTCGACGACCGGGCCGACGCCCGGCTTGATGTCGAGGTCGATGCCGATGGCCTTGAGCGGGACCACGATGTCGCTGAAGTAGATGGCGGCGTCCACGCCGTGCCTGCGGACCGGCTGGAGGGTGATCTCCGTGACCAGTTCCGGCCGCATGCAGGACTCGAGCATCGGGATGCCCTCGCGCACCTTGAGGTACTCCGGCAGCGAGCGCCCGGCCTGCCGCATGAACCACACCGGGGTGTGCGGCACCGGCTCGCGCCTGCAGGCCCTGAGGAACGCGGAGTCGTACGTGGCGGTCGGCGGCTGGCCCGCGGGGCTCTGGTTGGCACTCACACCGGCAAGTCTCGCACGGCGCACGGGCGCTCCAGGACCGCGGGTGGGCGGCTCCCGCGCGCCCTCGGGGTACCGCGGGATCCGGACATCGCGTCCGCACGCGGGTGTCCCTCCCTGCGCCGGGCCGCCGTTCCGCTTAGTGTTCCCCGCATGGCTGCGGCTCAGGGACGACTGTCGGACGGCGCTGGCGGAATGGACGAGGCGAAGGGAACCGAGGAGGAGGCCCGGCACAAGGGGAGTACGGCACCGCCGGCCTTCGCGGCCGCCGTCGAGGCCCTGCGGGCCGCGCGGCTGCGGCCGCAGATCGAGGTGGAGCCGACACGCGCGCCCCAGCGGCTCGCCCCGCACACCTACGCGCTGGAGGCCGCGGTCGTCGACGGCGACGAGGACCTCGCGGACGGCCGGCTGGTACTGCTGCACGACCCGGCGGGGCACGACGCCTGGCGCGGGACCTTCCGGCTGGTGACCCTGGTCCGGGCCGAGCTGGAGCCGGAGATGGCCGCGGATCCGCTGCTGCCCGACGTGTGCTGGTCCTGGCTCACCGGCGCGCTCCAGGCCCGCGGGCTCACGTACGGGGAGCCGAGCGGCACCGTCACGCGCGCGAGCTCCCACTACTTCGGGGGGCTCTCGGCGCGCCCGGCGGCCTCGCAGATCGAGATCCGGGCGTCCTGGACGCCGCGCGAGGGTCTGGGCGGCGTCCCGGACACCGCGGCGCACCTCGCCTCGTGGTGCGATCTGCTGGCGCAGGTCGCGGGCCTGCCGCCGGCCGGGCCCGGCGACGCGTCGATCGTCACGCTGCCGCAGCGCCGCGGCCCGCAGTCGCGCTGACCCGCGCACGCTCACACCGTTTCACCAGGGGGCTTCCGCATGTCCGGGAAACGTTCCGTCACTTTGTCGACACGGCCACTTTCGGCCGCGTATCGACAAAGTGCGAAACCGTTCGATCTTCGAATGATCGACCGCGTGTCCGAATTGCTCGGATTGTTACTCACCAGATCGTGATCATTCTCTAAAGGCGAACGGGTTCGGTGCCGAAGACGACTGTGACCTTGAAAGCACGGTTCGTCCCGCCTTCACCCCACGAGCCGGCCCCGTCCCCGCCCCCCAGGAGGCCTGGTGTCCGTTCTCCTCGAGCAGCCTGCAAGCCTGGTCGCCTACCGCCCGAACAAGCCGACCGCCATGGTGGTCGTGGCCGACCAGCGCGTCCGTTCCACCGTCACCCGCCACCTGTGGGCGCTCGGTGTGCGCGACGTCATCGAGGCCTCGTCCGTCGCGGAGGCTCGTCCCCGCATCGGCAACCCCCGCGACATCTGCGTCGCCGAAGTCCACCTCCCCGACGGCTCCGGCCTGACCCTGCTGTCCGAGACCCGCGCCGCGGGCTGGCCCAACGGTCTCGCCCTGTCCGCCGCCGACGACATCGGCGCCGTGCGCAACGCCCTCGCCGGCGGCGTCAAGGGCTACGTCGTCACCGGCACCCGCACCAACGTCGGGCTCCCCACCCGGCCGGGCGCCGCCCCCATCGGCGCCGCCGCCGCCCGCCTGCACCGCCGCCCCCCGGGTGCCCCGAGCCACCCGGGCGGCTACCGCGAGCTCTCCGGCCGCGAGGTGGAGGTGCTGCGACTGGTCGCGGAGGGCCAGTCGAACAAGGCGATCGGCGTCTCCATGGGCCTGTCCGCCCTGACCGTCAAGAGCCACCTGGCCCGCATCGCCCGCAAGCTCGGCACGGGCGACCGCGCCGGGATGGTCGCGGTGGCCCTGCGCACCGGCATCATTCACTGACCCGTTCACCGACCTGACTGGTTTACGACCCCCCGGCGCCCGCCGACGGAACGTTCCGTCGGCGGGCGCCGTCGATCCACCGATAGTCTTGACAGGTGACCGACGCCCACGAAACCGCAGCAGACCGCCCACTGCGAACCACCGGAGGCGCCCCTCCGGACGACGCCGGATCTTCTGTGAGTCAGGCGCCGACCCCCTTGCTCGAACCACGCGAGGGCATTCCGCCGGTGATCGCCGACGCGACCGCCCTCGCCGAGGTGACCGCCGCCTTCGCCGCCGGGCACGGCCCCGTCGCCGTGGACGCCGAGCGCGCCTCCGGGTACCGCTACGGACAGCGGGCGTACCTGGTGCAGCTGCGCCGCGAGGGCGCCGGGAGCGCCCTGATCGACCCGGTGGCCTGCCCCGACCTGTCCGGACTCGGCGCGGCCGTCGCGGACGTGGAGTGGGTGCTGCACGCCGCCACCCAGGACCTGCCCTGCCTGCGCGAAATAGGGATGGTCCCCACCCGCATCTTCGACACCGAGCTGGCCGGGCGGCTCGCCGGGTTCCCGCGCGTCGGCCTCGGCGCGATGGTGGAGAACGTCCTGGGCTTCGTCCTGGAGAAGGGCCACTCGGCCGTCGACTGGTCCACCCGCCCGCTGCCCGAGCCCTGGCTGCGCTACGCCGCGCTCGACGTCGAGCTGCTCGTCGACCTGCGGGACGCCCTGGAGAAGGAGCTGGACCGGCAGGGCAAGCTGGAGTGGGCCCGGCAGGAGTTCGACGCGATCGCGTCCGCCCCGCCGCCCGAGCCGCGCAAGGACCCCTGGCGCCGCACCTCCGGCATGCACAAGGTGCGCCGGCGCCGGCAGCTGGCCGTCGTGCGGGAGCTGTGGCAGGCCCGGGACCGGATCGCGCAGCGCCGGGACGTCTCCCCCGGCAAGGTGCTCGGGGACGCGGCCATCGTCGAGGCTGCGCTCGCGCTGCCGGCCGACGCGCAGGCGCTGTCCGCGCTGAACGGCTTCGGGCGGGTCAGCCGCCGGCAGCTGGAGCAGTGGCAGGTCTCGGTCGACCGGGCCAAGGCGCTCTCCGAGTCGCAGCTGCCGCAGCCCGGCCAGCCGGTGACCGGTCCCCCGCCGCCGCGGGCCTGGGCCGACAAGGACCCGGCAGCGGCGGCGAGGCTTTCCGCGGCGCGCGCGGCGGTGACGGCGCTCGCCGAGCAGCTCGCCATGCCGCAGGAGAACCTGATCACGCCGGACACGGTGCGCCGGGTCTGCTGGGAGCCGCCGGCCGCGGTCGACGCCGGCTCGGTGGCGGCCGCCCTGGCCGGCCACGGGGCGCGCCCCTGGCAGGTGGAGCAGGTGACGCCGGTACTGGTCACCGCGCTGACCTCCGCGGCGGACCCGCGCTGAGCCGCCCGGCGGACCCGCGCCGAGTCTCCGCGTGCCCCCGACGGTGTGACGTTCGCCGCTCCCGCCGGGGGGACTGGGCAGCTACGTTACTCATAAGTAGCATGGGGCTGAGCGCGCGCTCAGTGCATGCGTGCCGCAGCAGTGCCACCCCGCACCCTGGAGGAGAGCCATCGTGCCTCGTACCGTCAGGGACGTCGTCTTCGTAGACGGCGTCCGCACCCCGTTCGGCAAGGCGGGCCCGAAGGGCGTCTACCACGAGACCCGCGCCGACGACCTGGTCGTGAAGGCGATCCGGGAGCTGCTGCGCCGCAACCCCGGCCTCGACCCGAAGAAGGTCGACGAGGTCGCCGTCGCCGCCACCACGCAGGTCGGCGACCAGGGCCTGACCATCGGCCGGATGGCCGGCATCCTCGCCGGTCTGCCCCAGTCGGTGCCCGGCTACGCGATCGACCGCATGTGCGCGGGCGCGCTGACCGCCGTCACCACCGTGGCCGGCTCGGTCGCCTTCGGCGCGTACGACGTCGCCATCGCGGGCGGTGTGGAGCACATGGGCCGCCACCCGATGGGCGAGGGCGCCGACCCCAACCCGCGGTTCGTCTCCGAGAAGCTGGTCGACGAGTCCGCCCTGTTCATGGGCATGACCGCGGAGAACCTGCACGACCGCTACCCGAGCATCACCAAGCAGCGCGCCGACGAGTACGCCGTGCGCTCGCAGGAGAAGGCCGCCAAGGCCTACGCCAACGGCCAGATCCAGGCCGACCTGGTGCCGGTCTCGGTGCGCCGCACCAACGAAGAGGCCGGCGAGACGGGCTGGGGCCTGGTCACCGCCGACGAGCCGATGCGTCCGGGCACCACGCTGGAGAACCTGTCCGGCCTGAAGACGCCGTTCCGCGTGCACGGCCGGGTCACCGCGGGCAACGCGGCCGGTCTGAACGACGGCGCCACCGCCTCCATCATCGCGAGCGAGGACTTCGCCCGCGAGCACGACCTGCCCGTCAAGATGCGCCTGGTCTCGTACTCCTTCGCGGGCGTCGAGCCGGAGGTCATGGGCTACGGACCGATCCCCGCGACGGAGAAGGCGCTGGCCCAGGCCGGCCTCTCCATCGACGACATCGGCCTGTTCGAGATCAACGAGGCGTTCGCCGTCCAGGTCCTCGCCTTCCTGGAGCACTACGGCATCGCCGACGACGACGCGCGCGTCAACCAGTACGGCGGCGCCATCGCCTTCGGCCACCCGCTGGCCTCCTCCGGCGTGCGTCTGATGACGCAGCTGGCCCGCCAGTTCGAGGAGCAGCCGCACGTCCGCTACGGCCTGACCACCATGTGCGTCGGCTTCGGCATGGGCGCGACCGTCATCTGGGAGAACCCGCACTTCGAGGGGGACAAGTGAGCACCACCGCAGAGCTGCTGAAGGGTGCGGCCGAGCTGTTCCCCGGCGAGGTCGTCACCCAGGCGCACGTCCGCCACTTCGACCTTCCCCTCGGTGCCGGGCGCTTCGCCCTGATCACCCTGGACAACGGCCACGACCACACCAAGCCGACCACGCTCGGCCCGCAGTCGCTGGCGAACATCGACGCCGCGATCGACCAGGTCGAGAAGGAGGCCGCGGACGGCGACATCGTCGGCGTCGGCGTCACCGGCAAGCCGTTCATCTTCGCCGTCGGCGCCGACCTCAAGGGTGTCGAGCTGCTGAAGCGGCACGAGGACGCGCTGGCCATCGGCAAGGGCGGCCACGACGTCCTCAAGCGGCTGTCGAAGCTGGCCGTGCCGTCCTTCGCGTACTACAACGGCGCCTCCATGGGCGGCGGCGTGGAGATCGGCCTGCACTGCTCGTACCGGACGGTCTCCGCGGCCCTCCCGGCGTTCTCGCTCCCCGAGGTCTTCCTCGGCCTGGTCCCCGGCTGGGGCGGCTGCACCCTGCTGCCGAACCTGATCGGCGCGGACAAGGCCGTCTCGGTGATCATCGAGAACAGCCTGAACCAGAACAAGCAGCTCAAGGGCAAGCAGGTCTACGAACTCGGCATCGCGGACGCGCTGTTCGAGGGCGCGGACTTCCTGGAGCAGTCGCTGATCTGGACGGCGTCCGTCCTCAAGGGCGAGATCGCCGTCGAGCGTCCGGTGATCGACCGCGGCGACGCCTGGGACCAGGCCGTCGCGAAGGGCCGCTTCATCGCGGACGGCAAGGTGCACGGCGCCGCCCCGGCCGCCTACCGCGCCCTGGACATCATCGCCACCGCGAAGAACGGCGACCTCCAGCAGGGCTTCGACGCCGAGGACCAGGCGCTCGCCGACCTGATCATGGGCGGCGAACTGCGCTCCGGCATCTACGCCTTCAACCTGGTGCAGAAGCGCGGCAAGCGCCCCGCGGGCGCCCCGGACAAGTCGCTGGCCCGCCCGGTCACCAAGGTCGGCGTGGTCGGCGCCGGCCTGATGGCCTCCCAGCTCGCGCTGCTCTTCCTGCGCCGCCTGGAGGTCCCGGTCGTCCTCACCGACATCGACCAGGAGCGCGTCGACAAGGGTGTGGGCTACGTCCACGCCGAGATCGACAAGCTGCTCGGCAAGGGCCGGATCAACCAGGACAAGGCGAACCGGCTGAAGGCCCTGGTCTCCGGTGTCCTGGACAAGGCGGAGGGCTTCGCGGACGCCGACTTCGTCATCGAAGCGGTCTTCGAGGAGATGGGCGTCAAGCAGAAGGTGTTCGCGGAGGTCGAGGCGGTCGCCCCGGCGCACGCGATCCTCGCCACCAACACCTCCTCCCTCTCCGTCTCGGAGATGGCGTCGAAGCTGAAGCACCCCGAGCGGGTCGTCGGCTTCCACTTCTTCAACCCGGTCGCGATCCTGCCGCTCCTGGAGATCGTCCGCGGTGAGCAGACCGACGAGGCCTCGCTGGCCACGGCGTTCGGCGTCGCCAAGAAGCTGAAGAAGACCGCGGTCCTCGTCAAGGACGCCCCGGCGTTCGTCGTGAACCGCATCCTGACCCGCTTCATGGGCGAGATCCAGAACGTCATCGACGAGGGCACGCCGGTGGCCGTCGCGGAGAAGGCGGTGGAGCCGCTCGGCCTGCCGATGTCCCCGCTGGTCCTGCTGGAGCTGGTCGGCCCGGCGATCGGCCTGCACGTCTCGGAGACCCTCAACGGGGCCTTCCCCGAGCGCTTCACGGTCTCCCCGAACCTCAAGGCGGTCGTCGAGGCCGGCAAGCGCGGCTTCTACGTCTACGACAGCGGGAAGCCCGAGCTGGACCCGGAGGTCGCCGCGCTCCTCAAGCAGGGCGACACCGTCCTCACCGAGGAGCAGGTGCGGGCGCGGGTGCTCGACGCGGTCGCCCAGGAGATCGGCCTGATGCTCGACGAGGGCGTCGTCGCCGAGGCCCAGGACATCGACCTCTGCCTGATCACCGGCGCCGGCTGGCCCTTCCACCTGGGCGGCATCACGCCGTACCTGGACCGCGAGGGCGTCTCGCAGCGGGTGAACGGGAAGCCGTTCCTGGAGGCGGGCGTGGCGAGCGTGCCCGCGTAAGACTCCGTACGACGAGAGGGCCCCCGCCACGTGTGGCGGGGGCCCTCTCGCATGCGGGAGGCCGGGTCAGTAGCCGTACGGTGTCGCGCCCGCCGTGACGTGCGCGACGGCGAAGGGGACCGGCGTCGCTGGGGACTCGGTTCCCGCCGCGTCCACGGCGAAGACCTCCACCGTGTGCCGGCCCTCCTGCCACGGCCAGCCGGAGTCCCAGGCCCAGCGTCCGTCGACCGCGACCGGGCTCCCGCCCAGGAGCGTGCCGCCCGCCCGGAACCCCACCTGCGCGGCGCCCCTGGCCAGGCCGGTGAAGCGCACGGCCGACCCGCCGATCTGCTCGTACGCCACCGGCGAGTGGACGGTGGGCGCGGGCAGCCCGCCGCCCATGGGCGCGACGTCCAGGGGCGCCGCGGGCTGGGCCGGAATCGCGCCCGCACCGGCGGCCGGGGCACCGGCCACCGCGGTGAACGGGACGGCGGTGCCCCTGGTCTTGCGGCCCTCCGCGTCCCACGCGACGGCCTTCACCAGGTGCTTGCCCTTGCTCCACGGCTTGTCCCGCTGCCAGGACCAGACGCCGTCCGCGGCCACGGCCGCCTTGCCCAGGAACTTGCCGTGCTCCCACAGGCTCACGCGGACCGCGCCGGGGGCGGTGCCGGTGAAGTACACGCCGTTCGTCGGCAGTTCGGTGTCCGGTGCCGGGTGGGAGACCACCGGCATGGCGATGGTGCTGGGCCGCTCGGCCGAGGTGGCGGACAGATAGCCCTTGATGGCCGAGGTGTCACGGTCCGGCTCCTCGTACCCGTTGCGCACCATGCCCAGCCGCGGGGCGAGCCCGTCGGAGAGCATGTTGACGAGGCCCATGAGGAAGGGCACGTTGCGTCGGGTGACGTCCGAGTGGCGGGTGATGTGCGGGGACTCGCTGTAGACGAGGTTGAAGTTGTCGTACCCCTGGAAGAGGCCGAGGAAGGGTTCGACCTGCTCCTGGTACTGCTCGTCCTGCGGCGAGGTGAGCAGGTAGATGTTGGACTGCCGGCCCACGCCCGAGCGCACCAGGTCCGGGAGGAGCGCGTCGACCACGCGGACGTTCTCCTCCGGCACCCCCTCGCCCAGCATGAACCGGGCGACCTTGGGGTGCACCGTCTTCACGTAGGTGCCGATGAGGAACTGCGGCACGATGGAGACGATGTTGCCGAAGCCGTAGCGCAGGCCGAAGTAGAGGGCCGCGCTGCCGCCCTTGGAGCCGCCCCACAGGGTGACCCGGTCCGGGGTCAGGTCGAGGGCGTTCATCACCTTGGAGACGACCCCGATCACGGACTGCTCCAGGGAGAAGTCCATCCCCTCGCACAGGTAGTAGCTCCGCATGCCGCGGAACCGGTCACGGATCCAGAGGATGTTGGCCCGCACCGGGTTGAGGACGCCGTTCGACCAGCCGTAGTCGTCGGGCACGCCGAAGTTGGAGAACACGACGAGGAGATGGCGGTTGCCGCCCTTCCCGTGCGTGAACCGGTACTCGACGGGATACGGGCCCGAGGTGTCGATCCCGCTGATCAGCTCGCGTGCTTTCGGCGGTGCAGTCGGCATGTGTGGCTTCCACTCGTGAGTTGTTCGTCGTCCGGACCGTCGTTGCTCAGTACCGCGGCGGGAGGTGACCGACGGGCACGGCCTGGTGCAGGACCGTGAAGGCGGCCGCGGCCGGGGCGGACTCCGTGCCGTGCGCGTCCACCCCGGCCACCTCGACCAGGTGCGTCCCCTCCGGCCAGGACCAGCCCGGGTCCCAGCCCCAGACGCCGTCCGGCGCGACCGCCACCGCGCCCAGCGGCACGCCGTTCTCGCGGAAACCGACCTGGACCGCGCCCGGCGCGGTCCCGTGGAAGGCGACCGACGGCCCCACCTGCTGCCCCGGTCCGGGTACGGCGACGACAGGCGGGGTCGGCCCCGTGGGGACGGGGCGGTCGGCCACCGTGAAGGGCACCTCGACCCGGCTGGAGTGGAACCCGGCCGGGTCGACCGCGAAGATCTTGACCAGGTGCTTGCCGGTCGCCCACGGCTTGGCCGGCGCCCAGGACCAGGAGCCGTCGGCCGCGACCTCCGGCGACGCCACGAACTTGCCGCTCTCCCACATGCTGACCCGCACCGCCCCTTGGGCCGTCCCGGCGAAGCGGAGGCCGGTGGAGGGGGCCTCGCCGTTGTAGGCCGGGGCCGTCACCACGGGCGGCGCGAACGCCTCGGCGGTCTGCACCTTCGAGGTGGCGGAGAGGTAGGCCTCGATGTCCGACGTCTCCCGGTCGAACTCCTCGGCGGCGTGGCGCACGAACCCGAGGCGCGGTGCGTAGCCGTCGGCGAGCAGGTTCAGCAGACCGACGAGCGCCGGGACGTTGCGCCGGGTGACCGTGGCGTGGCCGGTGATCGTCGGCGACTCGCTGTACAGGAAGTTGAAGTTGTCGTAGCCCTGGAACATGCCGAGGAACGGCTCCACCTGCACCGCGTAGTGCTCGTCCTGGGGTGAGGAGAGCACGTAGATGTTGGCGGCGCTGTTCGCGCGGGCCCGCACCAGGTCGGGGAGGAGCGCGTCGAGGAACCGCGCGTTGTGCGCCGGCGCGCCCTCGCCCAGCATGTAGGCGGAGACCTTCGGGTGCCGCCGCTCCAGTGCGTCCCCGACGAGGAACTGCGGCACGATGGCCACGATGTTCCGGTACCCGTACCGCATCCCGAAGTACAGCGCGGCGCTGCCGCCCTTGGAGCCGCCCCAGAGGGTGACCTGGTCCGGCGTCAGCCCCAGCGACCGCGTGACGTTCGAGATGAGGGTCTGTACCGAGTCCGCCAGGCCGAAGTCCATGTTCCGGCAGAGGTAGTAGGCGTTCATCCCGTCGAAGCGGTCGCGGATCCAGAGGATGTTGGCGCGTACGTTGTCGAAGACGCCGTTGCACCAGCCGTAGTCCTCGGGCGCGGAGAAGTTGGCGAACACCACGACGAGGTGGCGGTTGCCGCTCTTGGCGTGGGAGAACCGGTACTCGACCGGAAACGGGCCCGACGCCTCGATCCCGTTGAACATCTTCCGCGCGGGCGCCTTGGACATGTACGGAACTCCACTCTCATGACCGCCCCCGTAGGCCGGTTCGGTCGATCGGACATGATGGCGGGATGCCTCTGCCGGACTTCCCGCTCCTCACCGGCCCGCGCCGTCGTCGCGGCCTCGTCGCCGTGGTCACGGTGCTCGCGCTGTCGGCGCTCCTGGTCACGCTGGTGCCGGTGCTGACCGCGCGGGGGACGGTGCGGTCCCTCCCGGCGGAGCGCGTCCTGACCGTGGCGTCCTGGAACATGTGCGGCGTGCGGCGGTGGAACTGCGCGGAGACCGGCGGTGCCGCCGCCAAGAGGCGGGCGGTGGAACGGCTGGCCGGCGAGGGTGCCGACGTGGTGCTGCTCCAGGAGGCCTGCGCCGCCGAGGCGGAGTCGGTCCGCGACGATCTCGGCGGTCCCTGGCAGCTCGCCTTCCGTCCCTACACCTCGCGCGACCGGGCCGGGCGTTCCGGCACTGTGCGGTGCGACGGGCGCGGGCAGGGCGCGGCCGGCCTCGCCCTGCTCTCGGCCCACCCGCTGTCCTCGGTGCGGTCGGTGCCCTCGCGCCAGCCGGTGGCCGGACTGGGGCGCGGCATCCTGTGCGCGACGGTCGGCAAGGCCGGCGTCCGGGTGTGCAACGCCCACCTGAGCCTGCCCGGCAGCGACCTGGCGCATCCCGGCCGGGAGTACCGCGACGACCAGTTGCGTGCGCTGGTGGCGGCGGTGCCGCGGCGGCGCACCGTGTTCGGCGGCGACTTCAACCTGAACCCGCCGAGCGCCCGCAACGCGTCCCGCTGGGTGTGGCCCGACGCCGTCTACCGCGACTACCGGGAGTGCGACCAGGACTTCGCCGCCGACCGCTCCGGGCGCCCGACGCACGAGTCCGGTCACAAGCTGGACTATCTGTTCACCGGCCTGCCCAGGTCCGGCTGCACGGTGCGCGACACCGGCGTCTCCGACCACCGCGCGCTGCTGGTCCGGGTGGACACCGGCTGAGGGCCCGCCGAGTGCCGGCGTCATACGACCGCGCCCTCGAAGGTCCGCCCGTCAGGCATGAGCTGCGAGGACCCGGCGTGCTCCGCACCGGGCTGCGCGGGCACCGCACCGACCACCGACGCGGCGGCGGGCCCTGGTTGCACCGTCCGGCGCGGCGCGGTGAACCAGCTCCCGGCACGGCCCTGGACCGGCGTCATGGGCCGGCCCGCCTGCCGGGTGTCGACGGTGCCCACGGCCGGTGCCTGGGCCTGGCCGGGAGGGAGGTCGCCGCCCGCCACGAGCATCCGGTCGGCGAGCCGGGCGGAGGCGTAACCGTCGTCCAGGTCGCAGAACTCGCGCTGGAACCAGCGGTACCGGTCGGCGTAGGCCTCCTCGATCCGGTCGATCCGCTCGACGGCCGTCACCAGCGCCTCGGAGGTGTGCAGGAGGGGGCCGGGTGCGCTGCTCGCGAAGTCGAAGTAGAAGCCGCGCAGGGTGTCCCGGTAGTGGTCGAGGTCGTAGGTGAAGAAGAGGATGGGCCGCCCGGTGTTGACGTAGTCGAACATCAGGGAGGAGTAGTCCGTGATCATGATGTCGGTGATCAGGGAGAGTTCGGCCATGTCCGGGTAGTCGGAGACGTCGAAGACGAAGCCGTCGCCGGCGCCGGGCACCGGGTCCACGACGTTGGGGTGGCGGCGGACCAGGAGGACGTGCTCGTCGCCCAGCCGGGCGCGGGCGTCCGCGAGGTCGATGCGGAAGTCCAGCTTGTACTTGCCGGGCGCGTAGTACTGGTCGTCGCGCCAGGTGGGCGCGTACATCACGACCCGCTTGCCCTCGGGCAGGCCGATGCGGCGGCGGATCTCCCGCTCCCGCTCCTCGGTGCCGGGCAGCCGGAGGACGTCGTTGCGGGGGTAGCCCGACTCGACCATCTCCCCGGGGAATCCGAAGGCGCGCTGGAGGATCGGGGTGGAGAAGCTGTTGGGCGAGACCAGCATGTCCCAGTTCCGCACCTCCTTCTCGACCCGTTCCAGGTAGCGCTGGTCGGCGAAGTGGATGGACTCGATGTCGTGGCCGATCTTCTTCAGCGGGGTGCCGTGCCAGGTCTGCACGACGATCTGGCCGTCGCGCCGCTGGAACCAGTCGGGGAGGTGGTTGTTGGCGACGACGTACCGGCTGGTGGCCAGGGCCTCGTACCACTCGGGCGACCACATGCGGATCGGGATCGCGCTGGGCGGCACCTCCACCTGGTCGTCGCGCACCACCCACAGCTGTTCGAGGTCGGTGCCGCGCCGGAGCAGTTCCTCGTGCAGGGCGCGGGGGCTGTCCGAGTACTGGGTGCCCTTGAAGGCGTCGAAGAGGACGGCGGGGCGCACCCGCTGCCGGCGGGCCGCCGGGTACGCCTTGGTGCGCAGCAGCTTCTGGCGGTAGGGGCCGCGGGCGTAGTCGGGCATGGCGGAGTGGACGAGCAGGGAGAGCCGGTCGTACGCCTCGGCCTGGAGTTCGTAGCGGCGCTCGTCCTCCTCGTACTCCTCGGGGAAGGCGCCGACGAGATCCTGCTCGATCTTCACCGTCAGGTCTTCGAGCCGGTCCTCGCGGGCCACCGCCGAGAGGTCCTGCCGGCGCAGGAAGAAGTCCCAGCGGCCGGCCGCGAGCGGGATGTCGCCGGCCAGCGTCCGCATGGCGGCCGGGCTGACCAGGCAGCGGAACGCGTTGCCGTCCCACTCGACGGGGACCTCGCGCTCCGCGCCGTGCGCCCGGGAGCGGACTACCAGGTGGGCGTCCTGGTACTCGCGCGGCGAGAGCCGGTCCGCGGCCAGGTAGCGGCCGTGGATCTCGAGCGAGCCGTCCTGATGCCAGAAGAATCGATTCACCGTCGGCAGGGTGGCGCGCTCGAAGAGGACGAGGTAGCCCGAGCCGTTGCGGTGCACCACGACCTCGCGGTCGCCCTCCCGGGTCTGCAGCTCGCCGGGCATGCGGTAGTGGCCGTCGGGCGTCTCCTCGGCCATGACCGGGTAGAGGGCGCCCTTGCGGCCCTCCACGTGGAGGGTGGTCTTCCAGCCGTTGCTGCCCATGCTCCAGGACTCCGGGATGTCCGCGTCGGCCTGGGCGTCGGCCCGGAAGGCAGGCACCAGCGAGCGCAGCGGCAGCCTGGCCGAGAACGTGCACCACCCCTCGCCGCCCGCCGTGAAGTACACGCGGCCGTCGTGCTGGCCCGCGCCGCTGAGGCTGGTGACGCGCAGCTTGCCCCATTCCGGCACGCGCGGCCCGAGGTAGACCCCGCGCACCTCCAGCTGGTCGCCGGTCACGCGGTGGGCGGTGATCCGGCAGCGGACGATCTCGACCCGGAGCTTCAGCTTGCCCTGGAGGAAGACCGGGAGGATGCGGGTGTTCTTGTCGACGTAGCGGTACGGCGGGTTGGCGGAGCTTCCCGCGCTGCCCCGGTCGATGCCCCGGTAGCGGAAGAGCCCGCGGCTGAGGACACCCGCGGCCACGTCCCAGGTGCCCTCGACCCACTCGCCCTTGCGCTTCAGCCGGGTCGTGTCGATCCGGGCCTCGAAGCCGGCCCAGTCGTAGCAGTAGCGGTTCTGGTTGGAGTGCTCGGTGGCCTGGGGCGCGTAGGTGGTCCTCGCCGGGGTGATCACCATCCGCCCCTGCTTCTTGTTCCGCAGGGCGATCGCCTTCACCGACATGTGCCGCTTGTGCACGTTGATGAAGCGCACGTACGCGCTTCCGGCGAGGGTCAGCAGATGGCCGTTGGTGCTCCAGTGGGCCCCGCCGAGCGAGCCGTGCAGGGAGAGTTCCTTGTCGAGCCGGAACGCCTTCTTGTCGAGGCCGACCCCGCGGTCCCCGAGGTAGGGGTACTTCAGGTAGCGCCGGAAGCGGCGCTGGACCGGCATCGGGCCGCCGCGGCGCTCGAACTCGATGACCTCCAGCAGCTCGGCCAGCCGCCATTCGCGCACCAGCAGCCACTTGACCCGGGCGTCCGCGGGCAGTTCGTCGATGATGGTGAGGTCGGTCTCGTCGAGGAACTCGTTGGCCCACCGCATGAACGACTGCCGGTACTCCTCGTCCGCGTCCGGCAGCACCTTGAGGTGCAGCATCAGGTCGGACTTCAGGCAGGCGAGGTCGTACTTGCGCTTGCTCTCCTCGTACTGGCGCGAGCGCCGGTCGGCCAGGAAGCGGCTGACCGACCGGACCGCGGCGACCCGGTCCCGCAGGTTGGACAGCTCGGTGTGGCGCTGGGTGATCGAGGGCGCGGCCCCGCCCTCGCGGCGGCGCCAGAAGTACACGATGTCGGTGACGACGTCGACCTTGGCGGCGCGGAAGTGGGCGTACATGTTGACCCAGGAGTCCTCGTACATGACGCCCTCGGGGAACGCGATGTAGTGGTAGTCCCAGAAGGACCGCCGGAACATCTTGTTCCAGACGGTGCGGTCGTAGATCAGTGCCTCGAACCGGGTGATGTGCGTGCCCCGCCGGTTCTTCTGCATCGGGCCCTTGTGCAGCGGCGACTGCCACTTCTTGGTGGAGTTCATCATCTGCACGTTGCCCGAGACGAAGTCCGACTCGGACCCCTCCAGCGTGCGGACCAGCAGGCCGTAGGCGTACTCGGGGATGACGTCGTCCCCGTCGACGAAGGCGAGGAACTCACCCTGGGGGTGCATGGCGCGCAGGCCGGTGTTGCGGGCGTGCCCGGGACCCTGCGGCTCCTGGCGGATCATCCGGAAGCGCGGGTCGGCGGCGCAGAAGTCGGCGGCGATCCGCGAGGAGCCGTCGGTGGAGCCGTCGTCGACGAGGATCACCTCGAAGTCACGGAACGACTGACGCGCGATCGACTCCAGGCATTCGGCGAGATAGGTCTCGACGTCCTGAAAGGGCACGACGATGCTCAGACGCGGGTGATCCACCAACTCGTACTCCTACCAAGACATTTCGCCCAGCGGGCTGCCGAACAGTCCGCACTGGACGCCCCTCCCCTGTCCGGCGCGGCCGCGGCCCCCACCGCGAACGCCACACCGGAAACCCCTGACCGCCGGAAAGCCCCCCTTCACAGCCGTCACAGGTTCGCCACATCTTATGTCACCCTTAAGGCTGGTCAAGGGGAGTTAATGTGGCGTACATCGCTGTTACCCGCTATGGTTCCCCACTCGCAAAATGACTGGGCGTGAGCACATATAGTGCTCGCACTGACACGACCGCCCAGCGGGCCGGCCTCCCCCCACCCGGGCCCTGCGACTCCGCCATCGCGGAGCCCGTGAGGAGAGGAACCCACCACCATGACGCACAGCGCCACCACGGAGCCTCGGCGTGCCCGCCGGGCCGCGCCGGACGGCGGTCGCCGCGCGCCACGCCGCCGCAGACGCTGGGGACGGATCGTCCTGCTGTCGCTCGTCGTGCTCCTGCTCGCCCTCGGCGGCACCGGCTACTGGCTCTACAGCGGCCTGAACGGGAACATCGACGGGGTCGACCTGGACAAGGCCCTCGGCAGCGACCGCCCGGAGAAGCTGCCGACGTCGGGACAGAACCTGCTGGTCCTCGGCTCGGACTCGCGCGCCGGCGACAACGCCTCGCTCGGCACCGGCAAGGTCGCCGGGGCCCGTTCGGACACGGCCCTGGTGGTGCACATACCCGAGGGCCGCAAGCAGGCCGTCGCCGTGAGCATCCCGCGCGACACCCTGGTCACCCGCCCCGAGTGCGAGAAGTCCGACGGCTCCGCACTGCCGGAGGCGGAGCGCGTGATGTTCAACTCCGTGTACTCGCAGGCCGGACCGGCCTGCGTGGTCAAGACCGTGGAGAAGATGTCCGGCGTCCGCATGGACCACTACATGGAGATCGACTTCGCCGGGTTCAAGGGCCTGGTCGACGCCATCGGCGGGGTGCCCGTCACCGTCGAGGAGCCCATCAAGGACCCCGCCAGCGGCCTGGACCTGAGCGCCGGCACCCACACCCTGGACGGCACCGAGTCCCTGGCCTTCGTGCGCACCCGGCACGGGGTGGGCGACGGCAGCGACCTCGGCCGCATCGGCCTCCAGCAGGAGTTCCTGATCGCGCTGCTGAGCGAGGTCAAGAAGCAGGACCTGCTGGGCAGCCCCACCAAGACGTACAAGATCGCCGACAGCCTCACCGCCGCGCTCACCACGGACTCCGAACTGGCCTCGCTGACCAGCCTGGCGGACTTCGCGCGCAGCATGAACGGGGTCGACCCCGCCACCATGGAGACGATCATGCTGCCGGTGGCGTACGACAAGGCCGACCCGAACCGCGTCGTGGCCGCCGAACCCCAGGCCACCGACTTGTGGAAGGCCGTCCGGTCGGACTCCGAGATCCCCGAGTCCGCCAAGAAGTCGCCCGCGACGGGCGGCTGATCCCCCACCAGGACGCCCGCCCAGGACGCCCGCGGGGCGCCGCGCGGCGCCGGCCGCTCAGCTCCCGAGGGTTCGCCAGCGGGTGAGGGCGAGGCCGGTGCCGTCGTCCTGGCGGGCCACTTTCGGGCTGCCGTCGGCCCCGATCAGCGCCATCACCACGCGCCCGTGTCCGTCGCGTGCCAGGGCCGGTACGCCCTGGCACGACTCGGCCAGGGCGTACCACCAGAATCCGCCGGTCTCGTTCTCCGTGGCGCCCATGCCGAACAGCGCGGAACCGTCCCGGGTCCGGTGGGCGAGGACGACGCAGTCGTAGCCGTCCACGGCCGTGCGCAGGGAGGCGTAGGGCCGCTCGGCCGGCGATCCGCCCAGCGCGGCGGGCCAGTCGCCCTCCCGCCACGCGGCCGCTCCGCCGCTCTCGGCGTCGGTCCAGAAGTACGTGGACCGGTCCGGCCCGGTCTCCACCGCGGTGACCGTGCCCGGCACCGGACGCAGGGCGAGGCCCTGAGGGCCTGCGAAGTCGCCGCCCGGTCCGGTCTGGCGCCACAGCAGGACGCCCGACGCGGAGGCGGCGCAGACCTCCAGCCGGCCGCCGGACAGCGCGACCGGCGCGGGCGGTCCGTCGATTCCCTTGCCGTGCAGGTCCTCCCAGGCGCGCCACTTGCCGTTCGGCGCCTCCCGGCGCAGCGACAGGCCGCCGTTCGCGTTGCGTACGAAGACGTGCACCGTGCCGTCGGACGCGACCGCGCCCGCGGGCACGCCGAGTCCCCGGCCCTCGGCGCGGTCGCGGTGCGGGTTGCCCAGCGAGCGCCATTCGGTGAAGGCCAGTCCGGTCTGGTACTGGATGGCGTGCACCACGTCCACGCCCGGCGCGCCGTCGGAACGCTCGCGCTCCCGGCGGCCCAGGAAGTGGACGTAGGTGTCGGCCCCCTGCACCACCGTCAGGTCGGTCAGCCCCGCGACGGGCACGAAGTGCGGCCCGCTCCAGTCGGGGCCGCCCACGGCCGTCTCCGTCCAGCGCACCAGGCCGCCCTCGACGGGCAGGTAGAGGCTGAGGCGGCCGTCCCTGCCGAGGGTGAGCCAGTCGCCGTGCGCCTCGCCGACCGCGCGGTCGTGCCCGCGCTCCGCGGTGCCGGGCCCGACCCGGCCGGCCGTGCCGACCGGGGCCGCCGACTTTCTCCGCATGGCCTGCTGCACCTTCCTGAAGCCCGCCGTGTCACGGACAGGGACCGTCGAACGCGGAACATCATATGCCGTTCGTTCACCAGTTCCCCATGCGTCCGTCACCGGGCCGCCGGGCGGCCTCAGACGGCCTGCCACGCCCCCAGCGCCAGCCCCGCCTCGTCCTTCCGCCGGGTGAGGTGGAGCTGCCCGGTGGACGGGGAGAGCGTCGCGGCCACCAGGCGTCCGTCGGCGTCCAGCGCCAGGGAGACCGTCGCGTCGGCCGGCAGAGTGGGGCCCGATTCCGTCCAGGCCGCGCCCATCTCCTCCAGTTCCGAGGGGTACGCGGCGAAGGCGATCCGGCCGCTGCCCGCCGAGCGCTGGGCGACCACCGTGCAGTCGTGACCGTCTATGACACAGCGGACGGCGGACACGGGGCCGGGTCCCGCGGCGGCCAGCAGGGGCGTGGGCTTGCCGCCGGGGCGCCAGGCGCACAGCTCACCGGTGCCGTCGTCGGTGTAGAGGACGGTGGTGTGCCCGCTGGAGGTCGCGAGCGCGCGCAGGGTGCCCGGGCGGACCGCCGCGTCGAGGCGCTCCCGCAGCACCGGCCGCGCACCCGCCTTGTCCTGACGCCAGTGCAGGATGCCGTCCGGGGCGGGTGCGTACACCTCGACCAGACCGGTCTCGGCCGTCGCCGCCGTGGGTGCCTCCTGGACACCGCGGCCCTTCAGGTCGCGCCAGGGGTCCCAGCCGCCCTTCTCCTTCTGGGCCACCATGCTCAGGCCGCCGCCCCCGTTGCGGACGAAGACGTGGGCGCGCCCCTGGGCGTCGACCGCGACGGCCGGCGTCCCGGTGCGGTCGCCCTGCTTGTTGGGGTGGCCGGCCGGCTCCCAGTCCAGGGGGGCGAGCAGCGGCCGGAAGTGCGTGGTGTGCACGAGTCCGGACCGGTCGGCGCCGGTCGGCCGCCAGGCGACCAGATGGGCGTAGCCGTCGGGGCCCCTGCCGACCGCGAGGCCGGGGCGCAGTGCCTGGTCGCCACCGAGGCGGCGCGGGGCCTCCCAGGCGCCCGCGGGCACGCGTTCGGCACGCCAGAGGGCGGCGTCGTCGGTCGGGAGGTACACGCTGAGGCGGCCGTCGCGGCCGAGGAGAAGCCAGTCGCCATTCACCGCACCACTCTAAGCGGGGGCACCGGCTCCGTGTCGATCGGGTGCCGTCGAGGGACGGCGGCCGCGTGCGACCCTGACCGCATGGACGACAACGCACCCCTGCTCGTGATCGTCGACGCCGCGAACGTGGTCGGCTCGGTGCCCGACGGCTGGTGGCGCGACCGGCGCGGGGCCGCGGAGCGCCTGCGGGACCGGCTGGCGGCGGACGGGGTGCCGGGGCGCACCGGGCCGGTGGAGGTCGTGCTGGTGGTGGAGGGCGCGGCGCGGGGCGTGGAGTCCGTGGCGGGCGTGCGGGTGGAGTCGGCGCCCGGCAGCGGGGACGACCACATGGTCGAGCTGGTCGAACGGGCCGCCGGCCACCGCCCCGTCCTCGTGGTGACGGCCGACCGCGAGCTGCGCCGCCGGGTGACGGAACTGGGCGCGGAGGTCACCGGCCCACGGACCGTACGGCCCCGATAGCGACGACACGAACCGCGAAACCCGTCGACCGCGCACTGACGCCCCCCCAGCCGCCACGACCACCTGACCGGCCCCGTCACACAGACCACCCCTCACCGCCCCGTGACGACGGCCGACCGCGAGCCGCACCGCCGGGTGACGGAACTGGGCGCGGAGGTGACGGGGCCTCGGGGCGTACGGCCCCGGTGACGGCGAGCGCCCGGTCGCGGAGGTGCTGCTCCGGGACCGGGCGCCGGCTTCGTCCGGCTACTGGCCGGCCGGGGGCGGAGGGGTGGTGTCCTCGCCGCGGCCCAGACGGCTGTGGGTGCGGCTGTAGAGGAAGTACACGACGACGCCGATGGCCATCCAGACGCCGAACCGGACCCAGGTCTCGGCGGGCAGGTTCAGCATCAGCCAGAGCGACGCGGCCACCGACACGATCGGCAGCACCGGGACCAGCGGGGTGCGGAAGGCGCGCGGCAGGTCCGGGCGGGTCCGGCGCAGGATGATCACGCTGATCGCCACGATGACGAACGCGAACAGCGTGCCGATGTTCACCAGCTCGGCCAGCTCGCTCAGGCTGGTGAAGCCGGCCACGATCGCGATGATCACGCCGAGCAGGATGGTCGGCCGGTACGGCGTCCGGAACTTCGGGTGGACGCGGGAGAAGAAGCGCGGCAGCAGTCCGTCGCGGCTCATCGCGAAGAAGACCCGGGTCTGGCCGAGCAGCAGGATCATGCACACCGTGGTCAGGCCGACGGCGGCGCCGAAGCTGATCACGCCGGCGAAGAAGGGGTGCCCGGTGGACTTGAAGGCGTCGGCGAGCGGGGCGTCGACGGACAGCTCGCTGTAGTGCTGCATGCCGGTGACGACGATCGAGACGGCGACGTACAGGGCGGTGCAGATGAACAGCGAACCGAGGATGCCGCGGGGCATGTCGCGCTGCGGGTTGCGGGTCTCCTCGGCGGCCGTGGCGACGATGTCGAAGCCGATGAAGGCGAAGAAGACGACCGAGGCCGCGGTGAAGATGCCCATGACTCCGAAGTTCGCCGGTGCCCAGCCGAACATCAGCTGGATCAGTGGCGAGTCGAGCCCCGCCCCGGCATCCACCGGCTGCGACTTCGGGACGAAGGGGTCGTAGTTGGAACCCTTGATGAAGAAGGCACCCGCGATGATCACGATGAGGACGACGGTCACCTTGATGGCGACCACGAGCGAGGTGATCCGCGCCGAGAGCTTCATGCCGAGCACGAGGATCCCGGTGAGCACCAGCACCAGGGCGGCGGCGAGGATGTCGAAGCCGAAGCCGTCGGCCCCGTCCCGGCCGCCCAGGGTCTCGGGGAACGTCACGCCGGCGTTGTCGAAGAACGAGCGGATGTACCCCGACCAGCCGACGGCCACCACCGCCGTGCCCAGCGCGAACTCCAGGACCAGGTCCCAGCCGATGATCCAGGCCGGCAGTTCGCCGAGCGAGGCGTAGGAGAAGGTGTAGGCGGAACCCGCCACCGGGACGGTGGAGGCGAACTCGGCATAGCAGAGCGCGGCGAGCCCGCACACCACACCGGCGACCACGAAGGCCAGGGCCACGGAGGGCCCGGCGTTGTTCTTGGCGACCGTGCCGGTGAGTACGAAGATGCCGGTGCCGATGATGACACCGACGCCGAAGACGGTCAGATCCAGCGCGGACAGGGATTTCTTGAGCGCGTGCTCCGGTTCCTCCGTGTCCCGGATCGACTGCTCGATCTTCTTGGTCCTGAAAAGACTGCTGTTGCTCACGCGTACCTCCGACGCTTGTCGTCCCCGACATGATCGAGAGGGGGGCGTACTGCGTATGCCCCGGCGTGAGCCGATTCACGCGGATGGGCCGGTTTCACCACCGCAACGGGTGGAGAGACCGGCCCATCGGCGCAACAGCGCTGGCGCTCCGTCAGTCGCGGGCCGCCTGCACGGCGTCCGCGTCGGCGCCCGTGCGGTCGTAGCGGCCGTCGAGCTTGGCGACCAGACCGGTGACCTGGCGGGCGATGTCGGGCGCGGTGAGCCCGATCTCGGCCAGGACCTCGGCACGGGAGGCGTGGTCGAGGAAGCGCGGCGGGATGCCGAAGTCGCGCAGCGGCACGTCCACGCCCGCGTCGCGCAGCGCCTGGGCGACGGCGGAGCCGACACCGCCGACGCGCGAGTTGTCCTCGACGGTGACGACCACGCGGTGGCGCTCGGCGAGGGGCGCCATGGCCTCGTCGACCGGCTTCACCCAGCGCGGGTCGACCACGGTGGTGGAGATGCCCTGCTTGTCCAGCAGGTCCGCCACCTCCAGGCACATCGGCGCGAGCGCGCCGACGGAGACCAGCAGGACGTCCGGGGTGTCGGTGCCGGGGGCGCGCAGCACGTCCATGCCGCCGACGCGGCCGACGGCGGGTACGGCGGGGCCGACGGCGCCCTTGGAGAAGCGGACCACGGTCGGCGCGTCGTCGACCTCGACGGCCTCGCGCAGCTGGGCGCGGACCTGGTCGGCGTCGCGCGGGGCGGCCAGCCGCAGGCCGGGGACGACCTGGAGGATCGACATGTCCCACATGCCGTTGTGGGAGGCGCCGTCGGTGCCGGTGACACCGGCGCGGTCCAGCACGAAGGTGACGCCGCACTTGTGCAGGGCCACGTCCATCAGCACCTGGTCGAAGGCGCGGTTGAGGAAGGTGGCGTACACGGCGAAGACCGGGTGCACCCCGCCGTGGGCGAGCCCGGCCGCGGAGACCGCGCCGTGCTGCTCGGCGATGCCGACGTCGTAGACGCGGTCGGGGAAGGCCTTGGCGAACTTGTCGAGGCCGACCGGCTGGAGCATGGCGGCCGTGATGGCGACCACGTCCTCCCGCTCCTCGCCGATCTTCACCATCTCCTCACCGAAGACGCTGGTCCAGTCGGCGCCGGAGGTGGAGATGGGCAGGCCGGTGTCGGGGTGGATCTTGCCGACGGCGTGGAAGCGGTCGGCCTCGTCCTGGAGGGCGGGCTGGTAGCCGCGGCCCTTCTCGGTGAGGCAGTGCACGATGACCGGACCGCCGAAGCGCTTGGCGCGGGTGAGCGCGGACTCCAGGGCCTCCAGGTCGTGGCCGTCGATCGGGCCGACGTACTTCAGGCCGAGGTCCTCGAACATGCCCTGCGGGGCGATGAAGTCCTTCAGGCCCTTCTTGGCGCCGTGCAGGGTGTCGTAGAGCGGGCGGCCGACGACCGGGGTGCGCTCCAGGACCTCCTTGGTGCGGGCCAGGAAGCGCTCGTAGCCGTCGGTGGTGCGCAGGGTCGCCAGGTGGTCGGCGAGGCCGCCGATGGTGGGCGCGTAGGAGCGCTCGTTGTCGTTGACGACGATGACGAGGGGGCGGTCCTTGGCGGCGGCGATGTTGTTCAGCGCCTCCCAGGCCATGCCGCCGGTGAGGGCGCCGTCGCCGATGACCGCGACCACGTGGTCGTCGCGGTCGAGGACCTGGTTGGCCTTGGCGATGCCGTCGGCCCAGCCGAGCACCGTGGAGGCGTGGCTGTTCTCGATGACGTCGTGCTCGGACTCGGCCTGCGCGGGGTAGCCGGACAGGCCGCCCTTCATCTTCAGCCTGGAGAAGTCCTGGCGGCCGGTGAGCAGCTTGTGCACGTAGGACTGGTGGCCCGTGTCCCAGAGCACCTTGTCCTTCGGGGAGTCGAAGACGCGGTGCAGGGCGAGGGTGAGTTCCACCACGCCGAGGTTGGGGCCGAGGTGGCCGCCGGTCTTGGACACGGCGTCGACCAGGAAGGTGCGGATCTCCTCTGCCAGGCCGCCCAGCTCTTCCAGGCTGAGCCGGTCCAGATCGCGCGGTCCCGTGATGCGGGTCAGCAGCGGCACCCGTGCCTCCTTGCAGTAGAGCTGTTGCCGGGCCTGCCCGAGTCTAATGTTCCGCCGTGGCGGAACGTGTCCGGGCGGTGCGTCGTACGTCACGCGTTCGGCCTTACCCAGCGGCGGACCGTTCTACGACTGCCCCGCCGACGGCGCCCGACGCACACCGTCCCCCGAACGCCACGGCACGACGCGTCCGCCCGCCCTCCCGGGGCTCAGCCGGGCGGGCGGGCGGTCGTCGGCCGTGGGGCCGCGCAGGGGGCCTGTGACGGCTAGGCGCGGCCGGCCGTCTTCTGGGTCTTGCGGGTGACCGCGTCGATGACGACGGTCGCCAGCAGCACGCCACCGGTGATCATGTACTGGACCGGCGAGGCGATGCCCTCCAGGGCGAGGCCGTACTGGATCGAGATGATGACCATCACACCGAGCAGCGCGTCCCAGGTGCGGCCGCGGCCGCCGAAGAGGGACGTGCCGCCGATGACGGCCGCGGCGATGACGTTCATCAGGAACTCACCGGTGCCCGCGCCCTGGTTGGCGGAGGCGATCTTCGAGGCGACGAAGAGGCCGCCGATCGCGGCGAAGGTGCCCGCGATCGCGAAGACCGAGATCCGCACCAGCTCGACGTTGATGCCGGCCCGGCGGGACGCCTCGACGCTGCCGCCGAGCGCGAAGATCTTCCGGCCGTAGGCGGTGCGGCGCAGGACGAAGTCCGTGAGCAGCAGGAAGGCCAGGAAGATCACGACGGCCAGCGGCAGGCCCTTGTACTGGTTGAAGACGATCGCCACGGCGAAGGCCAGCACGGCGAGCAGCACCGTGCGCACGATGATCTCGTTCAGCGGCCGGGACGGCACTCCGACGGCCTCGCGGCGGCGGTTGTCGAAGAACGCGCTGAGGAAGTACCCGGCGGTGACGACGATCGCCAGACCGTAGGCGGCGGCCACGTCGCTGAAGTAGTAGCTGGTCAGCTTGACGACCACGCCGTCGGAGTCGAGGTTGATCGTGCCGTTGCTGCCGAGGATCTGCAGCATGAAGCCCTGCCAGAACAGCAGGCCGGCCAGTGTCACGGCGAAGGCGGGCACACCGATGCGGGCGAAGACGAAGCCGTGGATGGCGCCGGCCGCGGTCCCGGTGAGGATCGCCAGCACCAGGGCGAGTATCTCGTTCATCCCGTGCGTGACGCTGAGCACCGCGAAGGTGGCGCCCGCGACACCGCTGACCGAGCCGACCGACAGGTCGATCTCGCCGAGCAGCAGGACGAAGACGATACCGACGGCGATCATGCCGGTGCCGACCATGGCGACCGACATGTCGGAGAAGTTGCCGGCCGTGAGGAAGTTGGAGTTCAGGCTGGTGAAGATGGCCCAGATGACCAGCAGGCCCACGACGACCGGGATGGAGCCGAGGTCGCCGGCCTTCATCTTCCGCTTGAACTCGCCGAGGTAGCCGGCAAAGCCCTGCTCGCGTACCAGCAGCCGGGGGTCGACCGCGGCGACCGCGGCGGGGGCCGCGTCCGTGTTCTCCACCGAGCTCTCCTCGGCGGCCGTGGAGGTCTTGTCGATGCTCACTTCTTGATCTCCCCATTGGTGCGCGCCGCACGACGGGTCACGGCGTTCTCCGTGGCGCCCGTGATGGCGGAGATGATCTCTTCCTGGGAGGTCGACTTGACCTCGAAGATGCCGTTGTTGCGCCCGAGGCGCAGGACGGCGACCTTGTCGGCGACCGCCTTGACGTCGGCCATGTTGTGGCTGATGAGGATGACCGCGTGGCCGCGCTCGCGCAGCCGCTCGACGAGGTCGAGGACCTGGGCGGTCTGCTCGACGCCGAGGGCGGCGGTGGGCTCGTCCAGGATGACCAGCTTCGGCTCGCCGAGCATGGAGCGGGCGATCGCCACGACCTGACGCTGACCGCCGGAGAGCGAGGCGATCGGGATGCGCACGCTGGGGATGCGGATGGACAGCGTGTCCAGCAGCTCGCGGGAGCGGCGCTCCATCTCCACCTCGTCCAGGACGCCGCGCTTGCGCAGCTCCCGGCCCAGGTAGAGGTTGCCGACGACGTCGATGTTGTCGCACAGCGCGAGGTCCTGGTAGACGGTCGCGATGCCGAGGTTCTGGGCGTCGTGCGGCCTGTTGATCGAGACGGACCTGCCGTCCCACTCGATGGCGCCCTCATCGATGGGGTGCACGCCGGCGATCGTCTTGACCAGCGTGGACTTTCCGGCGCCGTTGTCGCCCACCAGGGCGACCACCTCACCGGCGTGGACCTCAAGCTCTACGTCGGTGAGCGCCTGGACGGCACCGAATCGCTTGGAGACCCCGCGCAACGCCAGCACGGGCGTAGCGGACACGTGAACCATCTCCTTCGCCGCCTGACCCGGCGGGAGGTTGTGCAGAAAGGTTGGGGGAGGGTCCGTCCGGCGCCCCGCGTAGCTTGCGGGGCTGATGAGTGCGGGGCGCCGGAGGAGCTGGGGCGGACGGTCCCGGGCGGCTCAGTCAGCTCGGGACGCGGGATCCGCTTACTTCAGACCGATCTTGTCGCAGGCGGCCTTGTACTTGCCGGCGCAGATCTCGTCGATCGTGTAGAAGCCGTCCTTGATGACGGTCTCCTTAATGTTGTCCTTGGTCAGCGAGACGACCGGGACGATGACGGCGGGGACGCCCTTGGCGGACTCGCTGTCGACCTTGTCGTTGGCGATGGAGTCGAGCGACTCGCCCTTGGCCAGCTTCACGGCCATCTCGGCCGCGACCTCGGCCTCCTTCGGGTACGACTTGAAGACGCTCATGTACTGCTCACCGGTGACGATGCGCTGCACACCCGCGAGTTCGGCGTCCTGGCCGGTGACCGGGATGTCGGCGATGCCGGCGGCCTTCAGGGCGGTGATGATGCCGCCCGCCATGCCGTCGTTGGCGGAGTAGACGCCGGCGATCTTGTCCTTGCCGAGGGCGGAGATGGCGCCCTCCATGTTGGCGTTGGCGTTCTCCGGCTTCCACTCCTTGGTGTCGTACTCGCGGCCGACCTTCACCTTGCCGTCGAGGGCGGAGTGGGCGCCCTCCTTGAACTGGGCGGCGTTCGGGTCGGTGGACGAGCCGTTCATCATGACGACCTGGCTGTCCTTGGCCTTGTCGCCCAGCGCCTTCAGCAGGGCCTCGCCCTGCGTCTTGCCGACGGTGACGTTGTCGAACGAGGTGTAGGCGTCGATCGGGCCCTCGGCGAGGCGGTCGAAGGCGACGACCTTGATGCCGGCGTCCTTGGCCTTCTTCACCGAGCCGGCGATGGCCTTGTAGTCCACCGCGTCCAGGATCAGCACGTCGACCTTGTTGGTCACCATCGTGTCGACCTGCTGGTTCTGCAGGCTGGCGTCCTGCTTGGCGTTGGCGTAGACGACCTCGCCCTTGTTGTTCGTGAGCTCCTTGACCTTCTTCTCGATCATGGGCTTGTCGAACTTCTCGTAGCGAGCGGTCTGGTTCTCCGGAAGCAGGAGACCGACCTTGATGTCGTCGCCCTTCTTCGCGGCCGAGTCGGACGAGTCGTTGTCGCCGGACTCCGCGGCGCTGCCACAGGCAGCAAGCGAGACGACCATGGCGCCGGCGGCGACGGCAAAGGCGGCACGACGCATACGCGTGTTCACTTCACAAACCTCCCTGACGAGGCCGCGTCGTTGCGGCCGAGGTGGCTGGAAGTCAACTCGGCCGCGCGTACGACGTCAAGAAGTAAATCCTTAACGAGATGACAACGGTGCCATCCGTGCTCTAAGTGAAGGCAGGCGTGGCCGCCGGCAGAGCGCCGGTCGCACTTCCGTCCAAAAGGGTCGAATCGCCCATTTCACTGAGGGCGAGGGCGAGCGCCCCCAGCACCTCCGCACGGCCCCCAAGTGCCCCGGGAAGCACCGAGAGTTGACGCGCCGCACTGGGGATGGCGTACCGCCCGACAGACTCTCTTATCGGGCCGAGCACCAGCTCACCGGCCTCGGCGAGATCGCCGCCGAGGACGACCCGGCTCGGATTGAGCAGGTTGCAGAGGTTGGCGACTCCACTGCCGATGTGGCGGCCGACGTCGGCGATCACCCGACGGCAGCCCGGGTCACCGTCCCGCGCCCGCCGTACGACGCCCTCCATCGTCAGATCGGTGCCGTGGCTGGGCTGGAGGAGCGGAAGCACATAGCGTGCTGCCGCGAAGGTCTCCAGGCAACCCCGGTTTCCGCAACGGCAGACGGGGCCGGCCTCATCGAGGGTGATATGCCCGATTTCTCCCGCTGTGCCGCCCGGCCCCCGATAGATCTTCCCGTCGATCACCAGGCCCGCGCCGACACCGCTGGCGACCTTGATGTACGCCAGGTCCCGCACCCCCCGGCCGCTCCCCCAGACCAGCTCCCCCAGGGCGCCGAGGTTCGCGTCGTTGTCCACGTGCACCGGCACGCCGAGCCGCCCCCGCAGCTCCTCGGCGGGCCGGGTGCCGCCCCAGCCGGGCAGGATGGCGGTCGAGCCCAGTGTCCCGGACTCCACGTCGATCGGGCCGGGCACGCCGAGACCCACTCCGGCGATCTTGGAGCGGTCGACGCCGGTGGCCGCGACCAACCGGCTGACCAGCTGTTCCGCCCGGTCGAAGCCCTGGTCCGAGGAGGCGTCCACGTCCAGCGGCTCGGACTCCTCGGCGAGCACCTGATGGGCCAGGTTCCCGATCGCGACGCGCAGGTGGGTGTGGCCGAAGTCCACGCCGATGACGATGCCGGCGTCCCCGCTCAGCGAGACGCTGCGGGCCCGCCTGCCGCCCGCCGACGTGGGCGTGACCTCGACGGTCCCGCCCTCCTTCAGCTCCCGGACGATGTTCGAGACAGTCGCCGCGGACAGGCCCGTCGTCCTCGCGATCTCCGCCTGCGTGAGCGAACCGGCGAGCCGTACCGCTCGTACGACCCGTTCCAGGTTGGCTCGGTGCAGCGACGACTGCGACCCCGGAGTCTCCACGACGACCTCCTGCGCGCGGGGCCGCTTCGATGAGGCCCCGTCCATGTCCAACTAGTGAACTCTAAGCTGAGCCGTTCGGGTCGCCTCCCGTCAAGAGGTTGAACCGCATCAGGGCCCCCACGGGTGCGCGGCCGCACACACGCGCGTGCCGCCCCCGGCCTCCGGGAGCGGCACGCGCGAACACGTCGGGGAGCGCGGAGGCGCTACTTCAGGGCGCCCGCGGTGAGTCCCTGGACCACCTGGCGCTGGAAGATGATGTAGGCCGCCAGCACCGGCAGCATGGCCATCACCAGGCCCGCGAACAGGCCCGACCAGTCGCCCTTGTACCCCTGGCTGACCGCCAGCTGCACCAGGCCCTGGGTGAGGACGTGCTTGTCCGGGTCCGTGTTCAGCACGGTCGGCAGCATGTACTGGTTCCACTGCCCCAGGAAGTTGAAGATCCCCACGCTGATCAGGCCGGGCTTGGCCATCGGCAGCATGACCTGGAAGAACGTCCGGGTGTGCGAGGCCCCGTCCACGAACGCGGCCTCCGCCACCGAGCTGGGCAGGGTCCGGAAGAACGCGGTCAGGAAGAACACCGTGAAGGGCAGTGAGTAGGCGATGTAGACCAGGATCAGCCCGTGGATGGTGTTCAGCAGCCCCATGTTGTCCACGACGTAGAACAACGGGACCAGCGCCAGCATGATCGGGAAACTCATGCCGCCGATGAACAAGTAATAGATGAACCGGTTGCCCGGAAAGTCGAAGCGGGCCAGCACATAGGCCGCCATGGAGCCCAGCACGAGGGTGCCGACGAGCGAACCGCCCACCACCATGACGGTGTTGAGGAAGTAGTCGCTCATGTGCGCCTGGGACCAGGCCCGCGACCAGTTGTCGAAGTTCAGCTTGGTTGGCAGCGACCAGGGCGAGCCGAAGATGGAGGCGTCGTCCTTGAAGGACGTCATCACCGCCCACACCAGCGGCATGCCGACCATGATCGCCCAGATGACGAGGACGCCGTGGGAGAAGACGTTGAGGGCGGTGCCCTCCTTCTTCCCCTTGCGGAGTCCGCCGGGCGCGGCCTCGGTCTTCAGGACGGGCGCGCCGGACTCGGCCGGCACGGGGGCGGGGGTCTCGGTCGTCTTCATTGCTCAGTACTCCAGCCGCTCGCGCCGGCCCAGCTTCATCACGAGCGCCGCGAAGGCCAGCGTGACGAGGAGCAGGGCGACGCCGATGGTGGTGGCGTAGGCGGCCTGACCGTCCCGGAACGCCTTCTGGTACACGTACAGGACCGTCACGGTGGTCGAGTAGTCGGGTCCGCCGGGCCCGGTCGTCATGATCTGCACGACCGCGAAGGACTCGGCGCCGAGGGCGAGGATGCCCATGTAGACCCAGCCGGACTGCACGGTGTCCCACAGCAGCGGCAGGGTGACCTTGAAGAAGGTCGTGAAGCGGTTCGCCCCGTCCAGCAGCGCGGCCTCGTACAGCTCCGCCGGGATGGAGGCCATGCCCGCCGAGAAGAGGACCACGAAGAAGCCGACGGTGGACCAGACGAGCACCGCCATCACGCACCACAGCGCGAGGTTCGGATCGCCGAGCCACAGCGGCTGGACGGAGTCCAGGCCGATCCCGCGCAGCAGGGAGTTGACCGCGCCGCTGTCCGGGTTGTAGGCGAACTGGAACAGCAGGGCGACGATCGCGATGGACAGCACCTGCGGGAAGAAGTAGACGATCTTGTAGAAGCCGGAACCGCGGACCCCGGTGATCACTGGGCCGCCCTTCCGCTTCCGCCCGCCCACGTTGATCATGAAGGAGAAGAAGAGCGCCAGGCCGAGCGTCACCAGCGGCACCAGCAGGGCGAACAACACGCTGTGCCACAACGACTTCCAGAAGATGTCGTCGTCGAGCATCCGCGAGTAGTTGTCGAAGCCGACCATCTTGAACTCGGGACTCAGCCCGGTCCAGTCCGTGAACGAGTAGTAGATGGACTGGATGAACGGCCAGACCACGAAGAGCGTGTACAGCCCCAGGGGTACCGCGAGGAACCCCACGATGAACCGGTACTTGCCGTGCTGCATTGCTACCGACCCCGATCTGAGCGCGGGTGGCGCCGCCAGGGCCTGTCCGGCGCGCCGGCGCCGGACAGGCCCTGGTGACGCTTCCTCACTGGTGCTTGTAGTGCTTGATCGACGAGTCCTTGGCGGCGTCGTCGGCGAAGCCCTGGATCTTCTTGATGGTCTCGGCCGGAGTCATCCGGCCCGCCATCATCTCGCCCAGGCAGCCGACGCCGATCTTCTCCTTCTGGAGCTGCACGTACCAGTCCTGCATCCGCGGGTTCACCACGTTGCTGCCGGCCAGCTCCAGCGCCGCCACGCCGGACTTGAGGCCCGGGGTCAGCTCGATGCCGTCGGTGCCGCCGTTGTAGGCGCTGAGCGACTTCACCTTGCTGGTGAAGTTCTTCGAGGAGGCCTCGCTGAGCATGACGCGCAGCTGCTCCATGCCGCCGGCGCCGTTGGCCGCCTTGGCCGGGACGATGAAGGGCTCGCCGCCGGAGGCCCACATCGTGCCGAAGGGCATCTTGTCGCTGTCGTCGATGCCGGGCGGGGCGGACACGGCGAGGTCGAAGTCGGCGGGGATGACCTTGGCCGACTCGTTCTCCACCCAGGAGCCGTTGGGGATGAACAGGGCCTTGCCCTTGGCCCAGGCGGTCTGCGACTGGATGTGGTCCAGGCCGGGGGTGCCCTTGAGGATGTAGCCCTTCTTGTACAGCTCGTACCAGGCCTCGAAGACCGTCTTGACCGCCGGGTGCTTCCAGGCGTTCGGCTCCAGGTTGTCGATGGCGTCCAGCACCTCGACACCGCCGACCTTGGCGATCATCGGGGACATCGAGAAGGGGATGTAGTACGGGTACTTGCCCGCGTACGTCCAGCCCGCCATGCCCTTCTTCTTGGCCTTCTCGCAGACCGCGAGCATCTCGTCCCAGGTCTTCGGGTACTCCGCGTCCAGCGAGTCGAGCGCCTTCTGCGAGTACCAGTTCCCGTAGACCGTGTACGCGTAGTACAGGATCCAGACCGGCTCGCCGTCGAACTGGCCCATTTCCACGATGCCGGGGCGCAGCGTGTCGCGGACCTTCTTGTTCGGGTCGTCGTAGGACGGGGCGTCGAGGAGCGGGGTGAGGTCGGCGAGCTGCTTCTTGCCGACCAGGACGCCCATGTCCATCTGCTCGGCGCCGGAGTTGTCGACGAGGTCGGGCGGGTTGCCGCCGTTGAAGCGCGGCTGGAGGGTCGACTGGATCTTCTGGGTGGCGGAGAACTTCACCTCGGCCTTCGGGAAGGCCTTCTCGTACAGCTTCACGGCGTCCTCGGCGTACTCCTTGCCGAAGCCGCCGTCGAAGAGGACGAATTCCATCTTGGCGCTGTCGTTGACCGCGAGAGGGTTCTTCGCGGACTTCTCGCCCGCCTTGGCCTTCTCCTGGTCGTCCCCGCCGCCGCTCGCGCAGGCGGAGAGGAAGCCCATGGTCGGTACGGAGATCAGGCCGAGCGCTGCGGACCGCTTGATCAGATCGCGGCGGCCGACGCCCGTACCGTTGTTCTCGGCGGAAGTGGATCCCATGCTCAAGTCCTCGCCTTCTACAGGACTCAGGCGGTGAACCGGATCCTCCCCGGCACCGCGATCGGGTCACGCTGGTTCGTGCGGGAAACGCTGGTACTGCTCTTCTGAAAAGTGCTGCTCGGGCGCTTGGGCGGTTCCTCTTCGCGGCTCCCCCCGTATCCCCCGGTGGGCGACAGGTATAGTCCACTTCCCGCCAGCGGATCAAGATCGAAAGCAAGGTTGGCGGTACGTCTTTTCCGAGTTGAGACCTCCCGGAAATATGAGTGGCCTGTGCACGCCATGCCGTAAGAATCCCTGGCATAAGCCCCGAACGCCACATCCAACACCCTTGACATCACATGCCACTTGACCCCTACTGGTCCTTGCGCAGCAGATTTGACAACGTTGTCCCACGCGCAGGGAGGGTGGCCAGGACATGGAATACAGAGTTCGGCACAGATGGGGTCCGGCGGTCGTGCTGACGACCGCCTTCGCTTTGGCGGTGGGTTCACAGGGGGCGGCGGTCGCGCTGCCGCAGGCTCCGGCCGGAGCCGACCGGGAGTTCGCGTCCTCGTTCGAGGCGGACGACCCGGCTCCGGACTGGCTCAACACCGTGGACACCGGCGCGGACGGCGGCAAGCGGTCCTCGGGTGTGGACGGCGGGTACACGACCGGCATACCGGGCAACGTCACCGACCACGTGACCGGCGTGCGGGCCAGCGCCGAGAACACGAACGGCGGCGAGGTCAAGGAGAACCTCGTCGACGGCGAGCCGGGCACCAAGTGGCTCACCTTCGAGAAGACGGGCTGGGTCGAGTTCGACCTGGACGAGTCGACGAAGATCGCCAAGTACGCCCTCACCTCGGCCAACGACCACGACGAACGCGACCCGGTGGACTGGACGCTGAAGGGCTCGGCGGACGGCGAGACCTGGCAGACGCTGGACTCCCGCTCCGGGGAATCCTTCGGCGAGCGCTTCCAGACCAAGACGTACGACCTCGCCGAGGCCGCCGAGTACCAGCACTTCCGGCTGGAGATCACCAAGAACAACGGGGCGGGCGACGCCCTCCAGCTCGCCGACTTCCAGCTGTCCACCGGCGGCGGCGACACCCCGGTCCCCGAGGACATGCTCTCGCTGGTCGACCGCGGCCCGACCGGCTCGCCGACCGCGAAGTCGGGCGCGGGCTTCACCGGCACGCACGCCCTGCGCTACGCGGGCCGGCACACCGCCGACGGCCGGGCGTACTCGTACAACAAGGTCTTCGACGTCAATGTGAAGGTCGACCGCCGCAGCGAGCTGTCGTACAAGATCTTCCCCTCCATGGCCGACGGCGACCTCGACTACGACGCCACGAACGTCTCCGTCGACCTCGCCTTCACCGACGGCACCCACCTGAGCGACCTCAAGGCCACCGACCAGCACGGGTTCCCGCTGACGCCGCGCGGTCAGGGCGACGCCAAGATCCTCTACGTCAACCAGTGGAACAGCGTCCAGTCGGGCATCGGCTCCGTCGCGGCCGGCAAGACCGTCGACCGGATCCTGGTGGCGTACGACTCCCCCAAGGGCCCGGCGAAGTTCCGCGGCTGGCTGGACGACGTGAAGATCGAGCGGGCCGCGTACGAGCGCCCGAAGGCCCACCTCTCCGACCACGCGCTCACCACCCGTGGCACCAACTCCAGCGGCAGCTTCTCGCGCGGCAACAACTTCCCGGCGACCGCGGTACCGCACGGCTTCAACTTCTGGACGCCGGTGACCAACGCCGGATCGCTCAGCTGGCTCTACGAGTACGCGCGCGGCAACAACGCGGACAACCTGCCCACCCTCCAGGCGTTCAGCGCGAGCCACGAGCCGAGCCCGTGGATGGGCGACCGGCAGACCTTCCAGGTGATGCCCTCGGCCGCGTCCGGCACCCCGGACACCGGCCGCGACGCCCGCGAGCTGGCCTTCCGGCACGAGAACGAGACCGCCCGGCCGTACTACTACGGCGTGCGGTTCGAGAACGGCCTCAAGGCCGAGGTGACCCCCACCGACCACGCCGCGATGATGCGCTTCACCTACCCCGGTGACGACGCGAGCGTGATCTTCGACAACGTCACCGACCAGGCCGGCCTCACCCTGGACAAGGAGAACGGCACCTTCTCGGGCTACTCGGACGTCAAGTCCGGGCTGTCCACCGGTGCCACCCGCCTCTTCGTCCACGGCGAGTTCGACAGCAAGGTCACCGGCGGCGACGCCGGCGGCGTCAAGGGCCACCTGCGCTTCGACGCGGGCAAGGACCGCACCGTGACGCTGCGCATCGCCACCTCGCTGATCAGCGTCGAGCAGGCGAAGGACAACCTGCGCCAGGAGATCCCCGCGCGCGCCTCCTTCGACAAGGTCAAGCGCGACGCCCAGAAGCAGTGGGACGAGGTCCTCGGCAAGGTCGAGGTCGAGGGTGCCACGCAGGACCAGCTGACCACGCTGTACTCCAGCCTCTACCGGCTGTACCTGTACCCGAACGCCGGCCACGAGAAGGTCGGCGGGAAGTACAAGTACGCCTCCCCCTTCTCGAAGGCGGTCAAGGAGGACACGCCGACCGAGACCGGCGCCAAGATCGTCGACGGCAAGGTCTACGTCAACAACGGCTTCTGGGACACGTACCGGACCACCTGGCCCGCGTACTCCTTCCTGACCCCGTCCAAGGCCGGTGAGCTGGTCGACGGCTTCGTGCAGCACTACAAGGACGGCGGCTGGACCTCCCGCTGGTCCTCGCCCGGTGCCGCGGACCTGATGACCGGCACCTCCTCCGACGTGGCGTTCGCGGACGCCTACGTCAAGGGCGTCGACTTCGACGCCAAGGCGGCCTACGACGCGGCCGTGAAGAACGCCACCGTGGTGCCCCCGTCCTCGGGCGTGGGCCGCAAGGGCATGGAGACCTCGCCGTTCCTCGGCTACACCAGCTCCGAGACGCACGAGGGCCTGTCGTGGGCGCTGGAGGGCTACCTCAACGACTACGGCATCGCGAAGATGGGCGAGAAGCTCTACAAGGAGACCGGCGAGAAGCGGTACAAGGAGGAGTCGGCGTACTTCCTCAACCGCGCGCAGGACTACGTGAACCTCTTCGACAGCAAGGCCGGCTTCTTCCAGGGCAAGGACGCCAAGGGCGACTGGCGGGTGGACTCCGAGAAGTACGACCCGCGCGTGTGGGGCTACGACTACACGGAGACCAACGGCTGGGGCTACGCCTTCACCGCCCCGCAGGACAGCCGCGGCCTCGCCAACCTCTACGGCGGCCGGAGCGGCCTCGGCGACAAGCTCGACGAGTACCTGGCCACCCCCGAGACGGCCTCGCCGGAGTTCAAGGGCTCCTACGGCGGTGTCATCCACGAGATGACCGAGGCGCGGGACGTCCGGATGGGCATGTACGGGCACTCCAACCAGGTCGCCCACCACGCCCTGTACATGTACGACGCGGCCGGGCAGCCGTACAAGACGCAGAAGAACGTCCGCGAGGTGCTCCAGCGTCTGTACACCGGCAGCGACATCGGCCAGGGCTACCACGGTGACGAGGACAACGGCGAGCAGTCGGCCTGGTTCCTCTTCTCCTCGCTCGGCTTCTACCCGCTGGTCATGGGCAGTGGTGAGTACGCCATCGGATCGCCGCAGTTCACCAAGGCGACGGTCCACCTGGAGAACGGCCGCAAGCTGGTCGTCAAGGCCCCGAAGAACAGCACGAAGAACGTCTACGTGCAGGGCCTGAAGGTCAACGGCAAGCGCTGGAACTCCACTTCGCTCCCCCACTCGGTGATCGCCAAGGGCGGCGTCCTGGAGTTCGACATGGGCGCGAAGCCCTCCTCGTGGGGCACCGGCAAGAACGCGGCCCCGCCGTCGGTCACCCAGGACGACGAGGTACCGACCCCGCGCGCGGACGCCGTCACCGGCGAGGGCGCCCTGTTCGACAACACCTCGGCGACCGACGCGAGCGTGACGTCGGTGGACCTGCCGGTCTCCGGCAAGGGCGTGAAGGCGGCCCAGTACACGCTGACTTCACCGAAGGACCACACCAAGGCACCGGCCGGCTGGAAGCTCCAGGGCTCGACCGACGGCACGACCTGGCGGACGCTGGACCAGCGCTCCGGGGAGTCCTTCGCCTGGGACAGGCAGACCCGGGCGTTCTCGGTGAAGTCACCGGGCACGTACGCGAAGTACCGGCTGGTCCTGGACGGCGAGCACACGCTGGCGGAGGTGGAGCTGCTGTCCTGAACCCCACGGTGAGCGTGGGATGAAGTCGCGGGGTACGCCGGGTGACCGGCGTACCCCGCAAAAGGTTGTACGCCCCACGTTGCTCTTCCATACCTGTTCTGTACCGCTCTCGTCCCCTGCGGTAAATCTGATTGACGTGTGAACGTCATGTGTAAGGATCACGGAGTATCCAGGGATCTTGCGGACCGACCGTCCGCTGTCCCTTCCGCATGACCAAACGGAGGACCCACGTGGCCAAAAGCTCTGGCCTGAACACGCGTCGCGCCCTGGCGCGTGCCACGGCTGCGGCGCTCACCGCCGCCCTGGTGGCGACGGGTGCGAGCAGTGCCGTCGCCGCCGACGAGCCGGTACCCACCGCGACCCGGCCGCAGGCCGACGTGAAGCCGTCGGACAACTCGAAGTTCGGCTCGACCGCCCTGCCGGGCGACGCGCAGATCAACCCGCTGTTCGGTTCGGACGGGAACGGTGACCTGTGGGGTTACCTGCCCAACTGGGAGGGTGGACTGGACTCCCGCTTCTTCTCCGGTTCCGGCTGGGACACCGCTCGCGCCGCCACCCAGGTGGACCACAACTCCGACGGCGAGTCGGACGGTCTCTGGCAGGTCACGGCCGGCGGCCAGCTCTACTACGGAGACTGGGGCATCGACTCGGAGCACATCTTCGTCGGCAACGGCTGGAAGATCTACGACCAGCTCTTCTCCGCCGACAACCTGGGCGGTGCCGGCGCCGACGACCTGCTCGCCCGCGACGGCTCCGGCAACCTGTACCTGTACCTCGGCTACGGCAACGGCAAGCTGACCCAGCGCTACAAGGTCGGCGGCGGGTGGAACGCGTACACCCACATCACCGGCAAGGGCGACCTCTCCGGCGACGGCAAGGCCGACATCGTCGCCAAGGACAAGTCGGGCGTCCTGTGGCTGTACAAGGGCACCGGCAACTACAAGGCGCCCTTCTCCTCCCGCACCCGTGTCGGTGGCGGCTGGAACGCGTACAACAACATCGTCTCCGTCGGTGACATCGACATCGACGGCATCACGGACCTCGTGGCCCGCAACAAGAGCGGGGCCCTGTACCTGTACAAGGGCACCGGCAACGGCTCCGCGCCGTTCAAGAGCCCCGTGAAGATCGGCAGCGGTGGCTGGAACATCTACAAGATGATGTTCTGAGGCAGGCAAAGGCCGAGGGCCGCACTCCCGGTGACGGGGGTGCGGCCCTCGGGCTTTGTGCGCCGCCGCCTACTTGCGGATCAGGCTGCGCAGCACGTACTGCAGGATGCCGCCGTTGCGGTAGTAGTCCGCCTCACCCGGGGTGTCGATGCGGACGACCGCGTCGAACTCGACGCCGGTGTCGGTGGTGACCTTCACCGTGCGCGGGGTGGTGCCGTCGTTCAGCTCGGTGACGCCGGAGACGGAGAAGGACTCCTCGCCGGTGAGGCCGAGGGAGGACGCGGACTGGCCCTCCGGGAACTGGAGCGGCAGGACGCCCATGCCGATGAGGTTCGAGCGGTGGATGCGCTCGTAGGACTCGGCGATGACGGCCTTGACGCCGAGGAGCGCGGTGCCCTTGGCGGCCCAGTCGCGGGAGGAGCCGGAGCCGTACTCCTTGCCGGCCAGGACGACGAGCGGGATGTTCTGCTCGATGTAGTTGCGGGAGGCGTCGTAGATGAACGAAACCGGCCCGTCGGCCTGGGTGAAGTCGCGGGTGTAGCCGCCCTCGGTGCCCGGCGCGATCTGGTTGCGCAGGCGGATGTTGGCGAAGGTGCCGCGGATCATGATCTCGTGGTTGCCGCGGCGGGAGCCGTAGCTGTTGAAGTCGCGGCGCTCGACGCCGTGCTCCGTCAGGTACTTGCCGGCCGGGGTGTCGGCCTTGATCGCACCGGCCGGGGAGATGTGGTCGGTGGTGACCGAGTCGCCCAGCTTGGCCAGCACGCGGGCGCCGGAGATGTCCTCGACCGGGGCCGGCTCCATGCCCATGCCCTCGAAGTACGGGGGCTTGCGGACGTAGGTGGACTCGGTGTCCCACTCGAAGGTGTCGCCGGTCGGGATCGGCAGCGCCTGCCACTGGGCGTCGCCCGCGAAGACGTCGCTGTAGGACTTGGAGAACATGTCCTCGCCGATGGCGTTGGCGACGACGTCGTTGACCTCGGCCTCGGAGGGCCAGATGTCCTTGAGGAAGACCGGGTTGCCGTCCTGGTCGGCGCCCAGGGCGTCCTTGGTGATGTCGACCTTCATGGAGCCGGCGAGGGCGTAGGCGACGACCAGCGGCGGGGACGCCAGGTAGTTCATCTTGACGTCGGGGTTGATCCGGCCCTCGAAGTTGCGGTTGCCGGAGAGCACCGAGGTGACGGCGAGGTCGTGGTCGTTGACGGCCTTGGAGACCTCGTCCGGCAGCGGGCCGGAGTTGCCGATGCAGGTGGTGCAGCCGTAGCCGACGAGGTTGAAGCCGACCTTGTCGAGGTACGGGGTGAGGCCCGACTTCTCGAAGTAGTCGGTGACGACCTTGGAGCCCGGGGCGAGGGTGGTCTTGACCCACGGCTTGCGGGTCAGGCCCTTCTCGACCGCCTTCTTGGCCACCAGGGCGGCGGCGACCATGACGTACGGGTTGGAGGTGTTGGTGCAGGAGGTGATGGCGGCGACCGTCACGGCACCGTGGTCCAGCTCGTAGGTCGTGCCGTCCGGGGCGGTGACCGGGACCGGGTTGGACGGGACGCCGTTGGCGACGGCCGGGGCGTCGGAGGCCGGGAACGACTCCTGGCCCGCCTCGTCCACGCTGTCCACGTAGTTGCGGACGTCCTGCTTGAACTGCTCGGCGGCGTTCGCGAGGACGATGCGGTCCTGCGGGCGCTTCGGGCCGGCGATGGAGGGGACGACCGTGGCGAGGTCCAGCTCCAGCTTCTCGGAGAAGTCCGGCTCGGCCTTCGGGTCCAGCCAGAGGCCCTGCTGCTTGGCGTACGCCTCGACGAGGGCGACCTGCTGGTCGGAGCGGCCGGTCAGGCGCAGGTAGTTCAGCGTCTCGTCGTCGATCGGGAAGATCGCGGCGGTGGAGCCGAACTCCGGCGACATGTTGCCGATGGTGGCGCGGTTGGCGAGGCTCGTGGCCGCCACACCCTCGCCGTAGAACTCGACGAACTTGCCGACGACGCCGTGCTTGCGGAGCATCTCGGTGATGGTCAGCACGAGGTCCGTGGCGGTGGTGCCCGGCTGCAGCTCACCGGTGAGCTTGAAGCCGACGACGCGCGGGATCAGCATGGAGACCGGCTGGCCGAGCATCGCGGCCTCGGCCTCGATGCCGCCGACGCCCCAGCCGAGGACGCCGAGGCCGTTGACCATGGTGGTGTGCGAGTCGGTGCCGACCAGGGTGTCGGGGTAGGCCTTGCCGTCGCGGATCATGACGACGCGGGCCAGGTGCTCGATGTTCACCTGGTGGACGATGCCGGTGCCGGGCGGGACGACCTTGAACTCGTCGAAGGCGGTCTGGCCCCAGCGCAGGAACTGGTAGCGCTCCTTGTTGCGGCCGTACTCCAGGTCGACGTTCTGCTTGAAGGCGTCGTTGGTGCCGAACTTGTCGGCGATCACGGAGTGGTCGATGACCAGCTCGGCCGGGGCCAGCGGGTTGATCTTCGCCGCGTCACCGCCCAGCTCCTTGACGGCCTCGCGCATGGTGGCGAGGTCCACGACACAGGGCACGCCGGTGAAGTCCTGCATGATCACGCGGGCCGGCGTGAACTGGATCTCCTGCGACGGCTGCGCCTGCGAGTCCCAGCCGCCGAGGGCACGGATGTGGTCGGCGGTGATGTTCGCGCCGTCCTCGGTGCGGAGCAGGTTCTCCAGCAGCACCTTCAGGCTGTAGGGAAGGCGCGCGGAGCCCTCGACCTTGTCCAGCCGGAAGATCTCGTACGACTCGTCGCCCACCTGCAGCGTGCTGCGGGCGTCGAAGCTGTTCGCCGACACGACAGTCTCCTTCATTCATGTGCGCGTACCACCGCATCCTGCCGCGACGCCGCCCTGGCCTTTCCGCTAAGGTATGGCTAAGTTAGGTAAGCCTTACCGCTGGACCCGACGGCGGCTGCGGCTGCGGTGCGCCTCAGCAGATATCTCGATGTCGAGATAACTCTAGTACATGGGGGCGGCCTGGTCATGCCCGGGCGCCGTGTGGCGTGCGCCCCACCGTCCACCCTTCCGGGTGACCCGTACGGCCATGGCTACGCCGAACGGGGGTATCCGATGCCTGCCGGACAGCCCCGGCACTACTCGGACGGAGGCACGATGCCCCTCACATTCCGCAAGAGTTTCCGAATCCTTCCCGGAGTGCGCCTGAACATCAACAAGCGTTCGTGGTCCATCACCACCGGTGGCAAGAACGGCCCGCGCCATACCCGCAGCAGCACCGGACGTCGTACGACATCGATGGATTTGCCCGGACCTTTCGGATGGCGGCGCACCACCACGAGCAAGCGTCGCTGAGCCGCGCTTGACGTCGCGCCACCCGAACGGACCCCCCGAGAGGCACCATCTCATATCTGAGATAGCCTCAACCTCATGGCAGACGACTACCTCGTACGCATCGGCAAGCTCATCCGTGACGCCCGGCAGCACCGCGGCTGGACGCAGTCACAGCTTGCGGAGGCGCTCAACACCAGTCAGAGCGCCGTCAACCGCATCGAGCGCGGCAACCAGAACATCAGCCTTGAGATGATCGCCCGCATCGGCGAAGCGCTGGACAGCGAGATCGTCTCCCTGGGCTACGCGGGTCCGATGCACCTGCGCGTGGTCGGCGGCCGTCGCCTCTCGGGCGCCATCGACGTCAAGACCAGCAAGAACGCGTGCGTGGCCCTGCTGTGCGCCTCGCTGCTCAACAAGGGCCGCACGGTGCTGCGCCGGGTCGCCCGCATCGAGGAGGTCTACCGCCTCCTCGAGGTGCTCAACTCCATCGGCGTGCGCACCCGCTGGGTCAACGACGGCACCGACCTGGAGATCGTGCCGCCGGCCGAACTGGACATGGAGGCCATCGACGCCGAGGCGGCGGTGCGCACCCGCTCGATCATCATGTTCCTCGGCCCGCTGCTGCACCGCATGGACCGCTTCCGGCTGCCCTACGCCGGCGGCTGCGACCTCGGCACCCGGACCATCGAGCCGCACATGATCGCGCTGCGCCGGTTCGGCCTGGAGGTCGCGGCGACCGAGGGCCACTACCACGCGGTGGTGGACCGTCAGGTGCGCCCGGACCGCCCGATCGTGCTGACCGAGCGGGGCGACACGGTGACGGAGAACGCGCTGCTCGCGGCCGCCCGCCACGACGGCGTCACGGTCATCCGCAACGCGTCGTCCAACTACATGGTCCAGGACCTCTGCTTCTTCCTGGAGGCCCTGGGTGTCCGCGTCGAGGGCATCGGCACCACCACCCTCACGGTGCACGGCATGCCGGTGATCGACGCCGACGTGGACTACTCGCCCTCCGAGGACCCGGTCGAGGCGATGAGCCTGCTGGCCGCGGCCGTGGTGACGGAGTCGGAGCTGACGGTCCGCCGCGTCCCGATCGAGTTCCTGGAGATCGAGCTGGCGGTCCTGGAGGAAATGGGCCTCGACCACGACCGCACACCGGAGTACTTCGCCGACAACGGCCGCACGCGCCTGGTGGACCTCACCGTCCGGCCCTCCAAGCTGGAGGCGCCGATCGACAAGATCCACCCCATGCCCTTCCCGGGCCTGAACATCGACAACGTCCCGTTCTTCGCGGCCATCGCGGCCTCCGCCCAGGGCCAGACCCTCATCCACGACTGGGTCTACGACAACCGCGCGATCTACCTCACGGACCTGAACCGCCTCGGCGGCCGCCTCCAGCTCCTGGACCCCCACCGCGTCCTGGTCGAGGGCCCCACCCGCTGGCGCGCCGCCGAGATGATGTGCCCGCCGGCCCTGCGCCCCGCGGTGGTCGTCCTGCTGGCGATGATGGCGGCGGAGGGCACGTCGGTGCTGCGCAACGTGTACGTGATCAACCGGGGGTACGAGGATCTGGCGGAGCGGCTGAATTCGGTGGGGGCGCAGATCGATATCTTCCGGGACATCTGAGGGGCGGGGTGTTGTGCCCCTTGGAGGCACGGGCACGACACCTCAACACGCCAGCTGACCTGCGGAAAATCACCTTCCCGACCCTCCACTGATCACTGTTGCTTCGCAGCACCCTGTGCAACGCACATGCAAGATGATCTTGAATGGTTGACGATACGTCAGAGATGCCTGAGCATCCGTCAGCCTTCACGGAGGGTTGTTGCCGAAATGGCCTCGCAACGTCCGGTGTCGGTCGTGCCACGCCTACCGCGTTATTCTCCTCCCGCTCGGTCAGCAGGGCCCACACGCCTGCGGATGGGAACATCCGCAGGCGTGAAAGCGTCGTTGTACGGCCGCCACTCGCCGACCGTGGCAGCGCCGTCGGTGACAGCGTCATCTCCACATGACGTTTGCGGCACTTGCGGAAAACGGAGCCAACGGAAGCATCGACCACTACCGTTGGGATCCCGTCAGCGTGTGTGATCCGGCACACTGGGTGAGGAGGAGCGGAGCACATGAAGCTGTTGATCCATACGGACGAGGACACCGGTCGGGAACCCCTGTTGCGATGGCTGACTCGGGACTCCGTCGCCCGGGACATACGGTTCGCGCCGGCCCCTGCCGCCGCCGACTCGATGGGCGCCGGCGAGATCGTGCAGGCTCTCGTCACCGATGTGACCAGCCTGGGCAGCCTGGTCGTGGCGATCGCGGCCTGGCGGGACTCACACGTCAGCAGGGCCGAGACGCCGACGGTGACCATCGAGCGAAACGGAACGCCGATCGTCGTCAGCGGTGCCGATCCGGAGGAGATCGACCGCGTCGTCGACGCCCTGCTCGCCGACGACAGCGCGACCTAGCCGTCTGCGAGGGGGGCGGGAGAGTGTCCTGGGATTCTTCGGCCGGTTCGCAGACCGGCCGTTTGCACTGCGCCGTCTACATCCACGGCTTCGAGGTACGCGACCACCATCACCGCGCAGTGAGCGTACGCCGCCTCGCCGGTCTGCTCGCCACCGCGGTATCCGAGGCCGGCCTCGGGCCGCCCGACTGGTCGCTCGACAAGGAGAGCGGAGGGGTCACGGGTGTCTTTGCGGAGGAGGCGGATCTGGCGGGCGTAGTCCACAGAATGGTCACGGAACTCGACCTGCAGCTGATGGATCACCTCCACGAGGGCCACAGCCCCGAGTCAGAGCTCAGGGCACTGGTTCTGATGTACATGGGCTCCGCCGACGTCTGGTCCCGGCTGCGCACCACTCGGGACATCTGGCAGATTTTCCACGCCGGTGAGACCACCCTCGTACAGGTGATCTCCGCTGACGTTCACCGGCGGGCGGTACTGGCCGAGTTGGGCGGGCTGCGGCCCTGGCAGTTCGAGGCCGTGCGTTTGCCGGGCTGGAATGAAGAGGTATACGTACACATACCGCCATCCCACGCGCAGCGGTCCATGTCGATTCCCGCGCTTCGTGACCTTCCGGAACTCCCCGTCGAATTTGCCGAGGTGCCGAGCCAGACCGCGCAGCGTCTGCCCCTGCTGCTCTGTCTGGACACCTCGGGAACCATGGCCGGACAGCCGATCCAGCAGCTCAATGACGCTTTGCGGAATTGGGCTGTGGCTCTGACGGAGGACCCCGGGATCAGTGACGCGGTCGACGTGGCGATCGTGACGTTCGGCGGACGCGGTGTCAGCGTGTGGCAGGGACCCTACCTTCTTCCGCCGACAGCGGATGCCAATGCCTTCGTTCCCGCCTTTCGTTTCGAGCCGCCACAGCTCGGTGCGTTCGGACCCGCACCAATGACCGACGCGGTGGAGACGAGTCTGCACATCCTGGAGTCCTTCAAGAGCCGGCTGCGCAACTCCGGTCTGATCTATCACCGCCCGCAGATTTTGCTGGTGACCCACAGTGTTCCCACCGACCGGGAAGGCGAGGTCACCCGGGACTGGATGCGCCTCGCTCCCGTGCTCGCCCGGGGAACCGAGGAAAGGAAGTTCCGCCTCTTCGCCATTGGGGCCGGCGAACTCGCGGACGACGCAATGGACATGCTGCGCACGCTGTCACCCCATTACAACGCCAAACTCGACGGATTTCCCATCCACGAGGTCCTTTCCATGATTTCCGTCAGCGTGCGGAACGAGACAGACTCGTACATCAATGACGAGGTGATCGAGAAAATCTTCTCTCAATTCAAGTCACAAAGGCGTTCCTGGTCCAGCGACGAAGCCGACGAGACCTGGTAAGAGGTGGCTCGTAGATGACCGGTGCCGTTGTGCTCGACGGCGATGAGGTCGCCCTCCTCGGGCCGGCTCACAGCGGAGGCCAGGCCGAGATCTTCCATGTCCGCGACCGCCCCGACCTGGTCGTGAAGATCTACCGCGAACGGATAGAGGGAAGGGACGCGCGGCGCCTGGCCCGCATCGTGGCGATGACACCGCCCTCGCGCCAGGGAGGCATCGCGAACCGATCACCGGAGCTGGCCTGGCCTTCGGCACTGGTCTACACGCCGAACGGCGCGATGATCGGGTACGCGATGCGCTACTTCGGTCACCCCGACCACTTTCCGCTCGCGGCCCTGATCTACCGACGAGCACGTCTGCGCTACTTCAAGCACAGCGTCGCCTCCGGGGCCCTCGTCCGGGCCGGCCGGAATCTGGCCTCCGTCCTAGCGGTCATGCACCGGGGGGGAATCGTCGTGGGGGATCTCTCGGACCGCAACGTCGTGGTCGATCTCAAGGGCTTCGTCACGCTGCTCGACTGCGACTCGGTCTCATTCACCGATCCCGCCACCGGCGAGTTCTTCCCGAGCACCCTGTACACCCCCGACTACAGCGCGCCGGAACGCTTCCGGGGACAGCAGGCGACGAAGGCAACCGACGCCTTCGCCCTGGCGATCCTCCTCTACCTGCTCCTGACCGCCGGAAACCATCCCTTCGCTGGAGTACCGGTCGATAACGGGAGCACGGAAGTGAGCATCGACCAGAACATCATCGGCGGCCGGTCATATGTCGTCCGCGGCGATCGGATGATCGTGCCGAAGTGGATGCCGGATCCAGAGACCGTCCTCGCACCACGCCTCCTGGAAATGTTCAGGGCCGCCTTCGGCCCCGGACTGAGGGATCCGGCGGCACGCCCCCGCGCCGACGAATGGCTCACCTGCCTCGACCACGCGCTGGAGAACCTCCGTCCCTGTCCCCTACGGCCGCACCACGCCCACGACGTCCACCTGCCGGCCTGTCCATGGTGCGCGCAGACGGAAGCGACCGGTGATGACCCCTTCGACTGACCCACTCGGCCCAGGATCCCGAGCCGTCCTCATCGGCGCCTGGTCCGGCTGCGACGACCTGGGCCTGGCGGATCTACCGGCAGTCGAGCGCAACATTGCGGAACTGCACAGGCTGCTGACCGTTGGCGGAGTCGCAGGCCTACGACCCGACCACTGTGTGCGGGTGGAACAGCCCTCGCATCCCCATGAGATCCTCCGCCCGGTCGAACACGCGGCGTCCCAAACGACCGACACGCTCCTGATCTACTACGCGGGACACGGGCTGCTGGAGGGAAGACGGCAGCGCGACCTCTACCTCGCGCTGTGCGGAACGCGCTGGCCCGACGAATGCCTCCCTTACGAGAGCCTACGCACCCGCATCCTGGAGTGCGGCAAAGACGCACTTCAGACCGTCGTGATACTCGACTGCTGCTTCAGCGGCCAGGCTCTCGACGGCGAGATGAGCGGCGAAGGGATCGTATCGCCCGGACAACTCCCCGATGTCGTCGCCCGCGAGACCAGACTCCCCGGCGCCTGCGTGCTAACCGCGTCCGCCGCGACGAGAAAGGCACTCGCCCCGGTCGGAGCGACCTATACGGCTTTCACCGGCGAGCTGATAGCGGTGCTGCGGGACGGCATCGCCGGCGGACCCGAACTCCTCGACATGAGTACCCTCTACACCGAGCTGACCCACCGGATGAGACGGCGCGCGCCCGCTCCCACGCCCCGCTTCGGCTCCCGCGGCACAGGCGCTCGAACCGTCCTCACGCGCAACCGCGCGTACGCACCGCCGCCATCCGGCGCCACCGTACATGCCGCCTCGGCCCCGTCCGCGCGGCCTCGACCACACGACCTGGTCGCCCTGGCGGACCGGTTGTTCGGCGAGGCCGACCACGAGGCGGCGGCACTGAACTACCGGAAGGCACTCGTCCTCTTCGAGGCCGAGCAGAACCGCCCCGCGCAGATCAACGTGCTGATCGCCCTCGCCAGGGTGGCGCAGGCGACCGGCGACCTCCCCGGTAGCTCGGCGCACCTGGACCACGCACGCGCGATGGCCGTCGTCATCGGCAACCGGCTCGCGGAAATGAACGCCCTGAACGGCCTCGGAAGCGCCGCGCTGGCAGGCGACGCCACCGAAATCGCGATCCGCCACCACCGGGCAGCACTGATGATCGCCGAGGAGATCGGCAACGACCTCGGCCTGCTCAACGCGCTCAACGGACTCGCCCGGGCAGCGGTGTCCCAGACCGATCTGGACACCGCCGTCGGCCATTACCGTCGCGCCCTGGCGCTGGCCGAGAGACTCTCCAGCGACATCGGCCGGGCGAACGCTCACATAGGGCTCGGCAACATCGCACGACGACGCGACGACCGACCCACAGCCGAGCGGCACTTCCTCCAGGCCCTCGCCGGCGCCAAGGCCGTCGACAACCGTCCCGCCCAAGCCACCATCCTGCGCACCCTGGGCGACCTGACCGGCAGCACCCAGTACTACACACAGGCCGCCGCGCTGACCGACGGCACACCCGCGGGGCGGTGAACCGGCGCCCGTCACGCAGTCACGGGCTCGTCCTCCGAAGACGGGGGCCAGACTGTCTGCCATGACCTCGGATCCATGCACCCTGCCCGTCGTCGAAGTCAACGACCCCCTCCGCGACCGCAACCCAAAGTCCGCCTCGTGCGTAGATCGACGGATTGCACGTGTCGGCGAGCAGGTCGCAGGGTCGACCGGTCTCTTCCGGGACATCTGAGGGGCGGGGTGTTGTGCCCCTTGGAAGCAAGGGGCACAACATGGCCAAGGTCGGTCGACCCGCGGGCTCGATTGCCGCCCGGGAAGAAGTGGTGCACCGAGCCCAGGTTGGTCTCGGGTGAGGCTTGGCCTTCAGTCACGTTGTTGGACCCATGCCTGGTCTCCCCGCGCGCCCGGCCTGTTCGGCGGCCTCCGCCAGCAAGCCTTCGACGAGCCTCGCCAGCAGTCTGTCCGCGTCCCGGGCGCTGCGGCCCGCCGTGGCGAGCTGTACCGCGCTCTCGGTGTCTGCCTCGGCCAGGGTGACCAACGCGTCACGGACGATCTCGGTGCTGTCGCCGTACTTCTTGCGGATGGCGTGGACCGCCTCCGCCGCGATGGTCGCGGCGGTCTCGGGCGCGATGTCGACCAGCGTACTGGCCATCTCCTGCAGAGCGTACTGGCGGAACTGCGCCTCCAGGGGGGGAGGCTTTCAGGGCCACCCGGGCCGCCCAGTCCGGATCGAGTTCCACGCCGACCACGACGAGGCTCGTCAGCACCGGCATCCGGTCGTCCGCGGTGAGGTCGCGGGCCATCCGTTCGCACTCCTCCAGCAGCTCCAGCGCCTGCGCGGGCCGTGCGCGCACCAGCCCGGAGGACAGCAGGACCAGCCCCAACGCGTAGTCGGCCTGCGGGAATTCCAGGAGCCCCTGCCGCCTGCGTTCAGGGTCCGCCGAGCCCCGGGCGGCGGCGACCCACAGCCTGGCGGTGAGGCCCTGCTCCTCGCCCTGTACTTCGGCCGCGAGCAGTTCGGCTTCCCGGTACAGCTGCTCCGCCCACGCGGGGTGTTCGGGGGCCAGGCTCTGAGCGATGTCCGCGAGGGCCAGGGTCCGCCAGTCCTCCGGGATGCGACTCGCCACGGCCAGGGCCCGCTCCGGGTCCGTGTCCCGCAGTTCGGCGGCCACGGCGTGCAGAGCGTCCGCCCGTTCCTCCTCGTCGACCATGGTGCGGGCGAGTCGTTCGGCGGCGTCCAGGTCCGTCTCCAGTACGCGCTGGAAGATCCGGGACAGTGCCGAAGTCCGGTCGTTCTCGTCGGAGAGGCTCCGGGCGACGCGCTCGGCCGTCTGTGGATCCAACGGTGCCAGCGTGGTCACCAGTTCCAGCAGCGCGCCCTTCCGCTGGATCGGTGTGGGGAGGTCGCGGGCGACTCGCTCGGCGCGCCGGGGATCCTGGGCCGCCATTCCCTTCACGACCTGGTCGAGGATGCCCGCGGACCGCCACTGGTGAGTCTCCGCGGGCAGTTCCCGGGCGATCCGTTCGGCACGGTGCGGGTCCGTCATCGCCACCCGCTCGGCGACGTTCGCCAGCGCTTCGATCCGTGCCGGGGCGGCACCGATTCCTCTGGCGACGGCCTCCGCTTGGGCGGGTTCAGCCGGGGCCAGCGCTGCCGCCGCCGCGCTCAGCGCCGCCGCGCGCGTCGGCTTCGTGCGAAAGCCCTTCACCCCCATTGCCAGGTCCAGCGCCCGCTGCGCGGCCGCCTTCGAGCGTTGTGCATCCACCGGTGCCAGTGCCGCGGCCACCTCGGCGAGCGCCCACGCCCGCGCCACCACGTCCGGCGCGCCCTCGGCAGCGCGCCACGCCTCCACGACCAGGACCGCCCCTTGATGGGTGTCGCCGGGAAGTCTTCCGGCAGCCACTTGGGCCAGTGCCCGCGCCCGGGCCCCGGCTTCGGTGATCCTGGCGGCCACCAGCTCCGCGCCGGTCAGCAACCGGGGGTGCCTGCGCGCTGCCCGTTGCCGCTGCCGCTCCCGACGTTCCAGTGCCCACTCCCGCGCTGTGGGCACCGGCTCGCGTCCGCCCTGCGCGACGGTCGTGGTCGGCCCCGGCCCCCTCCCTCCGACGTCTCGCGCGTCATGGTTCCGCTCGTCGACCATCGTCGCCACCTCGGGCGGCAGCCACGACTGCGCCATGCCGTTCGCCGCGGGCATCCTGTCGAGGATGTGGGCCGGCGTCGGCCGCGCGGCCGGGTCCTTGGCCAGGCACTCGGCGGCAAGCCCGGCCAGGCGGGCCGGTACCCCGGTGAGGTCCGGCTCCTCGTGCACCGCCCGGTAGTTGACCACGTGCGGCGCACCCGTGCCGAACGGTGCGCGGCCCGTGGCCGCGTACGCGAGGACCGCGCCCAGGGCGAAGACGTCCGCCGCCGGCCCCGCCTCGCCGCCCACCACGTACTCCGGTGCCATGAATCCGGGCGTTCCGATCGCCAGTCCCACTCCGGTCAGCCGCGTCTCCCGCGCCGCCTGCGCGATGCCGAAGTCGATCAGCCGGGGGCCGTCCGCCGCGAGCAGCACGTTGCCCGGCTTGAGGTCGCGGTGCACCATCTCCCGCTCGTGCACCGCCGCGATCCCCTCGGCGAGGCCGGGCACCAAGAGCCCGAGCGCACGCTCCGGCAGCGGCCCGTGCCGACGCACCGCCGCCTCCAGGGACGGCCCGGGGACATACGCCGAGGCCAGCCAGGGCGGATCGGCACCCGTGTCCGCGTCCACCACCTGTGCCGTGTAGAACCCCCCGACCCGCCGGGCGGCCTCCACCTCGCGCGCGAACCGCCGGCAGAACTCCGGATCTGCCGCGTACTCCGCCCGGACCACCTTCACCGCCACCAGCCGCCCGCCGCGCGAGTGCCCGAGATACACCTGCCCCATGCCACCGCCGCCGAGCCGCTTCAGCAGCCGGTACGAACCGACCTCCCGCGGATCACCGGCCCGCAAATCCTCCACGTCACCCCCTGTGAACGTCTCTCCGCGGCAACGCTCTCCCCGACCGTGACGCCACGTCAACAGCGCCGGTTCCACAGGCAAAGTGCCGGCCGTCCCGGTCGCGCAAGTGCTCTCGATGCGTTCGCGAACACCGCAAGGCCTCCGGTGGGCGGAATATTGGGTTCCGGTTCATTCGTTTGTCGCGTAACCGCAGCTCGTGATGGTCGTAGAACACATGCGGACATCAGAGAGGCACCCATCACGCCATGCACAGCACGCCGACGGCACCGTCACCCACCACGGTCGATCCCCACCAGCACGGACGGCATGGGCCGGCAGCGGAGAGGCTGGGCGCCTTCTCTCCTCAGGGGCTGGTCCGGCTCGTGCAGCAGCCGCGCAGTGCGGTCCGGCTGCTGGCCCGGCCGGGGGACGGTGCGCGCGGTGCCGTGCCGGTGACGGTGGCCGCGGACGGATGTACCGAGCTGGGGGTGCTGCCCGGCGTCTATCCGGAGTGGCTGGGCGACCGGGGCTTTCTGCAGGCGCACGGAGTCCGCTACCCGTACGTCTGCGGTGAGATGGCCAACGGCATCAGCACCGTCGACCTCGTGGCGGCGGTCGCCGCCGGCGGCGTGCTCGGCTTCTTCGGTGCGGCGGGGCTGGCTCCCCGGCGGGTGGAGGAGGCCGTGCTCGCCCTGGGCCGGCGGTGCGGTGACGCCTCCTGGGGTGTCAACCTCATCCATTCCCCCGCCGAGCCGCGGGCGGAGGAGGAGACGGTGGAGCTTCTGCTGCGCCACCGGGTGCCGTGCGTCTCCGCTTCCGCGTTCATGGAGCTGACCGCGCCGGTGGTGCGGTGCGCGGTCGCGGGGCTGCGTACCGACCGGGCGGGTGCGGTGGTGCGCGCGCGTCGTGTGTTCGCCAAGGTGTCGCGGCCGGAGACGGCGCGCATGTTCATGTCGCCGGCGCCGCGTGAGCTGCTGGACGAACTGGTGCGCAGCGGCCGGATCAGCGTGCACGAGGCGCGGTTGGCGGAGAGCGTGCCGGTGGCCGAGGACGTGACGGTGGAGGCGGACAGCGGCGGCCACACCGACAACCGGTCCCTGACGACGCTGCTGCTGCGGATCCTTCGGCTGCGTGACGCGGTGGAGCGCGCCCACGGTCATCGGGTGCGTGTGGGCGCCGCGGGTGGGCTGGGCACGCCGGACGCCGTCGCGGCGGCGTTCGCGATGGGTGCCGCCTATGCGGTGACCGGGTCGGTGAACCAGACGGCGGTGGAGGCGGGCATGTCGCCGCAGGCCAGGCAGCTGCTGGCGGCGGCTGACGTGGATGAGGTGACGATGGCGCCCTCCGCGGACATGTTCGAGCTCGGTGCCCGCGTGCAAGTGCTGTCCAAGGGGACGATGTTCGCTGTCCGGGCGCAGCGGCTCTATGAGCTGTACCGCCGTCACTCGGGTCTCGACGAGCTGCCCGGGCAGGACCTGGCCTGGCTGGAGCGTGAGGTGCTGCGCGCTCCGGTGGCGGAGGTGTGGCGGGAGACCGAGCGGTACTGGCGGGGGCGTGATCCCGGCCAGTGCGCTCGTGCCGCCACCGACGACAAGCACCGGATGGCGCTGCTCTTCCGCTGGTACCTGGGGCAGTCCACCCGGTGGGCGATCGAGGGCTGCGCGGACCGGCGCGCCGACTACCAGTTGTGGGCCGGTCCGGCGCTGGGGGCCTTCAACGCGTGGGTGGCGGACAGTTTCCTGGCCGCCCCCGGGGAGCGCACCGTCGTACAGATCGCGCGCAATCTCCTGGAGGGGGCGGCGGTCGTCACCCGGGCGCAGCAGCTGCGGACCTGCGGGCTCCCCGTGCCCGACACGGCGTTCCGTTTCGTACCCCGTCCCCTGGCCTGAGCGGTCCGGCCGCCGTGCCGGCCGCTTTACCTGATTGAGGCGCAGAGAGTGATGCAGAGTTCCACTGAACATGGTGCGGGGCAGGACGCGAACACGGGTGAGCGGGCCGCCGGCCCGGGTGCACTGGACATCGCCGTGGTGGGCCTCAGTGCCCTGTTGCCCGGGGCGGACGGTCCTGAGCCGTACTGGCGCAACATCCTGTCCGGCCGTGACCTGATCCGGGACGTTCCGGATACGCACTGGCTGATCGACGACTACTACGATCCGGATCCGCAGGCGGCGGACAAGACGTACGCCAAGCGCGGGGCCTTCCTCGATCCCGTCGCCTTCGACCCGCTGGCCTTCGGTATCCCGCCCAAGGCGCTCGAGGCCACGGACACCACCCAGCTCCTGGCCCTGGTGGCCGCACAGCATGCCCTGGAGGACGCGACCGGCGGGGACCTGAGCCGCCTGCGGCGGGAGCGTGTCGGGGTGGTGGTGGGTACCGGGGTGCTACAGCTGTCGTGCGACATGGCGGCACGAACGCAGCGGCCGGTGTGGCTCAAGGCGCTACGCGAAGGCGGTATGGACGAGGACTCCGCTCAGCGGATGTGCGACCGCATCGCCGGGCACTACGTGCCGTGGCAGGAGGCGACGTTCCCGGGGCTGCTGGGCAACGTGGTGGCGGGCCGGATCGCCAACCGCTTCGACCTGAACGGCCCCAACTGCACCGTGGACGCCGCCTGTGCCAGCTCGCTGGCGGCACTGACCATGGCCACCGACGAACTCGTCCTGGGCCGCTGCGACATGATGCTGGCAGGCGGGGCCGACACCCTCAACGACATCCTGTGGTACCTCAGTTTCAGCAAGACGCCCGCGCTGTCGCCGACCGGTGACTGCCGGCCCTTCTCCGAGAACGCCGACGGCACCATGCTCGGTGAGGGGCTGGTGCTGTTCGCGCTGAAGCGCCTCGCCGACGCCGAACGCGACGGTGATCGCGTCCACGCGGTACTGCGTGGCCTGGGAGCCTCGTCGGACGGCCGGGGCACGGCCATCTACGCGCCCCTGCCCCAGGGGCAGGAGCGGGCCCTGCGGCGCGCGTACGACCAGGCCGGTTACAGTCCGCGCACGGTGGAGCTGGTGGAGGCGCACGGTACCGGCACCGCGGCCGGGGACGTGGCCGAGTTCCGTTCGCTGGCCTCGGTGTTCGGGGCCGCCGCCGAGGAGGGGGACCCGCCGTGGTGCGCGGTGGGTTCGGTGAAGTCGCAGATCGGGCACACCAAGGGAGCGGCGGGCGGTGCCGGTCTGCTCAAGGCGATCCTCGCGCTGCGGCACCGTGTCCTGCCGCCGACCTACAAGGTGGAACGACCCAATCCGCGGCTGCCGCTGGGGCAGGGGCCGCTGTATCTGAACACCGAGGCCCGCCCCTGGGTGCGCGACAGTGCTCATCCGCGACGTGCGTCGGTGTCCAGTTTCGGGTTCGGCGGGAGCAACTTCCATCTCACGGTGGAGGAGTACCGGCCGCCGGCCGGGTCGCGGGCGTGCCTGCCGCCCCGGGTGGACGCCGCCCCCTGCCACCTCTTCGTCCTGGGTGCGGACGGCGCGGCTGATCTGGCCGCACGGGCGCGCTCCGCGTCCGCCGACCGGGCACCGCTGGCCAACAGGGCGCGGGCCGCGCAGCTCGCCTTCGATCCGTCGGCACACGCCCGGCTGGCCGTCGTCGCGGCCGATGCGGAGGAACTGGCCCGGCTGCTCGACGAGGCGGCCGCGCACCTGGACACCGCGCCCGACGCCCCGCTGCACGATGCCCGTGGCGTGCACTGTGCGGTGGGCGTCCCCGAGCCGGGGCCGGTGGCGTTCCTCTTCTCCGGGCAGGGCAGCCAGTACCCGGGCATGGGAGGCGGGCTGGCGCTGCACGTGCCGCAGGCGCAGGAGGTGTGGGACCAGCTGGCCGACTGGCGATCGCAGGACGGGACGGCCCTGCACCACGTCGTCTTTCCGCCACCCGCGTTCGACGAGCGGGAACGGCACGCGCAGGCGGAGCGGCTGACCGCCACCGAATGGGCGCAGCCGGCACTGGCCGCCCAGGCACTGGCGCAACTGGCCGTCCTGGACGCGGTCGGTGTGACCGCCGACCTCCTGGCCGGGCACAGCTTCGGCGAACTGGTGGCCCTGCATGCCGCCGGGGTGCTGAGCCGTACGGATCTGCTGGCGGCGGCCAGGCGCCGCGGTGAACTGCTGCGGGACGCGGCCGGGCAGCCCGCCGGGATGACGGCCGTGGGGTGCGGCGCCCGGCAGGCCGAGAAGGTACTGGAGCACTGCGCCGCCCGGGAGGTGTGGGTCGCCAATCACAACGGCCCGGAGCAGACCGTCCTGTCCGGGACGCTGGCGGCCCTGGAGGAGGCCGAGCGTGCCTTCGGCGAAGCGGACATCGTGGTACGGCGGCTGCGGACGAGCGGCGCATTCCACACGCCGCTGGTGCAGAGCGCGACCGAGCCGTTCGCCGGCTTCCTCGACGGGCTCGAAGTGAGCGGGCCCGACCGTCCCGTCTACGCGAACGCCACGGCCGCCCCCTATCCCTCGCGGCCACGGGAGATCCGGAAGCACCTCGCCGGGCAGCTGACCTCTCCGGTGCGCTTCGCGGACCAGATCGAGGCCATGTACGAGCGAGGGGCACGCACCTTCGTCGAACTCGGCGCGGGCAACGCGCTGACGTCGCTGACGGGCCGGATCCTGCAGGGCCGGACCCATCTCGCGGTGGCCGTGGACCGCCGCGGCGAGGACGCGCTGCGCGGCCTCCACAACGTTCTGGGGGCTCTGGCGGCGCAGGGCCGTCCCGTCGACTTCGCCCCCCTGTGGGCCCATCTCCCCGACCCGCCCGTTTCCGCTCCCGCCGACGCCGCGGAGCCCGACGGACCAGCAGCCAGCAGGAGGATCACCATTCTCGGCACGAACTACGGCAAGCCCTATCCGCACTCCGGCGAGCCCCTCGACGGCGCCTCACCGGTCTCCGCCCCGCGGACCGAGGACGCCGCTGCCGCACCGGCCCATGAAGTCCCTGCCCCCGCTCACCGGGTTCTGCCCGCGCAGAGTTCCGCGCCGCCGCTGCCGCACACCCCGGCCACCGTGCCCGCGGCTCAGGGCATCCCCACTCCCTACGGGTCGCCCTGGCTGCACGCGCTGCAGGAGGCACAGCGGCAGGCCACGGAGACCCACGCGTCGTTCCAGCGCTCGATGGCCGACAGTCACATCGCCTTCCTGCGCACGGTGGAAGCCGTCGTGCACGGCATGTCCGCCGCGATGGGCGCGGCCCCGGCCGCCCTGCCGTCGCCCGCTCTCGCGCCCGGTGCGGCGGTGCAGCCGCATGCCGGACACGTGAGCGGGCCGGGGTACGAGGCCACCACGTGGGAGGAGCCGCCGCCCGGACACATGCAGCCCGCCCCCGTCCTGCTGCCCGCTCCCGCACACCCGGCGGCAGCCCCGTCACCCTTCGCCGCCTCGGACGGAGGGCAGGACGCCCGGCCTGCCGAAGGCGGTTTCCCGGTGACGTCGCGTGAGCCGGTCTCGTACGCCGCAACGGTCCCGGGCGAGAGGGTGGCGCAGACGCCGGTGACCGCGGTCGTCGAACCGCCCCGCGGCGAGCAGCCCGGCAGCGGGCCCGGCGGGCCTTCCGGGAGCGGACCGGAGTCGGCGGAGGACGCCGTGCTCGAGGTGGTCGCCGAGCTGACCGGCTACCCGGCCGATGTCCTCAAGCCGGAGCTGATGCTCGACACCGACCTGGGTATCGACTCCATCAAGCGGGTGCAGATCCTGTCGTCGCTGCGCAAGCGCTTCCCGCAACTGCCCCGGCTGGACGCGGGGCGAGCCGCCGGGTTGCGGACCCTCGGTGAGGTCGCCGCCGTGCTGAGGGAGAACCTGCGGGACGAGGAGGACGAACAGCCTGCCATAGCGGCGTCCGCGGAACTGCGAACGGCCCGTCCTGAAGCCCTGCCGGAGCAGGCGGACAGGGACCTCCCTCTCCAGCGCCTCGACGTGTCGGCGGCACCGGTTCCCGCTCCGGACATGATGCTGCCCGGCCTTGCGGACCACCCCCTGTTGATCACGGACGACGGGGCGGGGACCGCGGCCGCGCTCGTGGAGGAACTCACCGCGCGCGGCCTGCAGGCGAGCGTGTGCACCGGGGAGGTGCCCGCGGACACGCACGCGCTCGTGTCCCTGGACGGTCTGCGGCCGGTCGACGGCATCGACACCGCGTACGCCCTCGCCCGTGACCTCTTCCGCACGGCACGGCGCATCGCGCCCGCGATGCGGGAGGGCGGCGTGTGGGTCACCGTGCAGGACACCGGCGGCGACTTCGGTCTCGCCGGCACGCACGGGGCACGTGCCGGGCTGGGCGGGATCGCCGGTCTGGCCCGCACCGCCGCCCGGGAGTGGCCGGCAGCCCGGGTAAAGGCCGTCGACTGCGCTCGCGGACAGCGCGACGCGCGGGCGATCGCCCGCGTACTGGCCGAGGAACTGCTGCACGGCGGGGCCGCCACCGACGTGGGCCTGCCCGACCACGACGCGGGACGAGTGCTGGTCAGGGTACGGCGGCCCGCCCGGGGGACGGCGCACACCCCGTCCGAAGGCGGCGTACTCAGGGAGGTGCCCGGCCCGCAGGACGTCCTGGTCGTCACCGGTGGCGCCCGCGGGGTGACCGCCGAATGCGTCGTCGCGCTGGCGCGGGCCCACCGCCCCAGGCTGCTGCTCCTCGGGCGCAGTGCGCTGCGGGAGGAGCCGCCGTATCTCGGCGCGGCCGGGGACGAACGGGCTGTCCGCACGGCCTTGATCGAACACGCCCGCCGGGAGGGCGCCGCTCCCGAGCCCGCCCACGCCGCTGCCCGGGCGAGGCAGGTGGTGGCAGCGCGCGAGATCACCGCGACACTCGCCGCCTGCCGGGAGGCAGGGGCCCAGGTGAGGTACGCGGCCGTCGACAGCCGTGACCGCGACGCGCTCGCACGGACCCTGGACGAGGTCAGGGCCGAGTGGGGCCCGATCACCGGTGTTCTGCACGGCGCGGGGGTCCTCGCGGACCGGCGCCTCGAAGACAAGACCGACGACGAGTTCGACCGGGTCTTCACCACCAAGGTGGACGGCCTGGAGGCGTTGCTGGCGGTCACCGACCCGGATCCGCTGCGATGGCTGTACGTCTTCTCCTCCGTCGCGGGCCGCGCGGGCAACGCGGGGCAGAGCGACTACGCGATGGCCAACGAGACGCTCAACCACCTGGTCGCCGTACACGCCGGCGCGCGTCCTGGGCTGCGCGCCAGGGCCCTGGTGTGGGGCGCCTGGGACGGCGGGATGGTGACTCCGCATCTGGCCGAGTACTTCGCGGCCGCGGGGACACCGCTCATCAGCCGGGCAGCCGGGGCCCGGGCCCTGGTGGAGGAACTCGCCCAGGAGGGCCCCGTCCAGAGGGTCCTGGTCCCGCAGGCGGCGGGTACCGAGCTGGTGCCGGCGGAGGTCGACGCGCCGCTGGCCGAACTGCGGGTCGGGGCCGGCAGCCACCCGCACTTCGCGGAACACGCGGTGGGCGGCCGTCCGGTGGTGCCCCTGGCGTATGTGGCGGAGTGGTTCGCCCGGCTGCTGCGCGAGCACGATCCGTACGCGCCCGTCGAGCTGAGCGACCTCCGGGTCCTGCGCGGCATCGCCCTGGAGGACTTCGGCACCGCGGAGCGCCGCCTGCTGGTCCGTCGCGTCCGGACCAACGGGAGGCCGGAAGCGTGGCAGTTGCAGGGTCACGGCGATGGCGATGGCGCACCGCATTACCGCGTCACACCGGGCGGTGCCCCGACCGTGGACGGGTTCGGGGTGGAGACCCGCACCCTCGCACAGGATCTGGGACCGCTGCCGCGGACCGAGCTGTACGACGGGCATGTCCTCTTCCACGGTCCCGCCTTCCAGGTGGTGCGCGGCTTCAAGGGGGTCGGTCCGTCGGGTGCGCGCGGCGAGCTGGCGGGTGTGCGGGGCATGGACTGGCGGCCGGAGCCGTGGATCACCGATCCGGCAGCCGTCGACGGTGCCCTGCAACTGGCCGGGCTGTGGGCCGAGCACCTGCTGGGCGGTCCGACCCTGCCCATGGGCATCGGCCACTTCCGCTGGCACCGGCCCGGGCCGGTCGCGGGCACCGTGCCGTGCACGGTGTACGCCGGAGAGGCCGACGACGGGCTCGCCGTCTGCGACGTCCTGCTCGGCAGTCCTCAGGCGCCGGTCGCCGAACTCCTGGGCGTACAGCAGGTCCTGCGCCCGTCATGACCACTTTGCCTCCGCCGGCACCGCCGCGGAGGACACCACGTCAGGAGCAGCACACCTCTCATGGACGCAGCTCATGCATCCTACGAATCGCAGGAGGACGGCGCCCGGGTGCCAGGTGAGGCGCTGCCCGGGGCAGCGGTGCGGGCCTTCGCCGTGCGCACGTCGGACGGTGGTGACACGCGCGCGTTCGTCGAACGGCTGGTCACCGGCCGGCCGGAAGCCGGAGGCACGAGGGCCGGGACACCGGCGGCGGTTCCGTGCGGCGAGGCGGCAGACCTTCTCGTCTCCGTGGTCCGGGAGACGGTGGCCTGCCTTCCGCACCTGCCCGAAGGCACCGCCGTCGTCCTGTGCTCCGGGCCCGGCGGGACAGCGGCCGCACAGGCCCGTACCGCACTGGCCGCCCTCCCGGAACTGGCCGCCGCGGACGTGCGCGTCGAAACCGCCGCCGACGCCTCGGTCCTGCACGACTCGGTTTGGACCGCGGGGACCGGACACGCGGGTGCGGTGATCGTCGCGGCGGTCGCGGCAGGGCTGCCCGGCCCGTCCGACGCCCGCGGACAGGAGCCTTCCCGGTCCGCCGCCGTAGCGGTGCTCCTGGCCCCGCACACCCCCGGCCTCTCCGGGGCACTCGCCGTCGCGGACGCCGGTACCACGGGGGACGGGACCGACGGTGAGCGGGAAGACCTGCTGGTTCTGCGTGCCGATCGCGGGCCACGCAGCCATTCGCCGCAGGCGGACGTGCTGCTGTGGGACGGCAGCGGCATCGCCGCTCTGGAGGCGGTGGCCGCCGCGGTGACAGCGGTGCACCACGGCGCCCGGCCCCGGGCGGCGGCACACGCAGAGCCCTGGCTCGCCCCCCGGCGCACCGCGCGGGTCGTGCTGACCGGGGACGGCGGCCTGTCCCTGCGGCTGCGCTCGGTACAGGAGAGCCCCGCGGCCTGGGCACCGCCTCGGGCACCGGGCCGGCGCCTGTACGTCTTCTCCGGCGCCGGCACCGGAGACATCCTCCGTGACCTGGAGAGCGGGCGCGAGTCCCGAGGCGGCCCGGCCCGCCTGGTCGTCGTCGCCGGCCACGACGAGTACACCGACCGCGTCCGGCAGGCCCGCCGCTGGCTGTCCGAGGGCCGCCGCCGGCCACGCCCGCCCGGCGTGTACTTCTGGCCGCAACCCCTCCGCGGCGACCTGGCGTTCGTCTTCCCCAACGGGGCCGCCGCCCACCCGGGCATGGGCCGCCGGCAGCTGCTCGCCTTCCCCCGCGCCGTCGACGAGGTACGCCGCCGGGGCAATCCGCAGGAGATGGCCGGCTGGGCATACTCGGGCGCCGGCAGCGCACCCGACGCCGCGGGCAAGATCTACGGCGCTTCGTTCCTCAGCCTGGTCCACGCCCACATCTCCCGCGAGGTCCTCGGGCTGCGCCCGCAGGCCGTCCTGGGCTACTCCTCCGGGGAGATCAGCGCACTGCTGGCGACCGGCGTGTGGCCGGACGTGGGCGCCGTCCTGGCCGACACCCACGACAACCCGCTCTTCGACGGTCTGCTGACCCGGCCCTGGCGTGCCATCCGCGACGGGTGGCGGCAGGCCGGTGTCACCGGGACCACGTGGGCCGCCCATCTCGTGGGCACCGACCCGCGGCAGGCCGCCGCCGCTGTCGAGGACGAGCCGGGCGTGCATCTCCTCACGGTCAACGCACCCGGCAGCTGCACGCTCGGCGGCGAGGCCGAAGCCTGCCGCCGTGTGCTGGCGCGGCTTCCGCACGAGTACGCCATGCCGCTCGACTACGACATCGCCGTCCACACGCCGATGGCCGCGGCCGCCGCCGACCGGTGGCGTGCGTACTTCCACCGTCCGGTGCGCCCGTCCGGCGGCGTGCGTTTCTACACCTGCGCGGGCGCCTTCCGCTTCTCCCCGACTCCCGACGGGATCGCCGAGGCCAGCGTCGCCCAGGCGCTGGGAACGATCGACTTCCCCGGCGCCGTGGAGCAGGCATGGGCGGACGGTGTCCGGGTCTTCGTGGAGCACGGGCCCAAGGAGCGTTGCACCCAGTGGATCCGCGAGATCCTGGGCGAGCGTCCGCACCTGGCACTCGCCCTGGACCCCACCGACGGACAGGGCCTGGACCGGCTGCTCGCCGTGTGCGCGGAACTCGTCGCCGCCGGAGTCGAAGCCGACGACGAGGCACTCCTCGCCCACCTGTCGGCGGCGGCCGGCACATCGCCGCACGACGTGCGCCTGCCGCACCAGTCCCCCGCGGGCGCAACCGTCCGCGGCCCGGCCGCGAGCCCGGCGGTGGTCATGGCGCCCGCGCCGCCCCTGCCCCCACCGGACACGGACGCCCGCCGCCCGGCTCCGGCCCCCGCCCGGGTCGCCGTCCAGCCGCCCCCGCCCGGTCGGACGAACGACTTCACCCGAGCCGCAGCCGCTCATGTCGCGCTGATGTCACACCATCGGCACCTGCACACCCTGCTGCTGCAACGCCACGATGCCCACGTGGCGCCCGGAGCCGCCCGCGGACCGCGTGTCCCCGCCGCGGCCGACCGGCTGCTGCTCGACGCGTCCGGACACGTGTGCCTGGCCACGGTCCTCCAGGCCGCCACGCAGTCGGCACCGAACGCTCCTGCCGGATCGTCCCTCTGGGAGCTGATCCTCCACGGCCCCCTCCCTGGGCCCGACGAGCGGCTGCGGCACCGGCGCAGCGGGCCCGGCGAACCCTTCCAGCACGTCGTTCACGGCTCGGACCGTCCCGTGCTGACGCTGCGCACGCCCTGCGCGGCTTCGGACCGTGCCGCCCTCCCCCACCGGTCCGCGCCGCCGCACACGCCGGGCGCACCCGTCCTGCGGTTCACCCCCGCACAGGTGGGCGCCTTCCGCGAGGGCCGCCCCTACGACTGCTTCGACGCCCAGTGGACGGTGGCCACCCGCTCCCACGTACGCAGCCCACGCAGCGGCACCGCCGACACGGCGGTCCTGCACCAGGTCACCTCCCTCGATCCGCACGGCGGCCCGCACGGCCTGGGACACCTGACCGCACATCTGCGGCACCCGACCGCCCGCGCGCACACCGGCGGCACCCTGGCCGAGACGGGCGGCCTGCCCTGGCTCCTGGAAGGCGTCCACCAGGCCCTGGCCTTCCTCCTCTCGGCCTCGGGGCTCACCCGGGACCGGGACGGCTGGCGCTTCCAGCCGCTGCCGGGCTCCCACTGCACCCTCCGGCACACCCCCGGCACCGGCCCCGCGGACACCGTGACGTGCGAGGTGACCGTCACCGCCCTCGACATGGACTCCCACGAACCCCGCGTGTGGGCGGACGTGGTGTGTACAAGCGGCACGACGGCCGTGCTGTACGCACAGGGTGTGGCACTCCAACTGGCCCAGGACTGGCCGCTGGAGCAGTGGCGGCGCCTGGCCGCCGCGCCCGCACAGGACGTGGCACCGCACATTCCGCCGGCCGCCCTGCCGGCCCTGCGCCCGCCGGAACCCGACCCCCGAGCCCTGGTACGCGACGGACTGCGCCTGGATCAGGTGTCGATGCTGGCAGCTGCCTGGGGGCGCCCGAGTGACGCGCTCGGGCCCGCTCACCGCGCGCTCGACCGACAGCCACGCGTGATCAGGCTGCCCGCACCGCCCTACCAGTGCCTCACCCGGATCACGCGCTTGTCGGCGGCGCCCGGCGTACCGGCCGTAGACAGTGTCATCGAGGCGGAGTACGACATCGCGGCGGCCGCCTGGTTCCACCACGACGACAACCGACCGCCCCTGCCCCAGGCCTTGCTCCTCGAAGCGGCTCTGCAACCGTGCGGCTGGCTCGCCCAGTACGTCGGCGCGGCCGGCGAACCGGGCGGCACCCCGGTGTTCCGCAACCTCGACGGCGAAGCACGGCTGACCGCACCCGTGCCCCGCGGGGCACGCACCCTGACCACGCGGGCCACTCTGCGCGAACACGTCGACGACGGCACGATGGCCCTGGTCTTCTTCGACCTGGAGTGCACGGCCGACGGCGTGCGCGTCCTCACCGGCACCACCGGTTTCGGGTTCTTTCCACCAGACGCGTTCGCCACGCGGACGGGCCTGCCCGGTCCGCCGCCGCACGCACCGGACACGACCGGGGAACCGATCGCGGACGGCGACCTCGGCATCCGGCCGCCGCGCTGGTTCGGCGGCCGGATCCCACTGCCCCCCAAGCCGCTGCTGATGCTGGACCGGCTCACCGGATTCTGGCCCCGGGGCGGTCACGCGGGACTGGGCAGACTGCGGGCGGAGAAACGCGTCGACCCGGGCGACTGGTACTTCGCCGCGCACTTCTTCCAGGACCCCGTACAACCAGGGTCCCTGGGCATCGAAGCCATGTACCAGCTGCTGCACTGCCACCTGATCCAGCAAGGCCTCGACGCGGAAACCACCTCCCCGCGGACCGAACCGGCGGCGGCATCCGGCCCCCTTCGGTGGAAGTACCGCGGGCAGGTCGCCCCCACCGACACCCTGGTCACGGTGGACGTGGACGTCACCGGCCGCCGCGACGACGCGGACGGCGTCGTCCTCAGCGGCGACGGCTGGCTGCACGTCGACGGCACCTGCATCTACCACGCCACCGGTCTCGCCCTGCGCCTGTCGCAGGGGCCGACCACAGAACGGAGATCCCGCGCATGACCACTCCGCACCCCCACGCCGTACGCGGCGACGCGGAACAGCAGACGATCCACGACTGCAGTCTCCTCCTGCGGTCCGCCGTCGCCGCCGACGTGCCCGCCGTCGAAGCACTGCACACCCGCTGCTCCCCGCACACGCTCTACCGGCGCTATCACGCCCCCGTCCACGGCGCTCCGCGCATGCTGCTCAAGCACTTCCTGGCCGGCCACAGCGACTACTTCGTGGTGACCACACCGTCCTCGCAGGCGATCGCGCTGGGCGAGTTCGCACCGGCGACCCGAGGACAGCAGCCCCAACTCGCGCTCATGGTGGAGGACGCCTGGCAGCGCCGGGGCATCGGCACCTGGCTGACCCGACGCATTCTGCACACCGCGGCACGGGCCCGGCTGCGCACCGTGTACGCCGACGTCCTGGGCGAGAACGCACCCGCCCTCCAGCACTTCCACGGCTTCGGAGGAGTCGTGCAGAGCTGGGAACAGGGCACGGCGCAACTCGCCATCCCCGTAGCGGAACAGGACACCCCGCTCCAGGACCACGACGGGCCCATGGCGAAACCGGCCGCGGCCACCTGAACACCACCCGACGCAGGCGGGGCCGGAGGGACGTGTCGTCCCTCCGGCCCCGCCGTGCTACCTGGGCCCCGCCGGCCTCCGCGTGGGACCGGTGTCCCTGGGGCTCAGGCGGTCTGTGGGTCCGCCGGTCAGTAGGCGGAGTCGACGTTGTCCATGGAGCCGTACTTGTCGGCCGCGTAGTTGCAGGCGGCGACGATGTTGGCGACCGGGTCGGTGATGGAGTCCTTGGTGCCCTTGACGTGGTACGCGTCGAAGGTGGGCTGGATCGTCTGGAGCAGGCCCTTCGAGGGGATGCCGTTCTGGGCGTTGACGTCCCAGTTGTTCTGCGCCATCGGGTTGCCGGACGACTCGCGCATGATGTTGCGGTGCAGGCCCTCGTAGGAGCCCGGGATGTTCTTGGCGTCCATGACGTCCAGGGCGGTGCGGATCCAGCCGTCCAGGTCGTCGCCGTGCTTCTTCTCGCCGGCCTTGACGATGTCCTTGATCTTGTCGGTCTGGGCCTTCGTCTGCGCGGAGGAGGCCTTGGCCGGCTCGGCGGCGTGCGCCGGGCTGGGGGCGAGGGTGAGGGTGACGGCGGCGGCGCCCGCGGCGGCGAGGGAGGCCACGGCGGACTTGCGGATGTGGGGACGGCGCAGGATGGCGTGCATGGGTGTACCTCTCCATTCGGGAACGTGATGGGGAGGCCGACGGGGGGTCGGCGACGCGGTGTCCGCGTGGGACGCGGCTTCGCGTCATCAGGGCCGGTGTCTGGATCACGGACGGGCTCTTCCCGTCCGGTCCCGGCGCTCGGCTCCCCGGTACGCCGAACACATTGCGGAACGCCTGGGCGCCGCGACAAGTGTGTGACCTACTACGCCGCTTCGCAGACCGGCCGCGTGACCGCACGGACGGCTGTCGACCACGCGGGCGAGCGGCCGTCCAACGTCTACTAACCCCGGCGCAGTGTGACCTGGGCCCTGTGCGCGCCCTCACAGAGGCGGTCACCCGGCGGTCGTCTCCCGTCACCCTGCGGAGGCAGAAGCCTCACTCAACGGGACGGCACAGTCACCTTTCGGGGTCGCCGGGCAGGTCGGCGTCCCGGTACCGCACGCACTCCGCCCAGACCGTCTTGCCCGGGCCTCCCGGACGGCGGTGCCAGCCCCAGCGGGTGGCGAGACCCGCGACCAGCAGCAGCCCTCGACCGCCGGCGTCCTGCGGGGCGGAGGCGGGCAGGGCGCCCGGTTCGGGCGGTGTGCGCTCGGAGCGGGTGTCGGTGACCTCGATCCTGACCGAGCGGGCGGGGTCGCCGGCGTGCAGGAGCAGATGGAAGTCCCGGCCGGGGACGTGACCGTGCCGTACCGCGTTGGCGGTCAGCTCACCGACGATCAGCACGATCTCCTCGTGCGGGTCGGTGCCGTAAGGGATTCCCCAGGCGTCCAACCGGTGTGCGGCCAGTCGGCGGGCCAGGCGGGCGCCCCGTGGGGTGGAGGTGAAACACATCTCGAAGGTGCGGTTCAAGTCGATGTTGGGGCAGGTGGGTTGGGAGGTGCTGATGGGGCTGGGGAGTTGGCTCGTCATGCCGACCACGGTGTCGCCGGTCGCGTAGCGTGACCAGTGGTGACGCACCGACGCGGTCCGTTGTACGCGTCGGGGCGGTCCGGGTACGAGACGCGCGGCGTGACGAGGCCGCCGGGGCGGCGTTGGGCCAGGGAGGCGGTGGCGATGACCGAGGTGGCACGCGAGGGGGCCGACGCCGTGGTGACGGACGACGCGGGACGGGCGACGGCGGACACGTCCGGCCAGGCCGTGGTCGTCGCGTTCGGGCAGACGCTGAAGACACTGCGGGTACGGGCGGGTCTGGAGCGGGAGGAGCTCGGGCGGCGGATCGGCTATTCGGCGTCCACGGTCGCGTCGTACGAGCAGGGGCGGCGGATCCCGTCGCCGAGGACCATCGAGCGGGCCGACGAGGTTCTGGACGCGGGCGGGTTGCTCACGGTGTGGAAGGAGCAGGTGGAGCGGGCTCAGTATCCGGTGTTCTTCCAGGGGATGGCGACGCTGGAGAAGGAGGCCCTTGAGCTGCTTGCGTACGACACCCACGTTCTCAACGGTCTGCTGCAGACGGAGGAGTACACGAGGGCCGTACTCGACATGCGGCGCCCGGTGCTGGACCGGGAGACCGTCGAGCAACGGGTGGCGGCCCGGTTGGCCCGGCAGGACATCTTCAACCGATGGCCCGCGCCTCTAGTGAGCTTCGTACTCGAAGAAGCTGCGCTGCGACACCCTTGGGGAGGCAAGGCCGTGCATCGAGGTCAGCTGGAGCATCTGCTCCTGGTCGGCGAGAAGCAGAATGTCGAGCTCCAAGTCATGCCGACAGACCGCGAGTGCAACGCGGGGGTGGACGGCGCGTTCACGGTGATCACACGCAAGGACGGAATGAGGTTCGTCTATACCGAAGTTCAAGGAACCAGCGCCCTTCAAACGGAGCCGGAGCAGACGACTCTCGCCGCGGCCCGCTATGGGATCATCCGATCGCAGGCTCTCCCATCCCGAGAGTCGTTCGACTTCGTGGAAAGGTTGCTGAGATCGCTATGAAGAGCTCTGATTCCTCAGACGTAGCCTCCGGCCTCGCGTGGTTCAAGAGCAGCTACAGCGGAGCCGAGGGTGGCCAGTGCGTCGAGGTCGCGGCCGGCACCGGAGTCGTACACATCCGGGACTCCAAGGCCATGGCCGGACCCGTCATCCGTGTGTCACGCGAGGCGTGGGCGGGGTTCCTCGGAGAGGCCTGAACCTTTCGGCTTCATCCGCACGGACGTCGCCACGGCCACCCCCGCGCAGGCGCGCAGGCGGTCGTCGGGCGCGTCCCGGTCGGGTACGACGCGCAGCATCGCGTAGGGCCCGTCGGCCGGGTCGAGTGCGGGCAGGTGCCGGAGCACGATCCCGGTGCGTACGCCGATCAGACCGGCCAGGACCGCCTCGGCCAGGGTGTGGTGGACGTGCACGAGGTAGTCGGCGAGGGAGACCCGGGTGGTGACGACGTCGAGCCGTGCGGTGGGGGTGTCCGGGGCGACGGCGGTCCGGGGCGGGATGTCTATCCGGGCGGGCAGCGGGGGCAGGGCGGCCGCGGGGAAGAGGCGCAGCAGGCGCCGCAGGGGCGGGGTTTCGCCGTTGCTCTCCGGCAGGGTCCACGCCATGGCGCCGTCCGCGCTGACGTGGTGGAAGGCGAAGCGCGTGCGGAGGTTGTCGGGGTTGCCGGAGAGGAAGACCGTGCGGGTGTACGCGCGCAGCCACGGCTCGCTCAGGGTGTCCGGCAGGTCCAGGGCGTAGCCCACCGCGGACCGCGCGAACGTCGTGGGCTCGAAGCGCCGCAGCACCACCGTCACCGCCGTCCGGCCCGGTTCGGACGGCGGGCCCGCGCTCGCGGCCCGGGCGCGGCGTTCGGCGTGCTCCTGGAGGTACTGCTGGGTGAACACGGGCGGTGCCCCCTTCTGCGGAGCGGTCAGAGGTAAACGGCGGAGGCCACGGCGCGCAGCGGCACCCGCCGGTGCCTGCGCAGCAGCGCGGTGGTGAGCCGGTAGGGATCCACGTAGGGCCGCCCGCCGGTCTGCCGGCGTACGAACTCCAGGGTGTCCGGGGTGTCCGGGGCGGACGGCGGGTCCTCGCGGGCGAGCAGTGCGGCGGCGCGCTGGACGGTCTGGCGCAGGAGGTCCTCGCGGTAGGACTGCCCGTTCTCGCCCTTGCCGAGCCCGGCGACGAAGTACAGCCGCATGCCGAGCCGGACGGCCTCGGGTGACGCCTGATCCCGCAGCGCGCCGGCCAGCCCGGCGACGGTGTGCGCGTGGGCGACGCCGTGGCGGCTGGAGCGCACCACGCCGTCGAGCGGGACCCGGTCGAGACAGACGCGGTGCGCGCGGGCGCCGCCGAGCGCGCCGAGGAGCTTCTGCAGCAGGACGTAGTCCTCCGTCAGCTCGCGGTCGTGGAGCAGGACGATCTCGTCGTACTCCTCCGCCGCCGGGAGCAGGTCGCGCAGCGCGCAGCCCAGGTAGTTGGGGCGGCCGGTGGCGGACGTGGCGGGGCGCAGGGGCAGTCCCTGGGCGGTGGCGTCCAGGTAGACGGGGCCGCCGTCGTCGCGCGTGTCCAGGCAGAGTCCGTGCTTGGCGAGCCGTTCGACCGTCTCCTCGAAGTCGAGCCCGGGCCGCCGTGTCGCGGTGAGGCCGGGGTCGTGCATGCCGAGCCGGGCGAAGTGGCCGCGCCACAGCTCCAGCAGCCGTCGGCTCACCGGGTGGGTCCAGCCGGTCTGTTCGACGGCGCGGACGTACGGCAGCAGGGCCGCGTCGCCGGGAGGGTCGCCGCGGGTCTGGAACTCCGTGTAGAGGAGGCCCACTTCGTCCTCGGTGACCGTGCTCGGGTCGAGGTCGCCGTGGACGCGGTCGAGGTACTCCCAGAAGCCGGCGGTCTGCCGGGTGCCGTTGAAGGTCGTGTTGCTGTAGAGGTAGTCGACGTCGCGGTCGGCCAGCATCCGCGTGGCGCGGTACATCACGTCCACCCACAGCAGCCCCTTGAGGTGGCTGAGGCCGAGTGCCTTGGTGGGGGTGACGGTGACGGGCGCGATCAGCACGCGCGGGCGGGGCGCGGTCACAGGCGCCGGCCCTGGACGAGGAAGACGCGGCCGGCTCCGGGGACGTGCCGCGGCGGGACCGGGTCGGGCCAGCGGCCGAAGTCGGCGCCGGGCTCGCCGGGTTGGTGGACCGTCGCCTCGATGCCGTACTCGGCGAACAGCGCCTCCGGCTCGTCGTGCCCGGACAGCCACGGGCAGCCCCAGGTCTCGAACACCGCGAGCAGCGGCGCGACGGCGGGTGCGGTGAGGGCCGCGGCGCTGACCAGGTCCGCGGCGACCGTGCTGCCGGGCGCGGCAGTGTCCCGCACCCGGCCCAGCACCTGTCCGACCTGTTCCTCGGTGAGGTAGTAGAGGATTCCCTCGAGCAGCCAGACCGAGGGCCGGTCCGGGTCGTAGCCGGCCTCGGTGAGCGCGGTGGTCCAGTCCGGGCCGAGCAGGTCGGCGCCGACCGGGTGCCGGGTCGCCCGCGGGGGCGCCGGCTCGGCGCGCAGCACGGACTCCTTGGCGGCGAGGACGGCCGGGCGGTCGAGTTCGAAGACGTCGACGGGGCACGGCCAGGGCAGCCGGTGGGCCCGGGTGTCCATGCCGGCCGCGGCGATCACGACCTGGGGACGGTCGGCCTCCGCGACGCGGGCGAGCAGGAGGTCGTCGAAGTACCGGGTCCTGATGGCGTTGTAGGCGAACGTGCTCGGTACGGGCGGCGCGGAGCCGGTGCGGTTCGGCCGGGTGGCGTCGCCGATCCGGCCGAACAGGTCGGTGCCGAGGACGCCGGCCAGCCGGGCGGCGTAGGGGTCCCGGAACAACCGGTCCGGGCGCCTGCTCTCCTGGGCCCGCAGAGCCGCCGTCAGGAGGGAGGTCCTGGCGACCGCGTCGAGTGTTTCCACGGATGCTCCTTGAGGATCTCGAAGATCGGGAAGATGCGGGGTGGGGGCCGCTCAGGCGTCGAGCAGCCGGCGCCACGCCGCGTCGTCGTTCTGGAAGACCCGGTCCTTCACCTGGGCCGGCCGCGTGCCCCGGGCGACCCTGTCCTGCCACTCGGAGGCGAAACCGCCGGGCGCGACGGGGTGCAGTTCGGGAGCGCCGAGGCGGGCGCTCACGCGAGCCGCGCGGTAGCCGTCGGACCGCCCGCCGAGCGCGGTGTCCAGGGCCCGGGTGAACGCCTCGGTCTCCTCGGGCGACCAGCGGCCGAACGGCTCCACGGCGAAGGCGTACCGCCGCGGACCGTCCGCACCGGGCTCCGGCGTGCCCGGCCGGGCGGGGGACCCGGTGACCCGGCAGGTGGCGTTGCGGATCTCCAGGCCGGTGGCCCGGGTCGCGGCGTGCAGGGCGCTCACCACGTGTCCCTCGCGCAGCCGTTCACCGGCGGCGTCGGACAGCGTGCGGCGGCCGGCGTACTCGAGCCGGGGCACGCCGTCCGTCCGGTCCACGACGCGCACCACGTCGCCGAGGGCGTACCGGTAGAGGCCGCCGACGTGGCTGAGGACGACGTGGTACTCGCCGCCCGGCGTCAGTTCGTCGCAGAGCAGCGTGTCGCTGTCGGGCAGCAGGTCGTCGTCGGCGTCGACGAACTCCAGCAGTCCGCCGGTGACCGCGGGCGACCCGGCCGTGGGATGCCGGTCCAGGGCCACGGCGACGAAGCCCTCCGACGCCGCCGCGGGGGCGGGCAGCGCGCTCACCCGGGGCCCGAACGCCTCGCGCAGCCGGGGAAGGTAGAGCGAGGACAGTCCGGTGGTCCAGCAGAACAGCAGCTCCATGCGCGGCCAGACGTGGGCGGGCAGCGGGGCGCCGGCGCGTTCGGCGAGCCGGTCCAGGAGCCTGGCGCGTTCGGGGTCGGGCTCGGGCCCCGGGCGGCCGTCGACCGTGCCGTCGTGCACGTCCTTGACGAGGCGCGGCCACCAGTGGACCAGTTGGTGGGGCAGCGCGGCCACCACGGCGGGGTTGATCCCGATGACGCAGCGCACGTCGTGCGCCATGGCGGCGCGCAGCCGTACGTAGGAGCGCTGGAGGTGGTCGGCCGGGTCCACGAACGACGGCAGGGTGCTCCAGGGGGCGCGGCTGCCCGGCTCCGCCGACAGCCGTTCGCCGAAGGCGCGGCCGAAGTCGACCTGGCTGGCGCCGAGATGCGGGTGACCGGAGCGGGTCGCGGCGGGGGCGGGCGCGGGGTCGTGCTTGAGGTTGAGCGTGGCGTCCGGCCTGCGGACGGCTTCCGGGTGGTGCTCGACGATGTTCGCCCAGGCCGCGTAGTAGGGCGGGAAGAAGCAGGTCCGCATGAACTCCCGGGTGACCGGTATCCGCTTGCTGTCGCCGGTGCTGCCGCTGCTCTTGAAGAAGACCACGGGGGGATCGGCGCTCAGCACGTTGGGCCGGCCGGCGGCGGCGGCCTCCATCCAGGGGCCGAGGGCCTCGTAGTCGGCGATGGGGACGGCCGCGCGGAAGTCGTCGACACCCCGGCAGCGGGCGAATCCGTGGCGCCGCCCGAACTCGGTGTCGGCGTTCGCGTCCAGCATGTGCCGCAGGGCGCCGTCCTGTGCCGCCCGCACGTCCCCGAGCGCCTTCCGCAACGCGTCCCGCTCGGCCAGCACCCTCTGCCGGTAGGCGGGGAACAGTTCCTCACCCATGTCGGACACCGGCCCGGCGTCCCGGCGCGTGCACGACGGCGTCCACGGCGTCGACGGTACGGTCGATGCCGGAGCCCAGTGGGAGGGTGGTCACCCTCATGCCCGCCACCTCTGTCCGCAGCAGGTCGCGCAGGTCGTCCTGGAACCGGGTGAACCCTTCCTCGGTGGGGGTGTCGCCGTAGTGCTCCATGGGGTTCAGCGCCGCTCCCCGCCCGCTGCGTTCCCAGGCGACGGCGGGCGGAACGTCGAGGTAGACGACCCGGTCGGGCTGCGGAAACGACCGCCACCAGGAGAACAGCGACGGATTGGCGTATCCGAGCAGCGTGCACTTGGCGAGGATCTTCAGGTAGTACGAGTCCACGATCACCGGCCGTCCGGGCGGTGCGCCGGTCACGCGGTCGCGCATGTGCACCACGGCCAGCTGCATCAGGGTGAGGAGGACGTCCGGCGAGTAGCGTCCGGCCGGCGCCCCGAGCGCCTCGGGCAGCAGTTCCCGGCGGGCCCGGCCGATCAACGGGTAGTCCGTGTCGAGCGGCCCCTGGTCGCAGGTGACCACCGTCCAGGAGCCGCTGTCGGCGAAGCGCCGCAGCACCGACGACTTGCCCGCGTAGTCGGGGCCGAGCAGCACGGTGAACTTCGGGCCCCCGGTCCGGGGTGGCGCGTACGGCGGGGCGCCGTACGGCATGGGTGGGATGGGCATCTTCACTTCCTGGTAGCTGCTCCGCGGCCGGGTCCGGGCACGGGCCGGCCCCGCGCACGGGGTTGGGCGCGTACGCCCTCGGGCGTGTACGGCCCCGGGCGTGTACGGCCTCGGCGCGCGTGGGCACGGCCGCTCGGGCGGCCGCCTGTGCGGCGCCGCGGTGCGGTCGGTTCTTGAGGGTCGGGTCGGTTCTCTCGGCGCGGCGGGCCCGGGTCCACCGCCGTCTTCTCGGCGCTACGGGCCCAAGTTCACCGCGCCGTCTTCTCGGCGCCGGGGGCCCAGATCCACCGCGCCGTCTTCTCGGCGCTGCGAGCCCAAATCCACCACGCCGTCTTCTCGGCGCTGCGGGTCCGGCCCACCGCGCGGGTCTCTCGACGCTACGGGCCCAGGCACGTCCCCTGATCCGCGGCGGCCGGGCCCGGGTCCGCCGCCCGATCCGCGGCGGCGGGCCCGCGCCCTAACCGCGCAGGTCGGCGGCCGAGGTGCCCGTGGGCTCGTAGTACTCGGTGAACAGCCGGCCCACCAGCTCGCCGCGGCTGGAGACGCCGAGCTTCTCGAAGATCGCCTTGATGTGGTCGCGCACGGTGTGGGGCGACAGGTGGAGCTCCTCGGAGATCCCGCTGGTGGACAGGCCGCGCGCCACCTGCCGGGTGACCTCGAGCTCCCGTTCCGACAGCTCGTAGGCCTGCACGACGAGCGGGGTGACGTCGGAGACCGGGGCGCGCTCGATGATCACCGCGGAGACGCCCAGCCGCCCGTCGGACCCGCGCAGGCAGGACGCGTGGCACACCAGCCAGCGGCCCGTGCGGGTGCGCATCCTGATCCGCGCGGTGTCCCCGCCGCCCTCCTCGGCGATCGCCCTGGCCCGCATCGCGGTGCCGTGCACCCACAGGGGTACGCGCAGACCGAGGGCGGTGAGCGAGGCGGGACCCTGCGGCATCTCCTCCAGGTAGCGCCGTGCCTCGTCGTTGACGGAGACGAGGGCGCCCTCGGCGTCGAACAGCAGCAGCCCGGTGCCGGTCAGCGCGCCGCCCGAGGGATCGGGGCGCTTCTTGGCGTGCGCCCTGATCAGGCGGGCGATCGGCGTGGCCAGCTCCTCTATGAACCTGCGCTCCCCGGTGGAGAACTCCGCCCGCCCCTTCTCCCGGAACAGGCTGACGTACCCGTGGGGCCGGCCGTCCACCCGCAGCACGGCACGCAGCTCGTCGTGCACCCCGCGCGGCGCCAGAAAGCCCCGGTACAGCGAACTGCGCTCGGGCTCTCCCCCGGTGCTCTCCCACAGACTGGCCACCGGCACCGGCGCCCGCGCGAGGTCCCGGAACAGGTTGATCTTCTCCGTGAACAGCTCGTACTGCCAGTAGACGGCGCAGCTGTGGTCCTCGATGTTCTCCGCGAGGATGGGCGACGTGATCATGCCGGTCTCGGGGTCGGTGGCCCGCCAGACCGCCGCGTCGTACGGGACCGCCCTGCGCAGTTGTGTCGCGAGCGTGCTGAACAGCGTGTGCGGGCTGTCCGCGCGTCCGGCACGCAGGAGGAGTTCGTCGCGACCGAGCGCAGTGGGCATCTCCGGCACTCCGTTCCGGGGTGGTCCGCGGATGATGAGGTAAGCCTTGCCTGTCCCAATCTGCCACCACAGTACGCCACTTGGCGACGGCAGGCCGGTGACGGTGGCCGGAACCGACCGTCACCACACCTCGTCCGGCAGCCACTGGGCGTACCGCCGCGCACCGGCCAGGACGCGCCCGTCCTCGCGGACGTCCACGTCCGGCAGGTCGGCGGCCTCCGGCATCCTCGGCATCTCCGGCCCGACGTAGAGCGGGTCGATCCGGAGGTGCTCGATTCCCAGTGGCCGGAGCAGCGCCAGGAGCGCGGGCCGGGACAACCGGGTCCACCGCTGGGTGGGTCCCAGCGCGGCGTGGAGCCGGTCCTCGCCGGTGAAGGCGAGGCCGACCCGCTCCCGGCCGGCACCCGGCCGGGCCGTCCTCAGGACGGCCGCCACGCCCTCGGGGCCGCCGCCCCGGACCGGGACGTACAGGAGCGTGTCCACCACGTCACGTCTCGAGGCAGAACTCGTCGAGCGGGTAGCCGACGTGCCGGTCCTCCGTGGGCAGGAAGCCGAGCACCTTGTCGCCGGGCTTCAGCTCGGTGCTGTTGAGGACCTTTCCGCCCGGGCCGAGCACCCGCACGTGCCAGTCGTCCTGGAGGATCAGGTTGACCTCGCGGCCGTCGGCGGAGACCGCGTTCACCGAGATGAGCGGCCTGGTCTCGATCTTGACCCGGCCGACGGTGACGAGCCGGGTACGGCCCTCGACGTCGGACGCCACGATCTTGCTGCCGGCCTTCAGCTCGCTGAGGTAGTTGGTGCGGCCGTCCTTGGACAGCGTGTACGAGTGGATGGCGCCGGCGTTCACCCGGAACGGGCGGGTCGGCATGTACGGCAGCGGGTGCGTCTCGCTGACGCAGAGGATCATGCCCTTGGAGTGCGACCCGACCAGGATGCCCTCGTCCTTGCGGAAGTAGGTGCAGGTGTCGACGCAGGCCCGCTCGCCCATGCCGACGTGCTCGGTGCTGACGACCTCCAGCTCGGTCAGGGTCAGGTCGGGGGTCTCGGCGTTGACCACGGCCTTCAGGGCGATGGCGTCGCCGACCTTGCGGGGCGCCATCATGACGCCGTCGGAGCCGTGTTCGAGCACTCCGAAGATGATCTCGGCCTCCTCGACGTCGGCCGCCACCGTGATGAGGCTGCCCCGGGAGGCGGCGGACGCCGCGATGACGATCTCCAGCGGGATCTTGGTCGGGTCGCGGAACAGCAGCAGGCTCCACTGCTCGGTGCGCGCCGACTCGCAGGCGTCCTCCAGCGTCTTCGCGTCGATGATCTCCACGAACCGGCCGAATTCCAGCTCCGGGTGGAGGATCTTCAGCTCGGCGGGGGTGATCTTGTGGAAGTCCGGGTCCACGATGACCACGGTGGCCTCGCCGAAGTTCTCCGGGAGGGGCTTGCCGCGGGGGAACAGCACCTTGGTGACGGTCGGGGGCAGACCCTCCAGGGATGCCGGGTCCGCCGCGACGATGCCGTCGACCCGCTGGTGCAGCGCCTCCTGGACGATGGCGTCCCGCGCCTCGTCGACGTTGCGGATGTCCAGCCAACTGAGCTTCATGTGCAGGGCTCCTAGAAGTCACTCACTGTGGATGAGGTCGGCCAGCTTCGCGGCCATGACGCCGGGATCGGGCGCCTCGAAAACGTTGCGGCCCATCGCCACGCCCGCGACGCCGGCGCTGAGCGCCTCGCTGACGTGGGCGAGGACCTGGCTCTCGTCGTCGTTGCGCGGACCGCCGACGGTGATGACCGGGACCGGCGAACGGGCGACGATCTCCTTCATCTCCGTCACCGAGCCGACGTACGGGGCCTTCACCAGGTCGGCGCCGAGATCGGCGGCCAGGGTCACCGCGTGCGCCACCAGGGCGGGGTCGCGGGGGTCGCTGATCCTGGGGCCGCGGGGATACATCATGGCCAGCAGCGGTACGTTCCAGCGGTCGCAGGCCTCGGCGACCACCGCCAGGTCGGATATCTGCCGCTGCTCGCCGTCCGAGCCCAGGTTGACGTGCACGCTCACCGCGTCCGCGCCCAGCCGCAGGCTCTCCTCGACGCCGGCCACCAGGTACTTGGCGTCCGGGTCGGGAGCGTGCACGGTGCTGGCGCTCAGGTGGACCATGAGCGAGGTGCCGGCGAACCAGGCGGGATCGACGTGCCGGAGGCTGCCCTTGTGCAGGACGATCACGTCCACCCGGTTGGTGGCCAGGCGGCCCACGAGCGCGTCGAGCCCTTCGCCGCCGGTGATCGGTCCCAGACTCACCGAGTGGTCCAGCGGCACGACCAACAGCCGTTCGGAATCGTTGCGGTACAGGCGCCGCAGGCGGAGTCGCCTGCCGAACGCGCCATTGGAGATCATGGGGGTTCCTCATTTCTCCGTGCCGGTCTTGGATCAACCCTGAAGAGGGCGCGTATCTTCGGTGTCTCATCCGTATATCGCGTGCGGCGCCTTTCCGATATCGGCGAGAAACATCGGCGGTCAAGACTCGTGGGCAACCGGCGAGAAAGGTGTCCACAAAGTGACCACCATGAAGATTGACGGGCACGGCCTGACCATCTCCCAGACCGTGGCCGCCGCATCCCGCGAAGGTTCGGAATTCGCGGTCTCCGAGGACGCGTTGCGGGCGATGAACGCCTCGCGGAACCTGAAGCTGGAAATCCTCGCGACCGGCAAGCCCATTTACGGGGTGACGACGGGTTTCGGTGACAGCGTCAACCGGCAGATATCACCGGAGAAGACCGCGCGGCTCCAGAACGAGCTGATCCGCTACCACCTGAACGGAACCGGCCCGCTCGCCTCCGACGAGGTCGTGCGCGCCACCGTGCTGATCCGCGCCAACTGCCTGGCCCGGGGCAACTCCGGTGTCAGCCTCCCCGTGGTGCAGCTGCTGCTGGACTTCCTCAAGCACGACATCCTGCCGGCCGTCCCCGAGCGCGGCTCGGTCGGCGCCAGCGGTGATCTCGTTCCGCTCTGCTACCTCGCCTACGCCCTGACGGGCCAGGGCAAGGTGCGCCACCGCGGCGAGACCCGGCAGACCGCCGAGGTGCTGGCCGAACTGGGCCTGGAGCCGGTGACGCTGGAGGCCAAGGACGGGCTCGCGCTGATCAACGGCACCTCCTTCAGCGCGGCGTTCGCCGTCCTGAACACCGAGGCGGCGGCCGAACTCGCCGAGGTGGCCGACATCTGCACCGCGCTGGCGAGCGAGGGGATGCTCGGCAACCGGGGCCACTACGCGCCGTTCATCCACAACGAGAAGCCGCACAGCGGGCAGGGCGCCAGCGCCGCGTCCATCCACCAGATGCTGGAGGGCTCTTCGCTGGCGATGACGTACGACCAGGTCGTCGATCTGAACGTCCCGCTGGACGGCCGCCACTACCAGCGGCTCACGCGCAGCATCCAGGACCGTTACTCGCTGCGCTGCGCCCCGCACGTCAACGGCGTGCTGCGGGACATGCTCGACTGGGTCCGCACCTGGATGACGGTCGAGATCAACTCCTCCAGCGACAACCCGCTGTTCGACCCCTCCACGGGTGCGGTGTACAGCGGCGGCAACTTCTACGGCGGGCACGTCGTCACCGCGATGGACTCGCTGAAGACGGCCGTCGCCGGCGTCGCCGACCTGCTCGACCGGCAGCTCGCGCTGCTGGTCGACGAGAAGTTCAACAACGGCCTCACCCCGAACCTGATCGCCCGGGTGGACGACGACGACACCGAGGCCGGGCTGCAGCACGGCTTCAAGGGCATGCAGATCGCGTGCTCGTCGCTCACCGCCGAGGCGCTCAAGCACGCCGGTCCGGCCTCCACGTTCTCCCGCTCCACCGAGGCCCACAACCAGGACAAGGTCAGCATGGCCCCGATCGCGGCACGCGACGCGCGCAACGTGATCGAGCTGACCCGGGAGGTCGCCGCCATCCACCTCCTCGCCGCCTGCCAGGCCGTCGAGTTGCGCGGCGTCGACGAGATGAGCCCCCGCACCAAGGCCGTGCACGCACGCATCCGCAAGGAGGTCCCCTTCGCCGCCAAGGACCGGCAGATGGACAGTGACATCGCCGCGGTCGTGGAGATGATCGCCTCCGGCGCCATCACCGAGGCCGCCCGGGCGGGAGGGAATCTGTGACCGTCGCCCTCGACGCCGAAGCGGCCGCCTCCGGCCGGGCGCCCGGCCCGCTGCCGGCCATCGGCGACTGGAAGACCTTCGACGAACTCCGGGCGCTCCAGCGGGAGCGGATCGGGCCGACGCTGCGGCACGCCCTCCACTCGCCGTTCTACGCCAAGCGCCTGGAGGCCGGACAGGAACTGTCCACGGTGGGCCTCACCGGGAAGTCGGACCTGCGCGACAGCTACCCCTTCGGCATGCTGGGCGTGCCCAGGGAGCGGCTGGCCTCCTACCACGAGTCCAGCGGCAGCACCGGCAACCCGACCCCCGCCTACTTCACCGAGGCGGAGTGGACCGACCTGGCCGACCGGTTCGTCCGCAAGACGGTCCCGCTCGGTCCCGAGGACACCATGCTGGTGCGCATCCCCTACGGACTGGTGCTCGCCGGGCACATGGCCCACTGGGCCGCGATGCGCGGCGGCGCGACCGTCGTCCCCGGCGACTGCCGCTCGCTCGCGGTGCCCTACTCGCGGGTCGTGCGCGTGCTGCGCGACCTCGAGGTGACGCTGACCTGGTCGACGCCGAGCGAGTGCCTGCTGTGGGTCGCGGCGGCCCGGGCCGCCGGCTACCCCGCCGGGTCGTTCACGTCGCTGCGGGCGCTGTACGTGGCGGGCGAGCCCATGAGCAACGCGCGCCGCCGCCGGATCGAGGAGATCTGGGGCGTCCCGGTGATCGAGGAGTACGGCTGCACGGAGGTCGGCCCGCTGGGCAGCGACTGCCCGTACGGCCGGATGCACTTCTGGGCCGACCGGGTACTGCCGGAGATCTACGACCCGGAGACCGGGGAGATCGCCGCCGAGGGCGCCGGGCAGCTGGTGATCACCCCGCTGTACCGCGAGGCGATGCCGCTGGTGCGCTACAACCTGGAAGACCTGGTGGAACTGCGGTACGAGGACTGCCCCTGCGGGTGGCAGCTCCCCACCGTGCGGGTCATGGGCCGGCTCGGCCACGGCTACACGGTCGCCGGGCGGCGGATCGGCCAGATCCAGGTGGAGGAGATGGTCTACCGGCTGCCCGCCTCGCACGGCGTGCTGTTCTGGCGGGCCAGGGCCGAAGCGGACCGCCTGGTCGTCGAGTTCGAGGCACCCGGCCCGGACGGCGCGGCGGCGGCCGTGTCGCTCGCCGCGTCCGTCGAGGCGGAACTCGGGGTGCCCTGTGTGGCCGGCGCGGTGCCCGAGGGCACGCTGGTGCCGACCGCGTTGCTGGCGGAGCAACTGGACGCCATGAAGCCGCGCAAGCTGTTCGGGCCCGACGAGGACTGGGGGCAGGCCGTTGTCCGGGGTTGAGACATGGTGATCGTGATGGCGCCGCACGCCACGGCGTCGGATGTGGCCGCGGTCGTCGCGCGGGTCGAGTCGGCGGGCGGCGAGGCCTTCGTCAGCCGCGGGACGAGCCGCACCGTCGTCGGACTGGTCGGTGACGTCGAGCAGTTCGGCACGCTCAGCCTGGGCGCCCTGCGCGGGGTCGCCGAGGTGGTGCGCATCTCGGTGCCGTACAAGCTGATCAGCAGGGAGAGTCACCCGGACCGCTCGGTGGTCCGGGTGGGCGGGGCGCCGATCGGCCCCGGCGCGCCGACGCTGATCGCCGGGCCCTGTGCGGTGGAGACGCCGGAGCAGACGCTGCGGGCGGCACTGATGGCCCGGGCGGCCGGCGCGACCATCCTGCGGGGCGGTGCCTTCAAGCCCAGGACCTCCCCCTACGCCTTCCAGGGCCTGGGAGAGGACGGGCTGAGAATCCTCGCCGACGTGCGCGCCGAGACCGGCCTGCCCGTGGTGACCGAGGTGGTGGACGCCCACGACGTCGAACTGGTCGCCTCCTACGCCGACATGCTGCAGATCGGCACCCGCAACGCGCAGAACTTCGCGCTGCTGCAGGCCGTCGGCGATGTCGGCAGGCCGGTCATGCTCAAGCGGGGGATGTCCGGGACCATCGAGGAGTGGCTGATGGCCGCCGAGTACGTGGCGCAGCGCGGGAATCTCGACATCGTGCTGTGCGAACGCGGCATCCGGACGTTCGAGACTGCCACGCGCAACACCCTGGACATCGCCGCCGTGCCCCTCGTCCAGCGGCTGTCGCACCTGCCCGTCATCGTCGACCCCTCGCACTCGGGCGGGCGGCGCGACCTCGTGCTTCCGCTGACCCGGGCGGCGCTGGCCGTCGGCGCCGACGGGGTCATCGTGGACGTGCACCCCGACCCGGCGACCGCGCTGTGCGACGGGCCGCAGGCGCTCGTCCACGAGGACCTGGCGGAACTCGGCGCGGCCATGCGCGGCGAGCGGGCCGGAGCGCACCGGGTCCTCGACGGCGTCGCCTCCCTCCCGTAACGGCGGCCGGTCGCCGGGCCCGGCCCCGGCGACCGGCCGCCGCATCCTCCTCAAACGGGGGATGGGACGCGGCCCGAGCGGTTGAAAGAGTCCTTCCGTCCCGTCAAACAACCGGGTCCGGGAGGACTGAGCATGACGACAGGCAAGAGCATCGAGAAGCCGGCCGCGGCGGAGCTCTCCGACCGGCTCCGGGGCCGGGTCCTGCTGCCGGGAGACCACGACTTCGCCCCGGAGCTGGACGGGTTCAACCAGATCACCGAGCACGCTCCGGACCTGCTGGCGGTCGTGGCGGGGGCCGAGGACGTGCGCGCCGCCGTCTCCTTCGCCGCCGCCCGCGGGATGCCGGTCGCCGTCCAGGCCACCGGCCACGGTCCGTCGACCGCCGCGGACGGCGGTCTGCTGATCAGCACCCGCAGGATGCGGGGCGTACGCGTCGACCCCCAGGCGCGGACGGCACGGGTCGAGGGCGGCACGCAGTGGTTCGAGGTGGTCGCGGCGGCCGCCGAGCACGGCCTCGCCCCGCTCAACGGCTCCTCCCCGCTGACCGGGGTGATCGGCTACACGCTCGGCGGCGGCCTCGGGCTGATGGCCCGCAAGTACGGCTACGCCGCCGACCACGTCACCGCCCTGGAGATCGTCACGCCCGACGGGCAGTCGCACCGGGCCACCGCCGACCGGGACACCGACCTCTTCTGGGCCGCGCGCGGCGGCAAGGGCAACTTCGGCGTCGTCACCGCCCTCGAGTTCGGCCTCTTCCCGGTGGAGCGGCTGTACGGCGGCGGGCTGTTCTTCGACGGCGAGGCCACCGCCGAGGTGCTGCACGCCTGGCGCGAGTGGACCGCGGCCGTACCGGAGGAGCTCACCTCCTCGCTGGCCCTGCTGCGGCTGCCGGACGTCGAGTCGATCCCGCCCTTCCTGCGCGGCCGGCTGATCGTGCACGTCCGGATCGCCTACCTGGGCTCGGCCGAGGACGGCGACAAGCTGGCCGCGCCGCTGCGCGCCGCCGGTCCACTGGTCGCCGACACACTGGCCGACATGCCGTACACGAGGTGCGGGGAGATCCACAACGACCCCACCGAGCCGATCCCCTACAGCGAGCGGTCGCTGATGCTCCGCGAGCTGGACGACGCGGCGGTGCGCGCGCTGCTGGAGCTGGCGGGGCCGGGCGCCGACTGCATCGACCTGGCGGTGGAACTGCGGCAGTTGGGCGGCGCGGTCGGCCGGCCGCCGCGGACGCCCAACGCCGTCGACCACCGGGACGCCGCCTTCGCGCTGTCGACGCTCTCGCTGCCCGACAACCGGCCCCCTCTCGTGGTGGACGGCCTGGCGGCGTGGGGCACCGGGCGGCGCTACCTCAACTTCCTGGCCAGTCCCGACACCGCGGACCTCGCCGAGAGCGGCTACGAACCGGCCACCTTCGCCCGGCTGGCCGGGATCAAGGCCCGCGTCGACCCGGACAATCTCTTCCGGTTCAACCACAACATCGCACCGCGTCCCCAGCGGGTCTGAGCCCGCACGCGCCCCTCGGCGCGCCCCGTGGCGCGCCCCCGGCGCATCCCCGGCGCATCTTCGGCGCGACTGCCGGTGCGACGCCCGGGGCGCGATATCTCGGCGATACATCCCATTGCAAGGCTGACCGGGACCAATACCACTGTTTGGTGGTTTGTCAATTGGGAGGACATCAGTGAAACGACGAGACGTGATGAAGGGCGTGGCGGGCGCCGCCGCGGTCGCGGCGGCGCCCGCCGCCGTCATCCACGCGGGCAACACCTGGGCGGCGTCGCACGCGGACGCGCCCGTCGCCCGGGCGGCCGGGGAGGAGTCGGGGGACCTGTACACCGAGCAGTACAAGGGCCGCACGATCACCGTGTCGAAGAGCTCCGAGAAGGTGCACATAGACGGCAGGGAACTGCACCTCATGAAGCTGGGCGAGGGCGCCTACCTCAGCTCGATGTGCCACTACCGGTTCGAGTCCACCCCGCTGGCCGCCGGCCGGCAGGCCGTCGACGAGCTGCGCGGGGCGAACCTGCTGCCCTCCGGCGGCCACCACCAGGTCTGACCCGCCCGCGAGAGAACCGAGAGGGAAGAAGCCGATGGTTCCCGTTCGCAAGAACCACCTCAACATGACCGCCCGGGAGAAGAGACGTTTCATCCGCGCGCTGCTGCGGGTCAAGGAAACAGGCGTCTACGACGAGCTGGTCCGGATACACATAAAGATCAACTCGGGTGACTACCTGGACAAGGACGGCGGGGTCGGCAAGCGCTGGGGTCACATGAGTCCGGGCCTGTTCCCGTGGCACCGCCAGTATCTGCTGGTCCTGGAGCGCGCGCTGCAGCGGTTCGATCCGACCGTGACCATCCCGTACTGGGACTGGACCAAGGACCAGAGCCCCGACTCGCCCCTGTGGGCCGACGACTTCATGGGCGGCAACGGCCGGCCCGGCGACCGCAGGGTCATGACCGGACCCTTCGCGCGGTGCAACGGCTGGAAGCTCAACGTCAGCGTGGTGCCGGTCGGCGAGGAGCACCCGGCGTTCAACGGCCACTACACCGCGGACGACCGGGACTACCTGGTCCGCGACTTCGGTACGACGAACCCCGTTCTGCCGACGGCCAAGGAGCTGGAGGACACCCTCGCCCTCACGGCGTACGACACACCGCCCTACAACTACACCTCGGGGTACGGCACCGAGACGCAGTCACTGCGCAACCACCTGGAGGGATACGCGAAGTTCCCCCACGAGGCGAACCTGGGCAAACTGCACGGCGCGGGCCACACCTGGGTGGGCGGCCACATGCTGTACATAGGGTCGCCGAACGACCCCATCTTCTTCATGCACCACTCCTTCCTCGACCGGGCCTGGTCGATCTGGCAGAAGCAGCACCCGGACGTCCCGCAGTACTTGCCGGTGGAAGAGCACCCGGACGTCCCCTCGCTCCACACGAAACTCGCGCCGTGGTACACGATGACACCGGCAGATCTCCTGGACCACACGAAGTTCTATCGCTACGAATAGTAGCTTCCTGCCGCCGACGACAGTTGCCATCGACATTCTGACTGATGCCGATGGCAACTGCATTGGCACCACTCGCACATCACTACCGGGGGTATAGATATGTGCGCCGACTACGTATTCCGAATACTTGGCCCGCTGTTAGTGACCAACGGCGGGGAACCCATTGAAATCAGCGGGATCCGCCGGCAGAAGCTGCTGGCGGCGCTGCTGTTGCAGCCGAATCAGATGGTGAGCCTGGACCGGCTCGTCGACACCATGTGGGACGACAAGCCGCCCGCGTCCGCCCACGGGCAGATCCGCATCTGCGTCTCCGGCCTGCGCCGCCTGCTCAGGGGCGGCGAACGCGACAGCGTGATCGAGACGCACCCCTCCTGCTACCGCATCAGCGTCCACGACGATGACGCCCTGGACCTGTTCACGTTCGAGCGGCTCGTCTCGCAGGGGCGGGCGATGGTCCACGACAACCAGCTGGAGCGCGCCGAGCGGCTGCTGAAGTCCGCGCTCGCGCTGTGGCGCGGACCGGTCGTCACGGGACTCGACAGCTCGGCGCTGGCCTCGCTCGTGGTCCGGCTCCACGAGGACCGGCTGACCGTACAGGAGGAGTACTTCGACGTGGCGCTGAAGTTGGGGCGCCACCAGCAGATCATCGGTGACCTGACGGGTTTCGTCGCCGAGAACCCGTTCCGGGAACGCGCCTGCGCGCAGCTGATGCTGGCGCTGTACCACGCCGGCCGGCAGGCGGACGCCCTGGAGACCTTCCGCGCCATCAGGATGCGGTTCTCCGAGGACCTCGGCATCGAGCCGGCGCGTGACCTGCACGTCCTGCACCAGTCGATCCTGGTCGGACGGCTCGCTTCGGCGACCCCGCAACCTTCGGACGTCTTGGCGCCACCCTCCCCCCGCACGAACGGCACGCAGGGCCGGCCGGCCGGGGTCGCGCTGCTCTCACGCACCTCGCCGAACGCCGTCGGCGTCGACCCGCTGGAGCAGCTGCGACTGGAGAACGACCTGCTCCGTGTGGAGCGCGACGGGCTCCGCCGGATCCTGTCCCTGTGGCTGGACCTGAAAGACGGCGACGCGGGCGCCGCGGCCGTCTGAACCGTCGCACGGCAACGCCCCTCCCCCGGTCTGTGACGAAGCGGACCGGGAGGAGGGGCGTTGTCGGCTCGGCGCCGTGCGGGTCAGGCGTCCTGCTGCGCCCGGGCGGGCGGCAGGGTCAGGGCGATCAGACCGGCCAGCAGCGGGAGCGCCGCGACGACGGCCAGCGCGCTGGTGAGATCCATGTGCTCGGAGAGGGTCCCGGCCGCGGCCGAGCCGATCCCGCCGCCGACGAAGAACAGCAGGTTGAGCACGCCCATGGCGCCACCGCGCCGGGCGGGCTCCAGGCGGCTGGAGAGCACCGCGGTGGTGAGCACCTGCGTGGCGGCGAAGGTCGCCATGCCCATGGAGGTGCCGATGAGCATGACGACGATGCCGCCGTCGACGAGACCGACGATGCCGAGGAACACCGCGCAGCTCACGGCGGTCACGGCGAGCAGCAGGCTGCCGCCCTTGCCGACGGTGAGCTTGCTGGCCACCCGGGCGGCCACGGCGCCGACGACCGCGCCCGGCAGCAGCCAGGCTCCGATCTTGAACACGCCCCAGCCGTACTGCATGGCGAGGATCTGCGGCACCGCGTACATCGCGGCGAACAGCCCGGCGTAGCCGCCGACGCCGATCATGGCGGAGGTCAGGAAGGTGCGGTCGGTGGCCAGGTCGCGCGGGAGGAAGCCGTCGGGCCGCTTGCCGATCCGGGTCAGCAGGCCGGCCACCGACACCACGAGGAGCACCGCGAGCCCGATGACCACCGGGGTGTCGAGGTCGAGGGAGGATGCCTGGATGAGCAGCAGCAGCGAGGTCGCGCCGGCGCCCAGCAGCACCCCGCCGGTCACGTCGACGGCCTTGCCGTAGCCGGGACGGGAGGCCGCGAGCTCCAGGCAGAAGGGCACCAGCAGCAGCGAGAGCGCCGGCAGCACCAGGGTCAGCCGCCAGTCCAGCCAGTCCGTCACCATGCCGCCCATGAGGGTGGCGGTGGAGGAGAACAGGGCCATCGACGCGCCGAAGATGGCCAGGATCTTGGTCCGTTGTTCGGGTGCCGCCGCCGAGGCGAGCGTGAGGGCGCTGGAGGTGATGGCGCCGGAGCCCGCCGCCTGCACGAACCGGCCGGCGATCAAGGTGCCGAAGTCCTGGGCGACCAGGCACAGCACCGCGCCCACGGCGAGGAACAGGGCGCCGGTGAGGAGGGAGTTGCGTACGCCCCACTTCTCGGAGAGCCGCCCGAAGAACGCGGTGCCCACACCGAGCGCGAGGGCGTGCGCCGTCAGCACCCAGCCGGCGACGGCCGGGCGGACCTCCATCTCCATCGCGACGTCGGGCAGCGCCACGCCGGCCGCGGTCACTCCGAAGATCACAGGGCCGAAGAGAGCGCCGAGCCTGAGCCCGGTCAAGCCCGCACCGGGTGCGGTTCGCGGCGGGGCCTGCACCGCGCTGTTGGTGGTCATCGAGAGTCGTCCCTTCCAGGATTCGTGAGGTGTGCCGAGTCGGCGTCTTCGTGTGGTCGGGGGGGCGTCACGCGGGGCGTTCAGACGGCCGTCACGCGTGGCGAGAGGGTGTGGTCGAACCGGAAGAGGTTGTCCGGGTCGTAGCGGGCCTTGATCTCGGCCAGCCGCGCGTAGTCGGCGGGCGCGTAGCCCCGGGAGGCCGGCGGGGCGGTGCCCGGTCCGGCGAGGAAGTTGAGGTGGCTGCGGCCGGTTCCGTGGCGCGCCATCCCGTCCACGACGTGATCGGGGCGCCCGCCGGGCCGTCCGAGCGTGGTCAGGCAGTACAGGGCGTCGCGGTGGTCGGTCGCGCCCGGCACCGGGGCCGGCCGGCCGAGCGCGCCGCCCAGGTGCCGCAGCTCGACCATGACGTCCGTGCAGCCGCTGCCGGGGCCGGCGAGGCGGAGCAGGTCGTCGGCCGCGTCCGGGCCCAGCGCACGCAGCATGACGGAGCGTTGGTCGTAGGGGGTGGGGAAGGCCGGGTCGTTGTGGATGTCCGCGAAGCGGGTGTACGGCATCTCCCCCAGCGTGTCCGCGAGCGTCGGGGCGGCGGCCCGCAGGGGCCCGACCAGTCGCTCCCCCTCGTCGCCCGGGCCGAGGTGGGCGACGCGGACGTGCACGACGAGCCCGCCCCGCGGGAAGGGCGGGATCGGCTCCTGGTCGGGCATCCTCAGCAGCGCCAGCGAGGAGGAGGTCCGCTCCGGCACGGACTCCGTCCACGCCCGCCAGGCGTGCAGCACCTGGGCGACGTCGTCACCGGGGAAGAAGAGGCCGCCGCCGTAGAACCGGGTGACCGGAACGAGCCCGAACTCCAGGGCCGTCACCACGCCGAAGTTGCCCTTGCCGCCGCGCAGCGCCCAGAAGAGATCGGGGTTCCGCTGCGCGGTGGCGGTGCGGGGCAGGCCGTCGGGGGTGACGATGTCCACCGCGGTGACGTGGTCGGCGGCGAAGCCGTACGCGCGGGAGAGCAGCGCGAGGCCGCCGCCCAGGGTGTAGCCGACCACCCCCACCAGCGGTGAGGAGCCGTTGAGCGGGGCGAGGCCGTGCACGGCGGCCGCGTCGACGACCTGCCGCCAGCGCGCCCCGGCCTCGACCCGGGCGGTCCGGGCCACCGGATCGATGCGCACGCCGGTCATCCGGCGGGTGTTGATGAGCAGCCCGGATCCCTCGGTGACACGCGAGGGGCCGTGGCCGGTCGCCTGGACCGCCGTCGGCAGTCCGGTCTCGGCGGCGAAGGCGACGGCCTTGCGCACCTGCGTGGCGTCCCGTGCGCCGAGGACCATCGCGGGCCGGTGCCGCAGGACGCGGTTGAACCCGGCCACCTCGGCCGCGTATCCCTCGTCCCCGGGCCCCAGCACCGGACCGGAAAGGCGTCCGGCAAGCCTGTGCGCGGTTGCCGGTCTGTACATGCGTCAGCCCTCCCAGACGGAGCCAGTCGGTTCGCTGATCACACTTCCAGCGCCGGCTCGGAGGGCCCATCCCTCTATTGAGGGGAAGTGGGCTGCGGCATGTCTCCCATGACGCGGAGCATCCCGACCAGTTGCCTCGTCCGCTCCTCGCCGAGCAGCTCCTCCACCCGTGCGTGCAGGAGCGCCGCCTCCTCGACCCCCTCGGCCAGGCGCCGGCGGCCGGCGTCGGTGAGGGCGACGATGCGGCGCCTGCGGTTCGCCGGATCCATCTCCTTGGTCACCAGGCCGCGCGCTTCCAGGCGGTCCAGCAGGACGGTGAGCGTGGAGCGGTCGACGGCGGCCAGGGCCCCCAGCGCGGACTGGTCCAGGCTGCCGTGGTCGTCCAGGGCGAGCAGCACCGCGAACTGAGGACTGGTCAGGTCGGGCAGGCGCTGCTGCCACAGCGCCGTCCACGCCTGTCCGGCCCGGCGCAGCTGATGCGGCAGCGCGTCTTCCAGTTGTGGCCGGGGTCGGGGGCTTGTGTTCGTCATGACGACCAGTATATTCAGTACAAGGATATTCCGTGTACGGAAGGTTCGATGGGGGAGCAGGATGCGGCTGATCGTGGGAATGACCGGCGCCACCGGAGCGGCGCTGGGTGTGCGACTCCTCAGCGAACTGCGCGGGAACCCGCGGGTGGAGACGCATCTGGTGGTCAGCCGCTGGGCGCGGGCGACGGTGGAGCTGGAGACCGGGCTGAGCGCCCGCGAGGTGGCCGCGCTGGCCGACGTCGCCCACTCCCCCGACGACCAGGGGGCGGCGATCTCCTCCGGCTCGTTCCGCGCCGACGGCATGGTGATCATTCCGTGCAGCATGAAGACGCTGGCCGGCATCCGGGCCGGGTACGCAGAAGGGCTGTTGGGCCGCGCCGCCGACGTGACGCTCAAGGAGCGGCGCCCGATGGTCCTGGTGCCGCGGGAGACGCCGCTCAACGAGATCCATCTGGCGAACATGCTGGAACTCGCCCGCATGGGCGTCTCGATCGTGCCGCCCATGCCCGCCTTCTACAACCGGCCGGAGTCGGTCGACGACATCGTCGACCACATCGTCACCCGAGTTCTCGACCAGTTCGGGATCGAGACCGCCGGCGCCCGCCGCTGGAGCGGCTTCCCGCGGTCACCGGCCGGGCGGGCGGGCCTCGCGGCCGACGTCCCCGCGATGCGCCACAACGGTACGAGGCAGAGGAGCGCCCGTTCATGACCGACCCCACGACCAGGCAGCCGATCCGGTTCGGTGAGCTGCGCGGTTACCTCGACACGCTGGAAGCCCTCGGCGACCTGCGCCGCGTCTCCCGGCCGGTGAGCGCCGACCTGGAGGCCGCCGCGATCACCCGGCTCTCCTGCGAACGGCAGTCCCCGGCCCCGCTGTTCGAGAAGGTGGAGGGCGTCGCGCCGGGCTTCCGGCTGCTCGGGGCGCCCGCCGCGCTCAGCTCCGCGCCCGGCAAGCCCTTGGCCCGGGTCGCCCTGTCCGTCGGCCTGCCCGCCGGGACCACCGCCGCCGAACTGGTCGACCACCTCGCCGCCACCCGCGTCGCGAAGCCCGTGCCCCCTCGGCGGGTCGCGCGGGAGGACGCGCCCTGCAAGCAGAACGTGCTGCTGGGCGACGACGCCACCCTCGACCGCTTCCCGGTCCCCCGGGTCCACGAGTTCGACGGCGGCCCCTACGCCAACACCTGGGGCATCATCGTCGCCAAAACTCCGGACGGCCGGTGGACCAACTGGTCCATCGCCCGGATCATGCTGATCGACGGCAGGCACATGACCGGCCTGGTGATCCCGGCGCAGCACATCGGCATGATCTGGTCGGAGTGGGTGGCGATCGGCGAGCCGATGCCGTACGCGCTGGTGCAGGGCGGCGACCCGGCCATCCCGTTCGTCGGAGGCGTCCCGCTGCCGCCCGGGGCCGACGAGGCCGGCTACATCGGGGCGCTGCACGGCGAGCCGGTCGACGTCGTACGGTGCGAGACGGTGGACCTGGACGTGCCCGCGGGCGCGGAGATCGTCATCGAGGGGCACCTGTCCGTCGGCCGCGACGCGCGGGAGGGGCCGTTCGGCGAGTTCGCCGGATACGGCTCCACCGAGACGTCGATGCAGCCCGTGTACTCGGTCGAGGCCATCACCCACCGCGACGACCCGATCTGGCCGCTGGTGGCCGAGGGCCGGCCGGTGGACGAGTTCCACACCGTGACGGGCGTCGGTCAGGCGGCCGAGGTCCTGGCCGAACTGCGCGCCGCCGGGCTGCCGGTCACCACTGCCTGGTCGCCGCTGCGCGCGGCGTCGCACTGGATGGTGGTGACCGTCCCGCCGGACTGGCGGGAGCGGCTGCCCGGCGTCGACTCCGCCGAACTCACGCACCGGATCGGCAAGGTGCTCTCCGATTCCCACTCGGGCCGCGCCACGGCGGCCACCTTCGTCCTGGACGACGACGTCGACCCGGCCGACGACACCGACCTGTTGTGGGCGCTGGCCACCCGGATCCACCCGCTGGACCGGGCGGAGCCCTGGTACGGCTTCGTCCACCCGCTGCTGAACTGCTACACCCACGAGGAGCGCGCCGCCCAGTCCGGGCCGATCGTCTTCCACGACGGGCTGCTGCCCGCCCCCGGCGAGGGCCGGCTTCCGCACAGTTCCTTCGCCCAGGCGTATCCGGAGCGGATCCGGCGCCGGGTTCTCGAGCACTGGGACGACTGACACCGGACCGGCGTGGTCCTGGTGGCCGGTCCCTCCGGAAAAGGATGGAGCGCGTGAACACCGAGCAGCAGCACGCAGGGCTCGCAGCCCTCCCCCGCCGCGCGGCGACCCGGCACGAGGGCGGTGTCCGATGAGGAGCGCCCTGGTCATAGGAGCCGGTCTGATCGGTACGTCCGCGGCGCTGACGCTCGCCGGACGCGGCGTCACCGTCCATCTGACCGACCACGATCCGGACCGGGCCCGGACGGCGGCGGCCCTCGGCGCCGGCAGCGACGAGCCGCCCCCCGGCCCCGTGGACCTCGCGCTCGTCGCCGTGCCGCCCGCGCACACCGCCGCCGTGCTGGCCGGGGCCATGCGCGCGGGGGTGGCGCGCGGGTACGCCGACGTCGCGAGCGTCAAGGGGGGTCCCCGGCGCGAGTTGGAGGACCTGGGCCTCGACCTCGGCTCGTACATCGGCACCCATCCCATGGCGGGCAAGGAGAGTTCCGGACCGCTCGCGGCCAGCGCCGATCTGTTCGAGGGCCGGCCCTGGGTGCTCACCCCGATGCCGGACACCGACACGGAGGCGCTCAACCTCGCCCTCGAACTGGTCGCGCTCTGCCGGGCCGTGCCCGTGGTCATGGACGCCGCCGCCCACGACCGGGCCGTCGCCCTCGTCTCGCACACGCCGCAGCTCGTCTCCTCGATGGTCGCCGCACGGCTGCGCGCCGCCGACGAGACGGTGGTGCGGCTGTGCGGACAGGGCATCCGCGACGTGACCCGGATCGCCGCGTCCGACCCGCGGATGTGGATCGAGATCCTCTCGGCCAACCCGGGTCCCGTCGCGGACGTGCTCGCGGGGGTGGCGGCCGACCTGGAGGAGACCGTCGAGTCGCTGCGGGCCCTGCAGTCCGCCGACGAGGCCAAGCGGCGCGGCGGCGCGGCGGGCATCGAGGACGTCCTGCGCCGGGGCAACGCGGGCCGGTCCAGGGTGCCCGGCAAGCACGGTGAGGCGCCCGCCACCTACGAGACGGTGGCCGTCCTCATCAGCGACCAGCCGGGCGAACTGGCCCGCATCTTCGCGGACGCCGGGCGCGTGGGCGTCAACATCGAGGACATGCGCATCGACCACGCGACGGGCCGGCAGGCGGGCCTGGCCCAGCTGATGGTGAGCCCCGCGGCGGCCCCCGCGCTGAGCGCCGCCCTGAGCGAACGCGGCTGGTCGATCCGCCGTTGACGACACGAGTCCGGCGGCGGCAGCCGGTTCCGGCACGAGCGGCGCGTGCCGGAACCGGCCTCCCGCACGGCGCCGGCGGGTTCAGCCCTTGGCGACGAGTTCGAGGATCTGCCGGGCGTGCTCGACGGACCCGTCAACGGTGTCGACGTCGTACATCGAGTCGACCATGAAGTGCTCGATGCCCGTCCGGTCGTGGATCTCCCTGATGGTGTCCGCGACCTGCCGCGTGCTGGTACCGGCGTCGATGTTCACCCGCAGCACGGTGTCGATCGCGCCGGGATCGCGGCCCTCCGCGCGGGCCATTTTGTCCAGCGCCGAGCGCTGGGCCGCGATCCCGTCGGCGTCGACGTAGCTGGGCACGACCACCAGCGGCAGCCAGCCGTCGCCGCGCCGGGCGACCCGGCGCAGGGCGCGCTCGGACATGGCGCCGAGGTAGAAGGGCGGCCGCGGCCGCCGCGCCGGCTTCAGCGGGGCGTGGTGTTCCGGTACGGAGAGCTGGTCGCCCTCGTACCGCGCGGGGTCGTCGGTCCAGATGGCGTCGAGGGCGTCGAGCAGTTCCTCCATCCGGGCACCGCGGCGGGTGAAGTCCAGGCCGGCCGCCTGGTACTCCTCGGGCGACCAGCCGACGCCGAAGCCGGGAAGCAGGCGCCCGCCGCTGATCAGGTCGATGGTCGTCAGCGATCTGGCCAGCTGGACGGGCGGGTAGAGCGGGGCGACCAGGACGTGGGAGCCCAGCAGTACGCGGCTGGTCGCGGCGGCGGCGACGCCGAGGAGGACGAACGGGTCGGCCGCGGGGTTCAGTTCCTCGGGGATGGTGTCGCCCCGGCCGCCGTACCCCACGAGGGGGCGGACCGCGGCGAGGTTGCGGTCCCCCACCCAGAGGCTGGCGCCCCCGGCCTCCTCGATCGCGGCGGCGAACGCGCCCGCCCGGGCGACGCCGGATGCCTGGTGGTGGAACTGAGGAAGAGCGAAACCGATCTTCATGACGTCCTTCGCATCGTGATCCTGATCGGGTGGGCCTACCCCGGCGAGGACACCGCACACCCAACTTCCCCCGAGATGCGCGCGGTTGATGATCTCAGGCAGGCCGGCGCGAGCCGCGGGGCCGAGCCGGTGTGAATTCGGGATTGGGTAAGTATCGCAGAAATCGTTCACTCGACTGCCGCGCATCCGACGGAGTAGGCAGACGTTACTTCGGATATGACCGAGGAACACGGGGAATTGACGGCGCTCGGCCCGTACACCTACAGGCCCGGCAAAGATCACTGTCCGTCACCGAGTGACGGAACCCTGACCAGAGGCGGCCACCCCGTTCCCCTCCGGGTGACCGAACCGGTCCTGCAACGCTTCCTGGACGTCATGACGGAACTGGAGACCGGCCTCGCCGAGCGCTGGGGCAGGGCGCAGTCCTCTCTGACCTGCCCCCGGGCGGAGTGACCGGCGCGTCGTGCACGAAGAACACACGTACCCGCACATGCCGTACGGCGAGGGCTCGTTCCGCCCCACGGGCACCGGGCGGCACCGGGCGCCCCAGGAAGCCTTCGGGGAAGCCCTCGTCCCGCCCGACCCCGGCTGGGACCCGGCCGAGGAACTCGCGTTCCTGCTCCAGGACGCGGTGGAGCAGCAGCCCGCCGTCCCGTACGGGATGGACACCTCGGCGATCCCTCCGGTGCCGGGCACGCCGCTGAGCAATCTGCAGGAAATCACCGCGGAACTGCCCCCGTTGAGAGACGCGCCCACCAGTCACCGCCGGGTCCGCCGCCCGAAGGTGAGCCGGCTGCGCGCCGCGAGCCTCTTCGTGGCGGCGCTGGCCGCGGTCATCGCGGCCTCCGTCAGCCTGTTCGGCGGCATGGTGGCCTACGAGCCGCTGCGGCTGGCCGCCGTCACGCGTACGCGCGGCAGCGTCGTGTCCTGGTGGCCGCTGCTGGTCTACGGGCCCTGGCTGGTGGCGTCGCTGGCGGTGCTGCGGTCTGCCCTGCACCAGCGCCGCGCGGTCCACTCCTGGGCCGTCGTCCTGCTGTTCTCGGCGATCGCGATGCTGCTGTGCATCGCGGAGGCGCCGCGCACGGTCAACGACGGGGCCGCCGCGGCCCTGCCGGGTCTCGCCTCGCTGGTCTGCTTCCAGCAGATCGTCCGGCAGATCACGCTCACCCGGCCGCCCCGGCGGGCGGTGCCGCGCCACCGGCAGCGTGCGGCGGCCGCGCCGGGCGACGAGGCGGCGGACACGGCCGGCCAGGACCCGGTGCCCCTCCCGCAGCAGCGGCAGAGCACCCAGCGCGCACCTCGGCCGGGCACGGGCCCCAAGAAGCGGACGTGACTCTGTGTGACTTGCCGCGGGGACAAATACAGTCTTTACGAAAGGCGCCCAATTCCTTCCCGCCGCCTCCGGCGAATGGGTAATTCGTTCTCCGGGAAGTGGTGGAGGAATTGGGCGCCGTCCGCTCAGCCCGCCACCAGCTTCACGTCCTGGTCCTTCCGCGCGTGGAAGCTCGGCAGCGGGAGGCCGCTGGTGATCCGCAGCTCCATCAGAGTCGCCTCGACGTTGGCCGCGCCGGGCTTGAGCGCGCCGGTGGAGAGCGTTCCCATGTTGGTCCAGCGGTGCTCCTTGCCGTCGCAGACCGCGCGGGTGCCGCCGATGCCGTGGCGGACGGACGAGTCCTCGCCCTGGCGCACGACGGAGCTGACGAAGACGGCGCCGTCGGCGGCGGTGCAGCGGTAGGTGCCGGTGAGGGTGACGGTGCCGTCGGCGGCGACGCGGCCGGTCCGGTCGACCGTCACGGACTCCGTGACCGCGGGGGTGTCGGCGGGGGTGTCGGTGGGGGCCGCCGTCGCGGCGGGGGCGGCCGGCAGGAACAGGGCGGCACCGGCGGCCGCGGCGAGGACCGCGGATCGTACGGGCATGGGGGTCTCCCAATCGGTCGGAGTGCGACGTGGGGTGTTCGGGTGTTCCACTGGTACCGGGCGGACGGGCCGGTGCCGGTGACCGTCACCCCTTCGGTGGCGAGTCCGCGTCGGCCGCCGTCCGTGAACCGTCGCCGGGTTGTCCGGGTGTTGTCACGCTTGCCGCCCGGGGCTTGGCGACGAGTTCCCGGCGGGCGCACGGTCTGTTCATGCGACGGTCCCGACGACGGGACGGTCTCCCGACGTGGAGGTGCGCCATGTGTACCCACCGGTCTTCCTGCCCCGCGGCCGACTCCGTCGTCCCGCACATCGTCGCCGCCCACCCGGAGCAGGGGTGGAACCTGCTGTGCGACGGCACGATCGTCTTCGACGACACCGGTGAGCTGCGGCCCGACGGGCGGGTGGTCGCGCCGCGCCGGATGCCCGCCGGGCGCCTGGCGATGGCGGCCTGAGCCCGACCGGCCGCCGGGTGCCGCTCAGCGCTTCTCGGCTCAGCGCTTCTCGGTTCAGTGCTTCTCGGCGATGAACTCCCGCAGCAGGGAGGCGAGCAGCTCCGGCTGGTCCTCGGGGATCAGCGTCCGGGCGTCCTCGACCTCCACCAGCCGCCCCTGCGGGAGAAGGTCGGCCAGGCGCCGGCCGTGGGCGCGGGGCATCATCAGGTCCTCGGTCGCCCAGACGACGAGCGCGGGCCGGTCGAACCTCCGCAGTCCCTGCGCGGCCTCCAGCAGTTCGTCGCCGCGAACGTGGGTGTTGTAGTGCCGGAAGTCGCGGCGGATCGCCGGGTCGGTGCGCAGAGGGCGCAACCAGCCGTCGACGACCGCGTCCGGCACGGGCCGCTTGGTGAGGGCGCCGATACCGACGGGGAGGCGGCGCAGCGGCTTCAGACCCAGGGTGCGGACCAGCAGGGGCACGCCGCCGGGCAGGCGGCAGGCGACGCCGATCAGCTTTCCCGGCAGTCCTGGCGGGTAGTTGTCGAACGCCTCGCACGCGACGAGCACCAGCCGTGCCAGCCGGTCCGGGTGCCTGGCCGCCACCGTCTGGGCGCGTCCGCAGTCGTTCTCGACCAGGGTCACGTCGGTCAGGTCGAGGCGGCCCAGGAACTCCGCGATCAGTTCGTTGACGAGGTCCGGCGTGGGCGGCCGGGTCAGCGGCCGCCGGTGGGAGCCGTAGGGCAGGGTCGGCGCGATCACCCGGTGGTCGGCGCGCAGGTCGGCGAGGACCCCGCGCCAGACGGTGGCGTCGTGGACGAGACCGTGGAGGAGCACGACGACCGGACCGTCCCCGCCGGTGTCCTCGTACTCGATGGTGCCCGCGCTCAGTTCGATGTCCGGCATGCCGGAACTCTAGGGCCCGCGGGCGCGTCGCGGCAGTGGGCGCTACGGCGGTTACGGCAGTACCGCGAAGCCGTCGAGTTCCACCATCGCTCGTTCGTCCCAGAGGCGTACGACCTCCACGACCGCCATCGCCGGGTAGTCGCGGCCGGCCAGTCGGCGCCAGGTGCGGCCGAGGTCGGCGGCGTGGGTGCGGTAGGCGGCGACGTCCGTGGCGTAGACGGTGACGCGGGCGAGGTCGGCGGGGGTGCCGCCGGCGGCTCGCAGGGCGGTCAGGAGGTTGGTGAGGGCCTGTTCGAACTGCGCGGGGAGGGTGTCGCCGGTGACCTTGCCGTCGGTGTCCAGGGCGGTCTGGCCGGCCAGGAACACGACGCGGGTGCCGGTGGCGACGACGGCGTGCGAGAAGCCGGTGGGCGGGGAGAGTGCGGGCGGGTTCACCCGTTCGGCGGTCATGTACCGGCCTCCTCGGTCGTCGTGTCGTGCGTGCGGTACAGCTCCTTGGCGATGATGCCGCGCTGCACCTCGCTCGCGCCCTCGTAGACGCGGGGTGCGCGCACCTCTCGGTAGAGGTGTTCCAGGAGGTGGCCGCGGCGCAGGGCGCGGGCGCCGTGCAGCTGGACGGCCCGGTCGACGACGTACTGGGCGGTCTCGGTGGCGAGGAGTTTCGCCATCGCCGCGCGCCGCGGGACGTCCGGGGCGCCCTCGTCGTACGCCGTCGCCGCCGCGTACACCATCAGGCGGGCGGCCTCGGTGCGCAGGGACATCTCGGCGACCTGGTGGGCGACGGTCTGGAGGTCGCGCAGCTTGCCGCCAAAGGCGTCACGGGAGCCGGTGTGCGCCACGGTGGCGTCGAGGGCGGCCTGCGCCATGCCGACGGCGAAGGCGCCGACGCTGGGCCGGAACAGGTTGAGGGTGTCCATCGCGACCCGGAAGCCACGGTCCGGCTCGCCGAGCACGTCGTCCGCGGTGACGGGCACGGCCTCGAAGGCGAGGGCGCCGATGGGGTGCGGCGAGAGCATGTCGAGCGGGCTGCCGGAGAGGCCGGGCCGATCGGCGGGCACGAGGAAGGCGGTCACGCCGCGGGCGCCTGCGCCGGGTGTGGTGCGGGCGAACACGGTGTAGAAGTCGGCCTCGGGCGCGTTGGAGATCCAGCACTTCTCACCGGTGAGCCGCCAGCCGGAGCCGCCGTCGGGGTCGGCGTCCAGAGCGACGGGGCCCGGTGGGGAGTCGGCGGCTCCCGTGCGGCCTCCGGGGGCGGGCACGTCCGCGTCGTCCTCGGCGGCGGGTGTCACCGCGTCCCGTCCGGTGCCGGTGCCCCCGCCGGCCCAGGCGGACTCGGCCGACGGGGCCGTGCTCGTGCCGGTCCCCGCGGCCTCCCCCGCCGGACCCCCGGCCTCCCCCGCGGCGGGCCGCGGCGCGGACGGGGTCGCCGTGAGGGTCAGGGCCGCCGCGTCCGAGCCCGCGTCGGGCTCGCTGAGGGCGAAGGCGGCGACCGTCGTGCCGGCGACGACGCCGCGGAGCCAGCGGGCGCGCTGGGCCTCGGTGCCGTGGGCGTGCACCGGGTGGGCGCCGAGGCCCTGGAGGGCGAGGGCGGTCTCGGCCTCCGTGCAGGTGTAGGCGAGGGACTCGCGCATCAGGCACAGGTCGAGCGCGCCCGAGGTGAACAGGCGGGAGAGCAGCCCGAGCGCGCCGAGTTCGGCGACGAGGGCACGGTTGACGTGGCCGGGCTCCCCCTTGTCCGCCAACGGACGCAGCCGTTCGGCGGCCAGGGCGCGCAGCTCCCCGCACCAGGTGAGTTGTGCCGGTTCGAGCGAGAATGCGGTCATCGCCGGTCCTTCCCCTGCTCCGCTGCGGCCGCTGGGTCCCACCCGAGGTTATCGCGCCCCGTTGACTGTCGTCACCAACGCGATACGCTCGATGCGCGTGCCCACCACGACAAAGGGGGCGAACCGCCATGGCAGCTCCGCACCGCGCGGAACCGAGCCGCTCCGCCCACGTCGACACCTTCGCGCGCGAGCACCTGCCACCCCCCGACCAGTGGCCGCAGCTCCGCTTCGACCTGCCGGAGCTGCGCTACCCCGCGCGGCTGAACTGCGCCGCCGAGCTGCTCGCCGGCCCGCCCGGTGATCGCCCGGTCTTCCGCACCGCCACCGGGGACACCTGGAGCTACGGCGTGCTCCAGGACCGCGTCGACCGGATCGCCCACGCGCTCACCGGCGAGCTGGGCGTCGTACCGGGCAACCGGGTGCTGCTGCGCGGCCCCACCACGCCCTGGCTGGCCGCCTGCTGGCTGGCGGTACTGAAGGCGGGCGCGGTGGCGGTCACCGTGCTGGCCCAGCAGCGCCCGCACGAGCTGGGCGCGATCTGCGAGATCGCCCGGGTGCGGCACGCCCTGTGCGACGTGCGGTCCGTGGACGACCTCGCCAAGGCGGAGGTCCCCGGACTGCGGATCACGACGTACGGCGGGGACGCCCCCGACGACCTGCTGGCCCGCACGGCGGCGGACACGGCGCCCGGCACGCCGTACCCGGCCGTGGACACCGCGGCCGACGACGTGGCGCTGATCGCCTTCACCTCGGGCACCACCGGACGCCCCAAGGGCTGCATGCACTTCCACCGTGACGTGCTGGCCATCGCCGACACCTTCTCCCGGCACGTGCTCAAGCCGGACCCGGACGACGTCTTCGCGGGCAGCCCGCCGCTCGGCTTCACCTTCGGGCTCGGCGGCCTTGTGGTCTTCCCGATGCGGGCCGGGGCGAGCGCCCTGCTGCTCGAACAGGCGGGTCCCAGGCAGCTGTTGCCGGCCGTCGCCGAGCACCGGGTGTCGGTGCTGTTCACCGCGCCGACGGCGTACCGCGCGATGCTCGACGAGCTGGACGGGTACGACGTGTCGAGCCTCAGACGGTGCGTCTCGGCGGGCGAGAACCTGCCCGCGGCCACCTGGCAGGCCTGGTACGAGCACACCGGGCTGCGCGTCATCAACGGCATCGGCGCCACCGAGCTGCTGCACATCTTCGTCTCCGCCGCCGACGGCGACATCAGACCGGGCACGACGGGCGTCCCGGTGCCGGGCTGGCACGCGCGCGTGCAGGACGCCTCCGGCGTGCCGGTGCCCGACGGCGAGCCGGGACTGCTCGCCGTGCGCGGTCCGGTGGGCTGCCGGTATCTCGCCGATCCGCGGCAGCGGGAGTACGTGCGCGACGGCTGGAACATCACCGGGGACACGTACGTACGTGAGCCCGACGGCTACTTCCGTTACGTGGCCCGGGCCGACGACATGATCATCTCTGCCGGGTACAACATCGCGGGACCGGAGGTCGAGGACGCGCTGCTGCGGCATCCGGACGTCGTGGAGGCGGCCGTGGTGGGCCGGCCCGACGCCCGGCGCGGGCAGATCGTGGTGGCCCACGCCGTGCTGAGGGAGGGCGCCGCCCGGGACGCCGATGCACTGCGCGCCTTCCTGCGGGAGGAGCTGGCGCCCTACAAGTGCCCGCGGGAGATCGTCTTCCTGGACGCGCTGCCGCGCACGGCGACGGGCAAGCTCCAGCGGTACCGGCTCCTGTCCGACGACATAAGATGATCAACGTGTACGACCAGCACGCGCAGCACGCCCCGAGGTCCCTCATCGTCACGCTCTACGGCGCCTACGGCCGTTTCGCGCCGGGCCCGGTGCCCGTCGCGGAGCTGATCCGGCTGCTGGGCGCGGTCGGGGTGGACGCTCCTTCCGTGCGCTCGTCGGTGTCCCGGCTGAAGCGGCGCGGGCTGCTGCTGCCCGCCCGTACCGCCGAGGGCGCCGCGGGCTACGAACTGTCGTCCCAGGCACGTCAGTTGCTGGACGACGGCGATCGGCGCATCTACGCCACGGCCCCGCACGACGACGAGGGCTGGGTGCTCGCCGTGTTCTCCGTGCCGGAGTCGGAGCGGCAGAAGCGGCACGTCCTGCGCTCCCGCCTGGCCGGCCTCGGCTTCGGCAGTGCGGCCCCCGGCGTGTGGATCGCCCCGGCCCGGCTGTACGAGGAGACGCGGCACACGCTGGGCCGGCTGGACCTGGACTCCTACGTGGACTTCTTCCGCGGCGAGCACCTGGGCTTCACACCGACCGCTCAGGCCGTGGCGCGCTGGTGGGACCTGGCCGCGATGGCCAAGGAGCACGAGGCGTTCCTCGACCGCCACGCACGGGTACTGCGCGACTGGGAGGGCCGGCCGGACACCCCACCGGAGGACGCCTACCGCGACTACCTCCTCGCCCTGGACTCCTGGCGCCACCTGCCCTACGCGGATCCGGGGCTGCCCGCCCGACTGCTGCCGGCGGAGTGGCCCGGCACGCGCTCGGCCGCGGTCTTCCGCGCCCTGCACGAGCGGCTGCGCGACGCGGGCTCCCGCTTCGCGGCACTTGGAGCATCAACCAGTCCCACCGAGTGACCTGCATCACACTTTTCCGGGATCAGGGAACCCTCAGCCTTCTCAGACCCTCTTCTCAGGTTTCTCACCTACCGTTCGGATGCATGAGTCTCGCGCGCAACTTGAACCGGGCCCTCACCGTCACCACCGGCCTCCAGGTGCGGAGAGCACCCCAGGCCGTGAAGGAGAAGGAGAAATGCGCCGCGCCGAAGCCGGCGGCGGCGCGCCCCGCGGCCGCCTACCGATGTCCGTCCCCCGAGGAACTTCCCACCGAGCGCCTGCTGCGTCGGCCCGTCTTCATCATCTCGTCCATCCGTTCCGGCTCCACCCTGCTGCGGATGATGCTGGGCGCCCACCCGCGGCTGCACGCCCCGCACGAGCTGCACATAGGCAGGCTGGAGGTCAGCTGCACCAACTGGTTCTCCGAGCGGGCCATGGGTGCCCTCGACCTGAAGCGCGGTGACCTGGAACACCTGCTGTGGGACCGCGTCCTGCACCGCGAACTGACCAGGTCCGGCAAGGACTTCGTGGTCGAGAAGACCCCCGCCAACGTCTACATGTTCCAGCGGCTCAAGGACTGCTGGCCCGACGCGCGCTTCGTCTTCCTGCTGCGCCACCCCGTGTCGGTGGCCCGCTCCTGGCACGAGACCGACCCCGTCAAGCGGCCGTACGACACGGCCGTCACCGACGTGCTCAAGTACCTGACGGCCGTCGAGGAGGCCCGCGCGGCGGACACCGAGGGCTTCACCGTGCGCTACGAGGACATCACCGACGACCCGGAACGCGAGATGCGCCGCCTGTGCGCGTTCCTCGGCGTCGACTACGACCCGGCCATGCTGAACTACGGCAGGAAGAGCGGCGGCGAGCTGGTCAGGGGGCTCGGCGACTGGCGCGACAACATCCGCACCGGCACCGTGCAGCCGGGCCGCGCGCTGCCCGACGCGGACGAGGTCCCGGAGCCGCTGCGCCCGGTCTGCGAGGCCTGGGGCTACGCCTCCTGAGGCCCGCCGTGCAGCGTGAGCCGGGGCCTCGGGGCGTCGGTGCGTCCGGTGCGCGGCGGACGGCTGCCCGCCCGGTACGGTGCCGGCCAGACCGCCCCCGGGCCCTCGTACCCCTGCTCGGCCGCGGCGTGCAGCGTCCAGTGCGGGTCGTAGAGGTGCGGGCGGGCGAGGGCGCACAGGTCGGTGCGCCCGGCCAGGATCAGCGAGTTGACGTCGTCCCAGGAGGAGATCGCGCCGACGGCGATCACCGGGACGCCCGCCTCGTGGCGGATGCGGTCCGCGTACGGCGTCTGGTACGACCGCCCGAACTCGGGCCGCTCGTCGGACACGACCTGCCCGGTGGACACGTCGACGGCGTCCACGCCGTGCGCCGCGAAGGCGCGGGCGATCGCCACGGCCTCCTCGGCACCGGTGCCGCCCTCGGCCCAGTCGGTGGCGGAGACGCGCACGGTCATGGGCCGTTCCCCGGGCCACACCCCGCGTACGGCGTCGAACACCTCCAGCGGGAAGCGGAGCCGCTTCTCCAGTGAGCCGCCGTAGGCGTCGGTGCGCCGGTTGGTGAGCGGGGAGAGGAAGCCGGAGAGCAGGTAGCCGTGGGCGCAGTGCAGTTCGAGCAGGTCGAAGCCGGCCCGGGCGGCGCGTGCCGCGGCGGATGTGAACTGCTCGCGGATGTCGGTCAGTTGCGCCCGGGACAGCTCGCGTGGCGTCTGGCCGCCCGGCCGGTAGGGCAGCGGCGAGGGCGCCACCAGGGGCCAGTTGCCGTCGGGCAGCGGTTCGTCCATGCCCTCCCACATCAGCCGGGTCGAGCCCTTGCGTCCGCTGTGGCCGAGCTGCACGCCGATCGCGGTGCCCGGGGCGCTCGCGTGCACGAAGTCGGTGATCCGCCGCCACGCCTCGCTCTGCCGGCCGGTGTAGAGGCCCGCGCAGCCGGGGGTGATGCGGCCCTCGGCGCTGACGCACACCATCTCCGTCATGACCAGGCCGGCGCCGCCGAGGGCGCGGGCGCCCAGGTGGACCAGGTGGAAGTCGCCGGGGACGCCGTCGACGGCGGAGTACATGTCCATCGGCGACACCACGACGCGGTTGCGCAGGGTCAGGTCGCGCAGCCGGAACGGGGTGAACATCGGAGGCGTGCCGGGCGGGCAGCCGAACTCGCGCTCCACGGACCCGGTGAAGCCCGCGTCGCGCAGCCGCAGGTTGTCGTGGGTGACCCGGCGGCTGCGGGTGAGCAGGTTGAAGGCGAACTGGCGGGGCGGCTGGCCGACGTAGCGGGCCAGGTCCTCGAACCACTCCAGGCTGGCCTTGGCCGCGCGCTGGGTCGAGGCGACGACGGGCCGCCGCTCCTCCTCGTAGGCGGCCAGGGCCTCTTCGAGGGAGGGCTGTTCCTCCAGGCAGGCCGCCAGCGCGAGGGCGTCCTCCACGGCGAGCTTCGTGCCGGAGCCGATGGAGAAGTGCGCGGTGTGGGCGGCGTCGCCGAGCAGGACGGTGTTGCCGTGCGACCAGCGTTCGTTGACGACGGTGCGGAAGGTGGTCCACGCGGAGTTGTTGGAACGCAGCGGGTTGCCCCCGAGCGCGTCGGCGAAGATCTTGGCGCAGCGGGCGGTGGACTCCGCCTCGTCGAGTTCGTCGAAGCCGGCCGCCCGCCAGACCTCCTCGCGCATCTCCACGATGACGGTCGAGGCGTCGGCCGCATAGGGGTAGCCGTGCAGTTGCATGACGCCGTGCTCGGTCTCGGCGATCTCGAAGCGGAAGGCGTCGAAGGCGAAGTCGGCGGCCAGCCAGATGTAGCGGCAGCGGTGGCCGGTGACGTGGGGGCGGAAGACGTCGCGGAAGGCCTCGCGGGTGGCGCTGTGCACGCCGTCGGCGGCCACGACGAGGTCGTACGTCCGCGCCAGCGTCTCGGGGTCGGGGGCCTCGGCCTGGAAGCGGAGGCCGACGCCGAGGGCGTGGCAGCGGTCGTGCAGGATCTCCAGGAGGCGGCGGCGGCCGAGGGCGGCGAAGCGGTGTCCTCCGGAGGTGTGGCGGTGGCCACGGTGGACGATGTCGATGTCGTCCCAGCGGACGAAGTGGGCCTTGAGGGCCGCGTAGACGTCCGCGTCGGCGTGTTCGATGCCGCCGAGGGTTTCGTCGGAGAGGACGACACCGAAGCCGAAGGTGTCGTCGGGGGCGTTGCGTTCGTAGACGGTGATCTCGCGGTCGGGGGCGAGGCGTTTGAGGAGGGCGGCGGTGTAGAGGCCGCCGGGGCCTCCGCCGACGACGGCGATGCGGTGGGGGTGGTTGCTCTTCGTGGGCGGCTGCGGGTGCGTTGGGGCTGGTCGCGCAGTTCCCCGCGCCCCTGGGGTGGGTGCGCTCCCCTGGGCTGGCAGCATCCGTCTACCTCCCTCGCCACTTCGGGGGGCGTTTCTCCGTGAAGGAGGCGTGGAATTCCGCGTAGTCCTCGCCGGTCATCAGGAGGGCCTGGGTGGCGGCGTCGAGTTCGATCGCCGTGGCCAGGGGCATGTCCAGTTCGGCGGTGAGGAGGGCCTTGGTCTGGGCGTGGGCGAGGGCGGGGCCGTCGGCGAGGCGGCGGGCGAGGGCGTGGGCGGCCTCGTCGGCGCGGCCCTCGTCGGTCAGTTCGCTGATCAGGCCGATGCGCTCGGCCTCGGGCGCCCGCACCGTGTCGCCGAGCATCAGCAGCCGGGTGGCGTGGCCGAGGCCGACGACGCGGGGCAGCAGGTACGCGGCGCCCATGTCGCCGCCGGAGAGGCCGACGCGGGTGAAGAGGAAGGCGAAGCGGGCGGACGGGTCGGCGACGCGGAAGTCGGCGGCCAGCGCGAGGACCGCGCCCGCGCCCGCGGCGACGCCGTGCAGCGCGGCGATCACCGGGAACGGGCACTCCCGTACCGCGCGCACCACCTGGCCGGTCATCCGGTTGAAGTCCAGGAGCTGGGCGGTGTCCATGGACAGCGTCGCGCCGATGATCTCGTCGACGTCGCCGCCGGAGCAGAAGCCGCGGCCCTCGCCGGCCAGGACCAGGGCGCGCACGGACCGCTCCCGGGACAGTTCGGCGAGCAGGTCGCGCAGGTCGGCGTAGGCCTCGAAGGTGAGGGCGTTGAGCTTGTCGGGGCGGGCGAGGGTGACGGTGGCGACGCCGTCGGCGCGCTCGACGCGCAGGTGCCGCCAGTCGGAGGTGGGGGCGGCGGAGCCGGTGAAGGGACTCATGACGGGCGGGGCCTCCTAGGGCGGGCACGGCCTCACTGAGCGTGGTGTCTCGCGGCCCTTCGAAGTTATCACCCTTCCGTGACCGTCGTCACGAGGGCGCGATACTTCAGTCCCGTGCCGGGAGGGCCGAAGGTCCCGGGGGTGCCCGTCGAACGGCTCTGCCGGGTGGCGCCGTACCATTCATACGGTTGAAAGCAGGACAGGACGCCCTGCTCCACGAAACGGACCCGCCGTGCAAGATCACTCCAAAGCTCCCGCCTCCTGGCGCATCGCGCTGCCGCACTCCGCCGCGGCCGTGCCGGTGGCCCGTGCCCTGGTGCGCACGGCCCTGGCCGAGCTGGAGCACACGGCGGACGGCGACACCGCGGAGCTGCTGACGGCGGAACTGGTCGCCAACGCCGTGGAGCACACCTCGGGCGGGACGCCGATCGAGCTGGTGGTGGAGCTGAGGCCGACCGGCTGCCAGGTCGAGGTGCACGATCCGGACCCGGCACCGCCCGCCGACCTCACCCGCCCCGGGATCGAGCCGCCCGACCCGTGGCAGGAACACGGGCGCGGTCTGCTGCTGATCCGCGCCCTCAGCTCGTCCTGCGGTCACCGGCCCGCCGGCTCGGGCAAGGCGGTCTGGTTCAGGCTTCCTGCGGTACCCGCTCCGCGTTGCTCTCCGGAGTGACCTCCGCACGGGTGAGGCGGGAGTGCCTGCGGCCGTAGGCCGTGTACACCAGCAGCCCCACCGCCAGGAACACCGCGAACTGGAGCCAGGTGGCGCCGCCCGTCTCGTACATCAGGTAGAGGCAGAAACCGACGCCCAGGAGCGGGGTCACCGGGTACAGCGGCACCCGGAAGGTGCGGGCCAGGCCCGGCTCGCGGCGGCGCAGCGCGATGACCGAGACGTTCACGGCGGCCATGGTGGCGAGGGTGCCGATGGTGCACAGGTTGACCACCGCGTCCAGCGGCGCGAAGGCCGCGGGGAGGGCGAAGACCACGCCGACGATCAGGGTTCCGGCGACCGGGGTGGCGGTGCGCGGCGAGACCTTCTCGAAGACCCGCGGGATCAGTCCGTCCCGGGACATCGACATCAGGATGCGGGTCTGGCCGTACATGACGGCGAGCACCACCGAGGCGATGGCGACGACCGCGCCGAAGGCGACCACGCCGCCGCCGACCGTGGAGCCGGTGACCTCGTTGACGACGTACGAGAGCGCGGCGGGCCGGTCGCCGACCGCGTCACCGCCGACGGCGCCGATCGCGGCGACGGCGACCGCGCAGTAGAGCAGGGTGACCAGGCCGATGCAGACCAGGATCGCGACGGGGATGTCCCGGCGCGGGTTCTTGGCCTCCTCGCCGGCCGTGGTGATCGCGTCGAAGCCGATGTACGAGAAGAAGGCGGCCGTGGTGCCGGCGCCGATGCCGCCGAGGCCGGCCGGTGAGAACGGGCTGAGGTTGCCGTCCTTGAAGGCGACGAAGCCGATGGCGCAGAAGGCGATCAGGACGGCCAGCTTGAGGACGGCCATCGCGGCCGTGGCCCGGGCGCTCTCCCGCACGCCGCGCACCAGGAGGACGCAGGCCAGGGCGATGACGATCACCGCGGGCAGGTTGACCGCGCCCCCGTCGCCGGGGCCCGCGGACAGGGCGTGCGGCAGCTGGACACCGAGGACGCTGTCGAGCAGCTCGTTGACGTACTGGCTCCAGCCGACGGCGACCGCGGAGACCGAGACGCCGTACTCCAGGAGCAGGCACCAGCCGACGAGGAAGGCGGTGCGCTCGCCGAGCCCGGCGTAGGCGAAGGAGTACGAGGAGCCGGAGACCGGGATCGCGCCGCCCAGCTCGGCGAAGGCGAACGCGGTGAAGACGCAGGTGATCGCGGCCAGCACGAAGGAGACGACGACGGCCGGACCGGCCTCGGCGACGGAGTCGGACAGGCCGACGAAGATGCCGGTGCCGACGATCGCGCCGACGCCGAAGCAGACGAGCTGGAAGAGGCCCATCGTGCGCTGCAGGCCGTGGCCTTCGCGGTCGGCGCCGGATTCGGCGATGAGGACCTGGGGGGACTTGATGCGGGAAGCGGGCATTGCGGGTGGTGCTCGTTTCTGGTGGTGCGGGGCGCGACGGTGGTCGCGGCGGCGGCTCCGGAAGGGGTGGCTCCGGGGCCGCCGGACAGCATAGGGCCTGTTCAGGCGAGGGTGGCCACGAGTACGGCCTTGATGGTGTGCAGCCGGTTCTCCGCCTCGTCGAAGACCACGGAGTGCGCGGACTCGAAGACCTCGTCCGTGACCTCCAGGGACTCCAGGCCGTGGGCCTCGAAGATCTCCTGGCCGACCTTGGTGCCCAGGTCGTGGAAGGCGGGCAGGCAGTGGAGGAACTTGACGTCCGGGTTGCCGGTGGCGCGCAGGACGTCCATGGTCACCGCGTAGGGGGCGAGGGCCTTGATCCGCTCGGCCCAGACCTCCTTGGGCTCGCCCATGGAGACCCAGACGTCGGTGACGACGAACCCGGCGCCGCGCACCCCCTCGTCCACGTCCTCGGTGAGGGTGATCCGCGCCCCGCTGGACTCGGCCAGCGCCCTCGCCCGGTCGACGACTCCCTGAGCGGGCCAGTACGCGCGCGGGGCCACGATGCGCACGTCCATGCCGAGCAGGGCGCCGGTGACCAGGTAGGAGTTGCCCATGTTGAAGCGGGCGTCACCGAGGTACGCGAAGGCGGTCTCCGACAGGGGCCGGTCGGTGTGCTCGGTCATCGTGAGCACGTCGGCGAGCATCTGGGTGGGGTGCCAGTCGTCGGTCAGGCCGTTGTAGACGGGGACACCTGCGGAGGCGGCCAGCTCCTCGACCTTGGCCTGGCTGTCCCCCCGGTACTGGATCGCGTCGTACATCCGGCCCAGGACGCGGGCGGTGTCCTTCACGGACTCCTTGTGGCCGATCTGCGAGCCGGCGGGGTCGAGGTAGGTCGTCGAGGCGCCCTGGTCGGCGGCGGCGACCTCGAACGCGCAACGGGTGCGCGTCGAGGTCTTCTCGAAGATCAGCGCGATGTTCCTGCCCTGGAGATACCGTGTCTCGGCCCCGGCCTTCTTCGCCGCCTTCAGCTCCGCGGCCAGCTCGACCAGGCCGCGGAACTCCTCCTCGGTGAAATCCAGCTCCTTGAGGAAGTGACGGCCGGCGAGGGCGGTCGGGACTGTCGCCATGGGGCGCTCCAGAGGTACAGGGTCGGGGCTGACTCCTGGAAGTCTATACGAACTTCTGAATTTCTATACATCCCCGCCGTTGTGCGGGCCGCTACACGGGCTCCCGCTCCACCGGGCAGCTCATGCAGCGCGGGCCGCCCCTGCCCCGGCCCAGCTCGCTGCCGGGGATCTCGATCACCTCGATGCCCTGCTTGCGCAGGTGGGTGTTGGTGGTGGCGTTCCGTTCGTAGGCGACCACGACCCCCGGCTCGACGGCCAGGACGTTGCAGCCGTCGTCCCACTGCTCGCGTTCGGCGGCGTGCACGTCCTGGGTCGCGGTCAGGACCCGGATCTCGCCCAGGCCGAGCGCGGCGGCGATCGCCCGGTGCATGTGCTCCGGCGGATGGTCGGTGACCTTCAGGTCCTTCTCCCCCGCGCCGGGCTCGATCGTGTAGGAGCGGAGCATGCCGAGCCCGGCGTACTGGGTGAAGGTGTCGGCGTCGACCATCGTCATCACGGTGTCGAGGTGCATGAAGGCGCGCCGCTTGGGCATGTCGAGGGCCACGATGGTGCGGGCCGAGCCCGCGGCGAACAGCTTGTGGGCGAGCATCTCGACGGCCTGGGGCGTGGTCCGCTCGCTCATGCCGATGAGCACGGCGCCGTCGCCGATCACGAGGACGTCGCCGCCCTCGATGGTGGAGGGGTAGTCGGCCTGCCCCTCGGACCACAGGTGGAAGGTCTCGTCGCGGAACAGCGGGTGGTGCCGGTAGATCGCCTCGAAGTGGACCGTCTCGCGCTGCCGGGCGGGCCAGCGCATGGCGTTGATGGAGACCCCGTCGTAGATCCAGGCCGAGGTGTCCCGAGTGAAGAGGTGGTTGGGCAGCGGGCCGAGCAGGAAGTCGTCCAGCTCCATGGCGTGGAAGCGCACGGAGGTCGGCTCCGGGTGCGCCTGGAGGAACTCACGTTTGGTCATGCCGCCGACCAGTACCTCGGCGAGTTCGTGAGCGGGCAGGTTCTCGAAGGCGGCCCGGAGATGGTCCGTGGCCAGCACTCCGTACTCCTTCTCGTCGAAGACCCGGTCCAGGACGAGCCGGCGGGCCGCCGGGACGTCGAGGGTCTCCGTGAGCAGGTCGCCGAAGAGGTGGACGGCGACCCCGCGGTCGCGGAGCACGTCCGCGAACCCGTCGTGCTCGGCGCGCGCCCGGCGCACCCAGAGCACGTCGTCGAAGAGAAGGGCGTCCTTGTTGCTGGGGGTGAGCCTTTTGAGCTCGAGATCCGGCCGGTGCAGGATGACGCGGCTGAGCCGCCCGGCTTCGGATGCGACGTGGAATCCCATGTCTCCATCCTGACCATTCGGGCGCGCCTTCACCCCCTGCTTTCACGTGCCCGTGGCCACAAGTGCGCCCTCCCGGTGCACCCGTGCGACGTCGGTGTGCCCCGGGGCCCTCGCGTAGACCAGAGCGAGGGCCGGAGCACCCGGCCACGTGTCAGGGGGGAGTCCGGGTGAGTCCCGATTCGATGATCGCCCATTTCGTGGGTGCCTCGGCGCTGATCCTGGTGGCCGCGCACGCCGGCGGCTGGCTGGCCCGGCGGCTGCGCCAGCCCCGCATCGTGGGACAGCTGGCGGCGGGGATCGCCCTCGGACCGTCCCTGCTCGGCAGTCTGGCCCCCGACGCGTACGCCGCTCTGTTCCCGGCGGCCATCGGCCCGGCGCTGACCGGCTTCGCGCAGTTCGCCCTGGTCGTGTTCCTGTTCGCGGTGGGCTACGAGCTGGATCTGAAGGTCCTCGGTGACCGGGCGCGCACCTCGGTGATGGTGGCCCTGGCCTCGTTCGCGGTGCCGATGGCCGTGGGGTGCGGCAGCGCGCTGCTGTTCCGGGACGCGCTGCACGACCTGGGCATGGAGCGGGACCCATCGGTCGCCACGGTGCTCTTCGCGGGGATCGCCCTGTCGATAACGGCGGTGCCGGTGCTGACCGCGATCGTGCGGGAGAACGGGCTGTCGCGTTCGGTGCCGGGGGTGGTGGCGGTCTCGGCGGCCGGAATGCTGGACGCGGTGTGCTGGACGGTGCTGGCTGCCGCGCTGCTGGACAGCGGTGCGGGGGACGCGGCGCTCGGCTGGCCGTGGCGGGCGGCGCTCGCCGTCGGCTTCGTCACCGTGATGGCGCTCGCCGCCCGGCCGGTGCTGCGCCGGCTGCTGTGGCGCACCCGCCTGGAGCCGTCGCTGCGGTTGGCGCTGCTGATCGGGTTCGCGCTCGGGTCGGCCTGGGTGACGCACTCCCTGGGGCTGCATGTGATCTTCGGGGCGCTGCTCGCCGGGGTGGTGGTCCCGCGCGAGGAGGGCGGCACGCTCGACCCCGATCTGCTGCGGCCGCTGCACGAGGTCGGCTCCCTGCTTCTGCCGTTCTTCTTCGTGCTCTCGGGGCAGTCCGTGGCGCTGAACAGCATGACCGGCACGGGCTGGGCGGCCCTGCTGGTGGTGACGGTGCTGGCGGTCGCGACGAAGATCGGCAGCGGGACGGTGGCGGCCCGGCTGGGCGGACTGGACCGGCACGAGGCGCGCACGGTCGGGGTGCTGCTCAGCGCCCGGGGCCTGACCGAGCTGATCGCCCTGGGCGCCGGCCTGGAGGCGGGGCTGCTGAGCGGCCCGCTCTACACGGTCCTGGTCTTCATGGCCCTGACCACCACCCTGCTGACCCAGCCGTTCCTGTTGCTGACCCGCCGCCTGGCGGACCGGGACCGCCGCGCGGCCCCGGTCCCGGACACCGCCGTGAAGCCGTCCGCGGGGTGACGCGGCGGTGCCGCCGCGTCACCCGGTTCACAGCCGCGGGTCCACCGGCTCCGACTCCAGCGCCAGCACCCCGAACACCGCCTCGTGCACCCGCCACAGCGGCTCGCCGTCCGCGAGGCGGTCCAGGGCCTCCAGGCCGAGGGCGTACTCGCGGATGGCCAGGGACCGCTTGTGGCCCAGGAACCGTCCGCGCAGGCGGGTGAGGTTGTCGGGGCGGGTGTACTCGGGGCCGTAGATGATCCGCAGGTACTCGCGGCCGCGGCACTTGATGCCGGGCTGGACCAGGCGCCCCCGCGGGTCCCGCACCAGGGCGCCGACCGGCTTGACCACCATGCCCTCGCCGCCCCGGCCGGTCATCTCCAGCCACCAGTCGACGCCGGCCGCGACCGACTCGGGGTCGCCGGTGTCGACGTACAGCCGCCGTGTGGTGTGCAGCAGTCCGGTGGTGTCGTGCTCGACGAGGCGGTCGATGAGGGCGAGCTGCTCGTCGTGCGGCAGGGACGCGAGGCTGCGGCCCTGGGCGGCGAGGATCTGGAACGGGGCGAGGCGGACGCCGTCCAGGCCGTCGGTGGTCCAGCAGTAGCGGCGGTAGGCGTCCGTGAAGGCAGCGGCGTCGGCGGACCGTTCGCGCTGACGGGCGAGGAGGCCGGCGACCTCGACGCCGCGCGCGGCGGCACCCTCCAGCGCGGCCAGCGCGCCCGGGAACACCGCGCCGGAGGCGGCGCCCACGGCGGCGTACTGGGAGCGCAGCAGCCCGGAGGCCTTCAGGGACCAGGGCATCAGCTCGGCGTCAAGGAGCAGCCAGTCGGTGGACAGTTCGTCCCAGAGTCCGGCCTCGCCGATCGCCGCGCGCAGCCGGTCCAGGACCGCCTCGGCCACGGTCGCGTCGTCGAAGAACGGGCGGCCGGTACGGGTGTAGAGGGAGCCCGTGGGCCCTCCCCCACTCTCGGCTCCGCTCGAGCGGGAGGTGCCCCCATCCCCGAAGCGGGCACGCGCGGCGTCCGCGTCGCGGCACACCAGCGCCACCGCCCGCGAACCCATGTGCTTCTCCTCGCACACGACCCGTGCCACCCCGTCCGCCGCGTACTGCGCGAACGCCTCCTCCGGGTGCTCCAGGTAGCCCTCCACCGACGAGGTGGCGGTGGGTGCCATGGTCGGCGGGAGGTACGGCAGCAGCCGGGGGTCGGTGGCGAAGCGGCTCATGACCTCCAGGGCCGCCGCCCCGTTCTCCTCGCGCACGGTGACCCGGCCCGCGTGCCGGGTCTCCACCACCCGGCGGCCCTGGACGTCGGCCAGGTCCAGCGGGCGTCCGTCGTGTCCGCCGGGGGCCTCGGTTCGCAGGGGCTTCGCCGGCTCGTACCAGACCCGCTCGGCCGGTACGTCGACCAGTTCGCGCTCCGGCCAGCGCAGCGCGGTCAGCTTGCCGCCGAAGACGGCACCGGTGTCGAGGCAGATGGTGTTGTTGAGCCAGGTCGCCTCCGGGACCGGGGTGTGGCCGTAGACCACGGCCGCGCGGCCCCGGTAGTCCTCGGCCCACGGGTAGCGCACCGGCAGCCCGAACTCGTCGGTCTCGCCGGTGGTCTCGCCGTAGAGGGCGTGCGAGCGGACCCGGCCGGAGGTGCGGCCGTGGTACTTCTCCGGCAGACCGGCGTGGCAGACCACGAGCCGGCCGCCGTCGAGGACGTAGTGGCTGACCAGTCCGTCGATGAACTCCCGTACCTCGGCGCGGAACTCCTCGCTCTCGCCGTCCATCTGCGCGATGGTCTCGGCGAGTCCGTGGGTGTGCTGGACCTTGCGGCCCTTGAGGTGGCGGCCGTACTTGTTCTCGTGGTTGCCCGGCACGCACAGCGCGTTGCCCGACTTCACCATGGACATCACGCGGCGCAGGACGCCGGGGCTGTCCGGGCCGCGGTCGACCAGGTCGCCGACGAAGACGGCGGTGCGGCCCTCGGGGTGGACGCCGTCGGCGTAGCCCAGCTTGCCGAGCAGGGCGCCCAGTTCGGCGGCACAGCCGTGGATGTCGCCGACGATGTCGAACGGTCCGGTGAGGTGGGTGAGGTCGTTGAACCGCTTCTCGGTGACGACGGTGGCGTGCTCGGCCTCCGCCGCGCCGCGCAGCACGTGCACCTTGCGGAAGCCCTCGCGCTCCAGGTGGCGCAGGGAGCGGCGGAGCTCGCGGGTGTGGCGCTGGACGACCCGGCGGGGCATGTCGGCGCGGTCGGTTCGGGTGGCGTTGCGCTCGGCGCACACCTGCTCGGGGACGTCGAGGACGATCGCGATGGGCAGCACGTCGTGCCGCTTGGCCAGCTCGATCAGCTGACGGCGGGCGTCCTGCTGCACGTTGGTGGCGTCGACGACGGTGCGCCGGCCGGCCGCGAGCCGCTTGCCGGCGATGTAGTGCAGGACGTCGAAGGCGTCCCGGCTGGCGCTCTGGTCGTTCTCGTCGTCGGCGACCAGGCCCCGGCAGAAGTCGGAGGAGATGACCTCGGTGGGCTTGAAGTGGCGCCGGGCGAAGGTGGACTTGCCGGAGCCGGAGGCGCCGATCAGCACGACGAGGGAGAGGTCGGTGACGGGGAGGATCCGGGTCCTCGCGGTGGTGTCGGTGGTCCCGGGGGTGTCCTTGGCGGTCATGCGGCCTTCGCCTCCTTCTCGGTCGGGGTCCTGGTGCTGAAGACGGCCATCTGGGTGGGCGGTCCCACCTCGGGGTCGTCGGGACCGACGGGGCGGAACCCGACCTCGTACCCGTGTCGTTCGGCGACCGCCTCGGCCCAGGTCCGGAACTCCTCGCGGGTCCACTCGAAGCGGTGGTCGCGGTGGCGGACGTGGCCGGCCGGGAGGGTCTCCCAGCGCACGTTGTACTCGACGTTCGGCGTGGTGACGACGACGGTGCGGGGGCGGGCGGCGCCGAAGACCGCGTACTCCAGGGCGGGCAGCCTCGGCGGGTCGAGGTGTTCGATCACCTCGCTGAGCACAGCGGCGTCGTAGCCCCCCAGCCTCTTGTCGGTGTAGGCGAGGGAGCCCTGGAAGAGCTTCACGCGCGCGGCCTGCCGCTCACCCATGCGGTCCAGCCCCAGCCGCCTGGAGGCGATGGTGAGCGCGCGCACCGACACGTCCACGCCGGTGATCTCGGTGAACCGCGGTTCCTTGAGCAGTTCGCGCACCAGGTGGCCCTCGCCGCAGCCGAGGTCGAGGACGCGGGCGGCGGCGTGGTCGCGGAGCGCGGTGAGGACGGCCTCGCGGCGGTGCACGGCGAGCGGGGTCGGCCGGTCCTCCTGCTCGGTCTCGGCCGCGACGGCGTTGTCGATCTCCTCGACCTCGCTGTCGTCGGTCTCCGCCAGCCGGAGCAGTTCCAGCCGCTCCATCGCCTCGCGCGTCAGCGACCAGCGGCGGGACAGGTAGCGGCTGGTGATCAGCCTCTGCTCGGGGTGGCCCGGCAGCCAGCCCTCGCCGGCCCGCAGCAGCTTGTCGACCTCGTCCGGCGAGACCCAGTAGTGCTTGGCGTCGTCGAGCACCGGCAGCAGGACGTACAGGTGGCGCAGGGCGTCGGAGAGGGTGCGGGCGCCCGACTCCAGGACCAGGCGGACGTAACGGGAGTCGCCCCACTCGGGGAACTCGGTGTCCAGCGGTACGGCCTCGACGGTGACGTCCCAGCCGAGCGGCTCGAAGAGGCGGCGGACGAGGCCTGGGCCGCCGCGGGCGGGCAGCGCCGGGATCTCGACGCGCAGCGGCAGCGGCTCGGCGGCACGCCCGGGGCGGGCCTTGCACACGCCGCGCATCGCGCTGGAGAAGACGTTGCTCAGGGCGACGGCGAGGAGGGAGGAGGCCGCGTAGGGGCGGTCGTTGACGTACTGCGCGAGGGCCGCGTCGGGGGCGCCGCCCCGGCCCTTGCCCTTGCCGCGCCTGACCAGCTTCACCGTGTCGACCTCCAGCAGCAGCGCCGCCGTGCAGCGCTGCTCGTCCGCCTCCGGGTAGAACACGTGGGCCGTGCCGAAGGAGGTGGAGAACGCCTGCGCGTTGTCGGGATGCTTGTGCAGCAGGAAACCGAGGTCGGTCGCGGGGCGCTCGGGGGTGCCGGTGGTGGTGACGGTCAGGAACATGGTGAGGGCCTCTCCGGCCGGTGGACGCTTAGGAGGCGCCGTACGCGCGGGAGCCCCCGGGGTGAGTGATCCCGGGGGGCTCCGGCAGGACGACGGTCACACCATCGCACAGGGCCGGTGACCGGCGCCTTCGGTTATCGGGCGGGTGTGGGGGCGTCAGGACAGCTGTGCCTGGACCTGGGAGGAGATCAGCTCCAGGTGGTCCAGGTCGTCGAGGTCGAGGATCTGGAGGTAGATCCGACGGGCGCCGACGGCGGCGTACCGGCCGATCTTGTCGACGACCTCGGCCGGGGAGCCGGCGAGGCCGTTGGCCTTCAGCTCGTCGACCTCGCGGCCGATCGCGGCGGCGCGGCGGGCGACCTCGGCGTCGTCCTTGCCGACGCAGGCGACCAGCGCGTTGGAGTAGGTGAGGGCGCCGGCCCCGCGGCCGGCCTCCTCGGCGGCGGCCCGCACCCGGCCGAACTGCCGCTCGGTGTCCTCGACGGAGGCGAACGGCATGTTGAACTCGTCGGCGTACTGGCCGGCCAGGCGCGGGGTGCGGGTGGCACCGTGGCCGCCGATGAGCACGGGCACCTTCGGCTGCGCCGGCTTGGGCAGCGCGGGCGAGTCGGTGAGGTCGTAGAACGTGCCGTGGAAGTCGAAGGTCTTGCCGGTCTCGGTGGCCCACAGACCGGTGACGATGGCCAGTTGCTCCTCCAGGCGGCCGAGCTTCTCCTTCGGGAAGGGGATGCCGTACGCCGTGTGCTCCTCCTCGAACCAGCCGGCGCCCAGGCCCAGCTCGACCCGGCCGCCCGACATCTGGTCCACCTGCGCGACCTGGATGGCGAGGACGCCGGGCAGCCGGAAGGTGCCCGCGGTCATGAGGGTGCCGAGGCGGATGCGCTTCGTCTCCCGGGCGAGGCCCGCCAGGGTGATCCAGGCGTCGGTGGGGCCGGGCAGGCCGTCCGAGGAGCCCATGCGGAGATAGTGGTCCGAGCGGAAGAAGGCGTCGAAGCCGAGGTCCTCGGTGGCCTTGGCCACGGCGAGCAAGGTGTCGTAGGTGGCCCCCTGCTGGGGCTCGGTGAAGATACGGAGATCCATACGTTCCATCCTGCCTGTTCGACGCGGGTGCGCCGGACAGGCTCTCCCGGCGTCAGCCGGCCTCCCGCTCCGGCAACCCGGCGTCGCGGTCGGTGAGTTTGCGCAGCATCTCCAGGACCCGGTCGCGTGATTCGTCCGCCGCGTCGATCGCCTCCACGCACTGCCAGTAGGTGGCCTCGTCGTCGGCGGCGCAGGCTATGCCCACCAGGGCTATGCCGGTCTCGCCGAGCAGGGTGCCCAGGCGCATCAGGGCCTGGCGGGCGTCGCCCAGCTCGGTGAGCTGGGCGGCGCGCAGTTCGCCCGGGGCGAGGTCCGGGGTGTGCAGGACTCCGCAGCCGCGGCCCGCCAGTTCGGTCAGGCCGATGGCCTCGCCGCGCAGTTCCGGTGGGCCGTGGACGGCCAGCCGGCTGCCGATCGCCTGGGCGAGGGCCTGCACCTGCCACACCTCGGTCAGGACGTCCGGCACCTCTCCGCCGGCGGCCAGGGCACGCCCACTGGTCACGATGAGCCGCACAGCGTCCATGCGCTGCCCCCGTCTGTTTGCGACGCGCGCGCGGCGCGTCCGCCCGAACTCCGCTACTCACTACCCAGAGTGAATGCGTGTGGGGCGAAAAGCCAGAGGAAGGCGGAAATCTTCGGACAACATCTCGATAACTGGCCGGATTTTGACTTCGGAGAGTGATAACGGAGTGGTCGGCTCCTCCGTACCCGGCCGTCCTGCCGCTCAGTCGTCCCGCGGGTCCGGCACGGGGAAGCGCGACTCGTTCCGCTCGATCTTCGCCGCCAGCGCGGCCAGCGGATCGACGCCCAGCACCTCGCAGAACTGGAGCAGATAGGCCAGGACGTCGGCGACCTCGTCCCGGACCCGGTGCGCGGTGTCCGGGTCGGCCATGACGGCGGCCGACTGCTCGGGCGTCAGCCACTGGAAGATCTCGACGAGTTCGCCGACCTCCACGCTGAGCGCCGCGACGAGGTTCTTGGGGGTGTGGTACGGCTGCCAGTGCCGGGCGGCGGCGAACTCGGCGAGCCTGCGCTGCAGTACGGCGAGGTCCTGGGGGTGATCGGTCACGGGTCCAGGTGTACCACCGTGACGCCGGCCGCCCCCGCCGCCCACGAGGCGTCGGCGACCGCCCCGACGAGGCGGATGTGGCCACGATCGCACATCCGCGCCGCCAGCCGCAGGAGTTCGGCTCGCTGGCGCACGTCCAGGCCGCGGTCGAGGCCGTCGGCGAGGACGGTGAGCGTCTGCAGCGCGGCGGGGACCTCGCCGGCCGGGTCGACCTCCAGCACCCCGGGCCCGGTGAACAGCACAAGGGCGAGGGCGAGGTAGCGCAGTTCGCCGTAGCCGAGCCGGGCCAGGCCGGTGCGCACCCCGTCACCCCGGTCGAGGAGGGCGCGGACCACGCCGCCGACGGCGGGTTCGGCCAGTACGTCCGCGACGGGGCCCGCGCAGCCGGTGCGGACCGCCGCGACGAACTGCGCGTGCCGCCGACCGCATTCGGTGCGGGTGCGCCACAGAACGTCGGCGAGGTTGTCGCAGCCGCCCAGCAGGCGTCCGGAGCCGGTCGGTACGGGCTCCCGCATCCGGCCGGGCCGGGGGTCGCAGGCGAAGACGGAGCGCAGCGCGACCACCATCTGCTCGGCGGCCGCCAGCACCCTGCGCTGCCCGTCCGTCTTGCCGGCCACCCGCAGCGGCAGCAGCGGGGTGCCGAGCCGGTCGTCGGGCAGGGGCGCGCGGGTCACCGGCGCCGAACCGGCCGTGTGCCAGGCGGCCTGCACGGCACGCCGGCCGGGGTCGCGCAGGGCCGTCTCCAGCAGCACGACGCCGTCCGCCGACAGCCGCTCCCCCACGACCCGCAGTTCGGGCTCCGCCTGCACGGCGACGTCCAGGTGGACCGGGCCCTCGGCGCCGTCGGCCGTGCAGCCGATGCGGAAGCCCCGGCGCCGCTGGGCGTCGGGCCGGGCCCGTTCGGGCACGCAGGCGAGGGGGTCGGGGAACACGGCGCCGAGTTCCGCGCCGCCGCCGAGCCGGGCCAGGGCGTCATAGGCCCTGAGGGCGGTGGTCTTGCCGCAGCCGCTGGGCCCGGCGAGCAGGGTGAGCGGCCCCAGCCGCAGCACCGCGCGCCGGTGCCCCGCGAAGGCGGACAACCGCAGCTCCGTGACGCGGGGCCGGCCGGGGAGCGGTGCGACGGACGCCGTCGACGCGGATGACGCTGCCATATGCGGACCGTAGGTACTCCCCCGTACGGCGAACCGTTTTGCCCGGAGTGCGTTCCTACGATCGGGGGACGGCGCCGTCAGGGGCCGGGCGGCGCCGTCACACCCCGGGGACCCCGACGGCGTCCTCCATCAGTCCGTTGACCTCGGTGCCCGCCGGGCTCAGCAGGAAGACGTTGCGGTCGACCCGGTGCATCCCGCTGGCCAGTCCGAAGACGACGCCGGTGCTGAAGTCCAGGACCCGCTTGGCGACATCGCCCTCGGCGCCGGTCAGGTCCAGCAGGACCGGGATGCCCGCCATCAGGGTCTCGGCGACCTCGCGCGCGTCCGCGAACACGTTGACCCGCAGCACCACGAAGCGGCGGCGCCGCTCGGTCTCCGCCTCGGGCATCGCCCGGTGACCGACCGCCGAGGGCCAGGCGTCGCGTCCGCGCAGCGGAACGACCTGGGCGAGCCCCTCCCACTGCTCATCGGTGACGTCGTGGCTGTTCACCGGCTCCCCCGCATTCCACTCGCCGTTATTGCCTGCACCAGCCAATTCTTACGTCAAGTCACCCGTTCGGCCCAACTGCGACACGGTCGGCGAGGCTCAGACCCCGGACTCGGCGTCCTGACGGCTGGCCAGGGCCCAGATGACGAACACGTCGATCGCCATCATGATCACGGACCAGACGGGCGCGTACGGCAGGAACAGGAACTGCGCGATCAGGCTCAGCGAGGCGATGACGATGCCCGCGACCCGCGCCCAGGCCATGCCCTTGAGCAGTCCGTATCCGACGAAGAGGACGAGGGCGCCGAGGACGACGTGGACGATGCCCCAGCCGGTGAGGCTCATCTCGTAGACATACGTGCCGATGCGGGCGTACACGTCGTCCTCGGCGATGGCCGCGATGCCCTGGAGGACGGCGAGGGCGCCGTTCAGCATCAGCAGGACGCCCGCGAAGACGACGCCGCCGGCCGCCCAGCCGCCGGGCCGGCCGGCCGAGCGCTGGGACCAGGTGCCGTCGCCGTGGGACGGGCGTCCGGGAGTGGGTTCGGCGTGCTGGCTCATGTGCGCGGTCCTTTCTGCGTGTCCCCCGTACGGGCCTCGGCCCACCGGCACCGGCACGGCGCCGCCGGGTCGTTCCGAGCCTGCGGGGCGCCGGGCCCCCCGGCCACGCGGGTCCGCCGTACGGGTGAACGGTGCCCCGGCGTGCGCATGCGGCCCCGCGCCCCCTCGCGTTAACTGAGCCGCACCCGCGGGAGCGGACGAAGGAGGGCACGTGACGAGTCGGCCGGCGCCGGCGAACGCCGCCCCGGGACGGGCCGAGCAGTCGCTGCGGGAGATGCTGCTGAGCCCCGGCTACCGGCGGCTGTTGCTGCTGTGCGTGCTGCTGGGCGTGCCGATCGCGCTCGCCTGCTTCTTCTTCGTCGGTCTCCAGCACCAGTTGCAGCACTGGGTGTGGACCTCGCTGCCCGAGGCCGCCGGTTACGACACCCCGCCCTGGTGGTGGCCGCTGCCCGCGCTGGTGCTGGCCGGGCTGATCCTCGCGCCGATCGTGACCCGGATGCCGGGCGCCGGCGGGCATCTGCCGGTGAACGGTCTGGGCGGGCCGCCCGTCGGCCCCAAGGCGCTGCCGGGCGCGGTCCTGGCCGCGCTGGCCACCCTGCCGCTCGGCGTGGTGCTGGGTCCCGAGGCCCCGCTCATGGCGGTCGGCAGCGGACTCGCGCTGCTGGCGGTGCGGCGGCGGGCGGGGGCAGGCGGCGACCAGCGGGCCGGGGCGATCCTCGCGACGGCCGGCTCCACGGCCGCCATCTCCACCATCCTCGGCGGTCCGGTGGCCGCGGCCGTCCTGCTCATGGAGGGCGCGGGCCTGGCCGGGGCGCAGATGGTGGTCCTGCTGCTGCCCTGTCTGCTGGCCAGCGCCACCGGCTCCCTGGTCTTCACCGGCTTCGGGCAGTGGACCGGCCTGAAGATCGGCGCACTGGCCCTGCCCGACCTGCCGCCGGCCGCCAACCCGGACGTGGGCGACTTCCTGTGGGGCATCCCGACGGCGGCGCTGATCGCCGTGCTCATCACGCTGGCCCGCGAGCTGGGGCACCGCACCGTCTCGTGGACCCGGCGGCACACGGCCGTGCGCACGGTCGTCTGCGCCACGGCGGTCGGGGTGTGCGTGGCGGCGTACGCGTTGATCACCGGCCGTTCCCCGGCCGAGGCGGCGCTCTCCGGGCAGGCCGCGCTCGCCCAGCTCGCGGCCGACCCGCACGCCTGGCCGGTGGGCGCGCTGATCGCCCTGGTCGCGTGCAAGGGGCTGGCGTGGGGCATCGCGCTGGGCAGCCTGCGCGGCGGTCCGATCTTCCCGTCCGTGCTGCTGGGCACGGCGACGGCGATGGCCTGTTCCGGGCTGCCCGGCTTCGGCGTGACCCCCGCCCTCGCCCTCGGCATCTCCGCCGCGGCGGCCGCCGTGACGGGGCTGCCGCTGTCCAGCGCGGTCCTCGCGGTGCTGCTGACGGGCGGGGACGCGTACGACCAGATGCCGCTGATCGTGACCGCGTCGGTGGTCTCCTTCGTCGTCGCCCAGGTGGTGCGCCGGACGCAACCGGAGGCGGCCCACGCCCCGACGACGGGAACGACCGGGTGACGGAGCGCCGCACCGTACGGACCCGTTCCGGCTGGCACACCGCCCGGCCCTGGGTCGTTCGCGGCTGCGTCGCGGTGGCCGTGGCCGTGGCCTACTTCCTGCTCCCCCTCGACCACCTGGGGCCGCACCGGCCCGTGCTGAGCTGGGTACTGTGCGCCCTGCTGCTGGCCCTCGTGGCCGCGCTGCTGCTCCGGCAGATCCACCACGTCCTCGTGGACCGGCCCGAGACCAAGCCCGGCATGGTCATCACCCTGCTCATCATCCTGTCCGTGCACATCTTCTCGGCCACGTACTACGCCCTCGCCAAGGAGCCCGGCGAGTTCACCGGCCTGCACACCCGTGTCGACGCGCTCTACTTCACGGTGGTCACGCTCGCCACGGTCGGGTACGGGGACATCACGCCGAGCGGGCAGTCCGCCCGGATCGTCACCCTGATCCAGATCGCCTACAGCTTCGTGTTCCTCACCGCCGCCGCGACCGCGCTCAGCACGCGGGCCCGCGCCATGGTGGTCCGGCGCACGGAACGGGACCGGTCCGGCTGACGTTTCCGCAGCCCCGAGCCGTGTCCGCCGGGTCGGCGCGGCAGGATGCCTGCTTGTCACCAGCCCCGTGGGAGCACTACTGTCGCCACGCCTTGGTGAACGGGAAATCCGGTGTGATGCCGGTGCGGCCCTCGCCACTGTGAATCGGGAAGTCCGGCTCCGGCCCTCGCGGGCAGCCACTGGGTCCTCGTGACCCGGGAAGGCGTTGCACGGACAGCGGTACCCGTCAGCCAGGAGACCGGCCAGGGCGCGTCGTCCATCCACGAGGTGCTGGAGAGGGTCTGCTGAGCCATGCACATAGCCGAGGGCTTTCTGCCACCGGCGCACGCGATCGCCTGGGGTGTCGCGTCCGCGCCGTTCGTCGTCCACGGAGTCCGGTCACTCACCCGTGAGGTCAGGGAACACCCGGAGAGCACGCTGCTCCTCGGCGCCTCCGGTGCCTTCACGTTCGTCCTGTCCGCCCTGAAACTGCCCTCGGTCACCGGGAGCTGCTCCCATCCGACCGGCACCGGTCTGGGCGCCATCCTCTTCCGGCCGCCGATCATGGCGGTACTGGGCACCATCACCCTGCTCTTCCAGGCGCTGCTGCTCGCCCACGGCGGGCTGACCACGCTCGGCGCCAACGTCTTCTCGATGGCGATCGTCGGTCCCTGGGCCGGGTACGGCGTCTACCGGCTGCTGCGCCGTTACGACGTGCCGCTGATGGTCGCCGTGTTCTTCGCCGCGTTCGTCGCCGACCTGTCCACCTACTGCGTGACCAGCGTGCAGCTGGCGCTGGCCTTCCCGGACCCGAGCAGTGGATTCACCGGCGCCCTCGGCAAGTTCGGATCCATCTTCGCCGTCACGCAGATCCCGCTCGCGGTCAGCGAGGGCCTGCTCACGGTCATCGTGATGCGGCTGCTGGTGCAGTCCAGCAAGGGCGAACTGACCCGGCTGGGCGTGCTGCTCACCCGGTCGGGCAAGACCACGACCGACGAGCAGGAGGCGGTGGCCCGATGACCCGCAACGCGAAGATCAACGCCCTGCTGCTGCTCGCCGTGGCCGCGCTCGCGGTGCTGCCGCTGGTACTGGGGCTCGGCGACCACAAGGAGGAGCCGTTCGCCGGCGCGGACGCGGAGGCGGAGACGGCGATCACGGAGATCGAGCCGGACTACGAGCCGTGGTTCTCGCCGCTGTACGAACCGCCGTCCGGGGAGATCGAGTCGGCGCTGTTCGCGGTGCAGGCCGCGCTCGGCGCGGGTGTGCTGGCGTACTACTTCGGTGTGCGCCGGGGCCGGCGGCAGGGCGAGGAGCGGGCGGCGGCGGCACTGCGGGACACTCCCGCAGGGGACTGAGTGCTGCCGATCGACGCGGCGGCCCACAGCAGTCGGTGGCGCCGCCGCCACCCCGTGGACAAGGCCGTGCTCGGTCTCGGTCTGACCGTGCTCGCGATCTCGCTGCCGCCCTGGCCGGGCGCGGCGCTGGTGCTGGTGACGGCGCTGGCGGTGCTGCTCGGCCCGGCGGGGGTGCCCGGACGGCGGCTGTGGCGGGCGTACCGGGTGCCGTTGGGCTTCTGTGTGACGGGCGCGCTGCCGCTGCTGGTCCAGGTCGGGGGCGCGGGCGGGTTTCTGACGGTGGCGCAGGGCGGCCCGGTGCGCGCCGGTGAGCTGCTGCTGCGGACCTCCGCGGCCTCGCTCGGGGTGCTGCTGTTCGCGTTCACCACGCCGATGTCGGACCTGCTGCCCCGGCTGGTGCGGGCCGGGGTGCCCGCGCCGGTCGTGGACGTGGCGCTGGTGACGTACCGGATGAGTTTCCTGCTGCTGGACTCGGTGCGCCGGGTCCGGGAGGCGCAGGCCGCGCGGCTGGGGCACACCACCCGGGCGGCGACCTGGCGTTCACTGGGCGGGCTCGGCGCCACGGCGTTCGTGCGGGCCTTCGACCGGGCGGCGCGGCTCCAGTCCGGTCTGGCGGGCCGCGGCTACGACGGCACCCTGCGGGTCCTGGTGCCCGAGGCCCGCGTCTCGGTGGCCTTCACTGCGGCGAGCGGCGCGCTGCTCGCGGCGCTGGCCGCCCTCACCCTCGTACTGGAAAGGCCGTTGTCGTGAGTGGGACGAGCGAGGCGACCGCGCAGGCGCTGGTCGCCCTGCGGGGTGCGGCCTTCGCCTACGAGGAGGGCCCGGACGTGCTGGCCGGGCTGGACTTCTCGGTGCGCGAGGGGCGGGCGCTGGCGCTGCTCGGCCGCAACGGCAGCGGCAAGACCACGCTGATGCGGCTGCTGAGCGGCGGACTGAGGCCGCGTGCGGGGACGTTGACGCTCGGCGGGGAGCCGGTGGCGTACGACCGCAAGGGGCTGACCCGGCTGCGGAGCACGGTGCAGTTGGTGGTGCAGGATCCGGACGACCAGCTCTTCGCGGCCTCGGTGGGGCAGGACGTGTCCTTCGGACCGTTGAACCTGGGCCTGCCGGACGCGGAGGTCCGGTCCCGGGTCGGCGAGGCGCTCGCCGCGCTGGACATCGGGGCGCTGGCCGACCGGCCGACCCATCTGCTGTCGTACGGGCAGCGCAAGCGGACGGCGATCGCGGGGGCGGTCGCGATGCGGCCGCGGGTGCTGATCCTGGACGAGCCGACCGCCGGGCTCGATCCCGACGGCCAGGAGCGGCTGCTCGCCACGCTGGACCGGCTCCGGGCGGGCGGCACCACGGTGGTGATGGCCACTCATGACGTCGACCTCGCCCTGCGCTGGTCGGACGATGCAGCGCTGCTCACCCCGGACGGTGTGCGCACCGGTCCGACGGCCGCGACGCTGGCCCGCACGGATCTGCTGCGGCAGGCGGGGCTGCGGCTGCCCTGGGGCGTCGCGGCGGCCGAACTGCTGCGGGCGCGGGGCCTGTTGCCGGAGTCGGCCTCCGGACCCCGCACTCCGGAGGAGCTGGCCGCCCTGGCCGACTGACGCGTGCGCCGGCCGGGGCGGCCCGGGGTCAGCGCGCGGAGTCGCTGTGCTCCGGATCGGCGGTGGCCGCGGTCGGCTCGCCCTCGGGACGGTCCTCGGCGCCGCCGCCGCGGCGGCCCGGCAGGACCGCGAGGACGATCACGGTACCGACGGCCATGATGATGCCGCCGACGAGGCTGGTCGTCGAGACGCCGTGGGCGAAGGCCCGGTCGACGGCGTCGGTGAGGGCCTGCGCCTGCTCGGGCCCGGCGGCCGGGTCGGTGGCCAGCCGCTGGGCGACGGCGAGTCCGCCGCCCACCGAGTCCTGGGCGGTGTCCAGCGCGGCGGCCGGGAGGCGGTCGCCCACCAGGCTCGCCAGCTCGTCGCGGTAGGCGGTGCCGAGGAGGGAGCCGAGGACGGCGATGCCGAGCGAGCCGCCGAGTTCGAGCGCGGTGTCGTTGGCGCCGCCGCCGACGCCCAGTTCGTCCTCCGGGAAGGTGCCCATGATCGTGTCGGTGGCCGGGGAGACGCTGAGGCCGATCGCGAGGCCGAGGAGCAGCATCGGGGCGAGGAAGTCGGCGTAGGTGGAGCCCTGGTCGATCAGGACCAGCAGGAAGACACCGGCCGTGCCGATCGCCATGCCGGAGCCGACCATGGCCTTCACGCCCAGCTTCGGGGTGAGCCGCCCGGTCACCGCGGCGCCGACGAACACGGCCCCGGCCAGCGGCAGCAGCCGCACACCCGTCTCCAGCGCGCCGTAGCCGAGCACGAACTGGAGGAACTGCGTGGCGTAGTAGATGGCGCCGTAGGTGCCGAAGAAGAAGAACAGCACGGCCAGCATCGAGCCGCTGAAGGGCCGCAGCAGGAACCGGCGCACGTCCAGCATGGGGTGCGGGTGACGCAGCTCCCAGGCGACGAAGGCCACCAGGCCGACGCCCGCCACGACTGCGGCGGTGACCGGGCCGGCGCCCCAGCCGAAGTGCGGGCCCTCGATGGTCGCGTAGACCAGGGAGCCGACGGAGACGATGGAGAGCAGACCGCCCACGTAGTCGATCCGGCCCATGCCGGCCGCCCTGGACGGCGGTACGAGGAGCAGCGCGCCGACGACCGCGAGGACCGCGATGGGGACGTTGACCAGGAAGGTCGAGCCCCAGGCGTGGTCCTCCAGGAGCCAGCCGGCGACCAGCGGGCCGACCGCGATGGCGAGTCCGGAGGTGGCGGTCCAGGCGGTGATGGCGCGGGCCCGCTCGCCCTTGGGGAAGACCGCGACCAGCAGGGAGAGGGTGGCGGGCATGACGACGGCGGCGCCCACGCCCATGACCGCGCGGGCCGCGATGACCAGCCCCGTCTCCTCGACCAGGCTGCCCATCACCGAGCCGCCCGCGAAGATCACCAGTCCGGCGATCAGGGCGCCGCGGCGGCTGTACTTGTCGCCGATCGCGCCGAGCACCAGCATCAGCGCGGCGTACGGGACGGTGTAGCCGTCGATGACCCACTGCAGGTCGCTGCTGCTCAGGCCCAGGTCGGCGGTCATGTCCGGCGCGGCCACGATCAGGGACGTGTTGGCCATGACGACGATCAGCAGGCTCAGACACAGCACGAGGAGGGCCCACCAGCGCCGTGGGTAGGGCCCGTTCATCTTCTCGACGGGGGTGGTGGCCAGTAGGGGCATGGAGGGCTCCGGGAAGGCGCGGGCAAGTTAATTGCCCATCGATGTGCAGACAAATCTCAGCGTAGTTTGTTGCACAGCGGTGTGCAAATATGACTGTTCGGCGAGGTCGAGGAGGAGGGAGGCGGCATGCGAAGGGGACCCGGCGCGAGCAGCGGAGGCGGCGGGACGAGCACCCGTGCCCGGATCCTGTGTGCGGCCGAGCGGCTGCTGGTCCGCGATCCCGACAGCAGCCTCGCGGAGGTCGCCGCGGCGGCCGGCGTGGCGCGCCGCACGGTGTACGTCCACTTCACCGGCCGGGACGCACTGGTCGAAGGGCTGGTCGAGGAGGCCGCGCGGGCGGTACGGCACGCCCTCGCCGCAGCGGACGCGTCCGCCCCGGGCGACGACCCCGCGACCGCGCTGGGCCGCTTCGTTCGCGCCCTGTGGCCGGTCGGCGACCGCTACGGCACGCTCATCGTCCTCGCCCGCCGCCGAGGACTCGGCCCCGACCCGGTGAACGCCGTCCTCGGCCCCGCCCGCTCCACGGTCACGGGGATCATCGCGCGCGGGCAGCGGGCGGGCGTCTTCCACACCGGCGTTCCGGCGGGGGTGCTCGGGGCGGCCCTCGAGGCACACCTGCTGGCGCTGCTGGGCTGCGCGCGGTCGGGGACCTGGGAGGACGACGGCACGGGGGCGGCGGTGGCGGCGCTGATGGTGGCGGGGGTGGAGCGCGGGGCGGCGGCGGAGGCGGCGGGAGGCGCACGGCTCTCCGCGGGGACGAGGCCGGGGCGCGGCCGCTGAGCCGGCGGGAGCGGTCGCTGAGCCGACGGGAGCGGCCGGTGACCCGGCGGGAGCGGCCGGTGACCCGGCGGGAGCGGTCGCTGACCCGGCGGGAGGCGCACGGCTCTCCGCGGGGACGAGGCCGGGGCGCGGCCGCTGAGCCGGCGGAAGCGGTCGCTGACCCGGCGGGAGCGGTCACTGACCCGGCGGGAGCGGCCGGTGGCCCGGCGGGAGCGGTCGCTGAGCCGACGGGAGCGGTCGGTGGCCTACGTGTCGGGAGTGGACTCCTCCGGTACCGGTGCCGGGCCGGCCTCCGCGACCACCGTGTGTGCGCGGCGCCGGGGCACGCCGGCCGCGATGAGCGTGGCGACGGCGGCCCGGGTGCCGTCGTCCTCCAGGGCCCCGGTGTTGACCTGTTCCAGGAGGGCGACGGTCATCGCCTCCAGTCCGGCGCTCAGCACGGCCGGCGGCAGATGTGCGGGGAAGACGCCGTCCCGCTGGCCGCGCTCCAGGATGGCGGTGACCTCGGCGCGGGCCGGGGCCAGGATCTCGGCGACGCGCTCCACGCCCAGGTCGTGCCGGGCCAGCGCGAGGAGCATCCGGTAGCGGTCGCCCACGGGCCACATCAGCAGCACGAAGTGCGCGAGCGCCCGGTCGGCCGGTTCGCCGGGCCCGACCCGCTCCGCCCCGTCGGCCATCGCGCCGCGCAGCACCTCGGACGCCTCCTCGGCGAGGGCCTCGAGGAGCGCCGCGCGTCCCGGGAAGTGACCGAAGAGGGTCCGCCGTACGACACCGGCGGCGCGGGCCAGCTCCTCCAGCGTGGTGTCCGGGTTCCGCCCCAGCTCCCGGCGGGCCGTGGCCAGGATGCGCGCCCGGTTGGACCGCGCGTTGCGTCGCTGCGGTGCACGGGCGACGGGCTTGGACACGGCGACCTCGGGGCGGCGTTGCGGGGGTGGCGGGACGGCGGGGGTGACGAAGATTCCATTCTGGCACGTGGCGTACGCGGGAGCGTGGCCGCCGATCATCAGCGCTCCTCGACCGGCTCGGCGCGGTCACCGGCGGGCGTCCCGGCCTTCACGTAGAGGATGTCGCGGGCCTGCTCGGCGGCGCGGGCGATGCCCTCGGAGACGAAGTCGAGGAACCGGGCGACGTTCTCCAGGCGGACCCCGGCGGGGGTGCCGGAGCCGAGGACGCCGGCGCCCTGCCGCGCGGTCTCGACGATCTGGAGGGTGGTGCGGGCGCTGGCCATCATCGACTGGTACCAGACGTCGTCGTCGACGACGTAGCGCTCGCGGCGGCGCTCGTCGCGCTCCCGGCGGACGAAGCCCTGGCCGTCGAGGAACGCCACGGCCTTGGACACGGACGCCGAGCTGACCTGGAGGCGCTCGACGAGTTCGGCGGCGGTGAGACTGCCCGAGTCGGTGATGGTGAGGCAGGCCATCACGCGGGACATCATCTTGGGCATACCGGACTGCATGAGGACGGTGGTGAAGACCTCCTCGAACTCCCGCACACCCTCGGCGTCCCGCCCGTCGGCCACCGACGGCGCCTCGACCGCCCGGGGCGCGGGCTGCCTGCGGCGGTGGGCGCGGCGTTCGGTGGCCCGGTGGGCGAGGTCGGCGCGGTAGGCGGTGGGGCCGCCGTTGCGCATGACCTCCCGGGTGACGGTGGAGGTCGGCCGGTCGAGACGTCTGGCGATCTCCGCGTAGGCGAGGCCGTCGGCCACCCCCAGCGCGATCTGCTGACGTTCCTGCTCGGTGAGTCTGCCTCCCGGCATCGCGGCCTCCCTCGTGTTCCGTGGCGCGTGGAGTGTAGCGTTCGCGACCATTCCATTGCAACGAACCCTTGACGCGCGTTGCATTATCCAGCATCCCATTGCAACACTTTCACCGCTTTGAGCTGCACATTCTCTACTCGAATGCAACCAATGCATTGCACGTTCCGCGAACGCAACGTAGCGTTTCCATCAACAGAAACCACAAGGCCAAGGAGCGCAACGATGCAGACCTTCGACACCCCTGCCCCGGTCTCGGTCCTCCTCGACGTCCCCGCGGGCAGCATCCGCCTCATCGCCGCAGACCGGGTCGACACCGTGGTCGAGATCCTCCCCGCGGACCCCGGGAAGGGCACCGACGCGAAGGCGGCGGAGCAGGCGACGGTGGCGTACGGCGACGGCGTGCTGCGGATCGCGGCCGCACCGGCGAAGAACCGCATGCTCGCCAACTCCGGCGCCATAGAGGTGACGGTCCGGCTGCCCGCCGGCTCCCGCGTCGAGGCGAAGACGGCCGACTCCGAGTTCCGCGGCGTCGGCCGGCTCGGCGACGTCGACTTCGAGGGGGCGAAGGGCTCGGTCAAGCTCGACGAGGCCGCGAGCGCCCGCCTCATCCTCCTCGCCGGCGACGTCACGGTGGGCAGGCTGGGCGGTGACGCGCGGCTCGGCACGCAGAAGGGCGACATCCGCGTCGCCGAGGCGCTGAGCGGCACGGTCGAGCTGAGCACCGAGTCCGGCGACGTGTCGATCGGCGCCGCCCGCGGCGTCTCCGCGTCACTGGACGCCGGCACCTCGTACGGCCGCGTCCACAACGCCCTGAAGAACGCCGACGACACCGCCGCCCTGCACATCCGGGCGACGACGTCCTACGGAGACATCAGCGCGCGCAGCCTGTGACGACGAGGTTGCGCGCGATCACCCAGAACGGATGCCCGGCGGGAGCGGTGAGAGCCCGCGGTGCGAAGGGCTGACCCCGGTTGCGAGGTCCTCCCTGACCACTCCGTTCCGGGGCGCGGGCGAGCCGTTCCGCTCCATGCGCGACCACGACAGGGCGAGGGCGTCCGGGGAGGCCAACGAACGGGGCGCCAACTCCTCGACGGCGGCGCGACCGTGTGCTTCGCGGCGCCGGCCGCGGCCGCCCTGGTCCCGTCCTCCCGCGGCTTCTCCCACCGCCCGGAACCGGGGCACGCGGAACCACACATGGCCGGGCCGGCCGCTGACGACGCTTCCTTCGATCGGTGGCGGCCGGCCCCGTCGCGCACCGGCTTCAGAACACGGCTCGGCTAGGTCGCGTGGTGCACCCGGCGCCCCCCAACGAAGGTCTGTTCCACCCGGGTCAGGGCGATCTCCTCGGCCGGGTGGGCGAACGGGTCGCGATCCAGGACGACGAGGTCGGCGAGCATTCCCGGCGCGATGGTGCCGGTGCCGTCGAGGTGGTTCACGTAGGCGCTGCCCGCCGTGTAGGCGGTCAGGGCCGCGGCGAGTGTGACGCGCTGCTCGGGAAGGAAGACGGGCAGTCCGGATCCGGGCTGGTGGCGGTTGACGGCGGTGTGGAGGGCGGCGATCGGGTCGGGGCTGGAGACCGGCCAGTCGCTGCCGAAGGCCAACGGCGCCCCGGCGCGCACGAGGTCCGCGAAGGGATACTGCCGGGCGGCCCGCCGGTCACCGAGGAACGGGATGGTCAACTCGTCCATCTGCGGCTCGTGCGCGGCCCACAGGGGCTGCACGTTCGCGGTGGCGCCGAGCGCCCGGAAGCGCGGGACGTCCGCGGTGTCGACCACCTGGAGGTGGGCGAGGTGGTGCCGGTTGTCCCGGTACCCGTTGGCACGGCGGGCGGCTTCGACGGCGTCGAGCGCCTCGCGCACGGCCCGGTCGCCGAGGGCGTGGAAGTGGACCTGGAAGCCCTCGGCGTCCAGGCGCGTGACGATCCCGGCGAGTTCCCCCGAGTCGACGAAGGAGATCCCCGCGTTGTCGGACGCGCATCCGCACGCGGTGAGGTAGGGGGCGAGCATCGCCGCGGTGTGGTTCTCCGCGATGCCGTCCTGCATGATCTTGACGGTGTGGCAGTTCAGTGTGCCGAGGGTGAACTCGGATCGGCGCGCGAGCAGTTCGGGGAGCTGGTCGAGTCCGCGCGCGCGGTCCCACCACAGGGCGCCGCGGACCCGGGCGGTCAGCAGGCCCCGCTCGACGGCCCGGCGGTAGGCGGGCGCCGGGTCGGTGGTGGAGGCGTGGTCCCCGAGGAGGGCGTCCTGCCAGGCGGTGACGCCGAGGGAGTGGAGCACGGACTGGGCGCGCAGCAGTCCGTCCAGTTGCTCGTCGGGGGTTACGGGCGGAACGTGCCGGGCGACCAGGTCCATGGCGCCCTCCTGGAGCATCCCGGTGGGCACGCCGTCGGCGTCGCGCTCGACCCGTCCGTCGGCCGGATCGGGGGTGTCCCGGGTGACACCGGCGAGGTCCAGCGCCCGGCTGTTGGCCCAGGCCCCGTGATGGTCGCGGTTGACCAGGTAGGCGGGCCGGTCCGGGACGAGCGTGTCCAGCAGCCGTCGGTCCGGCCGCCCGCCGGGAAACGCCTCCATGGACCATCCGCCGCCGGTGATCCACGGGCGTTCGGGGTGGGCGTCGGCGTAGGCGCGGACGGCGGCCGCGCAGGCGTCCGTGCATGCCGCGCCGGACAGGTCGCACTGGCCCATCTCCACCCCCGCCCCGACGGGATGGGCGTGGGCGTCCTGGAAGCCGGGGACGAGCAGCCTGCCGCGCAGGTCCACGACCTCGGTGGCGGGCCCGATCAGGTCGGTGACCTCGTCGTGTCCGACGGCGACGATCCGGTCGCCGCGGACGGCGACCGAGGTGGCGAGGGGGCGGAGGGGGTCGACGGTGTGGACGGGGCCGCCGGTGAGGACCAGGTCGGCGGTGGCGGGGGCGGGCAAGGTGGCTCTCCAGGGCAGGTGGGTGGTGGTGTCCGGCGGCGTACGGGGGTCAGGGTGCGTCCATCGGCAGGGCGAGGGCGTCGGCGTCGGTGCCCCGGCCGGTGCCGAAGTAGGGCGAGCGGCGGTGCCACTTGGCGACGGCGGCGGCGATCAGCCCGGTGAGGACGAAGACGGCCGGGATCAGCAGCATGAACCAGCCGTTGTCCGGAGACACCGCGAAGTGGTCGCTCATCGTCGCGTAGCGGTAGGCGAGGAAGGCCCCGAGTCCGAACAGGGCCAGGGCGGCGGCGCCGGGGACGATCACGCCGCGCACGGCCTCCAGCGGGCCGTCGCGCAGCGCGCCCCGGAACCGTACGGCGCAGGCCAGCGCGGTGAGTCCGTAGTAGAGGGAGACGATCAGGCCGATGGAGTTGACCGCGGTCAGGATCATCAGGTTGATCCTCGGGATGCCGACCGCGAGGACCGCGACGGCCGCGGCCATCCCCATGATCATGACGGTGCCGGCCGCGGGAGAGCCGTAGCGGGGGTGGACCCTGGTCCACAGGCGTCCCAGCGTCTGGTCCCGGCCCATGGCCAGGGCGCCGCGTGCGGTGGGGATCACCGAGGACTGGAGGGAGGCGAAGGCTGAGCACATCAGCGCCGCCAGCGGCATTGACGCCCAGGGCTCGGGGGCGAGCATGGCGCCGAGGCGGGTCAGCGCCTGCGGACCCTGGGCGACCAGCTCGCCGGTGTCCATCATCCGCTGGAAGGCGACGGCGGCGAACACCAGCAGGCCGAGCATGGCCAGCAGGGCGATGAACCCGCCGCGGGAGGCGTCGGAGGCGTTCCTCGTCTCCTCGTTCACGGTGAAGGCGGCGTCCCAGCCCCAGAAGACGAAGACCGCCAGCACCAGACCCTGCGCCAGGGAGTGGGCCGAGCCGATCGCGAACGGGTTCAGCCAGGACCACGAGAACGGCTGGTCCCCCGCCACGACCGCCCAGGCGCAGAACACCAGCAGCACCGCGTACTCGAAGACCAGCAGGGCCCATTGCAGCCGGGTCGCGGAGCGCACCCCCGTCACGGCCGTCACGGTGACGACCACCAGGGCCAGCAGGCCGATCACCGTGCTCACCCCGGTGGAGCCCGGGTCGAGCGCGATCCCGAACAGCGTGTGCGCGCCGAGCTTGTTGGCGAACTGGAGGATCACCGAACCCGTGACGGCACCGGTGTACGCCATGAAGACGACGCTGGCGACGAGCACGACCCAGCCGGTGAGGAAGCCGGGCCAGGCTCCGACCGAACGTCCGACCCAGGTGTACCCGTTGCCGCAGTTCGGTTCGGTGCGGTTGAGCCGCGCGTAGGACAGGGCGATGCCGAGGATGGGCAGGACCGCGACGATCAGCAGCGCCGGCGTCTGCCGGCCCGCGTACAGGGCGAGGGCGCCCATGCCGATGCCGATGCTGGTCGTGGCGGCCGTGCTGGACGCCGCGATCGCGATTCCGTCGCGCACGCCCAGCGTGCGGCGCAGCTGCGGGCCGGGCGGTTTCGTCGCCGGCTGGACAACGGCCATGGTGCGCTCCTTCTCGTGGCGAGGGGGTGCGCCGATGAATCAACTGCGCCATACTTACGTCAATAAGTTGTCGTAAGGATGAGGCGGAGGGCGAGAAGGTGGAGTCGCAGCGCATCCCCGTCGGACGCAAGCGCAGGCGGCCGACTCGGGGCGGCACCGTCCTGAGCGAGGAGCGGATCGTCACGGCGGCGTTGGAACTGGTCGAGGCGCCGGGCAGCAGCGCGTTCACCGTGCGCCGGCTGGGCGAGGCGCTGGGGTGCGATCCGTCGGCGGTCTATCGCTACTTCGCCAACACCGACGCCGTGCTCCTGGCGGTGGCCGACCGGCTGATCGGCGACTCGCTCGACGGCTTCACGCCCGGGGAGGACTGGGTCGCCTCGCTCCGGGACTTCGGGACGCGGGTGCACCGTTCGGTCCTCCGCCATCCGCGCCTGGCCACGATCAGGGCCGGCCGGGTCACCGCGGGCCCGGCGGAACGCCGCGCCGTGGACACGGGCATCGGGATCCTCCTGGGGGCGGGCTTCGCGCCCCCGGACGCGCTGCGCCTCTACCTCGCCTTCATCGACACCGTCCTCGCCCACGCCGCTCTCGACGCGCAGCTCTGCGACCTCACCGAGGCCCAGCGCAGCCAGGAGAGCACGGTCTGGAAGGACGTCTACGGCAACCTGCCCGCGGATGCCTATCCACACATCCGCGCCGTCCGCGAGCACCTGCCCGGGGGCGCGCACTCTGCGTTCCCCGACACCCTCGATCTCCTTCTGGCCCAGTTCGAGGCGCGGTTGGGCCGAGCCGGGGGCGGTCCGTGCGTAGAAGTCGTGAAGAAATGACGCACGCTTCCCGGGATTCGGTCACGTCGACGGAACACTCGGAGGCTCACCCGGCGCTTCCGAACCCGTCGGGCGCCGCCACGCGATGGGAGACCGACAACGATGTCCAATCCGATACGGAGCAGAGTACGCACTGCCGCCCTCGCACTCTCGGCCGCCGCGGTCCTCGCTCTCGGCACCACCGCCACGACCGGCGCGGCGGCGGCTCCCGCCCCTGATCCCGCTCCCTCGCCCGCGTCCGCTTCCGCCAAGCAGGGACCGACCTCGGTGGCCTACATCGAGGTGAACAACCACAGCATGCTCAACGCCGGCAAGTACACACTTGCCGACGGCGGCGGCAACGCCTTCGACGTCGCCGTGATCTTCGCGGCGAACATCAACTACGACACCAATTCCAAGAAGGCCTACCTGCACTTCAACGAGAACGTGCAGCGCGTCCTCGACAACGCCGCCACGGAGATACGGCCGCTGCAGCAGAAGGGCATCAAGGTCGTCCTCTCGGTGCTGGGCAACCACCAGGGCGCGGGGTTCGCCAACTTCACGTCCCAGCAGACGGCTTCGGCGTTCGCGAAGGAGATGTCGGACACCGTGGCCGAGTACGGCCTCGACGGCATCGACTTCGACGACGAATACGCCGAGTACGGCAAGAACGGCACCGCCCAGCCCAACGACAGCTCGTTCGTGCACCTGGTGACGGCACTGCGCGCCAACATGCCGGACAAGATCATCAGCCTCTACAACATCGGCCCGGCCGCATCACGCCTGTCCTACGGCGGCGTCGACGTCTCCTCGAAGTTCGACTACGCCTGGAATCCGTACTACGGCACCTGGCAGGTCCCCGGCATCGGCCTGCCCAAGTCGCGGCTGTCCCCGGCGGCCGTCGAGATCGGCCGTACCTCGCAGAGCACGGTCACGAGCCTCGCCCGCCGCACGGTCAGTGAGGGCTACGGCGTCTACCTGACCTACAACCTCGACGGTTCCGACCGCAGCGCGGACGTCTCGGCGTTCACGAGGGAGCTGTACGGGAGCGACGCCGTGTACACGCCGTAGGGCGCCAACCGGCGGGCCGCCTTGTCGACAACGATGTCAGGTGTCGGCGGGGCGGCAGCGGCCGCGCCTGAGGGCCACCGGCGTCCCGGATTGGACTCGGGCCTCTCTGTCAGCCCGCGATGTTCGCCCGCGGCGTTTGCCCGCGGCGCGTCGGGCAGGTTCCAAGGGACAGGAGTTACGGGAGACCGAAAGGGAGACCGGTGATGGACTGGAGGCTCGGCGAGGAATTCGAGACGCCCGAAGGGGTGATCCGGTGGGACGTCATGGGCAGCGGCGACCCGATCGTGCTGGTGCACGGCACGCCGTACTCGTCCTTCCTCTGGCGGGACATCGCCCCGGCCCTCGCCCGCACCCGCACGGTCTTCGTCTTCGACCACCTCGGTTTCGGCCAGTCGGACCGGCACGAGGGCCAGGACCTGAGTCTGGTGGCCCACGCACGGAACTTCGCCCGGCTCCTCGACCACTGGGGGCGGGACCGCCCCAGCGTCGTCGCGCACGACATCGGCGGGGCGGTGGCGCTGCGCACGCTCCTGCTGGAGAAGAGGGAGTACCGGGATCTGACCCTGTTCGACGCGGTGAGCGGCGGTCAGTGGGAGCGAGGGCTCTTCCGGCTCATGCTGGAGCACCGGGAGGTCTTCGAGCAGCTTCCCGGCTACGCGCACGAGGCACTGGTCACCAGCCACCTGCGGCACGCCACGCAGGCCGGCCTCCGCCCGGAGGTCCTCGAAGGGTTCCTCACACCCTGGCTGGGGGCCGAGGGGCAGGCCGCCTTCTACCGTCAGTACAGCCAGATCAGGCAGGCGGACACCGTCGCGTACGAGCACCTGCTGGGTGAGATCCCGCTTCCCGTGCGGATCGTCTGGGGCCGCGAGGACCGCATCCTCCCGCCTCAGTACGCCGAGTGGCTGCGCGACCGGATCCCGCACGCCGAACTGCACTGGATCGAGGACGCGGGCCACCTGCTCCAGGAAGACGCGCCGGGCCGCCTGCTGTCGCTGCTCACCGCCGCCTCGCCCCCGGCCTGACCCTGGTACGGCGCACCGGCGGCGGAGCGAGCACGCGAGCGCCGTGGCGGCGCGCCTCGCACGTCCCCCGGGATGCTCAAGCAGTCACGCGCAGCACGGCCCGGCGGGCAGGACACGAGCACCCCCGCTCGCCCGCGCCGGGAACGGGCTACCGCGAGCTCCTGCCGGCGGTCACCGGGCCCGTGGGGTCCCCGAGGGCGAGGGCTCCCTCGTCCAGCAGGCGTCGCGCCCGCGGAAAGTCGTGCACCTGTTCGCCGAGGGAGGCCAGGACCGGCAGCAGGGAGGGCCCGGGGACGCCGCGGGCGGTGAGGATCTCCGCCGTCCAGGTGAGGAAGCCGGTGAAGAGGTCGGTGTCGTCGACGTAGAGGCCCGCGGCGAGGAAGTCCACCGTGTGGGCCAGGACCTCGGCGGTGCGTTCACGCTGCTCGTCGTCGTAGCGGCGTACTGCCGGAAGGCGGTCGGACAGGTCGGCGAAGGTCTGCCTGACCAGCCGGGAGCGGGCCCGGGTGAGCAGGGCGTACTCCTGGTCGGCCAGGTGCGGCAGGTCGTCGACGGGGTGCCGGACCGCGGCGTTCCCCGGGCGTTCGAGTCCGGCCGCGAGGACGTCGGCGGCCTCCCGGGCGCCCGGCGCCCAGCTGTCCGCGCCGAGCAGCCGGGCGTAACGGCCGTCGGGGCCGAAGGCCGCGCCGCCCGCCAGGACGGGGGTACCGACGGCCTGGCAGGCGGTGACGGCGGCGTGGGCCGCCGGCAACCGTGTCGGCAGCGACGAGGACAGCAGCACGGCGTCGGCGGCGGACCGGTGCAGGTGGTTGACGAGGTGCCGGACGGGTGTCCGGGCGCCGAGGAAGTCGACCCGCCAGCCTCGCAGCCGCAGCACTTCGGTGACCAGGCGAGCCGGCAGGGCGTGCCACTCCCCCTCCACGCAGGCCACCACCACGCGGCCGCGCGGCGGTGAGGGCTTGGCGCCTTCGTCCGGTGTCGTGAGCAGGGTGACGACCCGGTCGTTGATCGCGGTCGCGGCGTGCTCCTGCGCCACGGAGAGCCGGTCCGCGGCCCAGGCCGCGCCGATCCGTCGCTGTATGCCGGCCACGACGTCCACCAGCAGCGTCTCGGGGTCGGCGCCCGACCTTCGGGCACGCCGGACCAGGGCCAGGGCGGTGCCCTCGTCGCCGTCGGCCACCGCCTGCCACAGGTCGTCGCGCAGGGCGTCCGGCGTCACCCCGGTCACGTTCCGTCCCCGGACTGCGGAGCCGGGGAGTCGTCGGCCCGGGGAACGCCGACGGCGACGGTGGCGATGTCGTCGTGCCGCCCCCCGCGGATCCACTCGCCGGCGACCATGTGTACCCGCTCCACCACCGCGTGGGGCAGCATGCCGCCGCATTCGGCGAGGACCTTGGCCAGGCGCGCCTCGCCGAAAAACTCGTCCCCGAAGGGCCCTCCGCGGGCTTCGGTGACCCCGTCGGTGTACAGCAGGCAGGTGTCACCCGGTCCGAGCACGATCTCGGCCGTCCGCGAGGTCACCTGCGCCACCACGCCGACCGCCATGCCGTGGGTGGGCACCTCCCGCACGGTGCCGTCGCGCCGTACGACCAGCGGCGGCGGGTGCCCGGCGCTCGTCACACGCATCGTGACACCGCCCGGGACACGGCGTACGGAGGCCAGGACAAGGGTGGCGAAGCGGTTGTGCCGAGAGATCAGCACGGACTGGTTGAGCAGGCTCAGCACCCGCCCGTGGTCCCCGGTGAAGGGCAGCAGGGCCTGCAGCGTGCTGCGCATGCGCCCCGTGAGGACGGCGGCCTCGAGTCCCTTGCCCGCCACATCGCCCAGGACGACGAGCGTCTCCTCCCCGTCACCGGCGCCCGGATGGACGTCGTAGAAGTCACCGCCGACCTGATCGGCGTCCTGCGCCGACCGGTAGGCGCCCGCGTACTCGACGCCGCCGAGCGGGCCGAGGACCGGCGGCAGCAGATCACGCGTGAGGACGGAGGAGATGTCGGCCTGCTCGGCGAAGGCGCGGGCGGAGGACAGCGCCGCTCCCGCCCGCACCGCGAACGACCGGGCGAACTCCTCCTCGGCGGGGGTGAAGGACGCCCTGGAGGCGGTACGGAGCAGGACCAGCGCCCCCGCCGACTCGCCGTGCCCGGGAAGCGGCGTGACGCTGACGGATCGCACGGGTGCGGGCAGCTCCGCGACGAGGGCCCAGGGCGGCAGGTCGCCCGGGGGTATCCAGCACGCGGTGACCGGCGGGAAGCCCTCGAGGGCGTCCGCCAGTCCTGGCAGCGCCGTGGGATCGATGGCCCGCCGGGTCATGGTGACGGGGCCGCCGCGCCGGGCCAGAGCGAGGGAGTGCCGGCCGCCTCGGGCCGGAGTGACGACGACGGCCGCGTCGGCCAGGTGGTCCGCCGCGGTGCGCACCGTCAGCTCCAGGCAGCGGTCGGTGTTCAGGGCGGACGCCAGGGCGGTGGAGACCTCCGCGAGGACCGCGGACCGCTCCCGCTCCTCCCGCAGGTCGCGTTCGGCGCGCACCCGGTCGGTGACGTCCAGCAGCCACCAGACGACGCTGCCGTCGCCTTCCGGTACCGGACGGGCCTCGACGTGCCGGTCACCGACCGGTCCGGAGCAGCACTCGTCGGCCGCGCCGCCGGAACCGCGCAGGCGGCGGTGTGCCTCGGCGAGCCAGGCCGGCACGGCGGCCGGACCTGCCCCGTCGAGCAGGCGTCCGGCCTGTGTGTTGAGGCCGATGAGGGAGCCGTCGGGAGCGAGCGTCACAGCGGCGTGCGGCACCCGGTCCAGGTCGGTGACCCGGGCTCGGAGCACGTCGTGCGTGAACGGGGCGGGAACGTCCATCTCCTCCGGGAAACCCGTCGGGTCTCCCGAACCCTCCTGCCTGTCGCGGTCACTGCCGGGCGGCAACTGTCATCAACGGTACAAGCGTCCGCAGGGCATCTCCCGGAGAGCCGCCCCCCGAAGGCTCACCCTCCTGGACCGGCCGTAGACCGTCGCATGCCATGGTCCAGGCGAGGCGGCCCGGAGATCGGGGTTGGAGACCGGAGTTGGAGACCGGAGTCGGTCGAACTGCGGCGGGCTTGCCAGCCGATGCCCGGTTCTCCTTTGCGACGGTTCTCCTTTGCGACGGTTCTCCTCTGCGACAGCAGCCATGCCGGCGGTCTGCCGTCGGGTGCGTGCGCCTCCTGCCTTTCGCGCGTTGGCCCGAGGACGGCCCTTTTGGAGGATCCACCGAATTTTCACCTGGCAGGGACTCGGCCCTTCCCCTGACGGACCGGGCCGCCGAATAGTAGGCGACCAAGGTCATCGGAATAATTATTCCGCAGTTCGGAATAGCGAAGGGTGTAGAGCATGTCGACACGCGGCCCGTCCCCGCTCCGTCGTCTCGCCAGAGGGCTCAGGAAATCCATGTTCGCGCAGGTCCTCGGCGCACTCGTGCTGGGTGTCGTCGTGGGGGGTGTCTGGCCGCACGCGGGTTCGGCCGTGCAGCCGCTCGGCGACGGGTTCGTCCGGCTGATCAAGGCGATGATCGCCCCACTGGTCTTCTGCGTGGTGGTCACGGGGATCGCCAAGGCCGGCGACCTCAAGTCCTTCGGTCGGATCGGGCTCAAGGCGCTGATCTGGTTCGAGGCGGCGACGACCGTCGCTCTCGTGATCGGAATCGTCGCCGGCAACCTCGTCCGGCCGGGCGACGGGATGAACGTGGACCCGGCCTCCCTGGACGCCTCCGCCGTCGACGCGAAGACAGGGGGCGGCGAACTGCCCTCGACCAGCGAGTTCCTCCTGCACTCGCTCCCCGACAGCGCCGTGGGGGCCTTCGCCGAGAACTCCTTGCTGCAGGTCCTGGTCCTCGCCTGCCTGGTGGGCGCCGCCCTGCTGCACCTGGGACACACCAAGGTGCCCGCGATCCTCCCCGCCGTGGACCAGGCCCAGCACGTGATCTTCGCGATCGTCGGCTTTGTCATGCGCCTGGCACCCCTGGCCGTCTTCGGCGCCACCGCCCACCTGGTCGGGGAGTACGGCCTCGGCGCCCTCTCCACCTACGGGAAGCTGATCGGGGTCTGCTACGCCGTGGCCCTGCTCTTCCTGCTGGTCCTGGGGGCCGCCCTGAAGCTGTTCACCGGCGTGAGCCTGTGGAAGTTCGTGCGCTACACCCGCGAGGAACTCGTGCTGGCGCTGGGAACGGGATCCAGCGAGACGGTCATGCCCCGCATGATGCAGAAGCTGCGGCAGGCGGGGTGCCGCGACGACTCGGTCGGGCTGGTGCTGCCCACCGGCTACTCCTTCAACCTCGACGGCGCTTCCATCTACCTGTCGATCGCCACCCTGTTCATCGCTCAGGCGGTTGGCGTCGACCTGACCCTCGGCCAGCAGATCACCGTCGTACTCGTCCTGATGCTGACCAGCAAGGGCATGGCCGGCGTCCCGGGCTCGGCCTTCCTGGCCCTTTCCGCGACCGCCTCCGCCCTCGGGGTCATCCCCGCCGGTGCCGTGGCGCTGCTGCTCGGGGTCGACCGCATCATGGACACCATGCGGGTCGCCACGAACCTCCTGGGCAACTGCGTTGCCGTGTTCGCCGTGTCCAAGTGGGAGAAGGCCCTGGACCACGAACGCGCACGCAAGGTCCTCGACGGCGAGATCGCGTTCGTCGCGGAGGAAGAGCAGGAGCGGACGCCGGAGCCGGCATCGACCTCGGCGTCCGACCAGGAGCCGGTCCCCGCTCCCGCCTCCGCGGACGGGCACCCGCCGAAACAGCTGTCCTGAACCCGGCGCGACGCCCGGGCCGGCGGCTCGCCGTCGGTCCGGTCCGGGCCGGACCGGTCGCCTCGGTGCGGCGTCAGGTGTTCGCACCGGAGAGTCCGGCCTGGCGTCCGGCCTGTTGGGTGACCCAGCGGGGCCCCGGCGCACCCCACCCCGACGGGCAGGGCGACGCCGACTGGGCGGAGGACGCGATCGGCCGCCGGGTGCGTACCACGTGGGCCGCCTCCGCCCGCGACGGGAACCCGGGCCCGGTGCGACACCGCTGACCGCCCTCGCCGGCTGAGGGCCCGGCGTCGCCCCGTCACCGGGACGGCGGGCACTTCCGCGGCCCCCGGACGGCCCCGGTCGGCGACGACTCCGGCGGCCCGGACCGGCTCGCGGGGCACCGTCCTGCGACGCCCGCCCGGCGCTGGGTGCCTCGGCCGCGGAGACCCGGCTCGTGCGTCCGCGGCCTCTCGCGGACGGGTGCCGCCGGGCTCAGCGCACCGCGACGGCCTCGATCTCGATGAGCATGTCCGGGTCGGAGAGGGCGCTGACCTCCGCCAACAGGCTGGCGGGCCGACAGCGCACCGCCGCGAGTCCGTCCATGAGCACGTCGTAGTGGGCCTTGCACGAGTCGAGGTCGGTGGTGACGATCCGGATCTGCACGACGTCCGCCATCGACATGCCGCCCTCCTCCACGGTCTCCCCGAGCCGCCGCAGCGTGAGCCTCATCTGCCCCGCCATGTCACCCCGGTGCGTGATGGCGCCGTCGTCGTCCCGCGCCTCGTGCCCCGACACGAACAGCCAGCTGCGCGGCTCGTCGACCCGGACGGCCCGGTTGTACATCAGCTTCCCGCCCACCGTTCGCGGTCCGATCTCCTCGGTTCTCATCCGCCTGCCTCCCGCCGTGGACCGAAGCGTCAATGTACCGACGCGACCGGTCCCGAGGGCGGCGGCGCGAGTGGGTGGGGGCACGGTGCGCGAGGACACGGAGACGACGGATCGTCCGGGCGGAGAGCGCGAGGCCCGTCCCCGCCTCCATGGCCGGTACCGCCCGTCGCCTACCGTGTGCGTGCCCACCGGAAATCCCGAAGCAGGGGGACCCCGTTTGAACGTCGGACTGCAGCGGAGCGCGATCGCGTCCGTGCAGGTGCTCGGCCTGGCCGTGTGGTTCTCCATGTCGGCCGTGGTCCCAAGCCTGCGCGACGAGTGGGGGCTCACGGACGGCGGAGCCGTGTGGCTGACCGCCTCCGTTCAGTTCGGTTTCGTCGCCGGAGCACTCACCTCGACCGCCCTGAACCTGGCGGACCGGGTCCCGGCACCGCGCCTGCTCGCCGTCAGCGCCTCGGCGGCCGCCGCCTGCACCGTACTGCTGGCGGTGTCCGTCGACCGGCTCGCCCTGGCCGTCCCGCTGCGGCTGCTGACCGGGGTCTTCCTGGCCGGGGTCTATCCCGTGGGCATGAAGCTCATGGCCTCCTGGGCGGGGCGTGCCGGGCGGGGCCTGACCATGGGCGTCCTCATCGCCGCCCTGACTCTCGGCTCCACCCTCCCCCATCTCATCGCCGGTCTGGGCTCCCTGCCCTGGCGCGGTGTCCTGCTCGCGGCTGCGGGCGCGGGCTTCCTGGCCTCCGTGATCGCCCTGCTCCTCGTGCGGCCCGGCCCGCACGCCGCACCGGCCGCGCCCGTCCGCAACCCCCGCTACGCGCTCACCATGTTCACCGAACGCGGGCCGCGCCTCGCCAACCTCGGCTACTTCGGGCACATGTGGGAGCTGTACGCCCTGTGGACCTGGATCCCCACCTTCCTCCTGGCCACCGGACGCGCCGCGGAACTGCCCGTTCCGGTCGGGACCGCCGTGTTCCTCACCATGGGAATCGGCGGCGTGATCGGCTGCCTGGTCGGCGGCCGCTGCGCCGACCGGTACGGCCGCCCGCCCGCAGCCCTCGCGGCACTCCTGGTCAGCGGCGCGTGCTGCCTGCTCTCCCCGCTGCTGTTCCACTCACCGCCCGCACTGCTGCTGGCCTTCTGCACGGTGTGGGGCGCGGCCGTGATCGCGGACTCCGGCGTCTTCTCGACCACGCTGAGCGAGGTCGCCGACCAGCGCTACGTCGGCACCGCCCTCACCGCCCAGACCGCGATCGGCTTCGCCCTCACCGTCGTCACCATCCAGCTCACCCCCCTGCTGGCCGACGCCGCGGGCTGGCGTTACGCCTTCCTCCTGCTGGCCCCCGGCCCGCTCGCCGGCGCCGTGGCGATGCGCGCCCTCGGCCGCCGGACCGCCTCGCTCGCAGCGTCTGCGTAGGACCACCGCCCGCTCCCACGGCTCTGGCGCCCGCCCTGCCCGGGCAGGACGCCCCCGCGAGGTCCGTACGAGCCGGGCGAGGCATCCGGCCGCAACCGCTGCGGATGAGGGTGCGGCCCCGGCCACGGCACCACCCCGCACGGGAGGGACACCGACCGGCCCGCTGGTGTCCCCACCCGCGTCATGTCGCCTGCGGACCGGCCGAGTTCAGCGGGACCGCGCCGACGCTGTGGCCCCGGCGGTCCAGGAGCCGGCCCGCGTGCTTGAGGGTGCGCAGCACCACCGCGCGCTCGGTGATCCGCAGACCGAGCTGCGCGAGACGGCTGTTGAGCAGGGCCTCCGTGGTGTGCACCTCGGTCAGCGAGCGGACCCAGATGTCCAGGATCAGGTTGTGGGTGCCCGCGGTGATGCTGCACATGCGCAGCCCCGGCAGGGTACGCAGCGCCTGCACGGCGGCGTCCAGGTTCTCTGCCGGTACCGCCCCGAAGTACACGGCGGAGACCGGGAACTCGGTGAGCGGGCGGGCCAGGGTGCAGCGCAGGGAGAGCCGCCCGCCCGAGAGCAGCGCCCGCAACCTGCGCCGCACGGTGGGGGCGCTCACCCCGGTGGCCCGCGCCAGCTCCGTCATCGGCATCCGGCCGTCCGACCCCAGCGCGTGGGCGATCCGCCGGTCCAGCGGGCGGACGGGCTCGTCCGGCGCCGCGGTGGCATCGCCGTGGTCGGGCCGCAGCAGGGCACGTTGGGCGGGGGTGAGGCTCCGCAGCCGCCACTGGGCCCCCTCGACGGGGACGGCGGTGATGACGTGGATGCGGGTGCCGCGGACGCCGGGGAGCCGGGAGACGCGCTCGCCGGTGTACCGGGCGAGGTCGTCGAAGGAGGAGGCGCCGACGATGGCGAGCAGGTCGCGGCCGCCCGACGTCTGCTTCAGGCTCAGCATCCGCCGGTCCGCGGCCAGCGAGGTGAGGACGTCCTCGGGCAGGTGCCCGCCGGTGTCGATCTCGACCTGCGCGTAGACGGAGCCCTCGTCGCGGTCGAGGGCCAGGTAGCCGTCGACCCACGCGGCGCCCGTGCGGGAGAGCCGGTCCCAGCGGCGGGCGGCGGTCACGGGGTCGATCCCCAGGGCCCTGCCCACCAGGGACCAGGGCGCGCGGGTGTTGATCTGGAGCGCGTGCACGAGCGCCAGGTCGAGTTCGTCGGGTCCGGCGGACGGCACCCCGTGGGTTTCTGAATACTGCATGGTCTTAATGGCCGGAATCCTGCGCCAGAGGCGTTTCGAAGACGTGTTCCTGCGATTTTACGCATCTGTCATCGCGGATCCCGACGGTGGTCGCCCATGAGCCACGAACAGCCCTTCTCCCTGGTCATCACCGGCGCCCGCCTGGTCGACGGCACCGGCGCCGCCCCCGTCGAGGACGCCACGCTCGTCGTCGACGGCGAAGGCGTCGTCGTACACGCGGGCCCCGGCGACCAGGCGCCCGCCGGCCCGGCGGTCCGCACGGTCGACGCGGCCGGCCGCACCCTGCTGCCGGGCTTCATCGACACCCATGTGCACCTGGGTGTGGAGTCCGCCCGGCAGATGGTCCGACGTTTCGAACAGGACTCCACCGTCGAGGTCTTCCGTACCGCAGAGCGGCTGCGTGCCACTCTGCACGCGGGTGTGACCACCGTCCGGGACCTGGGCGGGCTGCCCGCCGGGTACCGCACCGCGGTTGAACGGGGCCTCACCGAGGGGCCGCGGATCCACACGGCCGTCCGCATCCTCAGCCACACCGGCGGCCACGCCGACTTCACCTCCGAATGCGGCTTCGACCCCAGCTCCGGCATGGGCGAGATCGCCGACACCCCGGACGAGGTGCGGCTCGCGGTACGGCGGCTGCTGCGCTCGGGCGCCGACGTCATCAAGGTCTGCGCCACCGGCGGCATGAGCAGCCCCTACGACCAGCCCGACGACGAGGGCCTCACGGAGGACGAGATCCGCACGGTCGTCGAGGAGGTGGCCCGGCACGGGGGCCGCCCCGTCGCCGCCCACGCGCAGGGCACCGCGGGCATCCTCAACGCCATCCGCGGCGGGGTCACCAGCGTGGAGCACGGCTACGGCATGACCGCCGAGGCCCGCGCGCTGGCCGGAGAACGGGGCACGTTCGTCGTACCGACCCTCTCCACCGTCTTCGACGGCATCGACAAGGCCACGATGGAGCCCCACCACTACGAGAAGAAGGTCCGCTGGTCCTCGATCACCAAGGAGAACATCTCCGCGGCGATCGCGGAGGGCGTGCGGATCGCCATGGGGACCGACGCGGCGATGGTGCCGCACGGGCGGAACCTGCGCGAGCTGACGCACCTCGTCGCCCTCGGCATGACCCCGCTCCAGGCGATCACCGCGGGCACCCGCACCGCCGCCGAACTCCTCGGTCTGGATGACGAGACCGGAACCCTCGAACCGGGCAAGCGCGCCGACCTGATCCTGTGCGAGGGCGACCCGCTCGCGGACATCGCACTGCTCGCCGACCCCGCCAACGTCGTCCTCGTCGCCCAGGCGGGCGCGATCCGCAAGAACGGACTGGGCACATGAGCGTCCGGGCGCCGGCCGGCGCGCGGCACGGCTTCATCGACAGGGCCATGTCCGGTATCGAGCGGGTCGGCAACCGGCTGCCGCATCCGGTGCTGCTCTTCCTCGGGCTGTTCGTCGTGGTGGGCGCCGTGTCCACCGTCCTCGCCGCGGCCGGGTCGACGGTGCGCGTCCCCGGCGAGAACGAGACGGTCGCGGTGAAGGGGGTGTTCACCGGGGACGGCGTGGTGTGGCTCCTGGAGAACTTCATCCCCAACTTCACCGGGTTCCCGTCCCTGGGCACCGTCCTGCTGATGATGGCGGCCGTCGGCGTCGCCGAGCGGACCGGGCTGCTGGAGACCGTCGTACGGGCCTCCATCTCCCGGGCCCCCCGCGCGCTCCTGCCGTACCTGGTCGCGTTCGTCTCGGCGCAGGCGCACCTGATGAGCGACGTGGCGATCCTGGTGATCCCGCCGCTGGCCGCCCTGGTGTTCAAGAACGCCGGGCGCAACCCGGTCGCCGGCCTCATCGGCGGCTTCGCGTGCGTGTGTGCCGGGTATGCGGCGGGGTTCACCATCGGCGCCCTGGACGCGCTCTACACCGGCATCACGCACCAGGCGGCCCAGGTGCTGCCGCAGGGTGCCGACGCTCCCACGCACATCCTGATCAACTACTTCTACACGGCGGCGGCCAGCGTCGTGCTCGCCGCCATCGGCGGCTTCCTCATCTCCCGGGTCCTGGAGCCCCGCCTCCCCCGGCCCGAGGACGCGTCGGCCACGCCGGACCCGGACGGCGGACCGGCGGTGACCACCGAGGTCACCCCGCTCCAGCGCACCGGGATGCGCCGCGCGGGCCTCGCGGTCCTCGCCTACGCCGCGGTCGTGGTCACCTGCTGGCTGTTCCCCGGCTCCCCCCTGCGCGGCGAGGGCGGCGCGCTGGTGCCCTCGCCCGTGCTCAACGGCGTCGTGCCGCTGCTGTTCGTGGCGTTCCTGCTGGCCGGTGCCGTGTACGGCCGTACCGTGAAGGCGGTCACCCGCTTCGAGGACGTGCCCCGCATGATGGCCGAGGCGATCACCGGGATGTCCGCGTACATCGTGCTGATCCTGGTCATCGCCCAGGTGATCGGCGTCTTCGACTGGACCAACCTCGGGACGCTGCTCGCGGTCAAGGGCGCGGCGATGCTGGAGTCGGTCGGTCTGACCGGGTACCTGGGTCTGCTCGCCTTCGTCCTGCTGGTGTGCCTGCTCAACCTGTTCATCACCTCGGGCTCGGCGCTGTGGTCGCTGGTCGCGCCCGTGTTCGTCCCCGCGTTCATGCTGCTCGGCATGGAACCGGCGGTCACCCAGGCCGCCTTCCGCATCGGCGACTCGGCCACTCAGATGATCACCCCGCTGAACCCTTACGTGTTCCTCCTCCTGACGGTCCTTCGGAGGTACGAACCCGAGGCGCAACTGGGTTCGCTGCTCTCCCGGCTGGCGGTGTTCGTCGTGCCCTTCCTGGTGGCCTGGCTGGCGGTCCTGGGCATCTTCTACGGCCTGGACCTCCCTCTCGGCCCCGGAGCGTCGATCAGCACACCCTGAGTGCCCGGCCGCCCCTTCGGTCCGCGCGCCGAAGGGGGACGTCCACCGGTACGGGGGCTCCCACCGTCGCTGCCGGCGAACGGCGAGTCCTGCTTCCCGGCGGCACGGCTCCTCGTGAGCAGCGCCGCCGGGAAGCGTCTCGGCCGGCTCAGGCGGCGAGGGCGCCCGGTGTCTCGGCCTCCCGCAGCAGCCGTTCCATGGCGGCGCGGGCGCGGGACACCCGGGAGCGGACCGTGCCCACGGGGCATCCGGTGAATCCGGCGGTCTCCTCGTACGACAGCCCGACGACCTGCGTCAGCAGGAACGCCTCACGGCGTTCGTCGGACAGCGTGTCCAGGAGGTCGAGCAGGGCGACGCCGTCCTCGAAGCCGGGCAGGCCGGGCGGTTGGGCGCGTTCCAGCGCCGTCTCCCAGTCGACGGTGTCCGCGATCCGGGGGCGTACCGCGGCACGCCGCAGGTGGTCGGCGACGGCGCGGCGGGCGATCGACAGCAGCCAGGTACGGGCCGAGGCGCGTCCTTCGTAGCGGTGCAGGCTGCCGAGCGCCCGCGCGAAGGTGTCCTGGGTCAGGTCGTGGGCGGTCTGAGGGTCGCCGCTGAGGTAGGTCACGTAGCGCAGCACGTCACCGTGGAGGGCGCGGACGAAGCGGTCGGCTGCGTCCGGGTCCCCACCGCGGGCGGCCAGCGCCCAGGCGGTCGCCGACGCGTCCGCGGCGGCGCGGCTCGCCCGGGAGGCGGGCAGGACAGAGATCATCACGTGATGTCCTTCTCGGGTCTTCCGGTCTCCGGCCTCGAAGAGGGCACGGCTCACCGGGTGTGCGGGTGCGTCCGTACGCGAGAGGTACGGCGATGCCCGGGACCCCTGACGAGGGCGGCCGTTCGCGGTGGCGCGGGGCAGGCGCACACGGCGGGAGGAAGGCAGCCCTAGGCGGCTTCCGCGCACGCGGAGGCGGCGCGGGGCACGGGGCGAGGTACTCCGGGTGGTTCCGGCTGTCTCAGACGACAGCGGCACCCACGGGTGGCCCGCGGAAGGTGAGGGAAGAGCACAGCAGCAGACGTACCGCGGCGTCCACCACGGCGGTACGGCGCCCGCGTACGGACGGCCGGCCGACGGGCGTGGGCAGGGCGAGCAGCAGCCGCAGGGGCGCCGCCAGCCAGGCCGCCGCGGCCCGCAGGACCCGGAAGACGGCCCGCTCACCATGGGCCAGCCACAGCCCGCACAGGACCGCGGCCAGCAGGTGCGCGGCGAACATGCCGACCGACGCAGCACCGCTCATGCCGTGCACGTGGTCGAGACCGGCCATGCCGTGGCCCGTGTGCGCACCTGCGCCCACGGGCATCCCGGACATGGAGTCCAGGTGCATGCTGTCCATGTGCATGGAGTGCGGGTCCGTGGAGTCCATGCCGGTCGACGCCGCCGGACGGGTCACCGGCGCCGACGCGAGCGTCTGTGCCCGGGAGAACGCCTCGTGCAGCACGAACTGCGCACCGGTCACGACCGCGACGATCAGGGGGAGTCCACGTTCCCGCCCGGCGAGCAGCCAGCCCGCCACGCCGGTCGCGCCCGCGCCGGCCGCCATGGTCCACCAGGGGACCGGGACCCCCGACATGGTCGCGTGCCCGAGAGCGGCGAGCAGCACGCAGACGGCGGCGAACACCCCCGCCCTCGCCGCACGGCACCCTCCTCGGACAGTCATATCCGGTTCATCCTCGCACCCGGCGTTCGATCGTCGGCAAGAGGTACGTACGCGCCCCCGTCCTCTGACTCGACCGCATCGAGGCGACGCACGGCGTGACTTCCGGCGGTCGGCAACTCATGGAACGAGGGTCACGACTTGAAGGACAGCCCGCCGGGCCGGACGACGACCGCCCGCGCCTTCACGGGGCCACTGCGCCGGAACTCCAGCGTGAACGTCACGGTCTCCCCCACCTGCCACGGAGCCGAGGGCACGGGCACCGTCAGGTCCGTCCCGTGCGGTGACATGACCAGGGTGTCTCCCGCCGCGACCGTGAGGGAGTCGGTCTCGGACCGGTAGGCGGAGTTCCCCTTGCGCATGCGGTGCTCGGAGAGCGTCACCTCGCCCGCGACACCACGCGCCGTGACCCTGGTCAGGGTGTCGGCCGAACCGCCGTCGTTGGTGATGTCGAAGAACGCCGCGGTCTCCGGGACCCCCGCGGACGGCAGGAGCACGAGACCGTGGACGACGTCGATGCGTGCCGGGCTGCCGGCCCGCCCCGCGCCCACCCACGTGGTCAGACCGCCCAGCGCCACACTGCACGCCGCGACCGGTACCAGCGCGGCGAGCGCTCCGTCCCGCAGCCGTCGCCGGTCGGGACGCCCGGGTCCGGACACGCGTTCCGTGAGACGCCTCATCGGACACCGGCCTTCCCGCCGGGCCCGCCCCGGTGGCCGCGGCCCCGGGCCGGTGAGGGCTCCCAACCGCGCAGCCGCAGGCTGTTGGCGACCACCAGTACCGAACTCATGGACATCGCCGCGGCGGCGACCATGGGGTCGAGCAGTCCCACCATCGCCAGCGGCACGGTGACGACGTTGTAGCCGAACGCCCACGCCAGGTTGGCCCGGATCGTGCCGAGCGTGCGCCGGGCGAGCCGGACCGCGTCGACGAGGGCCTCGATGTCCCCGCGGACCAGGGTGAGATCGGCCGCGCCGATGGCGACGTCGGTGCCGCCGCCCATGGCGATGCCCAGGTCGGCGGCGGCGAGTGCGGCGGCGTCGTTGACCCCGTCGCCGACCACCGCGACCCGGGCACCCTCCTCCTTCAGTTCCCGTACGAGCGCGGCCTTGCCCTCGGGCGTGCAGCGGGCGTGCACCTCGTCGATCCGCAGGGCGGTGGCGACGGCGGCGGCGGGCGCCTTGCGGTCGCCGGTGGCGAGTACGGCGCGGATGCCGAGCCGGCGCAGCCGGTCCACGGTCCGGTAGGCGTCCGGACGCAGCAGGTCACCGACGGCGATGAGCGCCTTGGCCCGGCCGTCGACCTTCACCAGGACCGGTGTGTGCGCGGCGTTCTCCGCCTCGGCGAGCGCCTTGGCCAGCGCGCGCGGCAGCTTGCCGTCCGGGGCGCCCACCTCGACGGTGTGGCCGTCGGCCCGGCCGCTGACCCCGTGGCCCGGGGCAGCGGTGAAGTCCGTGACGTCCGGCAGCGGCCCGGCGGGCAGCGTGCGGCGGGCGTGTGCGACGACCGCCCGTCCGATCGGGTGCTCGGAGCCCTGCTCGACCGCGGCCGCCAGTTCCAGTACCTCGTCCTGCCCGAGCGTGCCGGGCAGCGTGGTCACCGTGGACACGGTCATGTGGCCGGCGGTCAGCGTGCCGGTCTTGTCCAGCACGACGGTGTCCACGTGCTGGAGCGCCTCCAGGGTCTGCGGTCCGCTGACCAGCACGCCCAGTTGGGCACCGCGCCCGGTGGCGGCCATCAGGGCCGTGGGCGTCGCGAGCCCGAGGGCGCAGGGGCAGGCCACGACGAGGACCGCGACGCAGGCGGTGAGGGCCGCCTGCGGGTCGGCGCCGGCGCCCAGCCAGAACCCGAGGACGGTCACCGCGATCGCCAGTACGGCGGGAACGAACACCCCGGCGACGGCGTCGGCGAGCCGCTGCGCCCGCGCCTTGCCGGCCTGCGCCTCGGTGACGAGCCGGGTGATCCGGGCCAGCCGGGTGTCCGCGCCGACCGCCGTGGCCGTGACGAGCAGCAGGCCGCCCTCGTTGACGGCGCCGCCGACCAGGGCCGAGCCCGGCCCCACCTCCACCGGCTTGCTCTCGCCGGTGACCAGGGACAGGTCCACGGCGGAGCTTCCCTCGGCGACCCGCCCGTCGGTGGCGACCCGTTCGCCGGGCCGTACCAGGAAGACCTGCCCGAGGCGCAACTGCTCGATGGGGATCGACCGTTCACCGTGCCCGTCGCGTACGGACACCCGCTTGGCGGCGAGTTCGGCCAGGGACCGCAGCGCCGCCCCGGTCCCCCGCTTGGCCCGTGCCTCCAGGAAGCGCCCGGTCAGCACGAACAACGGCACGCTCACGGCGGCTTCGAGATACAGGTGGGCCATGCCCTCGGAGGCGGACGGCACCAGGCTGAACGACATCCGCATCCCGGGCTCGCCCGCGCCGCCGAGGAAGAGGGCGTACACCGACCAGGAGAAGGAGGCCACCACCCCGAGCGAGACCAGGGTGTCCATGGTGGCCGAGGAGTGCCGCAGCCCGCGCAGTGCCCGGAGGTGGAACGGCCAGGCACTCCACACCACGACCGGGGCGGCCAGCATGAAGCACAGCCACTGCCAGTTGCGGAACTGCAGGGCCGGGACCATCGACAGCACCAGCACGGGCACCGCCAGCAGCGCCGTGACCAGCAGCCGTTCCCGATCCCGGCGGGCCTCGGCGTTGCCCCGGTCCGTCTCCTCACCGTCCGCGGTGTCCTCGGGCGGCGCGGGCAGCGCCGCCTCGTACCCGGCCTGCTCGACCGCCACGACGAGGTCCTGGGGAGCGACACCGGCCGGATGGCTGACCCGGGCGAGCCCCGTGGCCAGGTTCACGGTGGCCGTGACCCCGTCCAGCTTGGCGAGCTTCTTCTCCACCCGGCGCACACATGCCGCGCAGGTCATCCCGCCCACGGTGAGGTCCGTGACCACGAGGCTCGCCGTCGGTTCGCCCGCCATCAGTGACCGCTCCCGTGGTCCATGCCCGGCATGTCCTCCATGCCCCCGCCGGTGCCGTCACCGCCGCCTCCACCGCCTCCGGTGCCATGCATACCGGGCGCCACGGGTCCCGCCGCCGAACCGGCGGCGTAGGACACCGAGAACACCAGCACGAGCAGCAGCAGGAAGCCGCAGAGCGCGGGAGGGGGGAGGAACCTGCGGACGGTCACGCCGAGAGGGCGGAGTGACGGCGGAACATCGGTCATGCCCGGCCTTTCCTGGTCGCGTCGAGCTGTCCTGCCCAAGCGGCATGCGCAGCCCTACCTCGCCAGTAGTCGTGCCCGCGGGGCAAGGAGTTCCGGCGGCCGATGGTGGGGCGCGTCACAGCGGGAGGACGAACATCACCGCCATGCCTACGGCCATCGCGGCGTGCCAGGTCGGCTCGGCCGCCTCGCCCGGGACCGGGACCGGGACGACGGCGCCCGGCGCCACCGGTGTCACCGCACGGACGGGCACGGCGCGCTGGAGCCGACCTCCGGACAGGGTGGAGGGACGGAGGAGCCAGGTGGTCCGTGCGCAGGCCGAGCCGCCCGGCCGACCCCGCCTGGCGGCGTAGGGGCGCGCGCTCACTTCCCGCGTAGCGGACCGCCGCCGGGAACACGTCCACAGGTCCGGCCACATCGAGTGGCCGCACACCGTCGAACAGGACGACCGCTCCCGGACGGCCGCGACGAGCGGGCTGATGACAACAGGGGCGGCCACGCCCGGTCTTGGCCGCCGCCGGTCGTCTGCTCCTACATCGACCGGCTGCTCCCCGCGGTCCTGGACGACACCGTCGACACCATGATCCGTTCGGAGGCGTCGTTGCCCACTTGAGCGATGCTGACGATCCGCTCCAGCCCTCGCTCTTCGAACCCGAACCGCAAAGCGGCCGCAGCGGCCTCGGTGGCCATGCCCTGCCCCCAGTGGGCACGTCCCAGCCGCCAGCCGACCTCAACCGCCGGCAGCACCTCCGGCAAGTAGTTGGGCACCGAAAGGCCGGTGAATCCGGCCAACTTGCCAGTGGACCGGATTGACAGCAGCCATAGGCGCAACGTCTTCCTCGCGCCAGCGACGCAGGATCAGACGGGGAGTCTCAAGCATGACCATCCGATCATTCTTGATCACAGGTGGCTCTCCGCCATCCTCACCAGGCACTTTCGGTACACGCCCTAGCAGTCCCACGCAGGTTCGACCGGTGGAAGAGCCTCCCTCATGCGGAGGAGGAGGGCCTTGGCTGCCGGAGTGGTGGGACCGTCCGTCGGCCATGCGAGAGCAATCCGGCCGCGAAGGCGGGGGGAGGTGAGCGGGAGGGTGCGGAGGCCGAGAGCGGCTGCGGCCTTTGGCGGAATCTCGGGGAGGACGGCAATTCCGAGGCCGCGGGCGGCGAAGCGTGTCAGCAGGTTCGGCGCGGCGGCCTCGAAGGCGATGCGTGGCTGGAAACCGGCCTGCCGGCAGGCGCGTTCGAGTGCGCCGCGTATGCCGGTGCCGCGTGGAAGGCTGATGAGTGGGCGGTCGGCGAGCGCGGCCAGTGGGAGTGCCGCGCGGCCGGCGGGGAGAAGCAGTGGATCCTTTGAGGTCACGGCGGCGACCAGCGGAGTGTCGATCACCACCTGGAGGCTGGTGCCCGGCGGGGGATCGTCGTCGGTGACGCCGACGATGGCGAGGTCGAGTTCACCGCCGCGCAGGGCGGTGAGCATGCGTGTTGAAGTGTCCTCCGTGAGGGAGATCTCCACCTGCGGGTGCTCGTCGTGGAAGTCGGCGAGCAAGGCAGCCAGATCGTACTCGTCGGTGACCGCCCCTGACACGACTCCGATGGTGACATGTCCTCGAACCAGACCGGTGAACTCGTCCACCGTCTGCCGCATCCCCTCGATGGCTGCAAGTGCCGCCCGCGCATAGGGAAGGACCGCCTCGCCCACCTCGGTGGTGGTCACCCTTCGGCCGGACCGGTCCAGCAGGGGCTGCCCAAGTTCCCGCTCCAGCTGCCGGATCTGGGCACTCACCCCCGGTTGCGCCACATGCAGGCGCGCCGCAGCGCGGGTGAAGTTGGCCTCTTCGACGACGGTGAGGAAGTACTGCAGCTGGCGGAACTCCATAAGCAGAGATGCTAGTTGCGAGAACTACTGTCTCTTGGACTTCTGGCCCAGCGCCCGAGAGGCTGGTGATCATGAAGAGTGCAGCCGTGGACATCCGTGCCGAGATCGCGGCCGAGCGGCGCGAACTGGCAGATGTGCTGGCCCGACTGACCGAAGACCAGTGGAATGCGCCGACCTTGTGCAACGGGTGGCGGGTGCGAGAGGTCGCCGCACACATGAGTATGGGATTCAGGTACTCGTTCGGCAGAACCGCGCTGGAGCTCGCTCGGTCGGGAGGCAACCTGCACCGCATGACCGACCGCGTCGCGCGCCGCGACGCCGCTGTCCGCACGCCCCACGACCTCGTCACAGCACTGCGGGACAACGTCCACCACCCCTGGAAGCCGCCGGTGGGAGGGCCGGCGGCGGCACTCGGCCACGACGTCATCCACGGACTGGACATCACCGTCGCGCTTGGGCTCGGCCGACAAGTCCCCAGGGGCCGCTTGCGGATCGTGCTGAAGACCGTCAAGCCGAGCACGCTCCGCTTTTTCCGGGCACACCTCGACGATGTCGAACTGCGGGCCACCGACCTGGAGTGGTCGTACGGCAGGGGCAGCAGCCAGGTGGCGCGCCCCGCTCAAGAGCTCCTGCTGCTTGCCTACGGGCGCGAGCTCCCAGCCGTGCGCGCAGACGACTGACTCCGACACGGTGCTGCGTGCACTGCACCGCAGTCGGGATCGAGCCGTTGCAGACGACCAGAGTGAGCCGGGAAGGCACCCGGCTGTCCACGCGGCCCGGCCGCTCGGACAGCACCGGGGGCGACCCGGCAGAGAGCAGGTGACGTGATGGAGTACTCGCACGACGACGAAGAGCTGGTGAACCAGCCGATCGGGTACTGGACGTGGGCCGCGAACAAGACGCTCACGGCGTACGTCAGGGGGCGGCTCGCGAGCATCGGAATCACACAGCCTCAGTGGTGGGTGCTGCATCAGGTGCTGCAAAGCGAAACCGGTGCCACGCGGGACGAGGTGATCAGTGCCCAGCAGAGCAACCTGGACGTCGGCGCCGGCCTCGCTCCCGACATCGACCTTCTGGTGGAGCGGAAGCTGCTCGTGCTGGACAGAACCGGCCGGCTCCAGATCACCGACGAAGGCAGGGCGCTGCACGAGCCCGCCGCCGAGACCCAGCGCGCCAGCCGGACACAGGTACACGCGGGCATCCCGGACGAGGAATACCTGATCACCCTGAAGGTACTGCAACGCATGATGTGCAACGCGGGTGGAGACGTGACCCCGGCGCGATGACCTGCGCCGCTCGCGGTGCCCGTCGGAACAGATCCCGCGCCCGCTCCACGCACCTCGGCGAACGGAGCTGGACCTCCAGGTCGCCGGTCCCGTGGTGACCGAGACCGGAAACGTCGCTGGGCAGACATCCCGGCCGTAGGCGGCGCAGACGACCTGGGACGAACTGCGCGGCGCGCAGGCCCTCACCGCCCGGTTCGCCTACACGTGCCCGGAGCGATGAGGCCGTGTCGTGGCCTCGCTGGGGTGGCCGCGCGCTCGACCGCTGCCACGAGAGACCTCAGGTCGTCGCCACCCGGCGGTCAGGAAACGGGGAACCAGGTCGAGAGGCGCTTGGCGATGGCCGGTACATCGACGTTGTCCTGCGCGACTTCCTCGACGAACGGACCGGCAATGGAGACGTGCGGCGGGACGGTACTCGCGCTGACGCCGTTGAAGCGCAGGAAGACACGCGTCGCGAGCCAGGCGGTGCGTTTGTTGCCGTCGATCAGCGCGTGATTGCGGGCGACGGAGTGCAGCAGCGCGGCGGCCTTGTCGTGCAGAGTGGGATACAGCTCGGCCCCGAACACGTTCGTCCGGGGCCGTTCGATCGCCGACACCAGAAGGCCCATGTCACGCACGCTCTGCTCGGTACCGTTGACCGCGCGGGCGATGGCCAGGATCTCGTCGAGCTGGACGTACCGCACGCCGCCGGTCACTTCAGGTAGTCCAGAATTTCCGCATCGCTGTCCATCAGCTCGGCCAGGACGTCATCGACCTTCAGCTCGGCCCGGGCCTGAGCGTCACGGATGGCCTCGATGGCAAGTTCCTGCTTGCTGCGGCCCTCCCGACGAGCCCGCTCGGTGAGCTTCGCGTCCAGGTCGTCGGGAAGTCGGAGTGTCATCGCCATGCCAGCATGATACCTGACCGGTATCACGCCGGCACTGGTCGAGCCGCGTCGCGGGGGAACGGAGCCGCCAACCCGCTCCGAGGAAAAGCGCAGGTCAGCTACCCTTGCCCGCAGGCTCGAGGATCGCCACGCACTCCACATGATGCGTCATCGGAAACAGATCAAACACCCGCAACATCCGCACCCGGTACCCCCCATCCCGGAAGTACCCGAGGTCCCGGGCCAACGCAGCCGGATCGCACGCCACGTAGGCGATCCTCCGCGCTCCCAGTGACGCGAGGTGCTCCACCGTCTTCTTGCCCGCGCCCGCGCGAGGGGGGTCCAGGACGACGAGGTCGACCTCGTCGATGCCCGTCCGGGGCAGGGCCGTCTCGACCTTGCCCTGCTCGATGCGGACGCGGTCGAAGCCGGCGAGGTTGTGGCGGGCGTCCTCGACCGCGCGTTTGCCGGACTCGATGCCGAGCACCGCGCCCTGGTCGCCGACCCGGTCGGCGAGGGCGCCGGCGAAGAGGCCCACGCCGCAGTACAGGTCGAGGGCCATGTCGCCCTTGCGCGGGAGGAGGCCCTGCATGACCGCGGTCACCAGGGTGTCGGCCGCCTTCGGGTGGACCTGCCAGAAGCCGCCGCTGCCGACGCGGTAGGTGCGGCCGTCGGCGCGTTCGCGGACGAAGGGGCGGCCGTGGACGCGGTGCACGCCGCCGTCCTTCTCGCCGACCCGCATGACCGAGACCGGGCGGTCCAGTTCGACGATGGGGAGCCGCGCGCCGGGGCGCGGGGTCAGGATGACCTGGCGGTCCTGGGAGCCGGTCGCCGCGATCGCCTCGATCGACGCCATGCCGGGCCAGTCCCGGGCCTCGATGCCCAGCTCGCTGACACCCTCTGCGGCGATCATGCAGTGGTCGACGGGCTCGACCTCGTGCGAGCGGTGCTTGCGCAGGCCGGCACGGCCCTCGGCGTCCACCGCGTACTGGACGCGCGTGCGCCACGCCGGGACCTGGCCCGCGGGCAGCTTGTCGCCCTCGGCGGGCATCACCGTGCCGTCCCAGCCGGCCTCCTCCGGAGTGAGGCCCGCCAGCCGCTTCAGCTGCTCGGCGACGACCTCGCCCTTCAGGCGGCGCTGGGCGCCCGGCTTGGCGTGCTGCCAGTCGCAGCCCCCGCAGCGGCCGGGGCCGGCGAAGGGGCAGGGGGCCTCGACGCGGTCCTTGGAGGCGTCCAGGATCTCGACGGCGTCGGCGCGCAGGAAGCGGGCGCCCTCCTCGCCCTCCGTCACCCGGGCCACGACGCGCTCGCCGGGCAGCGTGTGCCGGACGAACAGCACCTGCCCCTCGGAGGTACGGGCGATGCAGTGGCCGCCGTGCGCGACGGGGCCGATCTCGACCTCGTACTCCTCGCCGACGAGCGAGACCGCTCCGGACTCCGCCTGCGATTTCTTCGGTTCTGCCTGCATGGCGGGGTGGCTCCAGAGAACGGGGGTGTGAGGGACGGCGGGAAGGGACCGCAGCCGTCCACTCTACTTCGACGGCGAGGAGTCCTTCGCCCGGTCGTGGTGGAGCGGACCGCGCCGGACCGCGCCGGGTGCGTTCCAGTCCTGCCGCTTGCGGGCCCGCTTCCTCGCGGCCTCGGAGGACTGGAGCTGGTACGGGACGGACGTGACCATGACGCCGGGCGTGAACAGGAGGCGGCCCTTGAGGCGCAGGGCGCTCTGGTTGTGCAGCAGGTGCTCGTACCAGTGGCCGACCACGTACTCGGGGATGATGACCGAGACCGCGTCGCGCGGGGACTCCTTGCGCAGGCTCTTGACGTACTCGATGACCGGCCGCGTGATCTCGCGGTAGGGCGAGTCCAGGACCTTCAGCGGTACGGCGATGCCGCGCCGTTCCCACTCGTCGCGCAGGGCCTTGGTCTCGGCCGGGTCGACGTTGACGCTCAGGGCCTCGAGTGTGTCGGAGCGCATCAGCTTGGCGTAGGCGAGCGCGCGCAGGGTGGGGCGGTGGATCTTGGAGATGAGCACCACCGAGTGGACCCGGGACGGGCGCACCATGTCGTCGCTCTGCGCCTCGTCCGGGTCCTCGGGGGCGGCGATCTCCGCGGAGACGCGGTCGTAGTGCTTGCGGATCGCCGTCATCGTGGCGAAGAAGATGCACATCCCGAGCAGGGCGACCCAGGCGCCGTGGGTGAACTTCGTGGCCAGGACGACGACCAGGACGAGGCCGGTGAAGAAGGCGCCGAAGGCGTTGATGGCCCGGGAGCGGATCATGCGGCGGCGCACGGCCTGGTCCTTCTCCGTGGCCAGGTGGCGGTTCCAGTGCCGGACCATGCCGATCTGGCTGAGCGTGAAGGAGACGAAGACGCCGACGATGTAGAGCTGGATCAGGCGCGTGGAGTCGGCGCCGTAGACGAAGACCAGGAGTATGGCGGCGCCGGCCAGCAGGACGATGCCGTTGGAGAACGCCAGGCGGTCACCGCGCGTGTGCAGCTGGCGCGGCAGGTAGCGGTCCTGGGCGAGGATCGAGCCGAGCAGCGGGAAGCCGTTGTAGGCGGTGTTCGCGGCGAGGAAGAGGACCAGTGCGGTGGCCGCGGCCAGCACGATGAACAGGAAGCTGCCCTCGCCGAAGACAGCCTCCGCGACCTGCGAGATCACCGGGTGCTGGACGTAGTCCGCGCCGACCGCGACGCCGTTGTGGAAGAGGTCGGTGGCCGGGTTCTCCGACATGCGCACGTCCGTCGCGGAGGCGAGCGCGATGATGCCGCAGAACATGGTGACGGCGAGCAGCCCCATCATCGCGAGGGTGTTCCCCGCGTTCTTCGACTTGGGCTTGCGGAAGGCCGGGACGCCGTTGGAGATCGCCTCGACACCGGTGAGCGCGGCACAGCCGGAGGAGAAGGCGCGCAGGAGGAGGAAGATCAGGGCGAATCCGGCGAGCCCGCCGTGCTCCGGCTTGATCTCGTAGTCCGCCGTCGGCGCGCGCATGGTGTCGCCGAGCACCAGGGCCCGGAACGCGCCCCACGCGATCATGATGAAGACGCCGCCGACGAAGACGTACGTCGGGATCGCGAACAGCTTGCCCGACTCCTTGACGCCGCGCAGGTTCATCAGGGTCAGCAGCAGGATCACGGCGACCGCGCAGAGGACCTTGTGCTCGACCACGAAGGGGACCGCGGAGCCGAGGTTCTCGATGCCGGAGGAGATCGAGACGGCGACGGTCAGGACGTAGTCGACCAGCAGGGCGCTGGCGACGGTCAGGCCCGCCTTGGGTCCCAGGTTGGTGTTGGCCACCTCGTAGTCGCCGCCGCCGCTGGGGTAGGCGTGCACGTTCTGCCGGTAGGAGGCGACGACCGTGAACATCAGGACGACGACCGCCACCGCGATCCAAGGGCTGAAGTGGTACGCCGACACGCCCGCGATGGACAGGACGAGCAGCACCTCGCCGGGCGCGTACGCCACCGAGGAGAGCGGGTCGGATGCGAAGACGGGGAGGGCGATGCGCTTCGGCAGGAGCGTTTCGCCCAGCCGGTCGCTGCGCAGTGCGCGCCCGATCAGGATCCGCTTGGGCACGTCGGTCAGTTTGGACACAACAGAGGATCGTAAGCGTTCGAACGGGCGCGCGCCCACCCGCCACCCCCGATCCACCCGCCGTCTGCTCTACGGGTGAATTCGACGGGTGGTCGGGCTGCGGATTCCGCAGGTCCGGGGCCCGGCATGCCTATATGACGAACACCGCGCAATCACCGCCCGATGCCCGGCCGTTGCCACCCTGGAGGTCTCATGCACCTGTCCGCGGAGCTGATCGGCGGCCTTCTCTCACTCGCCGGCCTCGGAATCCTCACTTTTGCCAGCATCCGCAGCATCGGGCGCCGGGGGTCGTCGGTGGAGAGCTGAGGCGCAATGCCCGGACCCGCGCGTCAGTAGGCTCGGACCGTCGACGGGCCGTCGGGGGACCACCCGGACGGGGGCCGGACCCGCCGGACCGGCATGATGGTGCCCGGCGCCCCCGGACAGGGGCCGCACGTGTTTGCCCGTCGAGCCGAAAGAGGAAAATGAGCGGGACGTACGCCTACGTCAGAGGGCTCGGAAGAAGAGTGGTGTAGAGCCGTGCACATTGTCATCATGGGCTGCGGGCGCGTGGGCTCCGCCCTCGCTCAGGCCCTGGAACAGCAGGGGCACACGGTCGCCGTGATCGACCGGGACCCCACCGCCTTCCGACGTCTCGGTTCCTCGTTCGGCGGCCGCCGGGTCACCGGCATCGGCTTCGACCAGGACACCCTGCGCGAGGCGGGCGTCGAGGACGCGGGCGCCTTCGCGGCCGTCTCCAGCGGCGACAACTCGAACATCATCGCCGCCCGCGTGGCACGCGAGATGTTCGGCGTGGAGAACGTCGCCGCCCGCATCTACGACCCCCGCCGCGCCGAGGTCTACCAGCGCCTGGGCATCCCCACGGTGGCCACCGTCCGCTGGACGGCCGACCAGATGCTGCGCCGGCTGCTCCCCTCGGGCGCCGAGCCGCTGTGGCGCGACCCCACCGGCGGGGTCCAGCTCGCCGAGGTGCACACGTCCCCGTCCTGGGTCGGCCACAAGATCAGCCGGCTCCAGGAGGAGACGGGTGTGCGGGTGGCCTTCCTCACCCGGCTCGGGGAGGCGATCCTGCCCTCCTCGCAGACCGTGTTGCAGGAGGGCGACCTGGTGCACGTGATGATGCGCACCGACGAGGTCGACAAGGTCGAGGCGGCGTTCGCCAAGGGTCCCGAAGAGGAGGGCGGTCACTGATGAGGGTCGCCATTGCCGGAGCCGGCGCGGTCGGCCGCTCGATCGCGGGCGAGCTGCTGGAGAACGGCCACGAGGTCCTGCTGATCGACAAGGCGCCGACCGCGATCTCGGTCGAGCGCGTCCCGATGGCGGAGTGGCTGCTCGCCGACGCGTGCGAGATCACGTCCCTGGACGAGGCGGCGCTCCAGCGCTGCAACGTCGTCATCGCCGCGACCGGCGACGACAAGGTCAACCTCGTCGTCTCGCTGCTGGCCAAGACGGAGTACGGCGTCCCGCGCGTCGTCGCCCGGGTGAACAACCCGAAGAACGAGTGGCTGTTCAACGAGTCCTGGGGCGTGGACGTCGCCGTCTCCACCCCGCGGCTGATGTCGGCCCTGGTGGAGGAGGCGGTGAGCGTCGGCGACCTGGTCCGGCTGCTGCGCTTCAGCCACGGCGACGCCAACCTGGTCGAGCTGACGCTGCCTGAGGAGTCGGCCCTGGCCGGGATCCAGGTCGGTGACGTCGAGTGGCCCGAGGACACCTCGCTGGTGACCATCATCCGCGGCACCCGGGTGCTGACCCCGTCGCGGGAGGACTCGCTGGAGGCGGGCGACGAGCTGCTGTTCGTCGCGGCGCAGGCCCGCGAGGAGCAGCTGGAGGACCTGTTGTCGGCGCGGCGCGGCAACCCCGCGCGCTGACGTTACGGCGGTACGACGGTGGGGGCGCCCGGAGATCTCCGGGCGCCCCCACCGTCGTACCGCCACGGGTGTGGACGGCGCCGCCCGTCAGCTCTTGCGGTGCCTGCCGCCGTGCGTGTCGGCGGCGTCGCTCCCGGCGTCCGCGGGCTGCCACACGGCGGCCTTCTCGCGCTCCGCCCGCTCCTTCTCGGCCTTCTCCGCCTCCTCGGCGGCCTCCATCTCGGCGAAGACGTCGATCGGGGCCGGCGCCTTGGCCAGGAAGACCCAGGTCAGCCAGACGGCGAGCAGGAAGGGCGGGATCTTCAGGGTGACCAGGACCCAGCCGAGCTGCTCGGTGTCCGCCCACCAGTACAGCGGGAAGAGGATCGCGCTCTTGGCGAGCAGGATCAGGCCCCAGGCGTAGCTGGCCTTGGTGTACGCCTTCTTGCGGCCCGGGTTGCGGGTGCGCCAGGAGAGGTTCTCCTTGAAGACCGGGCCGAGGATCAGGCCGATCAGCGGCACTCCGGCCAGCGAGGTGACGATGTACGCCAGGGCCAGGCCGAGGGTGTAGAGCATGCCCGGCAGATAGAAGTTCTTGGCGTTGTCGGTCATCATCGCGAAGACCACACCGAAGGCGACGCCGAAGACACCGCTGAAGGCGTGCTTCACGGTGTCCTTCATCACCAGCCGCACCACGACCAGGACCAGCGACACGGCGAGCGCCGCGATCGCGGACATGTGCAGGTCGTTGTTGAGCGTGAAGATGGTGACGAAGAGCAGGCCCGGCAGCACCGTCTCGACCATGCCCCGCACGCCGCCGAACGCCTCGAACAGCGCGGCCTCGGTCACCGCCCGGGAGTCGTCCGCCTCTTTCTCTTCGGTCGGCTTGTCGAGCGACGTCACCGGCTACTCCCGTCCGAGGGGTCTCAGTTCGTATTTCGGGTTGAAGAGCACCCGGCGGCCCCGGCTCATCGAGATCCGGCCCGATGCGATGAGCTTGCGCCCCGGCTCTATGCCCACGATGGAGCGTCTGCCCAGCCACACCACGTCCAAGGCCGCGGAACCGTCGAACAGCTCGGCCTCCAGGGCCGGAACGCCCGCGCGCGGTCGCAGGGTGACCGTGCGCAAGGTACCAGTAACCGACACGATCTGCCGGTCCTGACAGTCGCAGATACGGGTGCAGCCGGCGGTGTCGGCGTCCTCGCGCAGTTCCTCCGACTCCAGGTCCTCCTGCGACGAGGAGAGCCGGTCGAACATGCGCCGGAACCGGCCCACCGGCTTGTCGGAACGCGGAGCAGCACTCATATGTGAAGCGTACCGGGGCCCGCCGACAGGCACGCACCCTCCGGGGAAGGGATGGCGAGGCTCACTTCTCGAAGCGGTATCCCATGCCGGGCTCGGTGATGAAGTGCCGCGGGTGCGCGGGGTCCGCCTCCAGTTTGCGGCGCAGCTGGGCCATGTAGACCCGCAGGTAGTTGGTCTCCGTCCCGTACGACGGCCCCCACACCTCCTGGAGCAGCTGTTTCTGGCTGACCAGGCGCCCCGTGTTGCGCACCAGTACCTCCAGCAGATGCCACTCGGTGGGCGTGAGGCGGACGTCCCTCCCGTCCCGGTTGACCTTCTTCGCGGCCAGGTCGACGGTGAACCGCTCGGTCTCCACGATCACGTCGTCCCCGTCGCCGGGGACCGGTTCGGCGCGGCGTACGGCCGCCCGCAGCCGGGCCAGCAGCTCGTCCATGCCGAAGGGCTTGGTGACGTAGTCGTCGGCGCCCGCGTCGAGCGCCTCGACCTTCTCGTCGGAGGAGTGCCGGGCGGACAGCACCAGGATCGGTACCCGGGTCCAGCCGCGCAGGCCCTTGATCACCTCGACGCCGTCCATGTCGGGCAGGCCCAGGTCGAGGACGACCACGTCGGGGTGGCGGGCGGCGGCCAGCTGAAGGGCGCCCGCGCCGTCGTGGGCGGCGTCGACCTCGTAGTGGCGCGCCTTGAGGTTGATGACGAGGGCCCGCACGATCTGCGGTTCGTCGTCGATCACGAGGACCCGGGTCATCGGGCGGCCTGCCTTTCTGCCGGCGTGGGGCGCGGGGGCGCCGCGGGGGCGCCCGCCGCGCGGAGGGTGAGAACCATGGTGAGGCCGCCGCCGGGGGTGTCCTCCGCGTTCAGGGTGCCGCCCATCGACTCGGCGAAGCCCCTGGCCACGGCGAGCCCCAGCCCGACGCCGGCTCCGCGCGGGGCGTCGCCGTAGCGCTGGAAGGGCTCGAAGATGCGCTCCTTGGCCTCGTCCGGCACTCCGGGGCCCCGGTCGACTATCCGTACCTCGACGCGGTCCGCGAGGGCGCTGGCGGTGACCAGGACGCCCCGGTCGTCCGGGCTGTACTTGACGGCGTTCTCCACGAGGTTGGCCAGTGCCCGCTCCAGGAGCCCGGCGTCCACGGCGACCATGGGCAGCGTCTCCGGGATGTCCAGCTCCGCGCTTCCCTCGGGCACCCCGCCGAGCGCCATCGGCGCCACCTCGTCCACGTCGATCTCACGGATCAGCGGGGTGACCGTGCCGGTCTGGAGGCGGGACATGTCGAGCAGGTTCCCGACGAGGTGGTCGAGCCGGTCGGCGCCCGCCTCGATGCCCTCCAGCAGCTCCGCCTGGTCCTCGTCGGACCAGGCGACGTCGTCGGACCTGAGGCTGGTGACCGCGGCCTTGATCCCGGCCAGCGGGGTGCGCAGGTCGTGACTGACGGCGGCCAGCAGCGCGGTGCGGATGCGGTTGCCCTCGGCCAGCGCCCTGGACCGGTCGGCCTCCTCGCGCAGCCGGCGCCGGTCCAGGACGACGGCGGCCTGGGAGGCGAAGGCGGCCAGCACGCGGCGGTCCTCGGCGGGCAGCACGCGGCCGGTCAGCGCGAGCGCCATGTGGTCCCCGACCGGCATGTCCACGTCCGCGTCCTCCGGGCGCTCCACCGGAGGCCCCGACCCGGCACGCCCGGCGCAGGTCCAGGGAGCCACGTCGCTCTCCCGCTCCAGCAGCGCGGCCGACTCCATGCCGAAGGTCTCGCGCACCCGCTCCAGGAGCGTCTCCAGGCTGGTCTCGCCGCGCAGGACGTCGCCGGCCAGGAAGGAGAGGATCTCGGACTCGGCACGCAGCCGGGCGGCCTGGTGCGTACGGCGGGCCGCGAGGTCGACGACCGAGGCGACGGAGAGCGCGACGCCGACGAATATGGCGAGCGCAAGGATGTTCCTGGGGTCGGCGATCGTGATCCGGTTGACGGGCGGTGTGAAGAACCAGTTCAGCAGGACCGAGCCGACCGCGGCCGAGGCCAGCGCCGGGTAGAGCCCGCCGAGCAGCGCGGCGGCCACCGTCAGCGCGAGGTAGAGCAGCACGTCGTTGGCGAGCCCGAGGTTGACGGCGTTGAGCAGCAGGGTCAGCAGCACCGGGCCGACCAGGCCCACGAACCAGCCCCAGACGCTCCGGGAGCGCCCCAGGCGCGCGCCCCTGGCCACCGGCAGTCCGCGGCCCTTGGCGACCTCCTCGTGGGTCACGATGTGGACGTCCAGGTCGGGGCCGGACTCGCGGGCGACCGTGGCGCCGACGCCGGGGCCGAAGACGTACTGCCACGTCTTGCGGCGCGAGGAGCCGAGGACGATCTGGGTGGCGTTGACGCCGCGCGCGAAGTCGAGGAGGGCGGCGGGTATGTCGTCGCCCAGGACGTGGTGGAAGGTGCCGCCGAGGTCCTCGACGAGGGTGCGCTGGAGTGCCAGCTCCTTCGGGGACGCCGAGGTCAGCCCGTCGCTGCGGGCTATGTACACGGCCAGCACCTCGCCGCCGGCGCCCTTCTCCGCGAGGCGGGCGGCCCGGCGTATCAGCGTGCGGCCCTCGGGACCGCCGGTCAGGCCGACCACGATGCGCTCGCGCGAACCCCAGATCTTCGAGACGCGGTGCTCGCTGCGGTACTGCTGGAGATACTCGTCGGCCCGGTCGGCCACCCAGAGCAGGGCCAGTTCCCGCAGGGCGGTGAGGTTGCCGGGGCGGAAGTAGTTGGACAGGGCCGCGTCGACCTTGTCGGGCTGGTAGATGTTGCCGTGCGCCATGCGCCTGCGCAGCGCCTGGGGCGACATGTCGACCAGCTCGGTCTGGTCCGCGCGCCGCACCACCTCGTCCGGCACGGTCTCCCGCTGCCGCACGCCGGTGATCGACTCCACGACGTCGCCGAGTGACTCCAGATGCTGGATGTTGACGGTCGAGACCACGTCGATCCCGGCGGCCAGCAGTTCCTCGACGTCCTGCCAGCGCTTGGCGTTGCGGACGCCGGGGACGTTGGTGTGCGCCAGTTCGTCCACCAGGGCGACCTGCGGCCTGCGGGCCAGTACGGCGTCCAGGTCCAGCTCCGTGAAGGTCCCGCCGCGGTACTCCAGCTCCCGGCGCGGCACCTGCTCAAGGCCGCGCAGCATGACCTCGGTGCGGGCCCTGCCGTGGTGCTCGACGAAGGCGACCACGCAGTCCGTGCCCCGCTCGACGCGGCGGTGCGCCTCGGCGAGCATCGCGTACGTCTTTCCGACGCCCGGGGCCGCCCCCAGGTAGATCCGAAGCTTGCCGCGTCCCATGGCCTCATTGTCTTCCGGTCAACCGCTGACTGCGCAGCGTCGACCCTACGGCCCACAATCGCGACATAACGGGGGCGGGGTGCGGTTGCGGGCCGTCTTTGACGGAACCCTGACGCCCGGTGTCACTGCCCGACGATCTCCCCGTCCCGCAGTTCGAGCACCCGGTCGGCGAGGTCGAGGAGGGTGGCGTCGTGCGTGGCGACCAGGGCGGTGACCCCCTCGCTGCGTACGACGGCCCGCAGCAGCTCCATCACGGCGTGCCCGGTCTCGGCGTCCAGCTGGCCGGTGGGCTCGTCGGCGATCAGCAGTGCGGGGTTGTTGGCGAGGGCGCGGGCGATGGCGACCCGCTGCTGCTGCCCGCCGGACAGCTCGCCGGGCCGCTGGGCCGCGTGGTCGGCGAGGCCCACCAGGGCGAGCAGGAGGGCGACGCGCTCCTCGCGCTCACGGGGCGCGGCCCGGCGCAGCCGCATCGGCACGCCCACGTTCTCGGCGGCCGTGAGGATCGGGATGAGCCCGAAGGACTGGAAGACGAAGCCGACGCGGTCCCGGCGCAGGGCGAGCAGCCCGTCCTCGTCCAGGTCCGCCAGGTCACGGCCGTCGACCTCGACGCGTCCGGCGTCCGGTACGTCGAGTCCGCCGACGATGTTGAGCAGCGTGGTCTTGCCCGACCCCGACCGCCCCTTGAGGGCGACCAGCACGCCCCGCGGCACCTCGAAGGAGACGCCGCGCAGGGCGTGCACGACGGCGGTCCCCTGGGCGTACGACTTGCGCACGTCCTCGACCCGCACCATGGTCTCGGTGACCACCACCTGGCTCATGAGCCCCTCCCCCGCCGGACGACCGGGCGCCAGTATCGCCAGCGGAGGCCGCCGGATTCAACGGCCCGGCACCACGGTCCGCCGGGCCGGCAGCGCGAAGGGCCGCATCCCCCGGGGATGCGGCCCTGATGGCGCGCGTACGGAGAAACCGCACGAAGTTTTTACCTAGCGGACCTCGGTGATCTCCGGCCCGCGCTGGAGCTGGCCCATGCCTCCGGAGAAGCGGGAGCCCTCTTCCTGCTGGACACCCTCGGGGACCATCTGCGCGTCGTTCGGCAGGGTGAGGACGATCGGGTCCCGGGGGGCCATGGGGCCTTCACCGCGGACCACGACCGTGTCCCGGAAGATCTGCTCCAGCAGACCCGCGGCCTGCGGCTGCACCGCGCCCTGGCCCGAGATCACGCCCCGCAGGAACCAGCGGGGGCCGTCCACGCCGACGAACCGCACGACCTGGAAGCCGCCCGTGCCGTCCGGCAGCTGCACCGGCACCTGGGCACGCAGCTCCCAGCCCAGCGGACCCTCGACCTCGTCGATGATGCCGCCCTGCTGGGTGATGCCGGAGCCGATCTCCTCGCGCACCTCGCCCCAGATGCCCTCGCGCTTGGGCGCGGCGAATCCCTGGAGCTGGATGGCGCTGTCGCGCAGCACGACGGTCGCGGCGACGATCGCGTCCCCGGCGACCTCCACCCGCAGTTCCATGCCCTCGACCCCGGGGATGAACATGCCGCCCAGGTCCACGCGCCCCTCGGCGGGGTCGCGGACCTCGGTGCTGTCCCAGGGCCCGTCGGGCCGCGGCTCGGGGTCGAGCCGCACGCGCTCGCGCTCTTCGTCCGCCTCGGTGTCGACGCTGTCGACGACCTGCTCGGTCTCGCCGGCCGCGTCCTCGGCGGCATCCCTCTTCTTGCGACGTCCGAACACGTCACTGTCCTTCCCGGTCGGATACGACCGAAGCGTATCGATTCCCACCCGTCGGGCCGCCCTCGGCGACCTGACCGCTTGTGCCGCTTGCACGGTCCGTCCCGGCGTGGCCGCCGGTGGACCCGAAGCCCCCCTCGGCCCGCGCCGAGCCGGGAAGCTCCGCGACCTGCCGGAAGCGGACCTTCTCGACCTGCTGGACGACCAGTTGGGCAATCCGGTCGAAGCGCTCGAACCGCACCGTCTCGCGCGGGTCGAGATTCACCACGATCACCTTGATCTCCCCACGGTACCCGGCATCAATCGTCCCCGGGGCATTCACGAGGGCGACACCGCAGCGCGCGGCCAGTCCGGAACGTGGGTGCACAAACCCCGCGTACCCCTCCGGAAGCGACACAGACACGCCCGTGGGCAGCACGGCACGCTCGCCGGGGGCCAGCTCGCAGTCGACGGTGGTGCGCAGGTCGGCCCCCGCGTCGCCGGGCTGCGCGTACGTCGGAAGCGGTACGTCGGGGTCGACGCGGCGGATCAGCACCTCGAGCTCGGCGCGGGTCACGGGTTCACCTCGAAGGCACGGGTGCGGCGGATCTGGTCGGGGTCGTCCATGGCCGCGCGGATCTCCTCCTCGCGGCCGTGGTTGACGAAGTGGTCGACCTTGACCTCGACGAACAGGGCGTCGGCACGGACGGCCACGGGCCCGTCCGGCCCGCCGATCCGGCCGGTGGCGGTGGAGTAGATCTTCCGGCCCGCCACCGCGGTCACCTCGGCCTCCAGGTACAGCGTGGTGTCCACGGGCACCGGCCGCCGGAAGTCGGTCTCCAGCCGTCCGGTCACCGCGATCGTCCGCAGCAGCCAGTTCAGCGAGCCCAGGGTCTCGTCCAGGGCGGTGGCGAGCACGCCGCCGTGCGCCAGACCGGGCGCACCCTGGTGGGCGGGCCGGACGAGGAACTCGGCGGTGATCGACACGCCCTCGCCGGCCCGGGCCTGGAGGTGCAGTCCGTGGGGCTGGTCGCCGCCGCAGCCGAAGCACTGGCCGTAGTGGGCGCCGAGCAGCTCGCCGGGGGCGGGCGCGTCGGGGTGCCGTACGGGTTTCACGGCGTCGGCGGGAGGCTGAAGACCTGGGGAAGTACCACTCACAGGCGCAGACCTTACCCGCGCGTCGGCCGAACACCGCCACCGTGCCAAGCTTGTTGCATGCAGCCCTCCCCCGCCCCGTACGAAGAACGCCTCACCGCGCCCCGCTCCTGGTGGCTGGTCTCCTTCCTGGTGGGGCTCGCGTTCGCGCTGATCCTGCTGCCCTTCGGCACGCTGCCGATGCTGGGCGGCCTCGCCGGCGGCACCGCGGTGGCGGCGGTGGCGGCCAGTTCGTACGGCGCGGTCCGTATCCGTGTCGTGGGCGACTCGTTGATCGCGGGCGAGGCGCGGGTGCCGCTCTCGGCGCTGGGCGAGGCGGAGGTCCTCGATCCGGAGGAGGCCCGCGCCTGGCGCACGTACAAGGCCGACACCCGGGCGTTCCTGCTGCTGCGCGCCTACATCCCGAGGGCCGTGCGCGTGCTGGTCACGGACCCGCAGGACCCGACTCCGTACCTGTACCTGTCGACGCGCGAGCCGGAGCGGCTGATCGAGGCCCTCACGGCGGCGAAGGCGGCCGCGTAGCCGGACCGCACACGCGCGGGGGCGCGCGCGTGGTCAGTGGCCCGGCCGGCCGCCGGGTCCGAGTCCTCTGCCCGGCTCGCCCATCTCGAGGGCGTCCGCGGGCCGCTCCAGGGCGGGGAGGTCGCCGAGGGCGCTCCAGGGGACCTGGCGCTTGCGCAGGTCGTTGCGGATCTTGTCGGCGAGCTTTCTGGTGTCACGGCGGTTCATGACGGCTCCCACGGCCGCTCCCACCATGAAGGGCATCAGGTTCGGCAGGTTGCGCACCATCCGCTTCATGATCTGCTGGCGCAGCTGGCGCTTCATGTGGCTGTTCATCGCCGCGCCGAGGGTCGACGGCTTGGCCACGTCGACGCCGCGTTCGTCCGACCAGGAGTTCAGGTACGCGGTGCTGCGCTGCCCGAGGCCACCGGGCGGGCGTACGCCGTAGACCTCGTGGAGTTCGGCGATCATCTTGAGCTCGATCGCCGCGACGCCGGTGACCTCGGCGGCCAGTTCGGTGGGCATCGCGGGCGGTACGGGCATCATCGCCGCCGCGCCGATCCCCGCTCCCACGGTCGCGGTGCCCTTGGCGGCGCCGGCCACGAGGCGGTCGGCGAGCTCTTCGGGGCCGAGGCCCGGGAACTGCCCGCGCAGCGTCGCCAGGTCCCGTACGGGCACGCGCGGGGCCAGATCGATGATCCGGTCGGCGAGGTGCCCCAGGGCGGCTCTGGCGCGGGTGCCGCCGTTGCGGACGCTGTTTCCGGCCTTCTCCCGGAACGCCGCTGCCCTGCGCCGGGCAGCGGGCGCCGGGGTGTTGGTGGTCGCCGGGAGGTCACTCCGGCCGGCCACTGCTTCGAGCGAGGCCGTACCGGTGTCGGTCGTGCCTCGCTCGTCGTCACGCGCGCTGTGCGGACCGTCGGACGGTCCTTGGTCCGCTCCCCGCTGGGGGAAGCGGCGCTTCCAGGGAGGGGTCGAGCCTGTCACGGCCGACCCCGCCTCAGTCGCAGTCGCGGCAGATGGGCTGGCCGTTCTTCTCCCGGGCCAGCTGGCTGCGGTGATGCACCAGGAAGCAGCTCATGCAGGTGAACTCGTCCTGCTGCTTCGGCAGTACACGGACCGCCAGTTCCTCGTTCGAGAGGTCGGCGCCGGGAAGTTCGAGGCCTTCCGCGGCCTCGAACTCGTCGACGTCGACGGCCGAGGCGGACTTGTCGTTCCGCCTCGCCTTCAGCTCTTCGAGGCTGTCCGAGTCGACGTCGTCGTCGGTCTTGCGTGGAGTGTCGTAATCGGTTGCCATGGTCGCTCTCCCCCTCTGGGTGTCTGCGGTGTCTCCAGCGCACGTAACGCGTGAGAGGCCGGACTTGTGCCCGACCTGAGGCGGAGATTTTGCCTCACATCAAGGTCTGTTACTCAATCGACACCCAACCGGACCCCTCATGAGTGATCGGCTTGGATGGCGATGGGGACCGTACACGGTCCTAATACCGCACTTCAAAGGCGTCCCACCGTGTACTTCCCGTGATCAGGACCCCTGAAAACCAGGATTTTCCCGGCTTTCCGACAGGGTGCATGATCACGGAGAGTAGATGGCGCGAAAGCCGCCGCTGTGATCGATCACACACGCGACTCCAGGGCTGCTGGCCTGGAAATTCCGCTCAAAGCGAACATCCTCGGTTCTCGGTGAGATGTCGGGGTCATGATCTCAGACGGGCAGCGTGACGCGCATGACGAGCCCCCCGCCCTCGCGCGGCTGCGCGTAGATGTGCCCGCCGTGCGCCCGGGCCACGGACCGCGCGATGGAGAGCCCCAGCCCGACGCCCTTGTCACTGCCCGTCCGCTCCGTGCGCAGCCGCCGGAACGGCTCGAAGAGGTTGTCCACCTCGTACGCCGGTACGACCGGACCCGTGTTGGTGACCACCAGGACCGCCTGGCCGCCCTCCACGGCGGTGGAGACCTCGACCCAGCCCTCTTCCGGCACGTTGTAGCGCACGGCGTTCTGGACGAGGTTCAGGGCGATCCGCTCCAGCAGGACGCCGTTGCCCTGGACCACCGCGGCCTCGCGGGCGCCGCGGACCTCCACGCCCTTGCTCTCCGCCTCGGCGTGCACCTGGTCGATGGCCTGACCGGCCACCTCGGCGAGGTCCACCGGTTTGCGCTCGACGATCTGGTTGTCGCTGCGGGCGAGGAGCAGCAGGCCCTCGACGAGCTGCTCGCTGCGTTCGTTGGTGGCCAGCAGCGTCTTGCCGAGCTGCTGGAGCTCCACCGGGGCGTTCGGATCGGACAGGTGCACTTCCAGGAGCGTGCGGTTGATCGCCAGGGGCGTGCGCAGCTCGTGGGAGGCGTTGCCGACGAAGCGCTGCTGGGCGGTGAACGCCCGCTGCAGCCGCTCCAGCATGTCGTCGAAGGTGTCGGCCAGCTCCTTCAGCTCGTCGTCCGGCCCGTCCAGCTCGATCCGGCGGGAGAGGTCGGAGCCCGCCACCGCGCGGGCGGTGCGGGTGATCCGGCCCAGCGGCGACAGGACGCGCCCGGCCATGGCGTAGCCGAAGGCGAAGGCGATCACGGCGAGGCCGAGGAGCGCCAGCAGCGAACGGCTGAGCAGGTTGTCCAGGGCGACCTTGCGCTGGTGGTCTATGCAGTCGCTGATCGCGGCGTTGAAGGCGGACAACGACAGGTTGCCGTTGTCCACGACCGGACAGTCGCTGCTGGAGACCCTGAGGTCGGTGAAGTCGACGATCTTGTACAGCGGTTCGTTGCCGGTGCGCACCGCCTGGGCGGCGAGCAGATAGATGATCGACAGCAGCAGGATGCCGGCGATCAGGAACATGCCGCCGTACAGCAGCGTGAGCCTTATGCGGATGGTGGGGCGCAGCCACGGCAGGGGGGTGGCCGAGCGCGGGTCCCACGTGGGCTTGGGTGGCGCCCCGGGGGGCGCGGGTGTCGTCGCCACGGCCGGTCAGATCCGGTAGCCGGAGCCGGGGACGGTGACGATGACCGGCGGCTCGCCCAGCTTGCGTCGCAGGGTCATGACGGTCACGCGTACGACGTTGGTGAACGGGTCGGTGTTCTCGTCCCAGGCCTTCTCCAGGAGCTGCTCCGCGGAGACCACGGCGCCCTCGCTGCGCATGAGCACCTCCAGCACGGCGAACTCCTTGGGGGCGAGCTGGACCTCCTTGCCGTCGCGGAAGACCTCGCGGCGGTTCGGGTCCAGCTTGATCCCGGCGCGCTCCAAAACGGGCGGCAGGGGCACGCTGGTACGGCGGCCCAGGGCGCGCACCCGGGCGATCAGCTCGCTGAAGGCGAAGGGCTTGGGGAGGTAGTCGTCGGCGCCGATCTCCAGGCCCTCGACGCGGTCGCTGACGTCTCCGGAGGCCGTGAGCATCAGTACGCGCGTGGGCATGCCGAGTTCGACGATCTTGCGGCACACGTCGTCGCCGTGCACGAGGGGGAGGTCGCGGTCGAGGACGACCACGTCGTAGTCGTTGACGCCGATGCGCTCCAGGGCGGCCGCGCCGTCGTACACGACGTCGACGGCCATGGCCTCCCGGCGCAGTCCGGTGGCCACCGCATCGGCGAGCAGTTGCTCGTCCTCGACGACGAGTACGCGCACGTCGCTTGTCCTTCCTCTGTCCACCCGCGTAGCGCTGATCGGCGCACGAGGGCAGGGGCCTGGTGGGTGTGTTGCCTCCATCCTGCCCTTTTCGGCCATAAGTCGGCTGTAAGGCGGGAGACGGGGCGGCGACGCGGAAAGTCCCGCGGGCGGGAATGAACGATTTTCTCGCGTGGTTGAGGTTTCCGCGAAGAGGAGCGGGGGGAGGACGGCTTTACACCCCGCGATCACGCTCTGCCTGTACCGCGTTACCGCGCGGTACGCCGCAGTCCGCTTCCGCAGAGCGGGCGTGGGTGTCCGGCACCGTCGCCGCCCAGCAGGGCAGCGCTGGGCACTCCACCGGAGACGTGATCGCCCCTTCCGATCGGCACACCCCCGTGCCAACGACCCACGACCCAGGACGAGGGGGCGCAGCATGGACGCTTTCACCGCAGGACTTCTGCAGCGCATACAGACGACCGAGTCCGACCTGTCCCGGGCCCGAGACGAGGGCGACGAGTTCCTCGTCGACGTGGAACTGGGAGAGCTCGACGACCTGCGCCGCCTCGCCGCCGAGCACGGCGTGGAGGTAAGGGCGACCAACGCCTGACCGAACCAGGAACGACGAAGCCCCCGGCGATCCAGCGCCGGGGCTTCGTCGCGTCCGGGTGCGCTGCCGCGCGGGGCGACGGGGCCGGCGAACGGGCTCGGGCCGGGGCCCGCGACGACAGGCACCCGGGGCTGCGCGGCCCCGGGTGCCCCGCAGAGCGGCCCGCGGGGTGCGGCGCCCGCGTCCGCGCGGGCGGCGCCGGCCGCCACCCCTGCTCCACCGCCGGAGGCCTACGCTCCGAAGTCCGTCAGCAGGCGCTGGAGCGGTTCGAAGACGGACGGGGTGGCCGCGATGGTCAGGGTGCCCGAGGGGCTCTCGCCGGGGCGTCCGCCGGTCACCGCGCCGGCCTCACGGGCGATCAGGTCGCCCGCCGCGAGGTCCCAGGGGTGCAGCCCGCGTTCGTAGTAGCCGTCGAGGCGTCCCGCGGCCACGTCGCACAGGTCGATCGCGGCCGAGCCACCGCGCCGGATGTCCCGCACCAGCGGGATGAGCCGCCGCGCGATCTCGGCCTGCTCCGCGCGGACGTCTGCGACGTAGTTGAAGCCGGTGGAGACCAGCGCCTGGTCCAGCGGGGCCGCGGGCCGGCAGGCGAGCGCGCGTTCGCCCTCCCAGGCTCCGGTCGCCCAGGCTCCGCCTCCCAGCACCGCGTGGTAGGCCTCGCCCCGCATCGGGGCCACGACCGCCGCCGCCACCCGCTCGCCGTCCTGCTCGGCGGCGATGGAGACCGCCCAGGTGGGCAGTCCGTACAGGTAGTTGACCGTGCCGTCGAGCGGGTCGATGACCCAGCGGACGCCGCTCGTGCCCTCGGCGGCGGCGCCCTCCTCCCCGAGGAAGCCGTCCTCGGGGCGGCGCTCGGCGATCAGCCCGGTGATCAGCTTCTCCGCCGCGATGTCCATCTCGGTGACCACGTCGATCGGGCTGGACTTGGTGGCGGCGACCGCGAGGTCGGCCGGCCGTCCGTCGCGCAGCAGCGCGCCCGCGCGGTGGGCGGCCTCCCGGGCGATCGTCAGCAGCTCGGCGTGGAGCGGGTCGGTCGTCTGGTCGGTCACGGGCTTCCTCACGCGTAGGGGCTGTCGGCGCCCGCCGCGGCGGGCCGGGGGGCACGGGCGGGGCAGCAGCCGACCGGGCACAGGTCATGGCTCGCACCGAGGGCGCCGAGGGCGCACGGCGCGACGTCCTGGCCGCGCTCGCCGGCGGCCCGCTCCAGGACGAGGTCGCGGACCGCGGCGGCGAACCGCGGGTCGGCACCGACGGTCGCCGAGCGGCGCACCGGCAGCCCCAGCTCCCCGGCCTTGGCGGTGGCCTCGGTGTCGAGGTCGTACAGGACCTCCATGTGGTCGGAGACGAACCCGATGGGGGCCATCACCACCGCGGGCGCACCGGCCGCCCGGCGCTCCTCCAGGTGGTCGCAGATGTCGGGCTCCAGCCACGGGATGTGCGGGGCGCCGGAGCGCGACTGGTAGACGAGCTGCCAGGGGTGGTCGACGCCGGTGCGCTCGCGGACGGCGTCGGCGATCACCTGGGCGACGTCGAGGTGCTGGCGGACGTAGGCCCCGCCGTCGCCGTGGGCCTCGACCGGACCGGAGGTGTCCGCGGCCGAGGTGGGGATCGAGTGGGTCGAGAACGCGATGTGCGCGCCGTCGCGGACCTCTTCGGGCAGCTCGGCGAGGGACCGGACCACCCCGTCGGCCATGGGCTCGACGAACCCCGGGTGGTTGAAGTAGTGCCGGAGCTTGTCGACCCGGGGCGGCTGAAGCCCCTCGGACTCCAGGGCGGCCAGCGCGTCCGCGAGGTTCTCCCGGTACTGGCGGCAGCCCGAGTACGAGGCGTAGGCGCTGGTCGCGAGGACCAGGACCCGGCGGCGGCCGTCGCGGACCATCTCGCGCAGGGTGTCCGTCAGGTACGGCGCCCAGTTGCGATTGCCCCAGTAGACCGGCAGGTCCAGGCCGTGCTCGGCGAAGTCCTTGCGGAGGGCGTCGAGCAGGGCGCGGTTCTGGTCGTTGATCGGGCTGACCCCGCCGAAGAGGAAGTAGTGCTGCCCGACCTCCTTGAGGCGTTCCTTCGGGATGCCCCGCCCGCGCGTCACGTTCTCCAGGAAGGGGACCACGTCGTCCGGGCCCTCCGGGCCGCCGAACGAGAGCAGGAGCAGGGCGTCGTACGGACTGACATCGAGCACGTCTGGCATGTCTCGATCCTGCCACCAGGCACTGACAGCGAGGAAACGGCGGGGTGCCGACCGTGCGTTCCACCAGGTCCGCGGGGGTGTTTCCGGGCGTTTCGGCGAGTAATCTGTATCGACTGTGTTCGCACCTTACTGAGCGCGATACCGAGCCTTTTCCGGAGACCTCGTTGGCCAGCCCCTACCGCGCCCTGTTCGCCGCCCCCGGCAGCAAGGGCTTCTCCGCCGCGGGCTTCCTCGGCCGCATGCCGCTGTCGATGATGGGCATCGGCGTGGTGACCATGATCTCGCAGCTCACCGGGCGGTACGGGCTCGCCGGGGCGCTGTCGGCCACCATCGCCCTCGCCGCCGCCGTGGCCGGACCGCAGGTCTCCCGCCTGGTGGACCGCTACGGGCAGCGGCGGGTGCTGCGCCCGGCGACCCTGGTGTCGCTGACCGCGGCGGCGGTGCTGCTGCCGGCCGCGCACTACGGGTGGCCGGACTGGGTGCTGTTCGCGGCCTGCGTGGGCATCGGCTGCGTGCCGAGCCTCGGCGCGATGGTCCGGGCCCGCTGGGCGGCCCTCTACCGGGGCACCCCGCAGCTGCACACCGCGTACTCCTTCGAGTCCGTGGTGGACGAGGTCTGCTTCATCTTCGGGCCGATCATCTCCATCGGCCTGTCCACGGCGTGGTTCCCGGAGGCCGGGCCGCTGCTCGCCGCCTGCTTCCTGGCCACCGGCGTCTTCTGGCTGACCGCGCAGCGGGCCACCGAGCCGGTACCGCACCCGCGCGAGCACAAGGGCGGCGGCACCGCGCTGCGCTCGCGCGGACTCCAGGTCCTGGTCGGCACGTTCGCGGCCACGGGGACGATCTTCGGGGCCATCGACGTCGTCACCGTGGCGTTCGCCGAGGAGGAGGGGCACAAGGCCGCCGCCAGCCTCGTCCTCGCCCTGTACGCCGCCGGGTCGTGCACGGCGGCCATGATCTTCGGGCTGCTGCGCTTCGCCGGTCCGCCCGAGCGCCGCTGGCTGCTGGGCGTGTGTGCGATGGCCGTGAGTATGATCCCCCTGCTACTGGTCGGAAACCTGCTGTTTCTGGCCGCGGCGCTGTTCGTTGCGGGTCTGTCCATCGCTCCGACGATGATCACGACGATGTCCCTCATCGACCAGCACGTACCACGCGCACAGCTCACCGAGGGCATGACCTGGGTGAGCACCGGACTCGCGGTCGGGGTCGCGCTCGGCTCCTCCGGCGGCGGCTGGGTGATCGACGCCTCCGGCGCGCGTACGGGGTACTGGGTTCCGGCGGTGGCCGGGGCCGTCGCGGTCGCGGTCGGTTTCCTCGGGTACCGCCGGCTCAAGCGGCCGGATCCGCGTCGGGGAGGCACCGTTGAGCAGCACACGCACGGCGAGCGGCAGGACGAACGGCCGGAACGGCACATGGCGTAACTGGGGCGGCACCGTCTCCGCGCGCCCCGCGCGGGAGGTCACTCCCGCCTCCGTCGAGGAACTGGCCGACGCGGTCCGCGCGGCGGCCAGGGAGGGGCTGCGGGTCAAGGCGGTCGGCACCGGGCACTCGTTCACCTCCATAGCGGCGACGGACGGCCTGTTGATCCGGCCTCAACTGTTGACGGGCATCCGCGACATCGACCGTGCCGCCATGACGGTCACGGTCGAGGCCGGCACTCCGCTGAAGCGGCTCAACCTGGCCCTCGCGCGTGAGGGGCTGTCGCTGACCAACATGGGCGACATCGTGGAGCAGACCGTCTCCGGGGCCACCAGTACCGGCACCCACGGCACGGGCCGCGAGTCGGCCTCGATCGCCGCTCAGATCCGGGGGCTGGAGATGGTCACCGCGGACGGCTCGGTGCTGACCTGCTCCGAGCGGGAGAACCCCGAGGTGTTCGCCGCCGCCCGGATCGGCCTGGGCGCGCTGGGCGTCGTCACCGCCATCACCTTCGCGGTGGAGCCGCTCTTCCTGCTCACCGCGCGTGAGGAACCGATGCCCTTCGAGCGGGTCCTCGCCGACTTCGACGAACTGTGGACCGAGAACGAGCACTTCGAGTTCTACTGGTTCCCGCACACCGGCAACACCAACACGAAGCGCAACAACCGCAGCGCCGGACCGGAGCAGCCGGTCGGCCGTCTCCAGGGCTGGTTCGAGGACGAGTTCCTGTCCAACGGCGCCTTCCAGGCCGCCAACTGGGTCGGCCGCGCCGCCCCCGGCACCATCCCGGCGATCGCCCGGTTCTCCAGCAAGGCGCTCTCCGCGCGGACGTACACGGACACCCCGCACAAGGTCTTCACATCGCCGCGCCGGGTGCGGTTCGTGGAGATGGAGTACGCCGTGCCGCGCGAGGCGGTCGTCGAGACGCTGCGCGAACTCAAGGCGATGGTGGACCGGTCACGGCTCAGGATCAGCTTCCCGGTCGAGGTGCGCACGGCCCCGGCCGACGACATCACGCTGTCCACCGCATCGGGCCGCGACAGCGCGTACATCGCCGTGCACATGTTCCGGGGCACGCCCTACCAGGCGTACTTCACCGCCGCCGAACGCATCTTCACGGCGCACGAGGGGCGGCCGCACTGGGGCAAGGTGCACACCCGGGACGCCGATTACCTCTCCGGGGTCTACCCGCGCTTCGGCGAGTTCACTGCGCTGCGGGACCGCCTTGACCCTGACCGTCTGTTCCTGAACGACTACTTGCGCCGGGTTCTGGGGCCGTAGCCGAGTCGTCGGGGGCGGGGCTCCCGGAGTCGCCGGAGCCCTCGTCCCCGGTGGCCTCCGGAGTGGGCGTCGGGCTGGTCTCCGTACCGCCGTCCTGCCCGGCGTCGTCGCCGGAGGAGGTGTCGTCGCCAGTTCCGCTCGGGGTGCCGGAAGGGGTGGCGGCCGGGGTGTCGCTCCCCGAGCCGTCGTCGCCGGAGTCCCCGGAACCGCCCGGGTCACCCTTGCCGTTCTCGGAGTTCCCGGACCCGCCGGAATCGCCCGGGTCATCGGAGTTTCCCGAATCCGGAGCGGACTTGTTGTGACCGGAGAGGGCGTTGCCGACCGTGGTGCGGTGGCCGCCGCTCAGGTTCTCGCCGGAGGCCATCTCGTACGTCGTGATCCCCGCCATGGCGACCCCGAAGACGAGGGCCGCCGCGAGCACGGGGCGCTTCCAGCCCGTGGTCCGCGCGCGGTAGACGGTGCCCTTGGAGAACTCGCCCGGAGCCGGCGCCGCCGCGTGTCCCGCCCCCTGGGCGACGGCAGCCGTGCGCTTCACCCGGAGCTGTTCGCCGGTGCGCTTGAAGAAGTGCTGAAGGACCGAGCCCCCGCACGTGGCGACCACACTGATCACACCGGCGCCCAGGATCGTGCCGTAGACGCCGAACGAAGAGGCGAGCTTGGCGGCCACCACCGCGGCCAGCGCGCTGCCCGCGACCTGGGCCACGCTCAGGTCGATCCGCCTGGCTTCCCCCTCCGTACGCACGTCCGCCTCCCCGGCGCCATCGGACTTTTCACGCATCCTCTGACCTTGCCTGCCTTTCCCCTACGGGACCGATCAACTGCACGAGAAAGGGACGTGCGGCCGAAACCATTAGTTCCGTTTCTGGTGATTGCGTGAAGTACGCCACGTCCAAGATCGCGTAAATCGCGGCGGGGGCGGCCAAGTGCCCCCTCTTGCCAGAAGTTGGGCGGCGTGCCAATCCACGCACGTGGCCCGAATGGAGTACTGTTGCGAGCCCTGGGTCCGGTCTCCCGACAGGGGGTTCGGAGCCTTGAAGGACCGCCGGGAGGGGGCTAGTTGCACAGGGTGACGGAGTTGGTCACTTAGCGTTGCGAACAGGTAACCGTGCCATAACGGCGATCCAGGGCCAGCGCCCGACACGCCGGGCAACTCGGCAAGGTTGTGGCAGGCTGCACCCGGGCAGGCCACACTCGACAGAGCGGAAGCAGCGACGCACGTGACGTCGGCAGGCACCACCCGGGAGGTCCCCATGCCCGAACTGCGTGTCGTGGCCGTCTCGAATGACGGCACACGGCTGGTGCTGAAGGCTGCGGACAGCACGGAGTACACGCTTCCGATCGACGAACGACTCCGGGTCGCCGTGCGCGGCGACCGTCCCCGCCTCGGCCAGATCGAGATCGAGGTGGAGAGCCATCTCCGCCCCCGCGACATCCAGGCTCGTATACGTGCCGGCGCGACCGCGGAAGAGGTCGCCCAGATGGCCGGCATCCCCGTCGACCGCGTACGGCGCTTCGAGGGCCCCGTGCTGGCCGAGCGCGCCTTCATGGCGGAGCGGGCCCGCAAGACCCCCGTCCGCCGCCCCGGCGAGAACTCCGGGCCGCCCCTCGGCGAGGCGGTCCAGGAGCGGCTGCTGCTGCGCGGCGCCGACAAGGACACGGTCCAGTGGGACTCCTGGCGCCGCGACGACGGCACCTGGGAAGTGCTGCTGGTCTACGTGGTCGCCGGCGAACCGCACTCGGCGAGCTGGACGTACGACCCGCCCCGGCGGCTCGTCCAGGCCGTCGACTCGGAGGCACGCGCGCTGATCGGCGAGTCCGACGACCTCGCCGCGGCCGAGCCCAGCTTCCCGTTCGTGCCGCGCATCGCCCGGCTGCCGCGCGACCGGCCGCTGGACCGTTCCCTCGACCGGGAGCAGCGGGAGCGGCCGAGCCTGCCCCCGGCGCCGTCCGAGCCCGCCGAGGAGACCGCGGCCACCGCCTCCGCCGAACGCGAACGGGACTCGCTCACCAGCCTCCTGGAGGCCGTACCGAGCTTCCGCGGCGACCTGGTGGTGCCCGAGCGCGCCCCGGAACCGGTGGTGGAGGAACCGGTCGAGGAGCCCGAGGTCGAGGAGCCCCCGGCGCCCGCCGCGTCGGCCGGTTCCGCCTACGCCGACGTGCTGATGCCGCGCTCGGTGGCCAGTCACCGCGACCGGCTCACCGGCTCCACCGACCGCCAGGCGGAGGCCGACGGCGTCCGTCCGGGCCGCCGCGCGGCGGTGCCGAGCTGGGACGAGATCGTCTTCGGCACCCGCCGCAAGAAGCAGGACTAGGCACCCTTACGTCCGGGACCGGGGCCGTACCCACGCGGGTGCGGCCCCGGTGCCGTGCGCGGGACCTTGCGCTGTTCGGTCGCGGGCCGACCGGTCACCCGTCGGGTGCGCCCTGTCCGCCCCGCCCGCGTCCGCCTCCCCGGCCAAGCGCACACACGGCCCGTTCGCTCCGGTCGCCACTGACAGGCGTCACCGGAGCCCGGCGTGCACCCCGGCCCGCGAACAGGCCCGCCCTGTACGTGCCTTCCGCTCCCCTACTGGGGGTCCGGGCCCACCGCGACCGGCCGGGACGGGTCCGAGGACCACTCCGACCACGAGCCCACGTACAGCGCCGCCGGGATGCCCGCCACCGCCAGGGCGAGCACCTCGTGGGCGCCCGACACGCCGGAGCCGCAGTAGACGCCGACGTCGTCGCCCTCCGTGGCGCCGAGTGTCTTGAAACGCGCCCGGAGTTCACCGACGGGCAGGAAGCGTCCGTCCGCCGTCACGTTGTCCGTCGTCGGTGCGGACACGGCGCCCGGGATGTGGCCGCCGACGGGATCGATCGGCTCGACCTCGCCCCGGTAACGCTCCCCCGCGCGGGCGTCGAACAGCACCCCGGAGCGGGCCAGAGCGGCGGCACTGTCAGCGTCGAGCAGTCCCGACGCGCCCGGCGACGGGGCGAAGTCGCCCTCCTCCGGGGCCGGGACGTCCGTCGACAGCGGCGCCTCCCAGGCCGGCAACCCGCCGTCGAGGACCCGCACGTTCAGGTGACCCGTCCAGCGAAGGAGCCACCACGCGCGGGCCGCCGCCCACCCCTGCCCGCCGTCATAGGCGACGACCGGCCGGTCCGACGACACGCCCGCCCTGCGCATCGCCGCGCCGAACCCGGCCACGTCCGGCAGGGGATGCCGGCCGCGCCCGCCGGGCGCGGAGGCGAGTTCCCGGTCCAGGTCGACGTAGACGGCTCCGGGAAGATGCCCGGCCGCGTACTCGGCCCGGCCCTCGAAGGGCGGGGCGCCGGCCGCCCCGGCCGTGCTCAACTGCCAGCGGACGTCGAGCAGGACGGGCGGGTTGGCGCCCGCGAGCTCCTGCATGAGTTCGGATGCGGAGATGATGGCGTTCATGGCCCCATCCTGGCGTACCGAGTGGCCGAGGCGTCGATGTCGGGCTACTCTGCCCGCCGGACAGTACCGATCACGAGGCGTGCGGGTTCGGGCACATGCTGTACCACCCGGGCAGCCGGGCTGCCCCACGAGCGCACCCGAGGCGCACGGCGCCGGGACCGGTGCCGGCATCGGCGCGGGGTCCGTCGGAGCGAAAGCGGACGCACGGCCCGCGCAAGGGCCGAGAAGAGAGTGACGATGACGGACGCACGGGGGTCGACCGGCCGGAACGGCGAGACGAACGCCCGGCGCACACCCGGCGCACCCTGCTGGGTGAGTCTGATGGTGCACGGGCCGGCCGCGACCCACGACTTCTACGGGGGCCTGTTCGGCTGGGAGTTCCAGCCCGGACCCCAGCAACTGGGCCCCTACGCGCGGGCCCTGCTCGACGGGTACGAGGTGGCGGGAATCGGCCAACTGCCGCCGGACCGCCATCTCCCCATCGCCTGGACGCCCTACTTCGCCTCCGACGACGTGAACCGCACGGCCGAGACGGTGCGCCTGTGCGGTGGCACGGTCGGCGTCGGCCCGCTGGACGCGGGCGAGGCCGGCCGGCTCGCGATCGCCTCGGACCCTTCGGGCGCCGTCTTCGGGGTCTGGCAGGCGGCGGAACACGTCGGCACCGCCGTCACGGGCGTGCCCGGCACACCGGCGTGGAACGAACTGATCACGTTTGAGACGGCGAACGTCGCCAAGTTCTACGAGACGGTGTTCGGCTTCGAGTCGACGCCGTCGGTCTCGGCCGGCTTCGACCACGTGACCCTGCGCCTCGACGGCCGCCCGGTCGCCGGCATCCACGGTCTGGGCAGCGCGCTTCCCCGGGAACGGGGGCCGCACTGGCTGACGTACTTCGAGGTGGCCGACGCGGACGCGGCCCTGGAGCGGCTCGTCGGCCTCGGCGGCCATGTGCTCGAGCCGGTCCAGGACTCGCCCCGGGGCCGGACGGCCATGGTCGCGGATCCGGAAGGGGCACGGTTCTCGCTGCTGCAGAACGCGGCGGGCGGGGTTCCGAGCCCCACGGGTCCCTCAGGCAGGTGACACCGGCAGCACGTCCGGCGACAGCGCCGCCGCGCGGGCCGTCGCAGCGGTCGTACGGCGACGGTGGTGGCGTCGGCACAGCACCTCGTAGCCGATCTCGTCGGGGGACTGGGCGACGTCGCCGACGACCACCTGGGCGCCCTCGACGACCATGACACCGCCCACGGTGCGGGCGTTGTGCGTGGCGCGGGCGCCGCACCAGCACAGGGCCTCGACCTGGAGCACCTCGACCCGGTCGGCCAGTTCGACCAGGCGCTGGGAGCCGGGGAAGAGCTTGGAGCGGAAGTCGGTGGTGATGCCGAAGGCGTACACGTCGATGTCGAGATCGTCGACCACGCGCGCGAGCTGGTCGATCTGGTCCGGCGCGAGGAACTGCGCCTCGTCCGCGATCACGTAGTCCACGCGTCCGCCCTGCGAGAGGTGGTCGACGACGTGGGCGTACAAGTCCTGTCCGTCCTTGACCTCCGCCGCGTCGGTGACCAGGCCGAGGCGCGAGGAGAGCTTGCCCTCGCCCGCGCGGTCGTCGCGGGTGAATATCATCCCGGCGAGTCCGCGCGCCGAGCGGTTGTGCTCGATCTGGAGAGCCAGTGTCGACTTCCCGCAGTCCATCGTTCCGGAGAAGAACACCAGCTCGGGCATGAGGGGTTGGGCACCTTTCGGCAACGGGGTCGGGTGTGCGGCAGGGCGTCAGGAGCGTACTTCGAGCAGGGGGACGAGCTGCTCGGCAGGGGTCATCGAACCGTGGTTGCCGACCATCGCCGACTCCTTCGGCTCGCGTTCGGAGGCGATGAGCAGGACGTCGTCCCGCGCGGCGGCGACCACGTCGCCGATGCGGTCGTACACCCGGTCGTCGATCCGGGGGCCGAACCAGCCCGCCTCGATCGCCTCGTCCCGGGACGCCACCCAGAACTGCTCGCCCAGCACCTCGCGCCAGCAGGCCAGGACGTCGCCCCGGGCACCCGGGACGGCGTACACGTGCCGGGCGCGGCCCTCGCCGCCGAGGAGGGCGACGCCCGCCTTCAGCTCCCAGTCCTCGTCGAAGTCGATGCGGTGGTCCTCGTCGAAGGGCACGTCGACCATGCCGTGGTCGGCGGTGACGTAGAGGGCGCTGCGCGGCGGCAGCTGCTCGGCGAGGCGCTGGACGAGCCGGTCGACGTGCCCGAGCTGGCCCCGCCAGGTGTCGGAGTCGACGCCGAAGCGGTGGCCGGCGCCGTCGACCTCGGAGTAGTACGTGTACACGAGGGCGCGGTCGGCTCCGGCCAGCTGCGCGGCGGCGCTGTCCATCCGGTCCTCGCCGGACAGCTGCCCCACGAACGTGCCGCCGCTGAGCGCGACCTTGGTCAGCGGGGTGTTCGCGAACGTCGGCGAGGACACCTGCGCCGCGTGCACGCCCGCCTGCTCGGCGAGTTGGAAGACGGTGGGGTACGGCTGCCAGACGGCCGGCGCGGTCCACGGCTGCCAGCGCAGCTGGTTCATCAGCGCGCCGGTGGCCGGGTCGCGCACGGTGTATCCGGGCAGGCCGTGGGCGCCGGGCGGCAGGCCGGTGCCGACGGAGGCGAGGGAGGTCGCCGTGGTCGCCGGGTAGCCGGCGGTGATCGGACGCCCGGTGCCGCCGCGCGAGGTGCCGAGGAGCGAGCACAGGAAGGGGGCTTCGTCCGGGTGGGCCCTCAGCTGCTCCCAGCCGAGGCCGTCGATCAGGAACACGCAGTTCCGGTCGGCCGGGGACAGCTCGGTGATGCCCGCGGTCATTCCGGGGACGCCGAGTCCGGCGGCCAGGGTGGGCAGCAGGTCGGCGAGGGAGCCCCTGCCGTACTCGGGGACGGGGGCGGAGTCGACGGGGAGGGGTTCCGGATCGGTGTCCCAGGGGGCGGGCTGCACCATCAGCGGCCGGTCTCCGCGGTCGCTTCGGAGAGGGCCTGCGCGAAGGTGAGCGCCTGGCGCACCGTCTCGGGGCCGTCCCCCGCCTCGCTGACCCGCAGGCTGAGGTCGTCGGCCGTCGAACTGCCCGTGTAGCCGTGGTCGGCCTCGCAGTTGGGGTCGCCGCAGGCGGCCGGCTCCAGGTCGAGTCTCGAGACGGCGCCCCAGCCGATGGTGAGCACGATCTCGCGGGGCAGGGTGCCCGGCTTGTACTGCTCCGGGTTGGCGACGACGCGGCTGACGACGATGGACGAGATCCGGCCGAGCTTGACGGACTCCGTGGACGTCGTGGCGTACGGCGTCGGGGAGGTGTCGTCGGCGGCCTGCTCGTCGGTGTGGCTGACGATGAAGCGGTTGCCGGTGAGCACGAGCACGGTCACGTGCCGGCGCACCTCGTTCTGGTCGAACGTCGTCTCCTGGTGGACCAGGTACGACCGCACGGGCTCGCCGCCCACGGCGGCCTCCACCGCCTCGGCCACGAGGGCCGGGTAGTAGCCGCTGCGCTCGATCGCCGCTCGCAGCCCCTGGGTCGTCGTACTGGTCTTGGCCATGCCCTCCATCCTAAGGGGGCCCACTGACTGTGCGGCACGCTCCCGCGGGACCCGGTCCGGCCGTGCGCGGTCAGTACGCGGGGAGGGTCCGGGGGCCGAGGTCGTCCCTGGCCGGAGGGGGCGCGAGCCGGACGGAGGCGCCGAGGACGCTCAGGCCGTGCGGGGCCACCACCACCGGTTCCAGAGTGACCGCGACGACCTCCGGGTGGTCGTCGACCAGCCGGGAGACCCGCAGCAGCAGCTCCTCCAGGGCCGGGGCGTCGACCGGCGCCGAACCGCGCCAGCCGAAGAGGAGGGGGGCGGTGCGGACCGAGCGGATGAGCGAGGTGGCGTCGCGGTCGGTGACCGGAATCAGCCGGTGCGCCGTGTCGCCGAGCAGCTGTGTGGCGGCCCCGGCGAGTCCGAAGGAGAGCACCGCGCCGGCCGCCGGGTCGATGACGGCCCTGACGACGGTGTCGACGCCGCGCGGTGCCATCCCCTGCACCACCGGGCGCAGCTCCGCGGGCTTGCCGAACAGCTCGGTCAACTCGGTGTACGCCCGGCGCAGTTGCTCCTCGTCCGCGAGGTCCAGGCGTACACCGCCCAGGTCGGCGCGGTGGCGCAGGTGGGGGGCGGTGGCCTTGAGGGCGACGGGGTAGCCGATGGTCCGGGCGGCGGACGCGGCCTCGTCGGGGTCGGGGGCGGGCAGCGCGCGGTGGACGTCGATGCCGTACCTGCCGAGCAGCTCGCAGGTCTCCGCCGAGCCGAGGGTGAGCCCCTGCCCGCGCGCGAGGTACCCGGCTATCTGCTCGGCGGCGCCCTTCTCGTCGATGTCGTCGTACTCCGGGACCTTGCCGGGGTCCACGGCGTCGCGGCGCCACTGGGCGTAGGAAACGGCCTCGGCGAGGGCGCGGACGGCGCGTTCGGCGGCGGGGTAGGCGGGGATGAGGCGGGTGCCGTCGCCGGGGGCGGGAGCCTCCCGGGGCTCGGGGCGCTCCGGGGCCGTGGCCGCTTCGGGGTCGGCGGGTGTCGGCCGCCGGGGCTCCGCGGGCGGCGGCGCCTGCGGCGCGGTGCTGGCCGCGGCCGAGAGGGCTTCCGCCAGGCCGCCCAGCTCCACGTGGACCACCAGGACCGGCTTGGCGGGCACCGCGGCCGCCGCCGACCGCAGGGCCTCGGCCAGCGCGGCGTCCTCGGCCGGTCCCTCCCCCACCGTCGGGATGGCGGTCACCACCACCGCGTCGCAGGTGTCGTCGGCGAGGGCCCGGGAGAGCGCCGTGTGGAAGTCGTCCGGCGAGGCCGCCGTCGTCAGGTCCAGCGGGGGGTGCGGTCGCAGCCCCTCGGAGAGGCACGCGTCGTAGGTCAGGAGGCCCAGTGACTCGGAGTTCCCCAGGATGGCGACCCTGGGTCCCGCGGGCAGCGGCTGGCGGGCGAGCAGCAGCCCCGCGTCCACCAGGTCGGTGATCGTGTCGACCCGGATCACGCCGGCCTGGCGGAGCAGCGCGGAGACGGTGGCGTGCGGCAGCCGGGTCGCCCGTACGGCGTGCCCCTGCGGGGCCACGCCGCCGTGCCGTGCGCCCTGCACCACGACCAGCGGCTTGGCGGCCGCGGTCCGGCGCGCCAGGCGGGTGAACTTGCGCGGGTTGCCGATGGACTCCAGGTACATCAGCGCGACGTCAGTCTGCGGGTCGTCGTACCAGTACTGAAGGACGTCGTTGCCGGAGACGTCGGCCCGGTTGCCGGAGGAGACGAAGGTCGACACGCCCGTGACGCCGGTGACTCCCCCGCCGCGCCGGTGCAGCCGGGACAGGAGGGCGATGCCGATGGCGCCGGACTGGGCGAAGAGGCCGATCCGTCCGGGGCGCGGCATCTCGGGGGCGAGGGAGGCGTTGAGCCGGACCTCCGGTGAGGTGTTGATGATCCCGAAGGCGTTGGGGCCGATGATCCGCATGCCGTAGCTGCGCGCCTGCCGTACGAGGGCCCGCTGGCGTTCGCGTCCTTCGGCGCCGCTGTCGGCGTATCCGGCGGAGACCACCACCAGCCCCTGCACCCCGTGCTCGCCGCACTCGTCGACGACCTCGGGGACCCGCTCGGCGGGGACGGTGACCACGGCGAGGTCGACGGGGCCGTCGATGGAGCGCACGGAACGGTGCGCGGGCACGCCGTCGAGGTCCGTCAGATCGTCGGCGAACGACCTGTTCACGGCGTAGAGCCGGCCGGTGTAGCCCGCGTCGCGGAGGTTGCCGAGGACGCTGCGGCCGACACCGCCCGGTGTCCGGCCGGTGCCGACGACGGCCACCGAACCCGGCTGGAGCAGGCGCTGGACGGAGCGGGCCTCCGCGCGGTGCTCGCGCGCGTACTGCACGGCGAGGGAGCGGTCGGTGGGTTCGAGATCGAACTCCAGGCGGACCACGCCGTCCTCGAAGCTGCGCTTCTGGGTGTACCCGGCGTCCATGAACACCTTGATCATCTTGGTGTTGGCGGGCAGCACCTCGGCGGCGAAGCGGCGGATCCCGCGCTCGCGGGCGACGGCGGCGATGTGCTCCAGGAGCGCGGAGGCGACGCCTCGGCCCTGGTGGGCGTCCTGGACGAGGAAGGCGACCTCGGCCTCCTCGGCCGGTGCGGAAGCAGGTGTTCCGGTGGGGCCGATCCGGTCGTAGCGTACGGTGGCGATGAACTCGCCGCCGATGGTGGCCGCGAGTCCCACCCGGTCCACAAAGTCGTGGTGGGTGAAGCGGTGGACGTCCTTGGCGGACAGGCGAGGGTACGGCGCGAAGAAGCGGTAGTACTTCGACTCGTCGGAAACCTGCTCGTAGAAGCTGACCAGGCGCTCGGCGTCATCAACGGTGATGGGGCGTACGCGCGCGGTGCCGCCGTCGCGCAGCACCACGTCGGCTTCCCAGTGGGCGGGGTACTCGTGCCGGTCCGACGAGGTCTGCATGGGCCCCAGAGTACGGCTCGCGTACGACAACGGCGCGGGGCAGTCTGTGGGGTACACGAGGACGGCACGAACCCGGACCGAGGCCGCGGTCCGACCACCACACGGGACGGCACAGGGCCGTCCCGGCATGCTTCACGATGTGGGAAACTGGTCTAGACAACACTGGTCTAGACAACCTCAACCCTCTGAACACCTGAAGGGCAGCATCACATGGCTGAGCGCCGCGTCAACGTCGGCTGGGCCGAGGGTCTCCACGCCCGCCCCGCCTCCATCTTCGTCCGAGCCGCCACGGCCACAGGCGTCCCCGTGACGATCGCCAAGGCCGACGGGTCCCCCGTCAACGCGGCCTCCATGCTGGCCGTCCTCGGCCTCGGCGCGCAGGGCGGCGAGGAGATCGTCCTCGCCTCCGACGCCGAGGGCGCGGACATCGCCCTGGACCGGCTGGCGAAGCTGGTCGCCGAGGGGCTCGAGGAGCTTCCCGAGACCGTCTGACGGACGGCGGCCGCGTGACGACGGCCCGCACAGCCCCGGCCGGGGCTTTGCGGGCCGTCGTCGTCATGACCGGGCCGGCCCGGACGCGCCGCTTGAGCACGCCCCGGACGCGCCGCTTGAGCACGCCCTCTTCCTCAGCAATGTGATCTTCGATCTGCGGGAGGGCCGGGACCTGCTGCGGGAGGCGGGTCTGTCCCGCGCCGGCCGACCGCCTCGTCCCGCCCACACCCCCTACCGCGGTATCACGCACACATTGGCTCCCGGGTATGACGCCCGCCGCATGGCCGTCCACCCACTCTGTCCTCCGTCAACGGCCCTCACCCCGGCCATGACGGAAAGGACGCCCATGACCACAACCCTGGCTCCCCCGGTCCCCATCGGGAAGTCCGCTGTCGGGGCCCTCGGCATACTGGCGCTGTCCACCGGCGCCCTGGAGTCGGTGGTGGCACCGACCATCCCGCTCCTGGAACGCGAACTGGACATGAGCCAGTCCGAGGGGGCGCTGCTCAGCATCATCCTCCTGATCACCGGTGCGCTCATCACCCCGTTGGCGGGCAAGTTCGGCGACCGCTACGGCGGCAAGAAGATCCTGATCCGGCTGATGGCGGTGGTCTCGGTCGGCGGCACGGTGTCCGCCCTGGCCCCGAACCTGCCCGTGCTGCTGGTCGGCCAGGTGTTGCAGGGCGCGATGATCGGCGCGCTGCCCCTGTCGTTCATAGTGGTCCGCAAACACCTCCCCGCCGGGGAGTCCAAAGTGGCCATCGGTGTGGTCAGCGGACTCTTCGTCGGCGGGTCGATGGTCGGCATGCTGTCGGCCGGTCCGGTGGCGGAGCAGCTCTCCCGGCACTGGATGTTCGCCCTCCCCACACTCGCGGTCATCGGCGCCACCCTGCTGGTGAACCGGCTGATGCCGACGGATCCACCGGGCCGGTCGGACGACTCCGGGATCGACTGGCCCGGCCTGCTGCTGCTGAGCGGGATGCTCGTCACCCTCATGCTCGTCCTCGCGCTGGCGCCCGAAGCCGGATCGCAGCCGCTCGCGCTCGTCGCCCTCGTGCTGGTTCTGGCCGCGTTCGTCACCGGATGGGTGAGGGTGGAACGGCGCGCGGCGGCACCGATGATCGACCTGCGCATGCTGGCACGGCCCGCGATATGGAAGGCGTGCGTGCTCACGTTCGTCATCTGCCTCGGTGCCACGATGGCGGTCTATCTGATTCCGCAACTGCTCGACGAGCGGGGCGACGGGTACGGATTCGGGGCCGGTGCCACCGAGATCGGCTTCTTCCTGCTGCCCGGCGCCATCGCCGCGACCCTGGCCGGGCCGCTCGGCGGGATCGGGGACCGGCGTTTCGGCTCGCGTGCCGTGGTCAACACCGGCGTCGTCATGATGACCGCCGGCCTGCTCGCCGTGGCGGCCGTGCACACCGAGGTGTGGCACCTGGTCGTCGGCAAGGCGCTGATCGCGCTGGCCAACGGCCTGTGCGTGACGGCGATGATGACCAGCACCGCCGCCGCCGTCGACAAGGGCGACACCGGCATCGCGACCAGTCTGATCCTGGTGAGCCGCGTGGTCGGCTCCGCCGTCGGCGGGCAGCTGGGCGGCGCGCTCCTCACCGCCGGAACCCCTTCCGGGTCGAAGGTCGCGGCCGAGTCGGCCTACGTCACCGGATTCGTCGTCGCCGGCGTCGTCGTGTCGCTGGCCCTCTTCGTCACCCGCACCATGAGCAAAGGAGTCAAGGCATGATCCGCACCGCACCGGGGCCCAAGGTCCTGATCTCCGGGGCCGGCATCGCCGGTACCGCCCTGGCCTTCTGGCTCGACCGCCACGGATTCGAGGTCACCGTGGTGGAGAAGGCCGGCACGCTGCGCAGCGGCGGCTACCCCGTCGACGTACGCGGCACCGCACTCGACGTCGTGGAGAGGATGGGGATCCTGCCGCGACTGCGGGACGCGCACATCGACCTGCGCCGGATCACCTTCCGGGACGGGGACGGCGGCGAGGTGGCCTCGCTCCACCCGCACGCCGTCACCGGCGGTGCCGCGGGACGGGACCTGGAGATACGCCGCGGGGATCTGACGGACGCGCTGTACACGACGGTCCGGGACGACGTGGAGTTCCTCTTCAACGACTCCGTCGACATCCTCGACCAGTCCGGGCACGGGGTCGACGTCACCTTCCGCGGTGGCGGCAGCCGCACCTTCGACCTGGTGTTCGGCGCGGACGGCATGCACTCGCGTACCCGGGAGATGGTCTTCGGTCCCGAGGAGCGGTTCCGCAGGTACCTCGGCTACTGCTTCGCCGTGTTCACCATGCGCAACACCTTCGGCCTCTCCCACGAGACGGTCATGTGGAACACCCCGGGCAGGGCCGCCGCCCTCTACGCCGTGGGGGACGACGACGAAGTGCACGCCTTCCTGAACTTCGCCCGGCCGGAGCCGTCCCTCGACGCCTTCGGCAGCCCGGACGCCCAACGTGACCTGCTCGCCGAGGTCTTCGCCGACGCCGGCTGGGAGGTCCCGGGCATCCTGGCCGCCCTCCACGGCGCGGACGACGTGTTCTTCGACGCGGTCGGACAGATCCGCATGCCCCGCTGGTCCAGCGGCAGGGTCGCGCTGGTGGGCGACGCCGCGTACGCGCCCTCGTTCCTCACCGGCCAGGGCACCAGCCTCGCCCTCGTCGGCGCCTGCATGCTGGCCGGTTCGCTGGCCGACCGGGACCACGCCGCGGGCTTCGCCGCCTACGAACACGCCACCCGTGACTTCGTGACCCTGAACCAGAACCTGGTCGGCCAGGGCGGCGCCACCCTCTTCCCGACCACCGCGCGCGCCCTGGAGCAGCGCAACGACCGGCTGCGCGGTCTCAGCGCCATGCCCGCACCGGAGCCCCGCCCGGCCCATTCGGCGCTCACCCTGCCCGCCTTCGGCAGCCGCTGACGGATCCGCCCGCTTCTCGCAGCGCCGTTGCCCGAGCGGGCTCCTTTTCCGCACCATTTCGCTGCCCCATTCCCGTCCACCGACAGGAATACGGGCAGCCTAAAAAGGCCCTCCGAATTTCCTCCTCTTTGTATACGGGACCCGTGTTAATGCCGCAGGCTTGCCGTGTTTACGGGACGTTGCGAGTTCCTCACACGCTCCGTCCTGCCGCCGCCGGAGGCGAATCGAAGGCGGTGCCCCGGTGCCGACCGCTCGGCGTGCAGCGCCATGAGCGACCGCGCGCGGTCGCCGTCGCCCCGGGCCACCGCGTCGAGGATCGCGCCGTGCTCGGCCCAGTACTCCACCGGGCCGACCGGCGCCTCCACGTCGTACATCCAGGCGATCTTGTGGCGCAGCTGGGTCAGCAGCGCCGTCAGGGAGGGGCTGCCGGCGGCCTGGGCCAGGGTCTCGTGGAACCAGCCGCCCAGGGAGCGCAGATCCTCGCCACTGCCCTGCCTGGCGCGTTCCTGCCCCAGGCGGACCAGGCCGCGCAGCACCTTGAGGTGGGCGTCGGTCCGTCGGCGGGCGGCCCGGGCGGCGCCGAGGGGCTCCAGGAGCGTACGGGTCTCCAGCAGGTCGGCGGCCTCCTGTTCGGTCGGTTCCGCGACGCACGCGCCCGCGTGCCGCCGGGTCACCACGAAGCCCTCGGCCTCCAGCGTGCGCAGGGCCTCGCGGACGGGGACGCGGGAGACGCCGTAGCGACGGGCGAGGAGTTCCTCGGTGAGCCGGCCCCCGCGCACGTGGACGCCGGCGACGATGTCGTCCCGGATCGCGGTGCACACCGAATGCGCCGGAATACGCATGACCGACCTCCGCCTTAATCCCCGTGAAACGTCGACGGTTGACGTTTCCAGCGACTCTAGGCCAATCAAGCGGATATTCCGACGGCGGAGCGGATTTCATGGATGTTTTTTGGCCTACGGCGGGCGGCCGCGCGCCGGCGAAAACCAAAAGCCCCGGCTCACACGGCCGGGGCTTTCGGGTGGTGTCGCGGGGTCCGCCGTCAGACGTTCACGCCGTGGGAGCGGAGGTAGGCGACGGGGTCCATGTCCGAGCCGTACTCGGGGCTCGTACGGGCCTCGAAGTGCAGGTGGGGTCCGGTGACGTTGCCGGTGGCGCCGGAGAGGCCGATCTGCTGGCCGGGGTCGACCGACTGGCCGACGGAGACGCCGACGGACGACAGGTGCCCGTACTGCGTGTACGTGCCGTCGTGCATCTTGATCACGACCTGGTTGCCGTACGCCCCGCCCCAGCCGGCCTCGACGACGGTGCCGACGCCGACCGCGTGCACGGTCGTACCGCTGGAGGCGTGGAAGTCGATGCCGGTGTGGCTGCCGGAGGACCACAGGGAACTGCCGGCCTGGTACGCGGTGGAGACGTAGGACGAGGTGATCGGCGGGACGAACGTGTTGAGACGCTTGCGCTCGGCCTCCCGCGCGGCGCGCTCCTTGGCCTCGCGTGCCTCCTTGGCCGCTTCGGCGGCCCGCTCGCGCGCGGCCTCCTGGGCCGCCTCACGGGCCGCGGCGTCCGCGGCGGCCTGCCGCTGTGCGAGAGCCTGGGCGTCGATCTCCTCGGCCAGGGAGTCGCCGATGGTGATGACCGGGGTGAGTCCGCTCCGCTCCACCTCGGGCTCGGCGGCGAGCGCCGGAGCCGCGAGGGTGCCGACGACGCCGGTGGTGGCGAGGGCCGCGACACCCGCCGCGCGGGCGGTACTGCGATGCATCCTGCTGGGACGCCGGTGCTTCCCGGTGGCGCGCGTGAACGCCATGTAGAGGCTGGTCCTTTCCTTCCCTCTCGCCTACCGGGTTAGCTGACGGGTTCGGAGCAGGAAGGTCTCCTACGGACCCCCTCGCTGCACGCGCGGGCGTCCGATTCACCCCAGGGACTACGGTGGGTCCCCGGCTCCCCTGGCTCGCGCCGTACGGGGACTCGGCGATGACTGTCCGGTGCCGCGGGTGCGGCGCACTGCCTGACGAACAGCCCGGATGACGCTAAACGCGGCTGTGTTCAATCCTCAAACGCAACAGCGTTTTTGTAGCGCATGCCACAGGGCAGACGGGCAGCCTCTCCCTCAATTCGGACAAACGGCGGCCCCGGTGACACTCCGGTCACCGGGGCCGCTCTCCGCGCGTGCCCTACTCGGCCGCCACCACGGTGACTTCACCGATGCCGAGGGCCTCGACGGGCTCCTTGATCTGCGCTGCGTCACCGACGAGGACGGTCACCAGGCGGTCGACCGGGAAGGCGTTCACGACCGCCGCCGTGGCCTCCACCGTGCCCGTGGCGGCCAGTTGACGGTAGAGCGTCGCCTGGTAGTCGTCGGGCAGGTGCTGCTCGACCTGGTCGGCCAGGGTGCTCGCCACGGCCGCGGCCGTCTCGTACTTCAGCGGCGCCACGCCCACCAGGTTCTGCACGGCCACGTCGCGCTCGGGGTCGGTGAGCCCCTCCGCGGCGAGCTTGCGCAGCACCGTCCACAGGTCCTCCAGGGCGGGGCCGGTGTTCGGCGTGTCGACGGAGCCGCTGATGGCGAGCATGGCGGCGCCGGTGCCGTCCGGCGCGGACCGCAGCACCTGCCCGAACGCCCGAACGCCGTAGGTGTAGCCCTTCTCCTCGCGCAGGACGCGGTCCAGGCGGGAGGTGAGGGTGCCGCCGAGGCAGTAGGTGCCGAGCACCTGTGCGGGCCACACGCGGTCGTGCCGGTCGGATCCGGTGCGGCCGATCAGCAGCTGCGTCTGGACGGCGCCGGGCCGGTCCACGATGACGACGCGGCCCCGGTCGTCGGCGGTCACCGGCGGCACGGGACGGGGTTCGGCGGCGGCGCCGGTCCACGCGCCCAGGGTCTCGCCCAGCAGCGCGTCCAGGTCGAGGCCGGTGAGGTCGCCGACGACCACGGCGGTGGCCGTGGCGGGGCGGACGTGCCTCTCGTAGAAGGCGCGTACGGAGCCGGAGTCGATGGCCTCGACCGTCTCCTCGGTGCCCTGGCGCGGGCGCGACATGCGGCTCCCGGCCGGGAACAGCTCCTTGGAGAGCTCCTTGGCCGCGCGGCGGGCCGGGCTGGCCAGCTCGTGCGGGATCTCGTCGAGGCGGTTGCGGACCAGCCGTTCGACCTCGCTGTCCGCGAAGGCGGGTGCCCTCAGGGCGTCGGCGACGAGGCCGAGCGCCTTGGCGAGGCGCGAGGCGGGCACCTCCAGGCTGAGCCGGACGCCGGGGTGGTCGGCGTGCGCGTCGAGGGTGGCACCGCAGCGCTCCAGCTCGGCGGCGAACTCCTCGGCGGAGTGCTTGTCGGTGCCCTCGGAGAAGGCGCGCGCCATGATCGTGGCGACACCGTCGAGACCGGCCGGCTCGGCGTCCAGGGGCGCGTCGAGGAGCACCTCGACGGCGACGACCTGCTGGCCGGGGCGGTGGCAGCGCAGTACCGTCAGCCCGTTGTCGAGGCTGCCGCGGCCGGGCGCGGGGAACGCCCACGGCTTGGGCTCGCCGGCCTGCGGCTGGGCGTGGAAGTCCATGGTGGCGAGGTCGGTCACTTGGCCGCCTCCTCGTTCTCGTCGGTGGCGTCGTTCTCGGCGGTGTTCTCGTCGGTGGGGGCGGTCGGCTCGTAGACGAGCACCGCGCGGTTGTCGGGGCGCAGGCGGGCCTTGGCGACCTCCTGGACCTCCGCCGCCGTCACCTCGAGCACCCGCTGCACGGCGGTGAGGGCGAGCTGCGGATCGCCGAACAGCACCGCGTACCGGCACAGTTCGTCGGCGCGGCCGGCGACCGTGCCCAGCCGGTCCAGCCACTCGCGCTCCAGCTGGGCCTGGGCGCGCTCCATCTCCTCGGCGGTGGGGCCCTCCTCGGCGAACCGGGCCAGCTCCTCGTCGATGGCGGCCTCGATGACCGGCACCTCGACGTCACCGGACGTCTTCACGTCCAGCCACCCCAGGGAGGGCGCCCCGGCGAGCCGCAGCAGGCCGAACCCGGCGGCGACGGCCGTGCGGTCGCGCCGCACCAGCCGGTTGTAGAGGCGGGACGACTCGCCGCCGCCCAGGACGGTGAGCGCCAGGTCGGCCGCGTCGCTCGCGCGCGTGCCGTCCTCCGGGAGGCGGTAGGCCGCCATCAGGGCGCGGGCCGGGACCTCCTCCTCGACGACCTCGCGCAGCTGGCCGCCCATGACGTCGGGCAGGGAGCCGTCCCGGGGGGCCTGCTTGCCGTCGTGCGAGGCGATGGAACCGAAGTACTTCTCGATCCAGGCCAGCGTCTGCTCGGGGTCGATGTCGCCGACGACCGACAGCACCGCGTTGTTCGGCGCGTAGTACGTGCGGAAGAACGCGCGGGCGTCCTCCAGGGTGGCCGCGTCCAGGTCGGCCATGGAGCCGATCGGCGTGTGGTGGTAGGGGTGGCACTCCGGGTAGGCGAGGGCGGTCAGCTTCTCGAAGGCCGTGCCGTAGGGGACGTTGTCGTAGCGCTGGCGGCGCTCGTTCTTGACGACGTCCCGCTGGTTCTCCATCGACTCTTCGTCCAGGGCGGACAGCAGGGAGCCCATGCGGTCGGCCTCCAGCCAGAGGGCGAGCTCCAGCTGGTGGGCGGGCATGGTCTCGAAGTAGTTGGTCCGCTCGAAGCTGGTGGTGCCGTTGAGCGAGCCGCCGGCGCCCTGCACCAGCTCGAAGTGGCCGTTGCCCTTGACCTGGGCGGAGCCCTGGAACATGAGGTGCTCGAAGAGGTGAGCCAGGCCGGTACGTCCCTTGACCTCGTGGCGGGAACCGACGTCGTACCAGAGGCAGACCGCAGCGACCGGGGTCAGGTGGTCCTCGGAGAGCACCACGCGCAGGCCGTTGGCCAGGCGGTGCTCGGTCGCTGTCAGGCCGCCGGAGTCTGCCTGGGCTGTGGCCGTGTGACCCATGGGCATGTACGTCCCTTCGATCGCGGAATCCTTGGTGGAATCACTGGGTGGATCATTGGGCGGAACTGCGGAATTCCGCCGATCCTGCCACTGTATGCAAGCGTGCGGGACGCCGGTGGAGTTCCCGGGCCTCCTACGCCGAGAGCGAGAACGGGGTTGGCGGCCCGCCGGGGACGAGGGCGCGGGAGGAGGGCGTACTCTGCGGGCAGCGCCGGGCCGGGCAGCCCGTGACGGGTCCTGGTCGGTGGCTGTCAGTGCCGCAGTCCACAATGGACGGCGTCAGATCACCGTTCACGCTTCAGCAAGGAGCCGGCAGCGATGGCCCGCCGTAGTACGAAGACCCCGCCGCCCGACGACTCGTACGAGGAGAAGATCCTCGACATCGACGTCGTCGACGAGATGCAGGGCTCCTTCCTCGAGTACGCGTACTCGGTCATCTACTCCCGTGCACTGCCGGACGCCCGCGACGGCCTCAAGCCGGTGCACCGCCGGATCGTGTACCAGATGAGCGAGATGGGCCTCAGGCCCGAGCGCGGCTACGTGAAGTGCGCCCGCGTCGTCGGCGAGGTCATGGGCAAGCTGCATCCGCACGGTGACGCGTCCATCTACGACGCGCTGGTGCGCATGGCCCAGTCCTTCTCGATGCGCGTGCCCCTGGTGGACGGCCACGGCAACTTCGGCTCGCTGGGCAACGACGACCCGCCGGCCGCCATGCGGTACACCGAGTGCCGGATGGCCGAGGCCACCAGCCTGATGACGGACTCCATCGACGAGGACACCGTCGACTTCGGCCCCAACTACGACGGGCAGGAGCGGGAGCCGGTGGCGCTCCCCGCCGCCTTCCCGAACCTGCTGGTCAACGGCGCCTCCGGCATCGCGGTCGGCATGGCGACCAACATGCCGCCGCACAATCTGCGCGAGGTGATCGCCGCCGCCCGGCACCTGATCCGGCACCCGAACGCCGATCTCGACGCCCTGATGAAGCACGTGCCGGGCCCCGATCTGCCCACCGGCGGCCGGATCGTGGGCCTGCCCGGCATCCGGGACGCGTACGAGACGGGCCGCGGCACCTTCAAGATCCGTGCGACGGTGTCCGTGGAGACGGTGACGGCCCGGCGCAAGGGCCTCGTCGTCACCGAGCTGCCCTTCGCGGTCGGTCCCGAGAAGGTCATCGCGAAGATCAAGGACCTGGTGGGCTCGAAGAAGCTCCAGGGCATCGCGGACGTCAAGGACCTCACCGACCGCGAACACGGACTGCGCCTGGTCATCGAGATCAAGAACGGCTTCGTGCCCGAGGCGGTCCTGGAGCAGCTCTACAAGCTGACGCCGATGGAGGAGTCCTTCGGCATCAACAACGTCGCCCTGGTGGACGGCCAGCCCCTCACCCTGGGCCTCAAGGAGCTGCTCGAGGTCTATCTCGACCACCGCTTCAACGTCGTACGGCGGCGCAGCGAGTTCCGCCGGGGCAAGAAGCGCGACCGGCTGCACCTCGTGGAGGGCCTGCTCACCGCACTGCTCGACATCGACGAGGTCATCCGCGTCATCCGCTCCAGCGAGAACTCCGCGCAGGCCAAGCAGCGCCTGATGGAGCAGTTCTCGCTGAGCGACGTCCAGACGCAGTACATCCTGGACACGCCGCTGCGCCGGCTCACCAAGTACGACCGCATCGAGCTGGAGGCCGAGAAGGAGCGGCTCAACGCGGAGATCGAGGAGCTGACCCGGATCCTCGACTCGGACGCGGAGCTGCGCAAGCTGGTCTCCACCGAACTGGCGGCGGTCGCCAAGAAGTTCGGCACCGACCGCCGTACGACGCTGCTGGAGTCGGGCGGCGTCCCGGTCGCCGCCGTGCCGCTCCAGGTGGCGGACGACCCGTGCCGGGTGCTGCTCTCCTCGACGGGCCTGCTGGCCCGCACCGCGAACGCCGATCCGCTGGTCACGGAAGCCGGTGCCAAGCGCGTCAAGCACGACCTGATCGTCTCGGCGGTGGCGGCCACCGCGCGCGGCGAGGTCGGCGTGGTGACGTCCGCCGGACGACTGCTGCGGGTGAACGTCGTGGACCTGCCCCAGCTCCCCGAGTCCATGCCGGCGCCGAACCTGGCGGGCGGCGCGCCGCTGGCCGAGTTCGTGTCCCTGGAGGACGACGAGACGGTCGTCTGCCTGACCACCCTGGACGAGTCCTCGCCGGGCCTGGCGCTCGGCACCGAACAGGGCGTGGTCAAGCGGGTGGTGCCCGACTACCCGTCCAACAAGGACGAGTTGGAGGTCATCACCCTCAAGGAGGGCGACCGCATCGTCGGCGGCGCCGAGCTGCGCACCGGCGAGGAGGACCTGGTCTTCATCACGGACGACGCGCAGCTCCTGCGCTACCAGGCCTCACAGGTGCGCGCGCAGGGCCGCCCGGCGGGCGGTGTGGCCGGCATCAAGCTCACCGACGGAGCCAAGGTCATCTCCTTCACGGCGGTGGACCCGGCCGTGGACGGGGTGGTCTTCACGGTGGCCGGTTCGCGCGGCACCCTGGACGACTCCGTGCAGACCACGGCCAAGCTCACGCCGTTCGACCAGTACCCCCGCAAGGGGCGCGCCACGGGTGGCGTGCGCTGCCAGCGCTTCCTGAAGGGCGAGGACTGCCTGGCCTTCGCCTGGGCGGGCCCGACCCCGGCGCTGGCCGCCCAGAAGAACGGCACACCGGCCCAGCTCCCGGACATCGACCCGCGCCGCGACGGCTCCGGCGTCTCGCTGCCGAAGACGGTGTCGGTGGTGGCGGGCCCCGCCTAGACGGTGGGCGGCTCCGCACCGTCCGGGGATGCGCCGTCCGGGGAAGGTACGTAGCGCAGGACGCCCCACATGCCGTGCTCGTCGGCGTGCGGGGTGTCGCTGCGGCAGGCGTCGAGTTCCTTGTCCAGGGCGGGCGCGTCGATGCCCGAGCCGATGAGGACGAGTTGGGTGCGGCGGGCGGCGCCGGGCGGCCAGGGCTCCGGGTAGAAGCGCAGGAAGCGTCCCACCGCGTGCACGGCGTATCGGTTGCGCGCGTCGTACGGACCGAAGTCGACGTACCCCTTGATCCGGTACAGGCCCTCGGGCCGGCTGTCGAGGAACCGCATCAGCCGGCGCGGGTCCAGCGGCTCGTCGGAGACGAACGAGAGGGTGTCGTACGCGGCGTGCAGGTGCTCGGCGTGCGCACCGTCCGCGTCGCGGTCGTGCAGGTCGTCGAAGGACAGCTGCCCCACGCGCTCCTCGCTCGGCCGGCACTCGTAGAGGAACGCGGGGTCGATACGGCCGTAGGTCGCGGGGACGACGGCGGCGCCGTCACTGAGCGAGCGGGCGAGGGCGAGCACGCGCTCGGCGTCCTCGGCCCGGTCGGTCTTGTTGACCACGACCAGGTCGGCGAGGGCCAGGTGCCGGTCGATCTCGGGGTGCCGGGCCCGCGTGTCGTCGAACTCGGCGGCGTCGACGACCTCGACGAGTCCGCCGTAGACGACCTCCGGCTGTTCGCCGGCGAGCACCATGCGCACGAGTTCCTGCGGCTCGGCCAGGCCGCTCGCCTCGATGACGATGACGTCGATGCCGGCCTCGGGCCGGGCGAGCCGCGCCAGGTACCCGTCGAGTTCGCCTACGTCGACGGCACAGCACAGGCAGCCGTTGCCGAGCGACACGGTGGAGTCGCCGAGGGCTCCGGCGACGGCCATCGCGTCGATCTCGATCGAGCCGAAGTCGTTGACGACGGCGCCGATCCGGTTGCCTCCGCTGCGGTGGAGGAGGTGGTTGAGGAGCGTGGTCTTCCCGGAGCCGAGGAACCCGGCGAGTACGACGACCGGAATCTGCTGCCGTGTCGGGCGCTGCCCCACCGTGCGACCTCTCTCTCACCTACGCGTACGCCGTTGCGCGGCAAGTCGTGCACCGCGCGCGGAATGGCCTGCTCAGGATACGAGTCGCCGCGACCGGCGCGGAGTGAACGATTGTTAGCAGCGCTCTCGGGGCATGCGTCTGGCAAGGCGCCGGAGTGTGCGACCCTCGCTTCCCTCCGTGCGCCTCCTCTCCGCCTCCCCGCCGATCAGCGCCGCTCGGCACTCTGGAGGTGGCACGCGCCGCCCATCGCTCGCCGGCCCCCGTCAGCCGACCCGCACTCGACGACCGGCGGGCGGTCGCCTGATTCGGGGGTTGACATGGCCACACGCAAGAAGATCACGGGGAGGTTCGGCTCCGCGGCGACCGGGCTGCTGCTCGCCACGGCGGGACTGTCGCTGGCCGCGCGGCAGTGGCGGCTGGAGACGGTGCGCTTGCAGGAGCGAATACTGGAGCTGGAGGAGCTGACCAGTCGGCGGCAGTCGCTGGCGCATCAGCAGCGTATGCACTGGGAGTTGCTCACCAGGGCGATCGACGACCCGTCCCTGGCCGAGGTGATCGACACCTACGACAAGGGAATCCCGGCCGAACGACGCCGCCAGTTCTTCTACGCGAACGCCTGGTACGTGAACCTCTACCACGTGCATCAGGCAGGACTCCTGGATCAGGAAGGGCTCCAGGGGCGCCTGCGGGAGTTCTTCCAGAGTCCGATCTTCCGTGAGTACTGGGAGGCGTCGAGGAACATGCGCGCCTCCCTCGACGAGCGCTCCGAGGAAGCCCGACTGGGGCGGGTGGTCGACGCTCTCGTCAGGGACCTGGACGAGGCCGACACGGACGAGTGGTGGGTCGTGGGCACGCCTCCGAACGACTGAGGCCACCCAACGGAGTTAGCGACGGAGTGTCTCTCGGCGTACGGGCCGACGTGGTCCGCGATCACCCAGTACGGTGTGGCCTCGTCACTCCGCCAGCTTTGTCTCTAAGGACCGGTACCCCTTGAAAATCGTGCGCCGCATCGGTGTGCCTCCCAGCGCTCGTGGCAGTACCACGGGATCCACCTGCCCGGACGTCTTCGAACTGAGCGACGGCAACTTCGCCGTCATCGGCACCGAGGCCACCGAGGCGCTGGAGCGTGAACTGCCCGCCGACGCCGCCCGCGCCGACTACGAACGCATCGTCGTCGTGAGCCGGGAGACCCTGATCCGGGCCAAGGCGGACATCCCCGACGCCTGACGGCACCCCCGTGTCTCCGGCCGCACCCACCGCCGCCCGCGCCGGACACCCCACCGTCGAGGCATCCGGCACCCCGTCCATGCCCGACGCCCCCTCGACCAGGCCTGGCGCCCGAACGGCACCAGGCCGCTCGTTTCTCAGGCCACCACCGGCACCCCGACCGGCGCCCCCGGCCCCACATACCGTGCCGCCGGACGGATGATCTTCGAGTCCCGCGCCTGTTCCAGGATGTTCGCGCTCCAGCCCACCACCCGCGCCGCGGCGAACGTCGGGGTGAACATCTCGCGCGGCAGACCGCACAGTTCCATGACCACGCCCGCGTAGAACTCGACGTTGGTGTGCAACTCCCGTCCCGGTTTCAGCTCCGCGAGGATCGCCTCGACCCGGCGCTCCACCTCGACGGCGAACTCCACGCGCGGACCGCCGAACCCCTGCGCCACCTCACGGAGCATCCTGGAGCGCGGGTCCTCGGTGCGGTAGACGGCATGGCCGAAGCCCATGATGCGGTCACCGGCGAGCACCCGCTCGCGGATCCAGCCGTCGATGCGCTCCGGGGTGCCGATGGCGTCCAGGGTGTCCAGCGCCCGGCTCGGCGCACCGCCGTGCAAGGGCCCGGACAACGCCGCCACGGCTCCGGTGAGGCCCGCCGCGACGTCCGCGCCCGTCGAGGCGATGACCCGCGCGGTGAACGTTGACGCGTTGAAGCCGTGGTCAATGGTGGAGATCAAGTACTGCTCGATCGCCCGCGTGCGCCGGGCGTCCGGCTCCTCGCCCGTCAACATGTAGAGGTAGTTCGCCGCGTAGGACAGGTCCTCGCGCGGCTCGACCGGGTCGAGTCCGCGTGCCAGCCGGTGCAGGGCGGTCAGCAGCGTCGGGACGGCGGCCGCGGCCACCAGGGTGTCCTGGCGGCGCTGCTCGGCCGACAGGTCGTACACGGGCCTGAAGCCCCGGGCCGCGCCCAGCAGCGACAGGGCCGTGCGCATGCCGGCGAGCGGGCCGGAGTGCCCGCCGGCCGCCGCGATGGCGGGCAGCGCCGCGCGCACCGTGTCGGGGAGGCTCCGCATCGCCGCGGTCTCGGCGGCGAAGGCCGCCCCGCGCCGCGCGTCCGGGAGTTCCCCGTGCACCAGGAGATGCCAGACGTCCTCGAAGCCGCGGCTGCGCGCGAGTTCGACGGCCGAGTACTGGCGGTAGTGGTAGAAGCCCTCGAGCCCCCGGACGTCGCCGACCTCGGTCTCGGCCACCACGACACCGGCAAGCCCGCGCGGCACCTCGACGGGCGCCGTCGGCGACAGGTCGGCAGCGGTTCTGTTGACAGACATGATTGCCTCCTCGAACTTGAGTCAACTGTCTATACTTGACTATCTACCTGTCAATATTGATTAAATCAATGTGCGGCTCAGGACAGACCCTCAGGATCGATACGGTGACCCCATGCGCGATCAAGACCCCGGCCGCCCGGGCGACGCCGAACGGCGCCTGACCACCAAGGAGGCGGCCGAACTCCTCGGCGTGAAACCCGAGACCGTGTACGCGTACGTCAGCCGCGGCCGGCTCGGCAGCCGACGCACCCACGACGGCAGGGGCAGCACCTTCGACGCACAGGAGGTACGGGCCCTCGCCCGGCGCAACCGGCGCGACACCGGCACACCGGCGGCCTCCGGCCAGGAACTGGCCGTGCGCACCCGCATCACGCTCATCGAGAGCGACCGCTACTACTACCGGGGCGTCGACGCGGTCGAACTCGCCGCGCGCCACAGCTACGAAGAGGTCGCCGAATGGCTCTGGACCGGGGAGTTGCGCTCCGGCGCCGCCTTCTCCGCGCCCGAGTCCTCCGTGACCGTCGCCCGCCGGGCCGTCGGCGCCCTGCCCGAACACGCCGCCCCCACCGACCGGTTGCGGGTCGCGGCGATCGCCGCCGCGGTCGCGGACCCGCTCCGCTTCGACCTGTCCGAGGACGCGGTCCTGGGCACCGCGCGCATCCTCATCCCCACCCTCGTCGCCGCGCTGCCGCCCGTAGCGCGCGACGGCGACGACCGGGCCCCCCTCGCCCACCGCTTGTGGACCCGGCTCAGCGGGCGTCCCGCCGACGAGCCGACGCTGCACGCCCTGGACACCGCTCTCTCCCTGCTCGTCGACCACGACCTGGCCGCCTCCACGCTCGCCGTGCGCGTGGCGGCGTCGGCCCGGGCGCACGCCTACGCCGCAGTGTCCGCCGGGCTCGGCGTGATCGAGGGGCCGCTGCACGGTGCCGCCGGCGGGCTCGCGCACCGGATGCTGCTGGAGGTGCTCGACCAGGGCAACGCGGCACCCGTGGTCGCCGAGGAACTGCGGGCCGGCCGGCGCATCCCGGGCCTCGGCCACCGGCTCTACCCCGGCGAGGACCCACGCGCGCGTGCCCTGTTCGCGCTCCTGGAGGACATTCCGCGAGCCGGGCCCGCGCTCGCCGCGGCCCGGGACGTCCAGTCCACCGCCGCCCGCCACACCCCGCTGCACGCCAACGTCGACCTGGCCCTCGCCGTCCTCACCGCCTCCTCCGGCATGGCGCCCTCGGCGGCCGAGACGATCTTCGCGGTGGCCCGCACGGCGGGCTGGATCGCGCACGCGCTGGAGGAGTACGGAGAGCGCCCCCTGCGGATGCGGCCCAGTGGGCTCTACACGGGCCCGCGGCCGCCGCAGCCTCTGCCGGAGTAGCGTTCCCGCGCGGTGGGCAGCCACCGCGCGGCAAGTCAGGTTAGGCTCACCTCTGTGAGTACGTGCTCAACCGTCTCCTGGGACCTCGACGAGCCCGTTTCGGGCACCGCGCCCATCGCGACGACCTGGCTGCTTCTCGAACAGCCCGGCCCGTGGGGCGCCAAGGCGCTGACGTCGAGCCACCTGGACCCCGCACTCGGCCGCACCCTGGAAGAGGCGGTGAAGGGTACGGGCGTGCGCGTCGCGCTCATCCGCCGGCCCGGACGACACGCGGACCGCGGCACTCCGGTCGAACGCCGGGTGTACGCGGCCCACACCGTGCCGGGAAACGTGTGGGTGCACGCCACCACGATCAGGGATCCCCGACGGCTGCTCGACCTCGACTTCGCGGCGCTCGGCCGGGGCGATCACCGCGGCTTCGACTCGGCCCTCGACGGCGGCCCCCATCTCGGCGATCCCCTGGCTCTCGTCTGCACCAACGGCAAGCGGGACCGCTGTTGCGCACTCCTCGGCCGCCCGCTGGCGGCCGAACTCGCCGCCTCCGGGGCGGCGGGCGTCTGGGAGGTCACGCACCTGGGAGGCCACCGCTTCTCGCCGACCGTGCTCGTCCTGCCCCACGGATACGTCTACGGCCGCGTCCAGGCCCACGACGTCAAGGAGATCCTGCACGGCGCGCGGGAGGGCCGGATCGTCGTCGAGGGCTGCCGCGGGAACTCGGCGTGGGAACGTCCCGGACAGGCCGCCGAGCTGGCCCTGCGCTCGACGCTGGGCGAGGACGCGGCCGGGGCGCTGAGCGTCGTACGGACGGACGGCACCGCACCTCGCTGGGAGGTCACCCTGGCCCACCAGGACGGACGGCTCTGGCGGGTCACCGTCGCCCAGGGCGCGTCGTCGCCGCCGCGCCCGGAGAGCTGCGGGGCCTCGGTCCTGGGCTCGCCGGCGCGCATGGAGATCACGGCGGTGCGCGCACTGACCGTGACGGCGGCGCTCGCGAGCTGACGCACCGGCCCGCCCGGACGCGTGGATGTGCCGGCCCGCCCGGGAACGCGTGGACGCACCGGCCCGCCCGGAGTGCGTAACGGGAGATCCGCGCCACATCCCTCTACGGGATGCCCCCGCCTCCCACGTACGGTCATGGGTATGAGCTCCACTCCCCCCGTACGCCGCAGGCGCCTCGGCCTGCCCCGGCGGGTGTTCTCGCAGGTGCTGCTGATGCAGCTGGCGATCGCCGCGGGAGTCGCGGTGCTCGCGACCGGTCTGTTCCTGGCGCCGCTCGGTGACCAGCTGGACGACCAGGCGATGCGCCGGGCGCTGGCGATCGCGCAGACCACCGCGCAGCAGCCGCAGATCGCCGAGGAACTGCGGACCACCCGTCCGGCGACGGACGGCGCGGTGCAGACGGAGGCGGAGCGGATCCGGAGGGCCACGCAGGCCGAGTACGTCGTGGTGATGGACCGGCAGGGCGTGCGCTGGTCGCACACCGACCCGTCACGGATCGGCGAGGTCGTCTCGACCGACCCCGGGCAGGCGCTGGCCGGACGTGACGTGATGGAGATCGACGACGGCACCCTCGGACGCTCCGCACGCGGCAAGGTGCCCTTGCGCGACGCCGACGGCGACATCGTGGGAGCGGTCTCGGTCGGCATCGCCTACGACAGCGTGCGGGCACGGCTGATCCACGCCATTCCGGGCCTGTTCGCATACGCCGGCGGCGCCCTGGCCGTGGGCGCGCTGGCGGCCTGGCTCATCTCGCGCCGGGTGCAGCGGCAGACCCGCGACCTGGCCTTCTCGGACATCGCGGGCCTGCTCGCGGAGCGCGAGGCCATGCTGCACGGCATCCGGGAGGGTGTGGTCGCCCTGGACCGCGGGGGCAGGGTGCGGCTGCTCAACGACGAGGCGCAGCGGTTGCTCGGCGTCGGCGCCGAGGCCGTCGGCCGCTCCCCCGACGAGGCGCTCGGCGCGGGGCGCACGGCCGATGTCCTGGCGGGCCGGGTGACCGGCACCGACCTGCTGACCGTCCGCGGCCAGCGGGTCCTGGTCGCCAACCGGATGCCCACCGACGACGGCGGTGCGGTCGTCACCCTCCGCGACCGCACCGAGCTGGAGCAGCTCGGCCGGGAGCTGGACTCGACGCGTGGCCTGATCGACGCCCTGCGCGCCCAGGACCACGAGCACGCCAACCGCATGCACACCTTGCTGGGGCTGCTCGAACTGGAGATGTACGACGACGCCGTGGAGTTCGTCGGGGAGGTGGTCGGCGATCACCGGGTGACCGCGGAGCAGATCACCGAGCGGATCCAGGACCCGCTGCTGACCGCCCTGCTGGTCGGCAAGGCGACCGTCGCGGCGGAACGCGGAGTGACCCTCTGGGTGTCGGACCGGACGCGGCTGCCGGATGGGCTGGTCGACCCCAGGGGGCTCGTCACGATCGTCGGCAACCTGGTGGACAACGCTCTCGACGCCACCGCGGGGACGCCGCACGCGCGCGTGGAGGTCGAGCTGCGCGCACGGGGGCGGGCCGTCACGCTCCAGGTGCGCGACACCGGGCCCGGGATTCCGGCGGAACACCGCGAGCTGGTCTTCACGGCGGGATGGTCGACCAAGGAGCCGCCGGCGCACCGGCGGCGCGGTATCGGGCTGTCGCTGGTGCGCAGGCTGGCCGAGCGGCAGGGCGGCAGCGCCACCGTCGACGCCGCGTACGGCGGAGGCGCGGAATTCGTGGTCGTCCTGCCCGAGGCACTGGCGGATGCACTGGCGGAGGCGGACCTGGAACCCGTCCCCGCCCCCCGCGCGGTACCCGCCCCCGCCCCCGTGAACATCGCTGCCGAGGAGGAGTCCCGATGATCGAGGTCCTGGTCGTGGACGACGACACGCGGGTCGCGCGGGTCAACGCCGCCTACGTGGAGAAGGTGCCGGGCTTCCACGTCGCGGGCCAGGCGCACAGCGCCGTGGAGGCCCTGCGCAGCGTGGAACGGCTGCCGCGCGTCGACCTGGTCCTGCTCGACCACTATCTGCCCGACCGGACCGGCCTGGAGGTCGTCCAGGAGATGCGGCGGCGCGGCCACCAGACGGACGTGATCATGGTGACGGCCGCCCGGGACGTGTCGACCGTCCAGGCGGCGATGCGGCAGGGAGCACTCCAGTACCTGGTGAAGCCCTTCGCCTACGCGGGGCTGCGCGCCAAGCTGGAGGCGTACGCGGATTTGCGGCGCACCCTCGACGGTGGCGGTGAGGCGGAGCAGGCGGAGGTGGACCGGATCTTCGGCGCCCTGTCGGCGCCGTCGGAACCGGGGCTGCCCAAGGGCCACTCCCCCACCACAGCCGAGTCGGTACGCCAGTGCCTGATGAAGTCCGACGGACCGCTCTCCGCCCAGGAGATCGCGGAACGGACCGGGGTGAGCCGCCAGACCGCACAGCGCTATCTGAAGCTCCTGGAGCGCACGGGACGGGCCAGGCTGACGCTCAAGTACGGCGACGCGGGCCGCCCGGAACACCGCTACGAGTGGGCGACCCGCCCGTGAACCGGGCGGGTCGCACTCCCACCCACGCGCTACACGGCCCCCGCCCCGGTCAGTGACCGCACCTCGGTCTCGGCGTGCTTGGCCTCGTCCGGGACCTCCGGCGAGGTGACCGTGCCCAGCCAGCCGGCGAGGAAGCCGAGGGGGACCGAGACCAGACCCGGGTTCTGCAGCGGGAAGTACTGGAAGTCGACGTCCGGGAAGAGCGACTGCGGACCACCCGACACCACCGGGGACAGCAGCACGAGCACCACCGCCGGGACCAGGCCGCCGTAGACGGCCCACACCGCTCCGCGCGTGGTGAAGCCGCGCCAGAACAGTGAGTAGAGCAGCACGGGCAGGTTTGCGGAGGCGGCGACGGCAAAGGCGAGGCCCACCAGGAACGCGACGTTGAGATCGCGGGCGAGCAGGCCGAGTCCGATCGCGACGGCACCGATCCCGACGGCGGCGATCCGCGCCACGACGACCTCGCTGCGCGGCTCCTTCCCGCGGCGGCGCAGGGACGCGTAGAGGTCGTGGGCCACGGACGCGGAGGACGCGAGGGTGATGCCGGCGACCACCGCGAGGATGGTGGCGAAGGCTATGGCGGCGACGACCGCGAACAGCACCGTCCCTCCGGTGGAGCCCGCGCCGCCGCCCAGGTCGAGGGCGAGCAGCGGGACCGCCGTGTTGCCGGCCGCGTTGGACGCGCGCACGGCGTCCGGTCCGACCAGGGCGGCGGCGCCGAAGCCGAGCACGATCGTCATCAGGTAGAAGCCGCCGATGAGTCCGATCGACCAGACGACGGACCGCCGCGCGGCGCGGGCCGTGGGCACCGTGTAGAAGCGGGACAGGATGTGCGGCAGCCCGGCCGTGCCCAGCACCAGGGCCAGCCCCAGGCTGATGAAGTCGAAGCGGGAGGTCCAGTCCCCGCCGTACGCCAGCCCCGGCGCCAGGAACGCCTCGCCGTGGCCACTGCGTTCGGCCGCCGTGCGCAACAGCCGGTCGAAGTCGCCCTGGAAGCGCACGAGGACGAGCGTGGTCAGCGCCACGGTGCCGCCGAGCAGCAGCACCGCCTTCACGATCTGAATCCAGGTGGTGGCGCGCATCCCGCCCAGCGACACGTAGATGACCATCAGTGCGCCGACGCCGATGACGGTCCAGGTGCGCGCCGCCTCGGTGGTGCCGCCGAGCAGCAGGGCGACCAGACTGCCCGCGCCGACCATCTGCGCCACCAGGTACAGGACGGACACGGTGACCGAGGAGGTCCCCGCCGCGATCCGCACCGGCCGCTCCCGCATCCTGGAGGCCACCACGTCGGCGAGGGTGAACCTGCCGCAGTTGCGCACCAGTTCGGCGACGAGGAAGAGCACGACGAGCCAGGCCACCAGAAAGCCCACCGAGTACAGCATGCCGTCGTAGCCGTAGAGCGCGATGAGCCCCGAGATGCCGAGGAAGGACGCGGCCGACATGTAGTCGCCCGCGATGGCAAAACCATTCTCCATCGGTGAGAAGAGACGGCCGCCCGCGTAGAACTCCTCCGCCGACCCCTGCCGGTGGCGGCTCACCCACGTGGTGATGCCCAGCGTGACGGCGACGAACGTACTGAACAGCAGCAGCGCCAGCGTCTGGTGGTCGCCGGTCATGACGCGCCACCTCGTACGCCGCGGGTCAGTTCCTGGGTGTCCCAGCGCAGTTCGAGCGCGGCCCGGTCCCTGCGCAGCCGGGCATGCCGGGCGTACGCCCAGGTGAGCAGGAAGGTGGTGAGGAACTGGCCGAGCCCCGCGACCATCGCCACGTTCACCGCTCCCGTCACCGGACGGGCCATCAGCTCGGGCGCCGTGGTGGCGGCCACCACGTAGGCGAGGTACCAGACGAGAAAGGCGGCGACCGCCGGCACCACGAACCTCCGGTACCGGCTGCGCACCTCCTGGAAGGCGGGGCTGCGCTGCACCTCCAGGTACACCTCGGCCGCACCCCGGGACGGTTCCCCGGCCGGTTCCCCGCGCATCCCCGGCAGCACCGGCTCGGGGGGCCCGGCATCCGCGGACTCACCCCAGCCGGAGGCGAGCGCGTCGTACCACGGGTCGTCGTACCGGATGTCGTCGTACCGGGGTTCCGGTGACACTTCGGCGTACGCCCGGTCCGGCACGGCGCGGGGGTCGACCGCGCTTTCGGGACCACTCCCGGCGCCGCGGGAACGGTCATTGCTTGACTGCATGCCCAAGGATGGACAGAACGGGAAGATCCCCGACTCTTCTTCCCTTACCGCTTCACCCCATCAGGTGACTCAACCCCTGGGTGGCGGGACCAGCCCCTTCCCGTAGGCGTAACGCACAGCCTGTGCACGGTCCTTGAGACCCGTCTTGGCGAACAGGTTGTTGATGTGGGTCTTCACGGTCGCTGTGGAGACGTGCATTCTGCTCGCGATCTGCTGGTTGTTGAGCCCTTCGGCGATCAGGACCAGGACCTCGGTCTCCCGGGTGGTGAGTCCGTCCGGCGGCTCCTGCGGACCGGCCGGCCGGAGCCCGGACTCGGCCAGGTGCTCCAGCAGTCGCCGCTGGATGCCCGGTGATAGCCCCGCGTCCCCGGACAGGACGCTGTGCACCGCCCGGACGATCTCGTCCCCGCCCGCGTCCTTGGTGAGATAGCCGCGCGCACCCGCCGTCAACGCCGGGAACAGCGACTCGTCGTCCGCGTACGTCGTGAGCACGACGACCTGCGTCCCGGGGTGCTCGGAGCGGATCCTGCGGGTCGCCTCGACGCCGTCGCATCGCGGCATGCGCAGGTCCATCAGCACCACGTCCGGGGCGAGTTCGGCGACCAGACGCACCGCCTCCTCGCCGTCGCCCGCGGCGCCCACCACCTCGACACCGGGCAGCAGTCCGAGAAGCATCACGATCCCCTCCCGCACCACGGTCTGATCGTCCGCGACGACCACCCGCGCGGGCGTCCCCCGGGCTTCGTCCGTCATACCGGCACCTTCAACGTCACCACGAACCCCTCCTCGCCCGGACCGGCCCGCAGCGAGCCACCCAGCAGTTCGGCACGCTCCCGCATGCCCAGCAGACCGTACCCACCTCCGGTGGTGGTGAGTTCGCCGGGCGAGCCTCCGGAGTCCCGCACGTCGAGCATCACCTCATGGGCGCCGTAGTCCAGGCGCACCCGCACGCCGGCGCCCGGGGCGTGCTTGCGGGCGTTCGTCAGAGCCTCCTGCGCCACTCTGCGCACGGCCTGTGACGCCTCCGCCGGCAAGGGTCTGCGGTCCCCCGTAATGGTGACCTCGGCGTCGCTCCCGGCCGTCCGGACGAGGTGGGCCAGGAAGTCCTCCAGCGGCGTCAGCTCACCGCGCAGGGCGGACAGCGCCTGCCGGGTCTCGGTGAGTCCGTCGCGGGCCATGCCGCGCGCCGCCACCACCCGGTCGAGGATCCGCTCCCGGTCGGCTCCCCGCTCGATCAGCAACCGGGCCGCCTCCAGGTGCACCAGTTGCGCGGAGAGGCTGTGCGCCAGTACATCGTGGATCTCCCGGGCGATGCGGGCCCGCTCGGCGAGCGCGGCGGACTCGGCCTCGGCCGCGCGCGCGGCTCGCTCCTGGGCCAGCAGCCGCATGGTGCTGCCCCTGCCCTCGGCGTCCAGCCGCAGCACGTACCCGGCGAGGGCCAGTCCGGACGTCGTCGCCAAGGTGGTCAGCCACGGGTCGTCCGCGGCGGCGGCGTAGGAGGTCAGGGCCACCGCCGTCATGGGCAGTGCCGCCACGAGGGGCATCCTCTCCAGGGCTGCGACGGAGCCGGCGCACCAGATGACCAGGGCAGGCACCCGGAAGCCTCCGCCCTGCGCGGCGACCGCCACCCCCAGCAGCGCCGCGAGGAGCGCCAGGGAGGGCCACAGCCGGTGCGCGAGCGTGGTCCTGGAGTAGGCCCATGCCAGGAACACCGCCATCAGCAGGCCGGCGGCCGCCGCGGCCGCGCCCCAGCCGTGCACATGGCTGGTCGTGAACGCTCCCCACAGCAGTGCCCCGAACACCACCAGGCGCGCGAACCAGGCCAGCAGGCGTCGGGGGGTGGAGACTCCCGCGTGACGGAGCGCCTCCTTGGAGGGCCACCTCGTCCAGACGCTCTCCGTCACGCGGGCTCCTTCCGGGCGGGCCGGGACACGGCGGCACCGCGGGCGGGCCGGGTCGCTCCCTGCGCGAGGGCGAGGAGCGGGGCGGAGCTGTCCTGGCGGACTCCGAGGGCGGCGCGCGGCCCGGACATCATGCCTCCGTGAGCGGGAGAAGGATGTGCCGGCGGCGGATCCCGCCGACGCCTTCGACGTTACGGAAACGGCGAGGCCACGGGATCGGAGCCCGGGTGGATCATGGGTGGAGCCCGGCACGGCCGAGAACTCCACCCATGGGTGGAGAAACCAGTACCGGGCCCGGATACGGGTCCCGGGCCCGGCTTCAGCGGCAGAGTGTGGTCACGCGTCGATGCGCGACCGGTCCAGCGTCGCCGCCGAGTTGGAGATGAACTCCTTGCGCGGCGCGACGTCATTGCCCATCAGCAGGTCGAAGACCTGCTCGGCGGATTCCAGGTCGGTCAGGTTGATCCGGCGCAGCGTGCGGCGCCGGGGGTCCATGGTCGTCTCCGCGAGCTGGTCGGCGTCCATCTCGCCCAGGCCCTTGTACCGCTGGATGGAGTCCTTGTACCGGATGTTCTTGCTCTGGAACTCCATGAGCCTGTCCCGCAGCTCGCGGTCCGAGTACGTGTAGACGTACTTGTCCTGGCCCTTCTTCGGCTGGATCAGCTCGATGCGGTGCAGCGGCGGCACGGCGGCGAAGACCCGGCCGGCCTCCACCATGGGCCGCATGTAGCGGTGGAACAGGGTGAGCAGCAAGGTACGGATGTGGGAGCCGTCGACATCGGCGTCGGTCATCATGATGATCTTGCCGTAGCGGGCCGCGTCGATGTCGAAGGTGCGGCCGGACCCCGCTCCTATGACCTGGATGATCGCACCGCACTCGGCGTTCTTGAGCATGTCGGTCACGGACGACTTCTGCACGTTGAGGATCTTGCCGCGGATCGGCAGCAGCGCCTGGAACTCCGAATTCCGGGCGAGCTTTGCCGTACCCAGCGCGGAGTCTCCCTCGACGATGAAGAGCTCGCTGCGGTCGACGTCGTCACTGCGGCAGTCCGCGAGCTTCGCCGGCAGCGAGGAGGACTCCAGGGCCGTCTTACGGCGCTGGGCGTCCTTGTGCTGGCGGGCGGCGATCCGGGTCCGCGCTGCGGCGACGGCCTTCTCCATCACCACGCGGGCCTGCTGGGCGGCGTCCCGCTTGGTGGAGGTCAGGAACGCCTTGAGTTCCTTGGTGATGACGTTGTTCACGATCCGGCGGGCCGCCGACGTGCCGAGGACCTCCTTGGTCTGGCCCTCGAACTGGGGCTCCGCGAGCCGCACCGTGACGACCGCCGTGAGCCCTTCCAGGGCGTCGTCCTTGACGACGTCGTCCTCGGCGACGCGCAGCATCTTCTTGGTCCGCAGCACCTCGTTCATCGTCCTCGTCACCGCCTGCTCGAAGCCGGCGACGTGGGTGCCGCCCTTCGGGGTGGCGATGATGTTGACGAAGGACCGGAGCGTGGTGTCGTAGCCGGTGCCCCAGCGCATGGCGACGTCGACGCCGAGGTCGCGGGTGACCTCGGTGGGCGTCATCTGGCCGTGCTCGTCGAGCACCGGGACCGTCTCCTTGAAGCTGCCCTGACCGCTGAAGCGGAGGACGTCGCAGACGGGCCGGTCACTGGCCAGGAACTCGCAGAACTCGCTGATGCCGCCGTCGAAGCGGAACGACTCCTCGCCCTTGCTGCCGCCGTCACCGAGGCCGAGCTCGTCCCGGACGACGATGGTCAGTCCCGGCACCAGGAAGGCTGTCTGGCGGGCCCGCTGGTGCAGCGTGTCCAGGGAGAGCTTGGCGTCCTTGAGGAAGATCTGACGGTCGGCCCAGTAGCGCACGCGTGTGCCGCTGCGGGTCTTGGGGATCTTCTTGGCCTTGCGCAGCCCGTTCTTCGCCTCGAACTTGGCGTCCGCGCCCGCCCCCGCGAAGGCTCCGGGGACACCGCGCCGGAAGCTGATGGCGTGGGTGTGCCCGTCGCGGTCCACCTCGATGTCCAGGCGGGCGGACAAGGCGTTCACCACGGAGGCACCGACGCCGTGCAGACCGCCGGAGGCGGCGTACGAGCCGCCGCCGAACTTGCCGCCGGCGTGCAGCTTGGTCATGACGACCTCGACGCCGGAGAGGCCGGTCTTGGGCTCGACGTCGACGGGGATGCCCCGGCCGTTGTCCCTGACCTCCACCGAACCGTCGTCGTGGAGGATCACTTCGATGTGGTCGCAGTAGTCGCCCAGGGCCTCGTCGACGGAGTTGTCGATGATCTCCCACAGGCAGTGCATCAGGCCGCGGCTGTCGGTGGATCCGATGTACATGCCCGGACGCTTGCGTACGGCCTCGAGCCCCTCGAGGACGAGCAGGTGCCGCGCGGTGTAGTTGGATCCGTCCCGGTCTGCTCCTGCCAGCAGCGCAGTGGACGGCACGGATGTCTCGGCGGTCACGCGGTTCGCTCCTCGCTGAATTTCAGATGGGGCCCCGCTGGGTAAGGGCGCGGCTCGGTTCACCGGTCAGAGGGTACCGAGCCCTGGTAGAGCCGTTGCAACGCCACCCTCGTCGCTGTCTCACCCTAGTCCAGAGTCGCATGCCTGTTCGATCCCTCGATGGGGTGAAGTACACATCACGTTCCCTTCGAGGCATGAACCATTTAGGCTCCGGGCACGTCCTCATGAACAAACCGGCAACCCAGCCGGCCGGACCGACACTGACCGACAGCGCGAACCCGTACGACACAGAGACACGCAATACGGCACATTCGCCGCCAATCGGCAACAGCCGGCCCCTCGGAAAGTTTTTTCGAGGAAAAGCCACGAGCGGGAACGTTTTGGGGCTGGTTGGATGTTGACCCTGGTACGACAGCTCGTCGAGCTAGAGAAGAGGCGACGTGACTACTGTTCTGACTTCCGCAAGCCCGCTGACGGCCGCCGATCGCTGCGACCGCTGCGGCGCCCAGGCATACCTGCGCGTCGTCCTGCTGAGCGGCGGAGAACTGCTCTTCTGCGCCCACCACGGGCGCAAGTTCGAGCCGGAACTCAAGAAGATCGCCGCTGAGATACAGGACGAGACGGAGCGGCTCACGGCCGTTCCGGCTTCTTCCCCTGAGGAAGAGCGCTGACACTACGCGCCCGACGACGAGCCGAATCGGCGCTAGGCCGATGAACGGGCGGCCGCCTCCGGAACCCGGAGGCGGCCGCCCGTGCTCGTGCCCCAAGGGCCCTCAGCGGCCGTCAGGCGCCCCGCGCCGCGGCTCGGCGGCGCTCACTGCGGGTCTGTCCCAGCCGAGCGTCCGCAGCATCGAGGAGACGCGCGTGTACACCCCGGGACTGCCCGGGCGCCCACAGCCGCTCCCCCAGGAGACCAGGCCGATGAGTCTGCCCTGGCCGACCAGCGGCCCCCCGCTGTCCCCCTGGCAGGCGTCCCGCCCGCCGACGTCCTCGCCCGCACAGAGCATGCTGCCCGCGAGATAGCGCCCGTCGTCACTCCCCGGGTACGCCCGCTGACAGCTCGCGTCGGGGAGGACGCGCACGCGTGCCGCCCGCAAGCCGTTCGCGTAGTCCCCGGCCCCCGAGGCGTCCCCCCAGCCGTACACGAGTGCTCCCGTGTCGGGCGTGTAGGCCGGGTCGCCGTCGGCCGCCATGTGTATGACCGAGCCTGCGGGCAGGGCTTCGGAGAGGGTGAGTACCGCGAAGTCGCCGGCGTTGCTGGCATCGTCGTGGCCCGGATTGACCCAGACGGCTTGGACGCGGATCTCCTGGCCCTGGTCGGACATCAGGTCCGTCCGGCCGGCGATGACCTTCAGGTCGTCCACCTGCTCCGGCGGCGAGCCGAGCACTTCCTCCCCCAGGCAGTGGGCGGCCGTCAGTACGGTGGTCCGGCCGACGGCCACTCCCCCGCAGAACTGTCCCGCCCGCGCGCCTCCGAACCGGTCACGGCTGGACAGGGCGACGGTCCATGGACTGTCGGAGACTTCGACCGGAAAGCCCCCGACGACGACGCTGTCGGCGGACGCGGGGGCGGCTGATCCCAGCGGTATCGCGGTCGCCGCGGCCGCCAGGACCAGCGGCCGGGCCAGTGCCCGGGCAAAGAGGCGACGCATGCAGGCTCCTCACTCCTAGGTGGTCGTGGGACACCCAGAGTGATCCAGTACGCCCGGACGCGCACCCGCTGATCAACACGAAGGCCCGGTTCCGCTGTGCCGGAACCGGGCCTTGTCGCTCGTACGGCGAGTCCTAGTCGAGGTAGTCGCGCAGCACCTGGGAGCGCGACGGGTGACGCAGCTTCGACATGGTCTTGGACTCGATCTGGCGGATGCGCTCGCGCGTGACGCCGTACACCTTGCCGATCTCGTCGAGGGTCTTCGGCTGACCGTCGGTGAGACCGAAGCGCATGGAGACGACGCCCGCCTCGCGCTCGGACAGGGTGTCGAGAACGGAGTGCAGCTGCTCCTGCAGGAGGGTGAAGCTGACCGCGTCGGCCGGGACGACCGCCTCGGAGTCCTCGATGAGGTCACCGAACTCGCTGTCGCCGTCCTCGCCCAGCGGGGTGTGCAGCGAGATGGGCTCGCGACCGTACTTCTGGACCTCGATGACCTTCTCAGGGGTCATGTCGAGTTCCTTGGCCAGCTCCTCCGGGGTGGGCTCGCGGCCCAGGTCCTGGAGCATCTGGCGCTGCACACGGGCCAGCTTGTTGATGACCTCGACCATGTGCACCGGGATACGGATGGTGCGGGCCTGGTCGGCCATCGCGCGGGTGATCGCCTGGCGGATCCACCAGGTGGCGTACGTGGAGAACTTGTAGCCCTTGGTGTAGTCGAACTTCTCCACCGCGCGGATCAGACCGAGGTTGCCCTCCTGGATGAGGTCCAGGAAGAGCATGCCGCGGCCGGTGTAGCGCTTGGCCAGGGAGACCACCAGGCGGAGGTTGGCCTCCAGGAGGTGGTTCTTGGCGCGGCGCCCGTCCTCCGCGATGATCTCCAGCTCGCGCTTGAGCTTGGGGGCGAGCTTGTCGGAGTTCGCGAGCTTGTCCTCGGCGAAGAGGCCGGCCTCGATGCGCTTGGCGAGCTCGACCTCCTGCTCGGCGTTGAGCAGGGGGACCTTGCCGATCTGCTTCAGGTAGTCCTTGACCGGGTCGGCGGTGGCACCGGCGGCGGCGACCTGCTGGGCCGGGGCGTCGTCCTCGTCGTCGTCGGACAGCACGAAGCCCGCGTTCTCGGTGCCCTCGGGCTCCTCCGTCGCGGCCTTCGGCTCCTCGATCGCCTCGTCCTCGGGAAGATCGCCGTCTTCCTTCTTGGCGGTCGTCTTCTTGGCCGCGGTCTTCTTGGCGGTCGTCTTCTTGACCGCCGCCTTCTTGGCGGTGGTCTTCTTGGCCGCCGCCTTCTTCGCGGGCGCCTCCACCTCTTCCTCGGCGGCGGGCTCGGGGGCGGGCGCCGTCGGGGTGGCGGGAGCGGCGGCCTTCCTGCCGGGCACCGCCTTCGCCGCGACCGCCTTCGTGGCAGTGCGCTTGGCGGGGCTCTTCGCTGCGACGCTCTTTCGGGTGCGCTTGGGCTCTGCGGCACTGACCATCAGCGTCACACCCTCTTCCTCGAGGATCTGGTTGAGGCTGCGCAGTACGTTCTTCCACTGAGTGGCCGGAATCTGGTCAGCTTCGAAGGCCCGACGCACGTCGTCGCCGGCGATCTGCCCCTCAGCCTTTCCCCGCTCAATGAGCGCCATGACAGAGACGGACTCGGCGATCTCCGGCGGGAGCGTACGGGATGTGCTGGCCGACACGAACAACCTCTCGGAACGTTGGAAAACGGCTTCCGGCCCCGTCCACGGCGGACTGGAGCCGACCACCGGCTTGGGGATGGGCCGACGGTGCGGGCGGCGCCGGGGGAGATGCACAGCGCCTTGAACGGCGCCCGTATTCCCTCCGCGGCTGTCACCTCTTAGGTCATCGTGTTGTTCCCAGGAGCGTTACGCCCAATCCGCGTGGCCCGAGTCACACCCCGTAAGCAATCAAATCCGGTCATACGCGGATAAACAAGGCCATCAACTCACACGATTCGACCGAGCGGGAGGGCTCAGCCTCTCATCACACGGTCGGACCCCGTGGCGTCACGGAGGACTCCACGGGGTCCGACGGTGGCGGCGCTGGTCCGGTCACTGCCACAGGAGGGGTTTGGCGTGCCCGGACCGCGCCGTTCCGGCGGGACGCGGTCAGTGCTCGCGGGGGGCGGGCACCACGCGTTCCACCTCGGGGTGGACGGTCAGAAGCTGGCGCATGGCGGCCTCGGCCGCCGCGCCGTCGCCCGCGGCGAGGGCGTCGACGATCCTGCCGTGCTGGGCCAGCGACACATCGTTCGGCCGGTCACAGCCCGTGACCGGGCCGCCGGAGACGTGGAGGGCGGCGGAGACGATGCCCGAGAGGTGGTCCAGCATCCGGTTTCCGGCGACCTGAATGAGCAGTGTGTGGAACTCGGCGTCGGCACGCGAGAAGGTCAGCGCGTCGCCCTGCCCCATGGCGTGGCCCATGATCCCGACCATGTCCGACAAACGCTGCTGCACGTCCTCGCGCCCGTGCCCGGCGGCCAGGCGCGCGGCGAGCGGCTCGATCGTCCAGCGCAGCTCGCTCAGCTCGCGGCGCTGGTCGTCGCGCTGCGGCCCGAAGGCACGCCATTCGATGATGTCGGGGTCGAGGAGGTTCCAGTCGCTCACGGGGCGCACGCGCGTTCCCACGTTCGGTCGCGCGCTGACCAGGCCCTTGGCCTCCAGCACCCGGAGGGACTCCCGGACCACGGTGCGGGACACCTCGAAACGCTGGCCGATCTCCTCGGGCACCAGCGGGCGGTCGGCACCGAGGTCACCCGAAACGATCATCTGGCCAAGCTGCTGGACGAGTTGCCCGTGCAGTCCGCGGCCACGGTTGCCCGCGGTGCGCCGGCCCACGCGCCCCAGCTCGGGTTCCACCCCCTCCCAGGAGGGCGTCCCGACGCGGTCGACGGCGGGCGTCTCCGCGTAGGGGTAGCGGTCGAGTTCGCCCGGGTTCGCGAGGCCGGAGTCGGCGGAACGGGCGGCGGTCATCATGGTGTGCGCAAGGGTACTCACGCATCCTTTGTCGGCGCCGTTCCCAACTCCCTTGAGGTCTTTGGTGAAAAGCACACGAAAGGGTGATCGCTCACCCCGTCGCAATTGACGCCTTATCGGAAAGAAATGGGCTTTCCCCGGGGACTTGCGCGCAGGGTCGGACCGGAAGAGCGCGACGACCGTCACCGGGCCCTGCTACGCAGGGACGTGAGCAGGAAGGCGCAGAGCAGAGCGGTCAGCGACAACGTCATTGCGCCGCCCACCGGTTGGACGACGACGCGCAGCACCTCTGCCACATAGCGCTCGCCCCCGAACGGCCACTGCGTCAGGAGGACCTCGCGCACGCGCAACGGAAGTCCGGCCGCGGTCCGTACGTCCGGACCCTCCCAGACCTTCTGTACGAGCGGCACGACGACGACCGGAACGGCGACCACCGCGGCGAGTCCGGCGGTGGTGGAACGGAAGAGGCCCGCGGCGAGCACACCGGCCCAGGCACACCCGACGACGAGCCCGGCCCAACCGGCGCCCAGCACGGACCAGTCTGCGGGAATTCGCGCGAGTTCCCGCCCGTAGAAGAGATGGAGCACTTCGGCGTTGCAGCCGGCCGTCAGGGCGGCCAGCACGAGTGCGGCGGCGGCGGACACGAGCAGTTTCGCGGTCAGCAGCCCCAGCCTGCGCGGCACCGTGCCGCGGTCCGCCGCCAGGGCGGGGTGGCGGAACTCGTCACCGAAGGCGAGCGCCCCGAGCAGCCCCGCGCCCAGTGCCGCGGGCGGCAGGGGCAGTTCCCGCGGCCACGCCGCCAGGAGCCGCGCCTGGGGGGTGTGGCCGACCCGTGCGAGGACGACGGCCATGACGGCGGACACGACGAGCACGACGGCGCCGATGACGAAGCCGGTGCTGATGCCGGCCGCACGCCGGATCTCGTACCGGAGCGGACGGAGCGGACTGGGGGCCGAGCGCACGGAGATGGGCGGCGGAAGCACGGACGCCGCGCCGGGGGTGAGGGCGGCGTACGTGCGCTGGGTGGTCCGGGGGCGGTCGGTGGGGTCGCTAATCGCGGGGGTCGTGGGAGCCGCGGGGGCTTCGACGGCGGTGGCCTCGGCGACTTCGGGACGCCGGTCGTCGGCGGGGGGCGTCCGGACGTCGTCAGGGGGCGTCCGGTCGTCGGCGGCGGGCGTGCGGACGTCGGCGGGGGGCGTCCGGTCGTCGGCGGGGGGCGTCCGGACGTCGCTGGTGGAGGACGCCTGGTCGCCGGTGGTGACTGTGGAGTGGTCGTCCGGGGGCGGCTGTGGGGCGTCGGTGCGGGGAGGGGCGGAGGCGGGCGACGAGGGGCCCGTCGGCGGCAGCGCGGTCACTGGCGGGTCGACCGCCGATGACTCATGCGCTTGTGGTTCGGTCGCCGGTCGATCGGTTGCCGCGGGACCGTTCCCCGGCAGCTGGGCCGCCGAGGGTCCGGTCGCCGCAGGATCCACCGCCGAGGATTCGACCGCCGCGGAATCGACCGCCGACGGCTCGGGCGCCGGTGGATCGGTGGCGGCGGTCGGGCGTGGTGGGCCCGTGGGTGAAGGCCGGGTGACGGTCGGCCTGCGGGGGGCCGGTGCCCGCTCGCCGTCGGCCGCCCGATGACGCGCCGGGGGAACGACCGCGCCGGCCCCGGCATCGGCACAGGCGGCGCTGCCGTCGCCGGCACCGGGCCCCATGTCGCCCACCTCGTCGGCGAGTTGATGCACGAGGATCCCGTGCCGGAAGGCGGTCTCACCGATGTCCGCGCATGTGCTGCCGTACACCGCGAGCCGGTTGCCGCCCTCGCGCACGACCTCGACGGAACGCCGTGCCGAGCGGGCCTCTTGGGCCAGCAGGGCGCCGAGGCGCGCGGCGTGCGGGCTGCGGACGGCGACGCGTGGGCGCAGCCGGGTGCGGGAGAAGTCCGCCGCCTCCTGGTCGGCGACCACCCGACCCTGTTCCAGCGTGACGACGTGGTCGGCGGCGCGCGCGGCCTCCTTGGGGTCCGCGGTGCTGAACAGGACGGTGCCGCCCTGGAGGGCGTGCGCGCGCAGGGCGCCGTGCAGCCAGCGGGCCTCGCGCGCGGAGAGTGCGCCCGCCGGGTCGTCGAACACCAGGGTGTGCGGGTCGGGGACCAGCGCACAGGCCAGTCCGAGGCGGCGGTCCATGCCCCGGGACAGGGTGCCGAGGCGTTCGTCGCGCAGGCTCACGAGCCCGACCGACTCCATGACTTCATCTGCCCGCTGGACCGGGACGCCCGCCGCCGCGCACAGCATGCGCAGGTGCCCACGCACGGTGCGGGCCGGATGTCCCGGAACGTCTCCGAGCAGTACGCCGACCTCGCGCGAGGGGTGGGCGATGCGGTGCAGGGGACGGCCTCTGAAGTAGGTGAGCCCGCGACCGTGTTGCAGTTCGAGCATCAGTCTGAGCGCTGTCGTCTTGCCGGCGCCCGACGCTCCGAGCAGTGCGGTGACGCGGCCCGCGCGCACTTCGAAGGAGACGTCGTCGACGGCGGGCGAAAGCTCCTTGCGGGGGTTGCTGGTCAGTCCGAAGGCCTGGATCACCCGCAGCAAGATAGCGTGCCATATCCGTTTTTTCGGGCACCGCAGGGCCTATCGAGGGCGAGGAACCCTCACACCTCGGGACGCAGCATCGGGGGGTTGAGGAGCGTCGCGCCGCCCGCCCGGAAGAGTTGGGCGGGACGGCCGCCCTGACGGGTGGTCGTGCCCCCGGTGGGGACGAGGAATCCGGGCGTGCCCGTCACCTTGCGGTGGAAGTTGCGCGGGTCGAGGGCCACGCTCCACACCGCCTCGTAGACACGGCGCAGCTCGCCGACGGTGAACTCGGGCGGGCAGAACGCGGTCGCCAGCGAGGAGTACTCGATTTTGGAGCGGGCCCGCTCCACCCCGTCCGCCAGGATCTGGGCGTGGTCGAAGGCGAGCGGCGCCAGAGGCTCGCCCGCCCGGCCGTAGCCGCTCTGCTCCAGCAGTTCCTCGACCGGCGCCCAGCGCGCGTTGCTGGCGTCGCCGCCCGCGCGCGGTGCGGGGAGGTCGGGGGCGAGCGCGAGGTGGGCGACACTGACCACGCGCATCCGGGGGTCGCGCTCGGGGTCGCCGTACGTGGCGAGCTGCTCCAGGTGGGCACCGTTGTCCTGGGTGGGCGCGGCCGGGTCGTGGACGCACAGCCCCGTCTCCTCGGCGAGCTCGCGCGCCGCCGCCTGCGCCAGATCCTCGTCCTCCCGTACGAAGCCTCCGGGCAGGGCCCAGCGGCCCTGGAACGGCGGCTCCCCCCTGCGCACCGCCAGCGCACACAGGGAGTGACGACGCACGGTCAGCACGACCAGGTCCACAGTGACGGCGAAGGGCGGAAAGGCTGACGGGTCGTAGGGCATGCGGCGATCATAGTCGTCTGCCTGACGATAAACACTCCCTTCCCCGACCGCTTCGCACGCTGATCCACATCGGTCCGACAGGCACCCCACCGTCTCCTCCCGATCACCGGGCGGGGCCACGTCATGCCAGGTCAGGATCGACTCGCGACCTCCACTCCGCCATCACTCGCCGCCTCCCTCGGCGGGTTTCCCCGGAGTACGCGAACACGTCCGTCCAGTCCGCCCGGCTCCGGAGCGTTCAGCCCTGGACGGGGTGCGGGGGCGCCCGTCGTCCGGCCTCGGCTCGCGGTTCTGCGGCTTCGCACGGCGGCGGGTGCTCTCCGCCGAGCCGAGTGAACGCGTGCGGCGCCGACGGCCGGACTGCGGCCGCGGAGCAGGGGAGGGCTCAGCCGACCGGCGGGACCCGGTCGCGCCGGTCCGCTCGCCGTCGTCGGGGCCGCTGGCTTCCGCGCCGCCACGGTCCTCCCGCTCCGCGCGCAGACAGCGGCGGATCGACTCGGGATCCAGGCCCTCGTTGCACGCCTGATGCAGGAGCCTGGCGAAGAGGTAGTCGGAATCCGCGCCGAGTGCCATGGCCAGCGCCTCGCGTGCCTCCAGTTCGTCACCCGTGGACCAGGCGACCCAGCCCGCGAGGGTGAGCGGCGCGGCCGCGTGTTCTCCGTACGGTCCGACGCAGCGACGGGCGAGGGCCCGCCAGAGGCGCAGCGCGGGTCCCGCCTCGTCGCCCTCCATCCACCCGGCCGCGCGGTCGCGGGTGGTGCGGTCCTGGAGGCCGAGGATCAGGGCCGCCGCCTCGTGGTGCCCGAGCAGGTGGTCGTCGCGCAGATCCTCGGCCGGCATGCCGGACACCGGCGGGGCGCCGGCCAGCCGTCGCATGACCCGCTCCGCCGTTTCCAGCGTCTCCCGGGCCACCTCCGAGCGGCCCTCGGGGTCGAGGATCCGCGCGACCAGAGTCTTGGCGGCGGTGTCCAGGGCGGCGGTCTGCTCGTCCGCCACCGCGCTCTCCCCCGGCTGCAGCCTGGCGCGCAGATCGCTCAGCGAGCCGCGCACCTGAATGCCGGCGTAGGTGGCCGCCGCGGCCAGCACCGAGGTCCCCGGCAGCCCCATGGGCAGGCCCTCGGCCGGGCAGCATGCCTCGTCGTCGCAGCAGTACGACCAGAAGCGTCCGGCCGAGATGCACAGCGCCTCGACCACAGGCACGTCGAGCGTGCCGCACTCGACGCGCAGGCGCTGGGCGAGTGGTCGCAGTCGCTCCATCACGTCCCGGCCGGTCTCGCCCCGCGCCGGCTCCTGGCAGAGGTAGGCGACCATCTGCTCGGGACGGACACCTCGGCGCTCGCCGCCGGTGACCAGGCCGTGGACCAACTGTCCGGCCGCGCAGGCCCAGTCGTCCGGACTCGCGGGGATGCCGAGCCGCGCCCGTCCGCCGAAGCGCCCACGTCCCTCCCTGTCACGCAGGGCGGCCAGGACGATGCTGTCCTCCGGGCGGTAGCCGAGGAGATAGGGCAGGGCGTCGGCCAGTTCGGCGGGGGTGCGCAGGGTGACCTGGTGCTCGTCACCGGGACCCTCGTACGAGGTCAGGGCCTTTCGGCTCGGCTGCTCGGGGCGCGGGATGCCGCCGCTGTCGGAGGGTCCCGTCGTTTCGCTGTGGTTCGTCATGGCCCGACGATCTCGCGGATCGAGACGTTCCGCTTTGCCCTGTGGATAACTTCAATCAGGGACACGCCATCCTCGGACGCCGAGCCGGCCTCGGCGCCGTCCTCCCGTCCACAGGTCGCCCGCTTGTCGGTCCCGTCCTGTTGTATGGAACGCATGGAGCACACGAACAACGCGGATCTACGGACAGCGGCCGATGCGGTCCTCGCCCGTCTCGTCGGGGACCCCTCCGGCGGCGCCCGGCTGCGGGAGGACCAGTGGCGGGCGATCGAGGCGCTGGTCGCCGAGCGGCGCCGGGCCCTGGTCGTGCAGCGCACGGGGTGGGGCAAGTCCGCGGTGTACTTCGTGGCGACCGCTCTGCTCCGTGACCGGGGCGCCGGGCCCACGGTGATCGTCTCCCCGCTGCTCGCGCTGATGCGCAACCAGGTCGAGGCCGCTGCCCGGGCGGGCATCCGCGCCCGGACCATCAACTCCTCCAACACCGAGGAGTGGGACACGGTCCAGGACGAGATCGCGGCGGGCGAGGTCGACGTGCTGCTGGTGAGTCCCGAGCGGCTCAACAACCCTGACTTCCGCGACCAGGTGCTGCCCAAGCTCTCCGCCGCGACCGGACTGCTCGTGGTGGACGAGGCCCACTGCATCTCCGACTGGGGCCACGACTTCCGCCCCGACTACCGGCGGCTGCGCACCATGCTCACCGACCTCCCTCCCGGTGTCCCCGTCCTGGCGACCACGGCCACGGCCAACGCGCGGGTGACCGCCGACGTGGCGGAGCAGCTCGGCACGGGTGGCACGTCCGACGCCCTGGTGCTGCGCGGTCCGCTGGACCGGGAAAGCCTCAGCCTGGGGGTGCTGCGGCTGTCCGACGCCGCGCACCGGATGGCCTGGCTCGCCGACCACCTCGACCGGCTCCCGGGTTCCGGCATCATCTACACGCTCACCGTGGCCGCCGCCGAGGAGGTCACCGCCTTCCTGCGGCAGCGCGGCCACACCGTCGCCTCCTACACCGGCAAGACCGAGAACGCGGACCGGCAACAGGCCGAGGACGACCTGCTCGCCAACCGGGTCAAGGCGCTGGTGGCCACCTCGGCGCTCGGCATGGGCTTCGACAAGCCCGACCTGGGTTTCGTGGTGCACCTGGGTTCGCCGTCCTCCCCCATCGCGTACTACCAGCAGGTCGGCCGCGCGGGGCGCGGTGTGGAGCACGCCGAGGTGCTGCTGCTGCCCGGGAGGGAGGACGAGGCGATCTGGCAGTACTTCGCCTCGCTGGCCTTCCCGTCGGAGGACCTGGTGCGCCGCACGCTCGACGTCCTCGCACGCGCGGATCGCCCGCTGTCGCTGCCCGCGTTGGAGCCGCTGGTGGAGCTGCGCCGTTCCCGCCTGGAGACCATGCTGAAGGTCCTCGACGTGGACGGGGCGGTCAAGCGGGTCAAGGGGGGCTGGATGGCGACCGGACAGCCCTGGACGTACGACGCGGAGCGTTACGACTGGGTCGCGCGCCAGCGCAGGGCCGAGCAGCAGTCCATGCGCGACTACGCCGCGACGACCGAGTGCCGGATGGAGTTCCTGCAACGGCAGTTGGACGACGAGGGCGCGAAGCCCTGCGGCCAGTGCGACAACTGCGCGGGCCCGCGTTTCACCGCCGACACCTCCTCCGACTCCCTCGACGCCGCGCGGGTCGATCTGGGGCGGGCCGGTGTCGAGGTGGAGCCGCGCCGTATGTGGCCGACGGGGCTTCCGGCGATCGGCGTCGACCTGAAGGGCCGGATCCCGGCGGCGGAGCAGGCGGCGCCGGGCAGGGCGCTGGGCCGCCTCTCCGACATCGGCTGGGGCAACCGGCTGCGGCCGATGCTCGCGGCCCAGGCGCCGGACGGTCCGGTGCCGGACGATGTCGCCCAGGCCGTCGTGACGGTGCTGGCCGACTGGGCGAAGGGGCCCGGCGGCTGGGCCTCGGGCGCGGCCGACGCCCAGCCACGGCCCGGCGGCGTGGTGACCGTCGCCTCATACACGCGGCCTGAGCTGATCCACTCCCTCGGCACCCGCATCGCCGAGATCGGCAGGCTGCCGCTGCTCGGTTCGGTCGAGTACACGGGTGAGGCACCCGGCGGCTCCCGCAGCAACAGCGCGCAGCGACTCAAGGCGCTGGACGGTGCGCTGACGGTACCGCCCGCCCTGGCCACGACCCTCGGCGGGCTGGACGGCCCGGTTCTCCTCGTGGACGACTGCACCGAGACCGGCTGGACCCTCGCGGTGGCCGCCCGGTTGCTTCGCCGCGCCGGCGCTCAAGGGGTGCTGCCGCTCGTCCTGGCGGTGCAGGGGTGATCGCACGCGCCGCGCGCCTGCCGCGTCCCAGGCGTCACCCGGCGGCACTCCGGGTAGGGATATAGGACGCGCATCAGCAGATAACGGTCGCCGGTCCCAATTGCTCGTTGCCGCATTCAAGTTCGACAGGAAGAATTGAAGTCCGCTCCCCGCACGGCCCGGCCGTGATCCGGCAGGGCTTCACTGCGGTGCGCGCTCCCCGAATCCGACCCCTGCCCGCAGTGTGGGCGCGTAGCCGAAGGGAGGAACGTGACCTTCGGATTCGCTCCGTCCTCGGCCGCCTCGTTTTCCTCGTCCGCCGCTTCCGCCACTCGGCTGCTCGAACCGGCGGAGTGGGCAGCCGCCGGAATCCCGCTGCTGCGCAATCCGCGGGAGGTCGTCAGCGGCCTCCATTCGCGGCACCGCCCCAGGCCGGCGACCGCGATCGTGGCCGTACTCGATCCGGACGAAAGGCTGCGCGCCAGCGCCTCGTTCACCAGTCGCCGGTCACCAGCGGACGGCTGGATGTTCCGCAACGCGCTGCTCTCGCAGTTGCGCCGGGTCATCCCGCACGATCTGCGGCGCCGCACACCGGTGCGCACCGCCGTGCTGCTCTACTGCCGTGACGGCGACGCGCGTTGGACGGAGGAGGACGGCGCGTGGATGTGGGGGCTGCGGGACGCCTGCACGTTGCACGGGCTGCGCTGCGGCGCGTACATCACGCTGACCCGGGACGGCTGGCAGGTACTCGGCGAGGGCCGCGGTGGGCGCCGGCCCAACGCGGCGTCTGCGCCGGAGCCCTTCGCCACGTCGGAGACGCCTCCCCCGCCACCTCGCACCGGCGGTGTCGCCTCGGAGGTGCTGCGCCGCGCGGCGGCTCGCTGAGCGCCACGTACACACCACGACGCACCCCGGCGTCACCGCCGTGGTGCACGCAGGCACACCACGACGGTCCGCACCGATTCAACTCTGGTCGGTCGAGGACGGAAGAACAGGCGCACGCCACAGCGACCACCGTGCCAGTGCCCCTGACCGACATCCGCCGCACGCGGCGGAAACGGCTCAGACGCCCGCGCCCAGCACCGAGTTGATCCGCTGCGGGTCCCCGCAGACGATCAGCAGGGCACCGGCCCGGGTGTGGGCCACGCCGAGGGCGCGGGCGGCAGCCGCTTCGGGGCCGCCGTTGACCGCGACCACGACCACGGCCCGCGAGGCAGCACGCTCCGCGAGAGCGGCGTCCGCGTAGAAGACGTCGTCGCCCGCGTCGTGCTGCGCCCAGTAGGCGGCGTCGCCGAAGGACAGTTCGTGGGCGGCCCACGGGTGCGGTTCGCCGGTGGTGAGCACCAGCACGTCACCGGGGGTACGACCCGACTCCAGCAGCAGGTCCACGGCCTCTTCGGCGGCGTCGAGCGCGCCGTCGGGGGTGGCCGGGATCAGCTGGATCTGCGGGGCCGCGACGGTGGCCGTGTTCGCCGCCGGAGCGGCTTGAGCGGCCGGAGCGGCCGGGGCCGCCGGACCCGGGGGTCCGGGCTTGGTGGTGGTCGTGTCGCGTGGCACGCGTTGCGCCGGTGCGGTCGGCCGCACCGGGCCGGGACGACCGGGGCGCGGCGGGGCCGCGGGACGGGGGCCGGGTACGGGGCGAGGGGTCGGCGCGGTGCGGCCGCTGGCCGGAGTGGCGCGGGGACCCTGGGCCTTCTCGTGAATCTGAGGCTCCTCGGGAATGAGAGGCATGAGCTGATATTTATCAAACGTTGGTGCGACTCGCGTCGGCGGGTGGCACATCTCTGTGAGCGGAACCGTCAGAAATCGAATCCGAGCTGACCCTCGATTTCCGGAACGCTTCCCTCCACCCAGCTGCGGACCTTCTTGAGGTGCCGCCACTGGGGCAGCGCATCAAGATACGCCCACGACAACCGGTGGTACGGGGTGGGCCCCCGCTCCTCCAGTGCGGCCCGGTGCACGGGTGACGGATACCCGGCGTTGTCCGCGAAAGCGAAGTCTGCATGGTCGATGCCCAGTTCGGCCATCATTTTGTCGCGCTGGACCTTGGCCAGGACCGAGGCCGCGGCGACGGCCACACAGGACTGGTCACCCTTGATCACCGTACGGACCCGCCAAGGCGCCCCGAGATAGTCGTGCTTGCCGTCGAGGATGACGGCGTCGGGGCGGACCGGCAGGGTCTCCAGCGCGCGTACCGCCGCGAGTCGCAGCGCGGCGGTCATCCCCATCGCGTCGATCTCCTCGGGAGAGGCGTGCCCCAGGGCGTAGGAGGTGACCCAGGTCCGCAACTCGACGGCGAGTTCGGTGCGTCGCTTGATGGTGAGCAGCTTGGAGTCGGTGAGGCCGGCCGGGGGCCGGCGCAGTCCGGTGATCGCGGCGCAGACGGTCACGGGACCGGCCCACGCACCGCGCCCCACCTCGTCGACACCGGCAATGATCTTCGCTCCGGTCGTGGCGCGAAGGGAGCGCTCGACGGTGTGTGTGGGTGGTTCGTACGGCATGGCGCACCTAGCGTACGCCGCCGGGAACCCCCGGCGACACCCCGGTTCCCCAAACGGGCCCGGGGCCCTCCGGGGCGAGGATCAGGCGCCGTCGGGCCGCAGCAGCGGCACCATCAACTGGTCGATCATTTCCTCCAGCTCCAGGTCCGGCCATTCACTTGCACAAATCTTGGAGCGGTACATCATCATCGCCGGGATGGCGTCGAAGACGTATCCGTTGGCCGCGTCACGCCTGACCTCTCCCCGCTCTATTCCGCGGTTGACGACCTCGCGGAGCATCTCGAGCGTCGGCTCGACCACGCCCTTGAAGATCACCGTGTGGAAGCGCTCGGCCTGCACGCTGTCGCATTCGTGAATGACCGAGCGAAGGGCGAACCCCGGCCGGGAGAACATCGCGTCCCGCGCCCTGCGGCACAGCGCCAGCAGGTCCTCGCGCACGCTCCCGAGGTCGGGCACCGTGTCGAAGCGCGGCAGCCCGGACCGCAGCGCGTCGGCGACGAGGTCCTCCTTGGACGGCCAGCGCCGGTAGACCGCCGCCTTGCCGGTCTGGGCTCCGGCGGCGACGCCCTCCATCGTGAGGCCGTTCCAGCCGACGGTGCCGAGTTGCTCCAGCGCGGCATCGAGGATCGCGCGTTCGAGGACGGCTCCACGCCGCCGCGAGGACGTCTGGGCGGAGGCGGCCGCCCAGTTCGAAGCAACCATGTCGCGGGTCTCCAGTAAGCGGGTGCAGCGGGTTTTCGGGGGCAGGGGGAGCGCCGCGCGGCCACAAGGGGGACGGGACACACGACGACGCCACAAGTGAACGGTTGCGTTCACTGTCGGGGAGTCACTAACGTTGGCGCAACAGTGAACGCGGTCGTTCACTAAGTGATTCGTGGGGGACACACAGTGACAACCTCATCTCTGATCCGAGACCAGAAGCCGGGAGCGGCCCGCCGGGAGGGGCATCCCGGCATCGCACTCACCGTCATCGCGGCCTGCCAGCTCATGGTGGTACTCGACGCGACGATTGTGAACATCGCACTCCCGCACATTCAAGACGCGCTCAAGTTCAGCACCACCGACCTCACCTGGGTCGTCAGCGCCTACACGCTCACCTTCGGCGGCCTGCTCCTGCTCGGTGGCCGAGCCGGTGACATCCTCGGCAGGCGCCGGGTCTTCATGACCGGCATCCTGCTGTTCACCTTCGCCTCGCTGCTCGGCGGCTTCGCCCAGGAACCCTGGCAGCTGCTGGCGGCGCGCGTCCTGCAAGGTGTGGGAGGCGCGATCGCCTCGCCCACGTCGCTCGCCCTCATAACCACCACCTTCCCCGAGGGCCCGGAACGCAACCGGGCCTTCGGCGTCTTCGCGGCCGTGTCCGCGGGCGGTGGCGCCATCGGTCTGCTGGCCGGCGGCATGCTCACCGAGTGGCTGGACTGGCGCTGGGTGCTCTTCGTCAACGTGCCTATCGGCGTGCTGATCGCGGTGCTCACCCCGATGTACATCAGTGAGTCCGAGCGGCACTCCGGCCGCTTCGACATCGCCGGGGCGGTGACCTCGACGGCGGGTATGGCCTCCCTCGTCTACGGCTTCATCCGTGCCGCGGACGACGGCTGGCGGGACAGCCTGACCATCGGTTCCTTCGTGGCGGCCGTGGTGCTGCTGCTGTCCTTCGCGTTCATCGAGTCGCGGGCCAAGGAACCGATCACCCCGCTGCGGATGTTCGCCGACCGCAACCGCTCGGGCACGTACGTGATCATGCTGAGCCTGGCCGCGGCGATGTTCGGCATGTTCTTCTACATCGTGCTGTTCGTCCAGAACGTGCTGGGCTACACCCCCATCGAGGCGGGGCTGGCCTTCCTGCCGGTCACGGTGGTGATCGCGCTCGGCGCGGGGATCTCGCAGCGGTTCCTGCCGGTCCTCGGACCCAAGCCGTTCATGATCGTGGGCTCGGCGCTCGCCGCGGTGGGACTCGGTTGGCAGGCCCTCATCAGCTCCGACAGCTCCTATGTCGGCGGCGTGCTGGGGCCGATGCTGATCTTCGGCTTCGGCATGGGCCTGAACTTCGTGACGTTGACGCTGACCGCGGTCTCCGGAGTCGCCCAGCACGAGGCGGGCGCGGCCTCCGGTCTGCTGAACGCCATGCAGCAGGTGGGCGGATCGATCGGCCTGGCCATCCTGACCACGGTCTTCGGCACGGCGAGCAGGGACGAGGCGGAGAAGCAGGTGCCGGACTTCCTCACCAACGGCTCGCCGGAGCAGAAGGCCGAGTTCGCCCAGACGCAGCAGCTGCCGGCGCCGTGGGGGCACGACGTCCTGGCCCAGGGCATCTCGGCGGCCTTCATACCGGCCGCGGCGATGGCCGTACTCGCCCTGGCCACGGCATGGCTGGTGATCCGGGTCCGCAAGAGCGATCTGGAGGCCCTGTCCGGTTCGGCGGGTCCGGGGGTCGGCTGACCGCGGCTTCCCGCGGAGGCGGGCATCGGGCGGCGTCGGAACCGCCTCCCGACGTCCGCCCCGCCGCCGGTGTCCGGCGGTCGGCAGTACGAGCACACCCATGTCCCACCCCCTCGTGACCCTCCCGGCCCCGTCCGGAGGCCGGACCGCGCACAGCGGATGTCCCGACAACGCGCGACCGGTCACGGAGAGTTCCCATCCCGCACGGAGAGTTCCCTCCGTGCGGGAGACGTCGTCTAGGACCGCGCCGCCATCCACTCGGGCAGTTCCTCGACCCGTCCTGCCCACTCGGCCGGGGGCGCGCCCGCCTCGCCGGCCGCGATCACCCCGCCCACGATCGCGCAGGTGGTGTCCACGTCCCCGCCGACCTGGGCGGTCGTCCAGAAGGCCGTTTCGTAGTCCCCGAGGGCGCGGGCGGCGGACCACAGGGCGAAGGGCACCGTGTCGTGCGCGGTCGTACGCCTGCCGCAGCCGAGGACCGCCGCGACCGTGGCCGCGTCGCCGTAGTCCAGCATGTCCCGGGCGCGCCGGAGTCCGGCGCCCACCGCGCTCTTCGGCACCAGGGCGATCACCCCGTCGAGGAGCGCGTGCGCCTTGGGCGGTCCGGCCGGGTCCGCGGCCAGTGCGGCGGCCGCGGCGACCGCCATGGCGCCGACCACCGCCTCGCGGTGCTGATGCGTGGGGTAGGCGGAGATCTCGGCCTGGTGGGTCGCCTGTTCCGGGTCGTCCGCGTACCAGGCGCCCAGCGGGGCGATGCGCATCGCGGCACCGTTGCCCCACGAGCCCTGGCCGTTGAACAGGGCGGCGGCCAGCTCGCGCCAGTCGCCGCCCTCGCGGACCAGCCGCAGCAGTTGGTTGACCGCGGGCCCGTAGCCGCGGTCGAAGTCGTGGTGCCGGGCGAAGGAGAGGGCCAGTGCGTCCTGGTCGACGCGCTGGTGGGTGGCGAGGACGGAGACCACGGAGCAGGCCATCTCCGTGTCGTCCGTCCACTGCCAGATGCCGGGCGGCAGCTCGCGGCGCTTCAGGAGCGGATAGTTCGCGGGTACGAAGAACTGGGAGCCCAGCGCGTCGCCCACCGACAGTCCGCGCAGGCTGGACAGGGCCCGGTCCAGGCGCCCGTCAGGAGATGAATGAGCGGTCATCGCCCTGCCACTCTATCCGGTGATCCCGTACGGTTCCGGATCTCGCCAGCGTTCGAAGGGCCGGTCAAGGGTGTACTTGCCGTCCTCACCGAGAACGAGCATCCGCATCTCGGCGTTCCCGGGGTTGGACAGGGACTCGAACTCCGCGACCGTCCAGTGGAACCACCGCATGCAGAACAGCCGCATGGCCAGTCCGTGGGTCACCAGCAGCACGTTCGGCGGATGGTCGGGGTCCTCGAAGCTGCGGAAGAGGCTCTCCAGGAAGCCGCCGACCCGGTCGTACACGTCGGCGCCGGACTCGCCCTGGGCGAAGCGGTAGAAGAAGTGGCCGTAGGCGTCGCGGTAGGCCTTCTGCAGGCGTACGTCGTCGCGGTCCTGCCAGTTGCCCCAGTCCTGCTCGCGCAGCCGGGGCTCCTCCCGTATCCGTATCAGTCCGGGGTCCAGGTGGAAGGCGCGGAGCGTCTCGTGCGTCCGGCGGTACGGCGAGACGTACACGCTGACCGGCTCGCGGCCGAAGACGTCGCGCAGCTCCTTGCCGGTCTCCTCGGCCTGCACCCGGCCCCGGTCGGTGAGGGCCAGCGCGTGGTCGGGTTCGCGCTCGTACACGGTGTCATCGACGTTTCCGGTCGATTCGCCGTGCCGGACAAGAACGATGCGCCGTGGTCGTGCCATGCCAGCACCCTAGATCGAGTCGGCCGGAACCAAGCACTCGAACGGGCGTCGTACGGCGTACGTCACACAGATTCCACACCCCGGCGGCGGGGCCGCGGGTCCGGATCTCAGATCGTCCAGGTGGGTTCCATCTCGACGACGTCACCGGTCAGCGCCGCGATGTCGGCCTCCGTCTGGGCGCGCAGGGCGAGCCGTTCGACGCGCTCGGTGCGGTACTTGCCGTGCTCGGCCGCCGACCGCCACATGGACAGCACCAGGTACTCGTGCCCCGGGGCCTCGCCGAACAGACCGCGGACCATGCCGGGCGAGCCGGCCATCGCGGGGTTCCAGACCTTCTCCTGCATGAGGACGTAGTGCTCGGCCCGCTCCTCGTGGACCCGGCAGAGCGCCACGCGCAGCAGGTCGGCGTCGGTGAAGCGCGGTTCGAAGCCCGTCTTCACGTCGAAGCGGTAGTCGAAGAGCCTGACGCGGGCGTCCTTGAAGGTGCCCACCTGGGCGGAGGCCAGCCGGTCGTGGGAACGCGCCATGAAGGAGTCGTAGAAGGCACGGCTCTCCCAGAACGCGAAGACGTGCGCCACGTCCGGTTGCCGACGGCTCCAGCCACCCCCCTGTCCCCGAAATCCCGGCTCCCCCGGAAGCCCCGCCCACTTCCGCTGCCCCCGCTCGAAACCGCGGCGGTCCACCACGGTGCAGCGAATCCACTTGACCAGCACCGCGCCATGGTAAGGCCAGAGAACGTGGCACCGGTCACGCTCCGGCGGACCGCTCGCCCCACGTGCGTCGCTGTGCGTGGCAGGATGGACAACCGGCCGTCACCGCTCGGCAGTTCAGGTCGCCGGGCAGGGCGGGGGACCTGGGAAGGGGAAGTCTGTGAACGGCCTCAGCAAGGGGACCGGCAAGGTCGAGATCGCGCTGCGGTGGGACCCGAGTCCGGCGGGAGAGCCACCCGCCGACCTGGACCTCGTCGCCGGAACGTATGCGGCGGACGATCCGTACGGCGAGCCCTCGTACATCGTGCACTTCGACAGCCGCTCCCCCGACGGCACCATCTATCTCAACCGGGACAGCAAGGACGGCAAGGGCTTCGGCTTCGACGAGGTCATGACGATCGAACTGGAGCGGCTCGACGCCCGGTACGCGCGCGTGGTGGTGGGCGTCGCCATACAGCAGCGCACCGAGGACCGGACCTTCGCCGACGTGACCAACCCGGGCCTGCGCATCCGGGAGGGCTACACGGACCTGGCCGCGGACGACTTCACCGGTGTCCTCGGCGCCACCGCGGCGACGGTCGCGGAGTTCGTCCGGGACGAGACCGGGGCGTGGGAGTTCCGGGCCGGGGTGCACGGCTTCGAGGAGGACCCGGCGACGTTCACCCGCGCCATGGGGGCGGCGCGCCGTTCCTGACCCCAGCGGCATGAGTAAGGGGCGTCCGCCATGGCGGACGCCCCTTACTCAACGGTGATCAGGCTTCAGTGATCAGCTGCAACCGCTGGTCGAGCCGCAGCCCTCGCAGATGTAGCAGGAACCGGCCCGCTGCATCTTCGTGCCGCAGGAGAAGCAGAGCGGGGCGTCCGCCTGGATGCCCAGCTGCATCTCCACCAGCTCGGCGCTGGTGTGCGCCTGCTGCGGGACAGGCTTGACCGCCTCGGCCTCGACCTTCGGCGTGGCGACGGCCTTCAGCTCCTGGGCGCGCGGCGCGGACTGCGCCAGGCCCTCGACGTCGACCTCGTCGTCCGAGGGCTCGTACGAACCCGTCTCCAGGTGGCGCTGACGCTCCTCGGCGGAGTGGATGCCGAGCGCGGAGCGGGTCTCGAAGGGCAGGAAGTCCAGCGCCAGGCGGCGGAAGATGTAGTCGACGATCGACTGCGCCATCCGCACGTCCGGGTCGTCGGTCATGCCGGCCGGCTCGAAGCGCATGTTGGTGAACTTCGAGACGTACGTCTCCAGCGGCACTCCGTACTGGAGGCCGACCGAGACCGCGATGGAGAAGGCGTCCATCATGCCCGCGAGGGTCGAGCCCTGCTTGGACATCTTCAGGAAGACCTCGCCGAGGCCGTCGTCAGGGTAGGAGTTGGCCGTCATGTAGCCCTCGGCGCCGCCGACCGTGAAGGAGGTGGTGATGCCGGGACGGCCCTTCGGCAGACGCTTGCGGACCGGGCGGTACTCGATGACCTTCTCGACGGTCGCGCGGATGGCCGCCTCGGTCGTCTCCGTGACGGCGTCGGCCTCGGTCTTCTCCTTCTCCTTGGTCTTGGCGGAGAGGGGCTGGCCGACCTTGCAGTTGTCGCGGTAGATGGCGAGCGCCTTGACGCCCATCTTCCAGGCCTCGAAGTAGACCTCCTCGACGTCCTCGACGGTCGCCGACTCCGGCAGGTTCACCGTCTTGGAGAGCGCGCCGGAGATCCACGGCTGGATGGCGGCCATCATGCGGACGTGTCCCATCGCGGAGATGGAACGCTCGCCCATGGCGCAGTCGAACACCTCGTAGTGCTCGTGCGCGAGACCGGGGGCGTCGATCACGTTGCCGTTGTCGGCGATGTGGGCGACGATCGCCTCGATCTGCTCCTCCTGGTAGCCCAGGCGGCGCAGGGCCTGCGGGACGGTGCCGTTGACGATCTGCATCGAGCCGCCGCCGACCAGCTTCTTGAACTTGACCAGCGCGAGGTCGGGCTCCAGGCCGGTGGTGTCGCAGGACATCGCCAGGCCGATGGTGCCGGTCGGGGCGATGACGGACGCCTGGGAGTTACGGAAGCCGTTCTTCTCGCCGAGACGCAGCACGTCCTGCCAGGCCTCGGTGGCGGCGGCCCAGACCGGCGTGTCCAGGTCGTCCATGCGGACGGCCTTGGCGTTTTCGTCGGAGTGCTGCTTCATGACCCGCAGGTGCGGCGCGGCGTTGCGGGCGTAGCCGTCGTACGGGCCAACGACCGCGGCCAGCTCGGCGGAGCGCCGGTACGACGTGCCGGTCATCAGGGAGGTGATGGCGCCGGCCAGGGCGCGGCCGCCGTCGGAGTCGTACGCGTGGCCGGTCGCCATCAGCAGGGCGCCGAGGTTGGCGTAGCCGATGCCGAGCTGGCGGAAGGCGCGGGTGTTCTCGCCGATCTTCTGGGTCGGGAAGTCCGCGAAGCAGATGGAGATGTCCATCGCGGTGATGACCAGCTCGACGACCTTGGCGAAGCGCTCGGCGTCGAAGGACTGGTTGCCCTTGCCGTCGTCCTTCAGGAACTTCATCAGGTTCAGCGAGGCGAGGTTGCAGGACGTGTTGTCCAGGTGCATGTACTCGCTGCACGGGTTCGAGCCGTTGATGCGGCCGGACTCCGGGCAGGTGTGCCAGGCGTTGATGGTGTCGTCGTACTGGATGCCCGGGTCGGCGCAGGCCCATGCGGCCTCGGCCATCTTGCGGAAGAGCGCCTTGGCGTCGACCTCCTCGATGACCTCGCCGGTCATCCGGGACGTCAGGCCGAACTTGCCGCCGTCCTGGACGGCCTTCATGAACGTGTCGTTCACGCGGACCGAGTTGTTGGCGTTCTGGTACTGGACGGACGTGATGTCGTCGCCGCCCAGGTCCATGTCGAAGCCCGCGTCGCGCAGGGCGCGGATCTTCTCCTCTTCCTTCACCTTGGTCTGGATGAAGTCCTCGATGTCGGGGTGGTCGACGTCGAGGATGACCATCTTGGCGGCGCGGCGGGTGGCACCGCCGGACTTGATGGTGCCGGCGGAGGCGTCGGCACCGCGCATGAAGGAGACCGGCCCGGAGGCGTTGCCGCCCGAGGACAGCAGTTCCTTGGAGGAGCGGATCCGGGAGAGGTTCAGGCCGGCGCCCGAGCCGCCCTTGAAGATCATGCCCTCTTCCTTGTACCAGTCGAGGATCGACTCCATGGAGTCGTCGACGGACAGGATGAAGCAGGCGGAGACCTGCTGCGGCTGGGGCGTGCCCACGTTGAACCAGACGGGGCTGTTGAAGCTGAAGATCTGGTGCAGGAGGGCGTAGGCCAGCTCGTGCTCGAAGATCTCGGCGTCGGCGGGCGAGGCGAAGTACTTGTTGTCCTCACCGGCCTTCCGGTACGTCTTCACGATGCGGTCGATGAGCTGCTTGAGGCTCACCTCGCGCTGCGGGGTGCCCACGGCGCCCCGGAAGTACTTGCTGGTGACGATGTTGACCGCGTTCACCGACCAGAACTCGGGGAACTCGACGCCACGCTGCTCGAAGTTGACCGAGCCGTCGCGCCAGTTGGTCATGACGACGTCACGACGCTCCCAGGCCACCTCGTCGTAGGGGTGAACTCCGGGAGTGGTGTGGACGCGCTCGACGCGGAGTCCCTTACCCGCCTTGGTGCCCTTGGCGCGGGTACTCCGTGCCGGACCGCTCGCCGTCTCTGTCATGCCGCCTCCCTGTACGGGCGAAAACGCCCTGAAGTGCCGCGTTTGTTCCCGTGGCACGGTGTTTCTGTCTGGTGCCGAGGACATCTCTCACTGCGTCCCCGGCAGGTCTTCGTGACGCGCCGCCGCCCGGCCGGACCCTGGCGCCGAAACCGGGTCCGGCCCGCCGGTCAGTCGGCGGCGCCGGCGGGCTCGGGGACCTGTGCCGCCCCCGCGGACCCGCAATCCTTCTCGTTCTCCCGGCTCCCCTCGACGGCCCCGTCGCCGTCGTCGCCGGGATGACCCGCCGCCTCCCTGAGCTCCGCGATCGCGGCCTCGAAGTCGTCGAGCGAGTTGAACGCCCGGTAGACGGAGGCGAATCGCAGATAGGCGACGAGGTCGAGTTCCTGCAACGGGCCGAGTATGGCCAGCCCCACGTCGTGGGTGGTCAACTCGGCGCTTCCGGTGGCCCGCACCGCCTCCTCGACCCGCTGGCCGAGCTTGGCGAGCGCGTCCTCGGTGACGGGCCGGCCCTGACATGCCTTGCGCACACCATTGATGATCTTGGTGCGGCTGAACGGCTCGGTGACCCCGGACCGCTTCACCACCATGAGCGAGCACGTCTCTACGGTCGTGAACCGACGGGAGCAGTCAGGGCACTGGCGGCGCCTGCGGATCGACGTGCCGTCGTCCGTCGTACGGCTGTCGACGACACGGCTGTCGGGGTGCCTGCAGAAGGGACAGTGCATGGCTTCCGAACCCTCCTCACAGCAGACTCCATAGCCTCGAAAGGCCCTTCAGGCCTCTCGAAGCAGCCCCCAGCATAGGCGATCTCGGCGGGCCCGAAGACCCGGGGGACCACAACTTATGGGCTGCTGCTGCAATCCAACCACTAGATGTGGGGATTGGCGCATACAAACACGCCCCGCACGCATGTCGTCTCCGTACGCACATGCCCGCTCGAGCCCGGCACACCCGGACGGGCGTATCGCCGGGAGGCATGCGGAGATAGCGTGGGCACCGCGCGGAGGGGACGTGGGACTACCGCAACAGATGCGGGCCCCACCCCGTCGGACGGGCTGCCGGATGGCAGACTGGGGCGACATCCCCGAGGTTGTCACCACGGCGGTGAAGAGTACAGCAATGTGCCCTTTTGTTGCGTTTTTGCCCGTAGGCCACCGCGGTAGCCATACACCCAGACACGCAGTACGAGCGAGCGATTCACGTTTTTTCACTCGAACGTGTGTTTGGCGCAACCTTTCGAAAGCTACTACCGTTGTGCAGCAGGGAGACCATCGAGAGGGGCCGACGTGACCACCACCGCCGACAGTGCCACCATCACTGGCCAGGACCGCCCCCAGGGCCGACCTGAGCCGGCGCACGCGATGAGCGACGCCGCGAGTCCCGAGGGACACAAGCGCTCCCTACCGGGCCGACCTCCCGGCATCCGGGCGGACAGCTCGGGGCTCACCGACCGGCAGCGCCGGGTGATCGAGGTCATCCGCGACTCCGTGCAGCGCCGCGGTTACCCGCCGTCGATGCGGGAGATCGGCCAGGCCGTCGGTCTCTCCAGCACCTCCTCCGTCGCGCACCAGCTGATGGCGCTGGAGCGCAAGGGCTTCCTGCGCCGCGACCCGCACCGCCCGCGCGCCTACGAGGTGCGCGGATCCGACCAGGCGGCCAGCGTGCAGCCGACGGACACCGCGGGAAAGCCGGCCGCGTCGTACGTCCCGCTCGTCGGCCGCATCGCCGCCGGTGGCCCGATCCTCGCCGAGGAGTCCGTCGAGGACGTCTTCCCGCTTCCCCGGCAGCTGGTCGGTGACGGCGAGCTGTTCGTCCTCAAGGTCGTCGGCGACTCGATGATCGAGGCCGCCATCTGCGACGGCGACTGGGTCACGGTCCGCCGCCAGCCGGTCGCGGAGAACGGCGACATCGTCGCCGCGATGCTCGACGGCGAGGCCACCGTCAAGCGCTTCAAGCGCGAGGACGGCCACGTCTGGCTGCTCCCGCACAACTCGGCCTACGAGCCGATCCCCGGTGACGACGCGACCATCCTCGGCAAGGTGGTGGCCGTACTGCGTCGCGTCTGAGCGCCACGGCGGGCGGGCACGCGACGACAGCGCCCCGCCGACCCGACCGGGCCCCGGAACCTCTGCGCCGGTTCCGGGGCCCAGCGCTGTCCGGGCCCCGCGTGCTGCGCGAGGCCCGTGCTCAGGCGCCCTCAGTCTCCTGAGTACTCTCCGTCTCGCGGGCCTTCGCGTCGATGGCGGCGAGGGACCTGCGGACCTGATTGCGGTCGGTGGTGAACCAGAAGTCGGGCAGCGACGCCTTCAGATAGCTGCCGTACCGGGCCGTCGCCAGCCGCTGATCCAGTACGGCGACCACGCCGCGATCGCCCGACGCCCGCACCAGCCGGCCCGCGCCCTGCGCCATCAGCAGGGCGGCGTGGGTGGCGGCGACCGCCATGAAGCCGTTGCCCCCGGCCTCCTCCACCGCCTTCTGGCGCGCGCTCATCAGCGGGTCGTCCGGACGCGGGAAGGGGATCTTGTCCATGACGACCAGCTGGCAGCTGGGGCCGGGGACGTCGACGCCCTGCCACAGCGACAGGGTGCCGAAGAGGCAGGTCGCGGGGTCGGCCGCGAAGTTCTTGATCAGCTCGCCCAGGGTCTCCTCGCCCTGGAGGAGGATCGGGTACTCCGGAATGCGGGAGCGCAGCTCCTCGGCGGCCAGCTGGGCGGCACGCATCGAGGAGAACAGGCCCAGGGTGCGCCCGCCCGCGGCCTGGATCAGCTCCGTCAGCTCGTCGAGCATGTCGCCCCGGTCGCCGTCGCGCGCGGGGCGGGCCAGGTGCTTGGCGACGTAGAGGATGCCCTGCTTGCGGTAGTCGAAGGGTGAGCCGACGTCGACGCCCTTCCACTGGGGCACGTCGTCACCCTCGGTGCCCTCGGGTGCGAGGCCGAGGGAGGCCCCGACCCCGTTGAAGTCCCCGCCCAGCTTCAGGGTCGCCGAGGTCAGGACGACCGAGCGGTCGGTGAAGAGCTTCTCGCGCAGCAGGCCCGCGACGGACATCGGGGCGACCCGCAGCGAGGCGCCGAAGCGGTCGTGCCGCTCGTACCAGACGACGTCCCACTCGGAGCCGTTCGTGATGCGCTCCGCCACGTCGTGCACGGCCTCGACGGAGGCCAGGGCCTGCTTGCGGACCGCGTCCTCGTCCTGCACGGACTTGTCGCGGGTGGCGCCGATGGCCGAGATGACCGTGCGGCAGGCGTCGCGCAGTGCCATCAGGGCGTAGCCGAGGTCCTCCGGGATCTCCTCCAGGCGGCCCGGCAGCGCCAGCTCCATCAGCCGCTCGAAGCCCTCGGCGGCCGTCTGCAGCTGGTCGGCGGCCTTCTCGTTGGCCAGCTTCGCGGCGCGGCGCACGGCGCGGTTGACCTGGCCGGGGGTCAGCTCGCCGGTGGCGACGCCGGTGACGCGGGAGACCAGCTCGTGCGCCTCGTCGACGATCAGCACCTCGTGCTGCGGCAGTACGGGGGCGCCCTCGATGGCGTCGATCGCGAGCAGGGCGTGGTTGGTGACGACGACGTCGGAGAGCTTGGCGCGCTCGCGGGCCATCTCGGCGAAGCACTCGGCGCCGTAGGCGCACTTCGTGGCGCCCAGGCACTCCCGGGAGGAAACCGACACCTGCGACCAGGCCCGGTCGGAGACGCCCGGCGTGAGGTTGTCGCGGTCGCCGGTCTCGGTCTCGTCGGCCCAGTCGCGCATCCGCAGCAGGTCCTGGCCCAGCTTGCTGGTCGGGGCGGCGGCCTCGAACTGGTCGAAGAGGCCCTCCTCCTCGTCCTGCGGAGCGCCCTCGTGCAGGCGGTGCAGGCACAGGTAGTTCGACCGGCCCTTGAGCATCGCGAACTCCGGGCGGCGGCGCAGCTGGGGGTGGAGCGCGTCGACCGTGCGGGGCAGGTCGCGCTCGACCAGCTGGCGCTGGAGGGCCAGCGTCGCGGTGGCCACGACGACCCGCTCCCCGTGCGCGAGCGCGGGCACCAGATAGCCCAGGGACTTTCCGGTGCCGGTGCCGGCCTGGACCAGCAGATGGGAGCCGCCGTCGATGGCTTCCTCGACGGCTTCGGCCATGGCCACCTGGCCGGGACGCTCCGTGCCGCCGACGGCGGTGACGGCGGCGTGCAGGAGTTCGGGGAGTGAGGGCTTCGTCATAGCGCGACCACCCTACGACCCGGCACTGACAATCGGGCGGGCAAGGCGGGTTCGTGGGACGGGAGAGGCGATGCGGGGGGCTGTGGGGACGGGTGGGGCAAGAGTGTCTCCGGGACGGGCGACTGGCCGACGGGGGGATGCGGCCCCAGGGGGGCGGGTCCGCGCTTCACGGTGACACGCGCGGCGCCCGTTCGCGGATCATGAGGGCGGCCCGCTTGGCGAGCAGGTCGACCTCGGCGGAGTACCGGTACCCGGCGCCGAGGAACGCCGCGACGGAGGGCGCGTTGCGGACGTCGGGTTCGGCGAGGACCCGCGTGCAGTCGGGCCGCGCGGCGAGGACGAGGTCGGTGACGGCCCGGATGAGCGTGGTCCCGATGCCCTGCCCGCGGTAGGCGGCGTCGCCGATCAGGAGGTGGAGGCCGGTGTCCTGCGGCCGGACGGGACAGTACCGCGCCAGCGGGTCGAGGTCGGCCCGGTAGACCTCCCAGTAGCTCATCGGCACACCGTCGAGCACGCCGAGGCACGGGACGCTGCGTCCGTCGCCGGTGAGCTGCGCCCTCACGTGGTCCTCCGTCACGCTCGGCGGCCCGGTCAGTTCCCAGTACGCGGCGACGGCGGGGTCGTTCATCCAGCGGGCGATGAGCGGCGCGTCCCGCTCGGCGTGGACGGGCACCAGGTGGAACACGCCCGCGGGTGTGTCGGCCGGGCCCCAGTCGGCGACCCGGCCGAGCAGGTCGTCGTCCCCCGCCTTCCCGTAGAGGGCGACGAACTCCGCGGGAAGGTGCAGGTCGAGAGTGTCGTCGGCGCTCGCGTCGGTGGAAACCAAGGGTGCGCTCCTTCGGGGACGGAGGGGGCGGAAGGGGGAGGGGGCTGGGATGGGCTGGATGGGCTCGATGGGCTGGAGTCGGGGCGGCGCCCCGCTCAGGCACGCAGTGGGTTGGCGATGGTGACGTAGACGGACTGGGTGTCCACCGGGCCGACCAGTTCGTCGAGTCCGCGCAGCCGGGTCAGGAGGTTCGCCTTGCAGCGCAGGACGGGCGAGTCGAGCAGGTGCCCCGGAAGTGAACCGCCCGGCGGGGCGGAACCCGGGGCCGACCCGCTCAGGAACCGCCGGAAGGCGGCTAGCAGCAGCGCTTCGTCGGCGAGGCGCTGGGAGCCGAAGGCGCCGATGAGCCCGAACACGTTGTTCACCGCGAGGTAGTACGCGAAGCGCTCGTCGGTGACGGCGTCGGCGACGAACGTGTCGCTCCGCTCGCCGACCCCGGGCAGGCGGGCGTCGAGTACCGCGCGGTGGGACTCCCGGAAGTAGTAGCCCTGGTTGTCGCGGTAGCGGCCGCCGGCGGGCCAGCCGTCGGCGTCCAGCAGCAGGAGCGTGTTCTGCTGGTGCGCCTCCAGGGCGATCCCCGCGTGCGCGTCCAGCCACAGGACGGGACGTACGACGTGGTGGAGGTAGCGCAGGAACCACTCGGCGGCGACGGCCCCGCGCGTGCGGCCGGTCCGCCGGGCGAGTCGGGTGACGAGGCCGGCCAGCCGGGAGCGGGGGGCGCCGGCGTCGGTGTCCTCCGGCCCGCCGGAACCGTCCACCCGCGCGTGCGGTCGCGGCGCGACGAGGCCGGCCACGCAGGACACGTCGTCCGAGGGCCGGAAGGGGTTGTGCCGGACGACCACGTCGAGTCCGCGCACGGGACCGCCGTCCGGTCCGTCCACGGCGAGCCAGGCCGGGTCCCGGACGATGTCGAAGTCCGGGTGGACGGTCTGCCACTGGCGGGACAGTCCGCCGCGCAGCAGACGGTGGACCTCGACGCCGCGGTGGAGTTCCTTGCGGAGGTTCTCGCGCCGGGAGTTGGTGATGTGCAGGGCCAGCGAGAGCTTCAGCATGGCGGGCGCGCCGCTGCGGTGGACGGTCCGCAGCGAGGATGTGGGGTGCCATGGGGCGCCCCGGGCCCCGAGGTCCCTGAGCAGCCCTGCGTCCAGCAGCGCGGCGGTCGCGGGGCGGTGCCGCAGGGCGCGGAACTGCCAGGGGTGCAGGGGCAGGAGCGCGTATCCGTCCGGCGGCGCCGGCCCGTCCGCCGCCAGGCGGGCGGTGAGGTCGGGCGCCGTGACCCGGCGGCCGCGCTCGGTCCAGGCCGAGTCGGTGGCAAGGAGGGACGGGGCGACGGCCACCCAGTGCAAGGGGAAGGAGCCGCGCAGTTCGGGTGAGTACCGCCGGGCCTCGGCCTCGGTGAGGCCCTCGCGGCTCTTGGGGGTGGGATGCAGCGGGTGCCCCAGGAGGAGCGCCTGCTCGGCGGCGAGGAACAAGTCGGTGCCGGCTTCGGCCGGGGAGCCGCCGTCGGGGCTTGTCTCGCGGTCGCGGAGGAACACGGCGGTGCGGCGGACGGAGTCGGCCACGCGTGCGACGAGGTCGATGCCGTCGGGTCCCGGGTCGCCGGACGACTCCCGCGCGAGCAGCGCGGCGAGCGTGACCGCGTCCACGGGCGGCGCCGAGGCCGGGGCGCCGGCCAGCCTCGGGAGGCCGAAGCGGTGGTGTCCGGTGGGGGACCGGTAGCGGACGGGAACGGCCAGGGCGGTGCCGCTGGCCGGGAGCGGGATGTGCAGGTCGCCGTCGTCCGGAGCGTCCGGGCCGGCCTCGCGGACCCAGCAGCGGAGCAGGTTCTCGACGGTCGCCGCCTGGGCTGCGGCGTGGTGCCCTGCCGTCGGGACATCAGCCGATTCCGGCACACCAGGCGTTGCGGGCGCACCAGGCGTTGGCCCACCGAGCGTTGGCACACCGGGCGTTGGCACACCGAGCGTTGGCCCACCGGCAGGCGCTGCCGGAGCCGCTGCGGTCGCCGGTCTCGGAGCGGGGACCGTCCTCGCGGCGAGTGCCGCCGGCGGGGTGGCGGGCGGGCGGGTACCGGCCGGATCGGGTGTGGGGGTGGTGTGCAACGCGGTCCTCGTGACGTACGGGAGTGGGTGCGGCGGCTCTCGGTCTCAGCGCGCGGTGCGCGGCCGGTGGGGCGGGCCGTGGTCGCCGAGGCCCCGCTCCACCGCCTGCACGGCGTCGGCGAGGCGCTCCAGGACCGCCGACGTCTGCTCCTCGGTGACGATCAGGGGCGGCAGCAGTCGTACGACGTTCCTGGCCGGGCCGGTCAGGTCCACGATCAACCCGCGGCGCAGGCACTCCCGTTGGACGGCGGCGGCGAGTTCGCTCGCGGTGTCGCGGCCACCGCCACGGCCGGGGAACTCGCACCCGTCGCCCGGCGCCGTCAGTTCCATGCCGATCATCAGTCCGCGCCCGCGCACGGCCCCGACGCACGCGAACTCCTCGGCCAGACCGCGCAGTCGGGACAGTATGCGGTCCCCCAGGACGGCGGCGTGCCCGGCGAGGCGGTGCTCGCGGACGTGGGCGAGGGTCGCCGCCCCCGCGGCCAGGGCGAGTTGGTTGCCGCGGAAGGCTGCGGTCCCGGGCCCTGCGGCGTGTCCGCCGTCCAGGTCGGCCCGGTGGACCACCGCGGCCAGGGGCAGGCTGCCACCGATCGCCTTGGAGAGGACCAGCACGTCGGGGGTGACTCCGCTGTGCTCCACCGCCCAGAAGGCACCGGTCCGTCCGACGCCCGTCTCGGTCTCGTCGGCGATGAGCGGCACGGACCCTTCGGCCGTGCTCCGCCGCAGGTCGCGCAGCCAGAGGTCGGGGACGGGCAGGACGCCGTCCTCGCCACGTACCGGTTCGAGGAGCACTCCGGCGGGCGTTTCACCGGCGTCGGCCGGGCAGAACGCAGTGGCGTCCGCCGCGTGGTGGGCGCCGGTGAGGGTGACGATGCGGGTCCGGCCGGTGGCGGCGCGGACAAGGGCGACGGCGGTGGCGACCGGGTCGGTTCCGCCGGGTCCGCAGAAGCGCACGCGTGCGTGGTCGGCGAGACCGGGCGGCAGGGTGCGCAGCAGCTCGGTGACGAAGGCGTCCTCGACCGGGGTGGTGAGGCCCATGACCTGCAAGGGCGCGCCGGAGTCGAGAACCCCGCGGATCGCCTCCAGCACGACGGGATGGTTGTGCCCCAGGGCCAGGGACCCCGCTCCCGAGGCACAGTCGAGGTAGCGGCGGCCGTCGGCGTCCTCGATGGTCAGCCCCCGGGCCCGCACGGGCACCACCGGCAGGGCGCGCGCGTAGGTACGCGCCGCGGTCTCGCGGGCCGGCTGACGCCTAGGAGCGCCCCCGCCCCCACCCCCGCTTCCGCTCTCGCCCTCCGGCCGGGCACACAAGCGCACGGCACTCCCGCCGCCGGCCGCGATCACCTCGTGCGCGGAACCCATCACGGTCTCCCCCACCTCCCGCTGTCCGGACGCGATCCGTCGACGGACCCCACCGCTAGCAACCGCGGCGCGTGCCGGGGGTTACGGGTTGCCCGAAGATCCTTGCCGGCCGGACGGCTGTGGCCGAACCGTTGCCGTTCCGTCGGAACTCCCCCACAGGCGGCGCATAGTGTGTGGTCCCGTTCCAGGTCGCCGCCGCTCCGCGGAGTTCGGGAAGTCCGGGAGACCGGGCCGGGGCAGCGGAGCGACCGGCGCGGCACCACGTTCGTTCACAGCAGGGGGAGTCGACACCATGCGATCCATACGTCCGTCGTTCAGCATGCGCGGAAAGGGGCGCGGACGGCGCGGGAGCTCCTCCGCGGCCGCCGTGGCGCTCGTCTCGGCGCTCGCGCTCACCGCCACGGCGTGCGAGTCCGGGGACCCGGAGGCGGGCGGCGACGCCTCCGCCTCCGCGACGGCCGCGGAGGACGGCAACGGCGGGATCCGGATCCCGGACCACATCAAGGACAAGCTCAAGGAACGCGGGATCGACGTCGACGACTGGAAGAACGGCGCCTGGCGGGACTGGAGCAAGGACGACTGGCTGCGCGAGGCGCAGGACTACGTCAACCCGATCATCGCGGGCCTGTGGGACCCGGACCGCATGCGGGACGCCGAGGAGCCGGGCAAGGAGGTCGACGAGAACGACCTCTCGGGTGACCAGGGCGTCACCGACCCCGAGCCGGCGCCCGTCGAGGCACGGGCCGTCGAGCCCAACTACCACGACAACGCCGCCACCGCGGGCAAGGTGCTCTTCGACTCCCCCCAGGGCTCGATGGTCTGCTCGGCGACCGTGGTGGAGGACCCGGCCAACCCCGGCAAGTCCAACCTGGTCTGGACGGCGGGCCACTGTGTGCACGCCGGCAAGAAGGGCGGCTGGTACCGCAACATCGCCTTCGTGCCGTCGTACAACGACGCCGGCAAGTCGGCCGAGCAACTGCAGAACGCCACCAAGGAGGAGGTCGCTCCGTACGGCGTGTGGTGGGGCGACTGGGCGCAGACCTCGGACCAGTGGATCGAACAGGGCGGTGCGACGGGCGGTGACGGGGCCCCGTACGACTACGCCGTCATCCATGTGACGCCGGAGAAGGGCAGCGGCGGCAAGTCGCTGGAGGAGACGGTCGGGGCGGCGCTGCCGGTGGACTTCGACGCGCCCGCGGTGCCCGAGGTCGAGAGCATCGAGGCGACCGGCTACCCGGCCGCGCCGCCGTACGACGGTCAGAAGCTCTTCCAGTGCCAGGACAAGCCCGGGCGGCTGTCCATCCAGGCTGCCGACCCGACGATGTACCGCATCGGCTGCACCATGACCGGCGGCTCCTCCGGCGGCGGCTGGGTCGCGACCGGCTCCGACGGCAAGCCGGCGCTGGTGTCCAACACCTCGATCGGTCCGGTGACGGCGGGCTGGCTGGCCGGTCCGCGGCTGGACAAGGGCGCCAAGGGCGTGCTCGACGCGGTGAGCGGCAAGTTCGCCGGGCAGTGAGCGCGGCCCGTACACCGCGCTAGATCAAGTTCACTCACACACGTTCCAACGGGGGTCGACCCAGCATGCGTTCTACACCCAGGTCCGGCGCGCCACGGCGCGCGCGGCGCACCGCACTCACCGCCGCCGGTCTCGTCACCGCGCTGGCGCTCACCGCCACCGCCTGCGGCGGCTCGGAGGAGGACGAGGCCGCGGCCAAGCCCGGCGGTGGCACCTCGCAGGCCGCCGACGCCGGTGACACCGGTGGTGGCGAGGGCGGTCTGCCCGCGGGTGTCGCGGACCGGCTCAAGGAGCAGGGCATAGACGTCGACCGGTGGAAGGACGGCGGCTGGAAGAACTGGGACAAGGACAAGTGGCTCACCGAGGCCAAGGACTTCGTCAACCCGATGATCGAGGGCCTGTGGAAGCCTGACCGGATGAAGTCCGCGAAGGAGGCGGACAAGACGGTCACCACCAAGGACGCGTCCGCCGACCAGGGCGCCACCGACCCCGAACCGGCCCCGGTGGAGGCCGTCGCCGAGAAGACGCCGTACCACGACAACGCCGCCCCGGTGGGCAAGGTCTTCTTCGACTCCCCCGAGGGCTCGATGGTCTGCTCGGGCACCGTCATCAAGGACGTCAACCACCCGGGGAAGTCCAACCTGGTGTGGACGGCGGGCCACTGCGTGCACGCCGGCGGCAGCGGCGGCTGGTACCGCAACATCGCGTTCGTGCCGTCCTACAACGACCTCGGCAAGTCCGAGGCGCAGCTGGCCGACGCGTCCACCACCGAGATGGCGCCGTACGGCACCTGGTGGGCGAACTGGGCGTCGACGTCGAACCAGTGGATCCAGGGTGGTTCGGAGAACGGCGGCGACGGGGCCGCGTACGACTACTCCGTGCTGCACGTGAAGCCCGAGCAGGGGAGCAAGTCCCTGGAGGAGACGGTCGGTGCCGCGCTGGAGGTGGACTTCTCCGCCCCCTCGGCGACCGAGGTTCCCAGTATGGGTGCCTGGGGCTACCCGGCCGCGGCGCCGTACAACGGGCTGAAGATGTTCAAGTGCCTCGACCGGCCGGGTCGGCTCTCGCTGAGCCCGTCGCTGCCGACGATGTACCGCATCGGCTGCACCATGACCGGCGGTTCGTCGGGTGGCGGCTGGTTCCGGGTCGTGGACGGCGAGACCAAGCTGGTCTCGAACACCTCGATCGGCCCGCTGGAGAACACCTGGCTGGCGGGTCCGCAACTGGGCCCGGAGGCCCGGTCGATGTACCAGAACATGAGCGAGACGTACGGCGGCCAGTGACCGCGCGGTCTGCCGGGGGCTCCTGCTCCCGGCAGACCGAAGGCCCGCCTCCGCGATGTGCGGGGGCGGGCCTTCTTCGCGCTTGCGGCGCCGCGGTACCCGGGTCAGAGGGCGGGCGCCGGAACGTACGGCGTCAGCTCCGCCGCCAGCTCCTCGTGCACCCGCACCTTGAGCAGGGTGCCCTCCGCGGTGTGCTCCTCGGAGATCACCTCGCCCTCGTCATGGGCGCGGGCGACCAGCTTGCCGTGGGTGTACGGCACGAGCGCCTCGATCTCGACCGAGGGACGCGGCAGCTCGTTGTCGATCAGCGCGAGCAGCTGGTCGATGTTCCGGCCGGTGCGTGCCGAGACGGCGATGGCCCGCTTCTCGACCCGCAGCAGCCGCTGGAGCACCAGCGGGTCGGCCATGTCGGCCTTGTTGACCACGACGATCTCGGGTACGTCGGTGGCGCCGACGTCCCTGATCACCTCGCGCACGGCGGCCAGCTGCTCTTCCGGGACCGGGTGCGAACCGTCGACCACGTGGAGGATCAGGTCGGAGTCGCCGACCTCCTCCATCGTGGAGCGGAACGCCTCGACCAGGTGGTGCGGCAGGTGCCGGACGAAGCCGACGGTGTCGGCCAGCGTGTACAGCCGGCCGCTCGGCGTCTCCGCACGGCGCACGGTCGGGTCCAGGGTGGCGAACAGGGCGTTCTCCACCAGCACGCCCGCGCCCGTGAGGCGGTTGAGCAGCGAGGACTTGCCGGCGTTGGTGTAGCCCGCGATGGCGACCGAGGGCACCTTGTGGCGCTTGCGCTCCTGGCGCTTGATCTCGCGGCCGGTCTTCATCTCCGCGATCTCCCGGCGCATCTTCGCCATCTTCTCGCGGATCCGGCGCCGGTCCGTCTCGATCTTGGTCTCACCGGGGCCACGGGTGGCGAGGCCGCCGCCCTTGCCGCCGCCCATCTGACGGGACAGCGACTGACCCCAGCCACGCAGCCTGGGCAGCATGTACTGCATCTGCGCGAGCGCCACCTGCGCCTTGCCCTCTCGGGACTTGGCGTGCTGGGCGAAGATGTCCAGGATCAGGGCCGTACGGTCGATGACCTTGACCTTGACGACGTCTTCGAGATGGATCAGCTGTCCGGGGCTCAGCTCACCGTCGCAGATGACGGTGTCGGCGCCGGTGTCGTGGACGACGTCGCGCAGCTCCTCGGCCTTGCCGGAGCCGATGTACGTCGCGGCGTCGGGCTTGTCGCGGCGCTGGATCACGCCGTCGAGGACGAGGGCGCCGGCGGTCTCGGCGAGGGCTGCCAGCTCGGCGAGCGAGTTCTCCGCGTCCTGCACGGTGCCCGAGGTCCACACACCGACGAGGACGACCCGCTCCAGGCGGAGCTGGCGGTACTCGACCTCGGTGACGTCCTCGAGCTCGGTGGACAGGCCGGCGACGCGGCGCAGGGCCGCGCGGTCGGAGCGGTCGAACTGCTCACCGTCCCACTGCGAGCCGTTCTCGTGGTTCCAGGCGACGTCCTCTTCCATCAGGGCATCGGCCCGGAGGCCCTCGGGATAGGTCTGCTCGAGACGCTTGGTGTCCTGGGAGGGGGAAGAAGAGGAGGTCATTGGATCCTTACGTAGCTGGGTAGGAAATCGCGCGGTACTTCGGCTGCGACATTCTGCACAACGCACGAGCCGTCGGGGAGATTCCCGCGGCCCGCACCGCGCCGTCCCGAAGATGGTCGCACGGCACGGGCCGTCTCGTCACCGGCTTATTCGCCGTGCGCCTTCTGGGACCCGTGGGCCTTCTGGGACCCGTGCGTTTTCTGGGACCCGTGAGCCTTGTGGGACGCGGACGCCTTGGCGGCGGCCGTCGGCTTCCAGTCCGGGTGGCCGGGCATCGGCGGCGTCTTCTCTGCGTACAGCCAGCCCTGGAAGAAGGCGCCGAGGTCGCGGCCGGAGATCTCGGAGGCGAGCCGGACGAAGTCCGCGGTGGTGGCGTTGGCGTCCCGGTGGCGGTCGACCCAGGCGGACTCCAGGCGCTCGAAGGCGGTCCGGCCGATCTCCTGGCGCAGCGCGTAGAGCACGAGGGCGGCACCGTCGTAGACGTTGGCGCGGAAGATGCCGGTCTTGCTGCCGGAAGTGGGCGGCTTGGGGGCGGCCGGGGGCCCTCCCTTGGCGCGCCAGCCGTCGGAGGCGCCGTAGGCGGCCTTCATGCGCGCCGCCATGGGCTTGTCCGCGGTCTCCTCCGCGTACAGCGCCTCGTACCAGGTGGCGTGCCCCTCGTTGAGCCACAGGTCGGACCAGGTGCCCGGGCTGACGCTGTTGCCGAACCACTGGTGGGCCAGCTCATGGACCATGATCGACTCGACGTACCACGCGGGGTAGCCGGGCTCCGTGAACAGTTCGCGCTCGAAGAGGGAGAGCGTCTGGGTCTCCAGCTCGAAGCCGGTGGTGGCGTCGGCCATGAGCAGGCCGTACGTCTCGAAGGGGTAGCGCCCGACCTTCTTCTCCATCCAGGCGATCTGGTCCGGCGTCTTCCGCAGCCACGGTTCGAGTGCCGCGCGGTGCTTCGTCGGCACGACGTCTCGTACCGGCAGGCCGTGCGGGCCGGTGCGGTGCAGCACCGTGGAGCGGCCGACGGAGACCTGGGCCAGCTCGGTCGCCATGGGGTGCCGGGTCCGGTAGGTCCAGGTGGTCGAGGAGCCGGTGCGCTCGACGCCCGTCGGGAGTCCGTTGGCGACGGCGGTGAGCCCGTCGGGCGCGGTGACGCGGAAGGTGAAGCTCGCCTTGTCGGAGGGGTGGTCGTTGCAGGGGAAGACCAGGTGGGCGACGTCGGCCTGGTTGGCCATGGCGAGGCCGTCGACGGTGCGCACCCAGCCGCCCGGGCGGTCCTCGGCGTAGACGGGATCGCTGCTGTGCCGCACGGTGATCCGCGTCCGCTCGCCCTCGTCCAGGGCCTCCGCGGGTGTGACGACCAGATCCTCGCCGGCCGTGACGAAGTCCGCGGGCTCGCCGTCGACCTCGACGGAGTCGACCTTGCCGTGGGCGAAGTCGAGGTTGACCCGGTCCAGGTCGGCCGTCGTCCGGGCGACGATGGTGGTGACGGCCTTCAGCGGTTTGGTGTTGCTGCCCGAGTAGGTGAAGGAGAGGTCGTACGCCGTGACGTCGTAGCCGGGGTTGCCCAGGTGCGGGTAGAGGCGGTCGCCGACGCCGAGCGGGGCCGGCGGGGCGCTTGCGGCGACCAGGCAGACGGAGACGGCGGAGGCGAGCAGCGCCGCCGCCCTGAGTCGACGGCGGGAGCGTACCCGGGGCCGTGGATGCGGGGGCTGAGGGGCGTGAGCGGTGTGAGCGCTGTGAGGGGTGTGCGGCATCCCTCACGGCTATCAGCGCGCGCGTGCCCGGCGGTGACGGCGCGCGCCCGGGGCACCCGAACGGGTACGTCCCACTCAGGCCCCGGTGGGCTGCGGCTGTGACCTGCTGACGTCGTACACCCCGGCCACGTCGCGCATCGCGCGCATCAGGGCGGGCAGCCGGGCCGCGTCCGGGAGCAGCACGGTGTAGGTGTGGCGGACCCGCTGCCGGTCCGGGGGCTCGACGGTCGCCGAGACGATCTCGGCGCCCTCGAGGGCCATGGCCTCGGTGAGGTCGGCCAGGAGGTGCGGGCGGCCGAACGATTCGGCGAGCAGCGTGACCCGGCACTCGGTGCTGTCACCCCAGCGCACATCGACCTCGGGGCGCCCGGCGCTCGTCATGCGGGCCACGGCGGGGCACTCCGCGCGGTGCACGGTCACCACTCCCCCGCGGACGGCGAAGCCGGTGATCCGGTCCGGCGGCACGGGCGTGCAACAGCCGGCCAGGCGGACGGTCGCGCCCGGCGTGTCGACCAGTACATCGGGGGAAGCGGCTCCCGAGCCGGGGCGGCCCTCCGGCGCGTCGGCCGCGGGGCGTGCGGCGGGCGCGGGGGCGTCGTCGGCCGGGGCGGCGGCGCGTGCCGGGTTCCCGGCCGCTGCCTCTGTCTCCGCCTCTGCTGCCGCCTCGGTCTCCGGGTCGGCGGACGTGGGCGCCGGACGCGCGGCCAGCCGGCGCTGGATGGCGATCCGCGCGGCGGGCGTGTGGGCGTGCTCCAGCCAGTCGCCGTCGGGCTCGGAGGCGGGGTCCTGGCCCATCAGGAGCTGCACGCCGTCGCCGTCGCGCAGCACCGTGCTCATGGTGGCCAGGCGGCCGTTGACCCGGGCGCCCATGCAGGCGTGCGCATCCTCGCCGTACTGGGCGTAGGCGGCGTCGACGCAGGTGGCGCCCTCGGGGAGGCCGAGGGTGCCGCCGTCGGGGCGGAAGACGGTGATCTCGCGGTCCTGGGCGAGGTCCTCGCGCAGGGTGGACCAGAAGGTGTCGGGGTCGGGTGCGCCGCGCTGCCAGTCGAGCAGCCGGGAGAGCCAGCCGGGGCGCGTCGGGTCGGCGCGTTCGCCGTCGCTCGCGGTCTGCTCCTCCGGCGGTGTGGCGTAGGGGTTGCCGAGCGCGACGACGCCCGCCTCGGCGACCTTGTGCATCTGGTGGGTGCGGATGAGGACTTCGACGACCTGGCCGTCCTGCGCGCGGGCCACCGCGGTGTGCAGCGACTGGTACAGGTTGAACTTCGGGACGGCGATGAAGTCCTTGAACTCCGAGACGACGGGCGTCATACAGGTGTGCAGTTCACCGAGGACGGCGTAGCAGTCGGCGTCCTCCTGCACGAGCACCAGGAGGCGTCCGAAGTCGGCGCCGCGGAGCGGATCGCGTTTGCGGGAGACGCGGTGCAGGGAGACGAAGTGGCGGGGCCGGATGAGGACTTCGGCGTTGATGTCGGCCTCGCGCAGCACCTTGCGGACGTCCTCGGCGACCTCGGCCAGCGGGTCGTCCGCGCGGGCGGCGTTCTCGTCGATCAGCTCGCGTGTGTGCTCGTACTCCTCGGGGTGCATGACCGCGAAGACGAGGTCCTCCAGCTCGGACTTGAGCGCCTGGACGCCGAGCCGTTCGGCGAGCGGGATGAGGACGTCCCGGGTCACCTTGGCGATGCGTTCCTGCTTCTCGCGGCGCATCACGCCGAGGGTGCGCATGTTGTGCAGCCGGTCGGCGAGTTTGATCGACATCACGCGGACGTCGTTGCCGGTGGCGAGGAGCATCTTGCGGAAGGTCTCGGGCTCGGCGGCGGCGCCGTAGTCGACCTTCTCCAGCTTGGTGACGCCGTCGACGAGGTAGCGCACCTCGGCGCCGAACTCCTCGCCGACCTGATCGAGCGTCACGTCGGTGTCCTCGACGGTGTCGTGCAGGAGCGAGGCGGTCAGGGTGGTGGTCTCCGCGCCGAGTTCGGCGAGGATCAGGGTCACGGCGAGCGGGTGGGTGATGTACGGCTCGCCGCTCTTGCGCATCTGGCCGCGGTGCGAGGACTCGGCCAGCACGTAGGCGCGGCGCAGCGGGTCGAGGTCGGCGTCGGGGTGGTGGGCGCGGTGGGCCTCGACGACGTGGCCGATGGCGTCGGGCAGCCGGCCGCGGGCGGTGGAGCCGCGCAGCGCGGCGCGGCCGAGGCGGCGCAGATCGATCCGGGGGCGGGCCTTTCTGCGGGCCGCCGCGGGCGCGACGGGGCCGACGCTCGCGGGCGTCACGGGGCCGGGGCTCGCTGGATTCACGGCCTCCGCGTTCATGGGCACCTCCGGCTGCGTAAACCGGCGGACGGGGTATCCCAGGGCGGACACGGCTCAGGGGATGGTGTCGGTCCCCCGTCCGGGCCGGTGCTTGATGCTATCGAGCCCACCACGTGCGGCCGACCGCCTCTCGCCGAGCGTGAAACGGATCACCCATTCGAGCGATGAGCCGAGGGTTTACGTTTTCGTACTGAGTGTCATGGACCGGGCTGTGGTTCACCCGGCCGTCGTCGTGGCGAGTACCCCTTCCAGCCATGCGGAGTCGAACTCTCCCTCCGCGACGATCACTGCCGGACCGGTCATCTCGATCTCGCCGTCGGGGCGCTCGGTGATCACCAGGGTGCCGCCGGGCAGGTCGACGGTGTAGGTCGCCGGGGTCCCGGTGGCCGCCGGGTCGGCGCCGTCCCTGCGCGCGGCGGCGACGGCGACGGCACACGCGCCCGTGCCGCAGGAGCGGGTCTCCCCGGAGCCGCGCTCGTGCACCCGCATCGCGACGTGGCGGGGGCCGCGGTCGACGACGAACTCGACGTTGACCCCGTCCGGGTAGGCGGCGGCCGGGCCGACGGGCGGCGCGGTGTACAGGTCGCCCGCGTGGTCGAGGTCGGCGACGAAGGCGACCGCGTGCGGGTTGCCCATGTTCACGTTCCGCGCGGGCCAGTGGCGCTGGCCGACGCTCACCTCGACGTCGCCCTCGGGGAGCAGCGCGCGGCCCATGCCGACGGTGATGTCGCCGTTCTTGGCGAGGTGCACGGTCTTCACACCCCCGCGCGTGGCGACGGCGAGGTCTCCCTCGGTGACGTGCCCGGCGCGCTGGAGGTAGCGCGCGAAGACCCGTACGCCGTTGCCGCACATCTCGGCGACCGAGCCGTCGCCGTTGCGGTAGTCCATGAACCACTCCGCCTCGGCCGCCATGTCCCGGGCGTCGGGGTGCGCCGCGGACCGCACCACGTGCAGGAGTCCGTCACCGCCGACGCCCGCGCGGCGGTCGCACAGGGCGGCGACGGCGGCGGGGGGCAGGTCGACGGTGTTCTGCGGGTCCGGGACGATCACGAAGTCGTTCTCGGTGCCGTGACCCTTGAGGAAGGCGATCCGCGTGCTCATTCCTCGATCGTACGGGTTGGGTACGACGAGCCGGGAGCGGGAGCGTGGGGGTGCGTGCGGGCGGGGGTCTCAGCCCCGCAGGCGGGCCACCCGCCACACGGCCAGGACGACGATCGCGACGACCGCCAGGGCGTAGACGGTGATCATCCGCCAGTCCGCGCGGCGCCCGGATCCGCGCTGCGGGAGGCCGGGCCAGGTGTAGCCGACGCGGCGGGCGGCCATCATGCCCCAGCCGGCCGCGCACGAGCAGATCAGCAGCCCCAGCATGGCGATCACGGCGCCGCTGTCGCCGAAGTCGAAGGCGAGGGGGAAGGCGAACATCAGGGAGCCGACGGCGGCCAGGCAGACGATGGGCGCGAGCTGCCAGATCCGCAGTCGCCGCTGGGGCCGCAGTTCGACCTCGACCTCGTCCCCGTACATCGCGTCGGGCTCGGGGCCGTCGGCCGCCACGCCCTGCGGGGTCTCGTCGGGGCCGTCGGGGCTCAGGGCGGGTCCGTCCGGCTCCGGGCCACCGGTGCCGGCGGTGCCGTGCTCGGTGCTCGGTGCGGTGTCGCGAGGGCCGGCCTCCATCGCCACGCGCCCTCCCAACTAGGACTCACTCGGTCGATCGAAGCTCGATGATGGCACGCCGTCGGAGGCCGGGATGACGGCCGGGGCGTCCCGATGCCATCACGTGATCAGGCTGTAACCGGTCGTTCGACCAACGACAGGGCGAGCTGCGGAAGTTCCGTGCGATCCGCCACACCCCCACTCAACCAGTGCACCCGCGGGTCGCGCCTGAACCATGAATCCTGACGGCGCGCGAAGCGCTTGGTGGCACGGACGGTCTCCGCGCGCGCCTCGTCGAGCGTGCAGTCACCGGCGAGCGCCGTGAGCACCTGCTGGTAGCCGAGCGCGCGCGAGGCCGTACGCCCCTCGCGCAACCCGCGCGCCTCGAGTGCGCGCACTTCCTCGACCAGTCCGGCCTCCCACATCCGGTCGACGCGGCGGGCGATGCGCTCGTCCAGTTCGGGGCGCGCCACGTCGACGCCGATCTGCACGGTGTCGTAGACGGAGTCGTGACCGGGGAGGTTGGCGGTGAAGGGGCGGCCGGTGATCTCGATCACCTCGAGCGCGCGCACGATCCGGCGGCCGTTGCCGGGGAGGATGGCCCGCGCGGCCTCCGGGTCGGCGGCGGCCAGCCGGGCGTGCAGCACCCCCGAGCCGAGCTCGGCGAGTTCCTCCTCCAGCCGGGCCCTGACCTGGGGGTCGGTGCCGGGGAACTCCAGGTTGTCGACGGCGCCGCGGACGTAGAGGCCGGAGCCGCCGACGAGGACGGGCCAGCGTCCCTCGGCGAGCAGGGCGTCGATCCGCTCCCGGGCCAGCCGCTGGTACTCGGCGACGGACGCCGCGACCGTCACGTCCCAGATGTCCAGGAGATGGTGCGGGACGCCGCCGCGTTCCCCGGGGGTCAGTTTGGCGGTGCCGATGTCCATCCCACGGTAGAGCTGCATGGAGTCGGCGTTGACGACCTCGCCGCCCAGCCGCTGGGCCAGGAAGACGCCCAGATCGGACTTTCCGGCCGCGGTGGGTCCGACTACGGCGATGACACGGGGGGCGGAGGGTGCGCTGCTCACCGCACCAGTCTCGCAAACCCCGCACCTCGCCCTCGAACGAGTTACGTGACGGTCCGCTGCCGGGGTCGTTGCCCGTTGCGAGGTTCCCGCTCCCCGGACGGCCGGGGCGATGGCCCCGGCCACGCGGTCGGACGCACCGGATGCCGCGGGATTTCGCCCGCACGAGTAACGTATGGAGTTGAAATGGGCGTTTTTGCACGGCTTCTCCGGAAGTCGAAGAACACCGAGGAGGCGTCGGTCGCCGAGACCGGGGCCGACGCCGCGGAGACCGAGCGAGTCGCGGAGGAGACCACGGCGGAGGCCGCGGAGACGGCCGAGTCCGGCCCTCGGAACACCGCGGAGACCGACGAGGCCGCCACGGCCCCCGAGGCCGCCGACTCGGACGGTGTCGGCATCCCCAAGCAGCAGTCCGCCGGGGAGGCCGTCGACAACGAGGCCGACAAGGGCGCCCGCACCTGACCGCCCCGTGAGGGAAGGCGAACCATGGGTCTCCTGGACAACTTGAAGGCCAGACTCGGACCGGCGAAGGGCAAGGTCTCCGACCTCGCGCAGCAGCACGAGGGCAAGATCGAACGCGGCCTCGACAAGATGGCGCGGACCGTCGACGAGAAGACCAAGGGCAAGTACAGCGACCGGATCCAGACCGGCACGGGCAAGGCCAAGGGTGCCGTGGACCGTCTCGCTCACAAGGACGAGGGAACGGGCGGAGGCGGCGGCACGCCGGGCAGCGCCCCGGGCGGACCGCCACCGGCCGGGCCCCCTCCTGCCTCCTGACCCGTCACACCGGCGGGTCACCCCCGCGTCGGCGGACGGTCACGGAGCGGATCAGCGCGTCGGCTGACCGGCTCCGTGGCCGTCCGCCGAGGCGTGGCCACGACTACGTACTACGACCACGCGGCCGCGACGTACCCCACCCCGTACGGAGCGTCCTCGTACAGCAGCGTTCCCGACAGGCCCGTTGCCCCGGCCGCGCCCGCGAGGACCTGCCACGGGGCCCGGCCGGACACCTTCAGCTCACGTGCGAGGGCGACGTCCAGCCCGGCGAGGGCGGTCACGTCCGCCGCGCCCAGCGCCCGCCCCGCCACCGCGTCGAAGGGCGCCGCCCGCTCGTCGAGGTAGCCCGGCGCCTTGAGCGTGCGGCACGCGCTGGCGTCGCCCAGCACCAGCAGCGCCATCCGCCCGGCTCGCCCGGCGAGGTCCCGGCCGACGGCGGCGCACCGGTCGGCGGGAAGGTCCTCCCCCACCCCGACGCCCTCGACAGGCGCGTGGGACCAGCCGGTACGGGCCAGCAGCCAGGCCCCGACGGCGAAGCCGTACGGCAGTTCACTCCCGGCCGCCGACGTGGCCGCCCCGGTGTCCGGCCCCAGCCGCACGTCCAGGTCCACGCCGAAGCCGCGGAACGAGCCCGGCGTCCCCTGCGGGTAGATCTCCGGCCCGGCCGCGTCCGCGGGTCCGACGACCACGAGCCGGTCGGGCCGGGCGGCGGCGAGCACGCCCAGCGCGTCCGTGCACGCCGCGCGGGCGGCGTCCAGCTCGGGTGCGGCGCCCGCGGCGACCTCCGGGACGAGGAGCGGCGGGCAGGGGCAGACGGCGGCGGCGACAAGCATGATCGGCAGCGTAACCCCGCGGCTCTCCCGGGGTCGCACTCCCCCGCGGTCAGTCGCAGCCGCAGCCGCTCGCCACCGCCGGCTGGGGCTCGGGCACGCCGATCTTCGGCAGCCCGAGCATCACACCCGCGGGCTTGGCCTGCTCGGCCGCGTTGCGCTTCTCCCAGGCGTCGCCCGCGCGGGTGCGGCGCACGTCGAGGACCTCGCCCTCGGCGAGGAGGTGGTGCGGGGCGGCGTAGGTGATCTCGACCGTCACCACGTCGCCCGGCCGGACCTCTTGCCCGGGCTTGGTGAAGTGCACCAGGCGGTTGTCGGGGGCGCGGCCGGAGAGGCGGTGGGTGGTGCCGTCCTTGCGGCCCTCGCCCTCGGCGACCATCAGCTCCAGGGTGCGGCCGACCTGCTTCTTGTTCTCCTCCCAGGAGATCTCCTCCTGGAGGGCGACGAGGCGCTCGTAGCGCTCCTGGACGACCGCCTTGGGGATCTGGCCGTCCATCTCGGCGGCCGGGGTGCCGGGCCGCTTGGAGTACTGGAAGGTGTACGCCTGGGCGAACCGGGCCTCGCGCACCACGTGCAGGGTCTGCTCGAAGTCCTCCTCGGTCTCGCCGGGGAAGCCCACGATGATGTCGGTGGTGATCGCCGCGTGCGGGATGGCGGCCCGCACCTTCTCGATGATCCCCAGGTAGCGCTCCTGCCGGTAGGAGCGGCGCATCGCCTTCAGCACCGGGTCGGAGCCGGACTGGAGCGGCATGTGCAGCTGCGGCATGGCGTTCGGCGTCTCGGCCATGGCGGCGATGACGTCGTCGGTGAAGTCGCGCGGGTGCGGGGAGGTGAAGCGGACGCGCTCCAGGCCGTCGATGCTCCCGCAGGCGCGCAGCAGCTTGCTGAACGCTTCGCGGTCGCCGATGTCGGAGCCGTAGGCGTTGACGTTCTGCCCGAGGAGGGTGATCTCCGAGACGCCCTCGGCGACCAGGGCCTCGACCTCGGCGAGGATGTCGCCGGGGCGGCGGTCCTTCTCCTTGCCGCGCAGGGCCGGGACGATGCAGAAGGTACAGGTGTTGTTGCAGCCGACGGAGATGGAGACCCAGGCCGCGTAGGCGCTCTCGCGCCGGGTCGGCAGCGTGGACGGGAACGCCTCCAGGGACTCGGCGATCTCGACCTGCGCCTCCTCCTGCACGCGGGCGCGCTCCAGCAGCACCGGGAGCTTGCCGATGTTGTGCGTGCCGAAGACGACGTCCACCCAGGGGGCGCGCTTCACGATGGTGTCGCGGTCCTTCTGCGCGAGGCAGCCGCCGACCGCGATCTGCATCCCGGGGCGGCTCGCCTTCTTCGGGGCGAGGTGGCCGAGATTGCCGTACAGCTTGTTGTCGGCGTTCTCCCGGACGGCGCAGGTGTTGAAGACGACGACGTCCGCGTCGCCGTCGGCGCCCTCGGCGGCGCGGACGTACCCCGCGTCCTCCAGCAGGCCGGACAATCGCTCGGAGTCGTGGACGTTCATCTGGCACCCGTAGGTGCGTACTTCGTAGGTGCGCGTGCCGCCCACTGTCTGGCTCCGGTCGATGCTGCTCATGGCAATAAGGGTAGGCGGTCGGCGGCGATGGCCCGGGCCACCTGTGGACAACCCGGATCGGGGCTGGTCAGGGCTCGATCAGGCCCGCGCGGATCGCGTACCGGGTCAGCTCCAGGCGGTCGCGGACGCCCAGCTTCTGCAGGAGGTTGGCGCGGTGGCGTTCGACGGTCTTGGCGCTGATGAAGAGCAGTTCGCCGATCTCCTTGGAGGTGTGCCCCTCGGCGACGAGCTTGAGGATCTCCTCCTCGCGTTCCGTGATGGGCCGCTCCGGCAGGTCGCCGCCCCGGTCCATGCGCTCCAGGTAGGACCGGACGAGGGCCCGTTCGGCGCCGGGGTAGATGAACGGTTCGTCGCGCACGGCGGCCCGGCACGCCTCGACCAGGTCGCGGTCGGCGACGGACTTGAGGACGTATCCGCAGGCGCCGGCCTTGAGGGCCTCGAAGAAGTACTGCTCGTTGTCGTACATGGTCAGGATCAGGATGCGCAGCCCGGGCAGCCGTCGGGAGAGTTCGCGGGCCGCCTGGAGGCCGGTCATGCGGGGCATCGCGACGTCCAGGACGGCCAGGTCGACCTCGGTGGCCCGGGCCGCCGCGACCGCCTCGGCACCGTCACCGGCCTCGGCGACCACCGTGAGGTCCGGTTCGCCGTCGAGGATGAGGCGTACCCCTCGGCGTACGAGGGTGTGGTCGTCGGCGAGCAGGACGCGGATCGGGGGCCGTGCGGACATCAGGGGCTGTCTCCGGTTCGGTCTGCGGAACGCTCCCCGGGCGGGGCGGGGACGCGCAGGCGTACGTCGGTGCCCCCTCCGGGGGCGGTTTCGAAGTGGATCTCGGCTCCTATCAGCAGGGCACGCTCACGCATGCCCCGGATCCCGGCGCCCTCGGCGGCCGTGCCGAGACCGGTGCCGTTGTCGCGGACGAGCAGTTCGACACCGTCGGCCAGCGGACGCAGGCTGATCGCGGCGTGGTCGGCGGCGGCGTGCCGGGCGGTGTTGGTCAGGCCCTCCTGGGCGACCCGGTAGAGCACCAGTTCCGCCTCCGGGGCGAGCGGGGGCAGGTCGCCGGGGACATGGTGCTCGACGGAGAGCCCGTGGTGGGTGAACTCGGCGGCGAGGGAGCGCAGCGCACTGGGCAGGCCGAGCTCCTCCAGGACCCCGGGGCGCAGCCGGCGGGCGATGCGGCGGATCTCGTCGAGGCCGGACCGGGTGGCCTCCTGCGCCAGCGACACCTCTTCGCGCAGATCGCCGGGGACCCGGTCGGCGACCCGCTTGAGCTGGAGGAGGACGGCGGTGAGGGTCTGACCGACCTCGTCGTGCAGTTCGCGGGCGATGCGGTGGCGTTCGCGTTCCTGCGCCTGGAGCGCGCGGCCGGCGCCGGCCGCGCGTTCGGCCTGGAGCCGGTCGAGCATCGTGTTGTACGTGGCGATCAGCTGCGCGGCCTCGGCCGGTCCGGCGACCGCCGGGCGGGCGCCTGGCACCAGCAGGTCGGCGGTGGCCATGGCGCGGCCGAGCCGGTGCAGGGGGTTCAGACCGACGCGCAGGACGACCGCGTTTCCGGCGAGCAGTGCCGCGAGGCCCACGAGCAGGATCAGTGCCTCGCCGGGCAGGACCGGCGTCGAGACGGTGAGCGGCCCCAGGAGCAGCGCGGTGGCGACGAACAGGCCCGCGGCGTTGAGCGAGAAGATCCGCCAGAAGAGCGACACGGTCCTCTTTCCGCTCCTCCCGGCTTCCGCGCACGACACCGCCGCTGCCAGTCTGCGCGCCAGCGACCGGCTGCGTATATCCGTCACGACACCCATATCGCCACCGTACGTGCGGATGACAGCATGGCGGGGCCGCGAGCACGTCGCGTACGTGCGGGAAGGTGCGGCAAAGGAAGCAAGACGAATGAGGGGACAGCTCGTGTCAGCACCACGCCTGAGGGCGACGCCGCTGCCGGGTATCGGGGTCCAGTACGACCTGGTGACTCGCGAACACGGCCATCTGTCGGTGGTGGCACACCGCGACGGCGCCCGCACGGTGAACGTCTACCGGGCCGACGACCCCGACTCGTGCGCCCACTCGCTGCGGCTGAGCGGCGCCGAGGCGGGCGCGCTGATCGACGCGCTGAAGCCCTCGCACCACAGCGCCAACCTGCTCTACACCACGGACCTGGGCCTGGTCGCCGAGCGGATCGAGGTGGCCGCCACCTCCCGCTGGAACGGGCGGCTGCTGGGCGAGACATGCATGCGGACCGAGACCGGCGCGTCGATCGTGGCGGTGCTGCGGAGGGCCGAGGCGATCCCCTCGCCGGCGCCGGACTTCCGGCTCGTGGGTGGTGACACCTTGATCGTCATCGGCACCCGTGAGGGCGTCGACGCCGCCGCGGCGATACTCGGGCAGGAGTGAGCCAGTGCACTCCGCGGTCCTCCTGATCGAGTTCGGTTCCATCATCCTGGGGCTGGGGCTGCTCGGCCGGTTCGCCGGTCGCTACCGGCTCTCCCCCATCCCGCTGTACCTGCTGGCCGGTCTGGCCTTCGGCGAGGGCGGTCTGCTCCCGCTCGGCGCGAGCGAGGAGTTCGTCGCCACCGGCGCCGAGATCGGTGTCATCCTCCTGCTGCTGATGCTGGGCCTGGAGTACACGGCCAGCGACCTGGTCACGAACCTCAAGTCCCACTATCCGGCCGGCCTCGTCGACTGCGCGCTCAACGCGGTGCCGGGCGCGGTGGCCGCGCTGCTGATGGGCTGGGGGCCGGTGGCGGCCGTCGTCCTCGCCGGCGTCACGTGGATCTCGTCGTCCGGTGTGATCGCCAAGGTGCTGGGCGACCTCGGCCGGGTCGGCAACCGCGAGACGCCGGTGATCCTGAGCGTGCTGGTCCTGGAGGACCTGGCGATGGCGGTGTACCTGCCGATCGTCACCGCGCTGGTCGCCGGTGCCGGGCTGATGACCGGCAGCATCACGCTGGCGGTCGCGCTGGCCGCGGCGGGGCTGGTGCTCTTCGTGGCGCTGCGCTACGGACGGCTCATCTCGCGGTTCGTCTCCAGCGACGACCCGGAGAAGCTGCTGCTGGTGGTGCTCGGCCTGACGATCCTGGTCGCGGGTGTGGCGCAGCAGCTCCAGGTGTCGGCCGCGGTGGGCGCCTTCCTGGTGGGCATCGCGCTGTCGGGGGAGGTCGCGGAGGGCGCGCACACGCTGCTGAGCCCGCTGCGGGACCTGTTCGCGGCGGTCTTCTTCGTCTTCTTCGGCCTGCACACGGACCCGGCCAGCATTCCGCCGGTCCTGCTGCCGGCCCTCGCACTGGCCCTGCTCACGGCGGTGACGAAGATCGCCACCGGGTACTGGGCGGCACGGCGCGCCGGGATCTCGGTCAAGGGCCGCTGGCGTGCGGGCGGGGCGCTGGTGGCGCGCGGCGAGTTCTCGATCGTCATCGCGGGTCTCGCGGTCTCGGCCGGCATCGAACCGTCCCTGGGCCCGCTCGCCACGGCCTACGTCCTCATCCTGGTCGTCCTCGGCCCCCTCACCGCCCGCTTCACCGAGCCGCTGGGGATGCGCCTGTTCGGCCGCCGGGACCGTCCCGACCACCCGGGCGGCGGTGTCTCCGACAGGGCGTCCCGGACGACGACGGGCGCGGAGGCGTCGGTCGCCGACTGACGGCGGGCTCGGCCACGCGGACATCCGCGAGGACCTCGGCCGCGCGGACTGTCCGCGAGGACCTCGGCCGCGCGGACATCCGCGAGGACCTCGGCCGCGCGGACTGTCCGCGAGAGCCTCAGCCGCGCGGACATCCGCCAGGTCCTCAGCCGCGCGGCGTCCCCGTCCCGTCCGGTGTCGGCGGCGTCCCCGCCGCGTCCGGCGTCCGTGGCGTCCACCCCTGGCGGCGCAGGACGGCGGAGACGTCCGGTGCCTCGTAGTGGTCGCCCTTGAGCACCTTGCCGTCGGCGCGGCGGCTGACGCTGCCGTCGGGGCCGAGCTTGGTCATGTTGGAGCGGTGGATCTCGGCGATCACCTCGTCCAGGTCGATGCCGTGGACGAGGGCCGTGCCGTAGGCGACGTAGACGACGTCGGCCAGTTCGTGCGCGAGCCGGTCGAGCGGGCCCGTCACCGACACCTCCGCGACCTCGGCGGCCTCCTCGGCGAGCAGCTCACCTCTGTGCGCCGCCAGGCCGGGCGGGACCTCGGTCGGGGCGCTGCGGGCGTCCAGCCCGAAGGCGAGGTGGAAGGCGTGGACCAGGTCGGCGGGCGAGGTGTTGCTCATGCCGAGGACTCTAGCGACCGCCACCGACAACGGTCCCGCGCTCTCGGTGCCGCGGTGTGAGCTCGGCCCTGGTCAGTGCCGGTGCGGGCTGGCAGGATCGGCCCCATGTCCACGCTGCTCTCCCGTATCGGCAGGCGCCGGGCCGCCCAGGGCGCGGTCGCCGGTGCCGTCGTGCTCGGACTGCTGCTGTGGTGGCTGCTGCCGCTGGGTGAGAAGCCGCCGGGCGGGAACATCACGTTCAGCACCGGCACCCGCGCGGGCGTCTACCAGAAGTACGGCGAGCTGCTGCGCTCCGAGCTGCGCAAGGACATGCCGGGTCTGGACGTGCGGCTGATGACCAGCGCGGGCTCGCAGGAGAACGTCGAGCGGGTCGCGTCAGGAGAGGCCGACTTCACGATCGCCGCGGCCGACGCGGTGGAGACGTACAAACTCTCCGGCCGCCCCGGGGCCGAGGCGCTGCGGGGGGTCACCCGCCTCTACGACGACTACGTGCAGCTCGTGGTGCCGACCGACTCGGACATCCAGTCGGTCGCCGACCTGCGGGGCAAGCGGGTCGCGATAGGGCTGCCCAACTCGGGCGTACGGCTGATCGCCACCCGGCTCCTGAAGGCCGTCGGCATCGATCCGGAGACGGACATCACGCCCCGCGCGGACGGCATCGACACCGGCCCCGGGCGGCTCGGCGACGAACTGGACGCGTTCTTCTGGTCGGGCGGCGTGCCCACCGACGGGCTCAGGCAGATCGCGGAGACGTCCGCCTTCCGGTTCGTGCCGATCGGCGACGACCTCGTGACCGAGCTGCACGAGTCGGGCGGCGCGACCCGGTACTACCGCACCACCAACATGCCGGAGTCGGCCTACCCCACCGTGCAGAACGGCGCCGTGGTGCCGACCATGGCGGTGTCCAACCTGCTGGTGACCCGCGCGGACGTCGATCCGCGGCTCACCGAGTGGCTGACCCGGACCGTGCTGGACAGCCGCGACGGCATCGGAGCGCACGTCCACTCCGCGCAGCTGGTGGATCTGCGCACGGCGATTTACACCGACCCACTGGAGCTGCACGAGGGCGCCCGGCGCTACTACCGCTCGGTCAAGCCGTAGCTGCGGCGTCCTGCCGCCTACCGGCCACCGGAGCCGTAGGGCCGCTCGGGCTCCTTGGGCGCCGTGCCCGTCCTCGGCACCGTGACGGTGACCTCCAGGCCGTGCGGCACGTGGTGGCCGAAGGAGATCGAGCCGTCGCCCGCCGCGAGCAGCGCCCGGCAGATGGACAGGCCGAGCCCCGACCCCTTGATGTTCTGGTGCCGGCCGCTGCGCCAGAAACGGTCGCCCACGCGCGCGAGTTCCTCGTCGGTGAGCCCGGGCCCGTCATCGGTGACGACGACGGTGGCGGCGTCCCCGGTGGAGGCGACCTCGACCCGGACGGTCTCGTCCGGCGGCGTGAACTTCACCGCGTTGTCGATGACCGCGTCCAGGGCGCTGGAGAGGGCCACCGGGTCGGCCCAGCCCGTGGTCGGCGGGCACTCCCCCACCAGCCGTACGCCCTTGGCCTCGGCCGTCGGCGCCCAGGCCGCCACCCGCTCGGCGGCCAGCGCGCCGACGTCGGTGACCTTCAGGTCGGCCTGACTGTGCTCGGCCAGCGCCAGGTCGAGCAGGTCGTCCAGGACCCGGGCCAGGCGTTTGCCCTCGGCCTGGACGGAGGCGATCTCCTCGTTGCCCTCCGGCAGTTCCAGGGCGAGCAGTTCGATGCGCAGCAGCAGGGCCGCGAGCGGGTTGCGCAACTGGTGCGAGGCGTCGGCGACGAAGGCGCGCTGCTGCTCCAGCACGTCCTCCACGTGGTCGGCCATCTCGTTGAACGAACCGGCGAGGCGTCTCAGCTCCGGCGGCCCGCCGGCCGGCGCGACCCGGGACTTGAGCCGCCCGGTGGCGATGTCGTGGGTGGTGGCGTCGAGGACCCGCACCGGCTTGAGCACCCAGCCGGTCAGCCGGAGCGCGGCGCCGACGGCGAGCAGCATCGCGGCGATCTCACCGGCGCCGATCACCAGCCAGCCGCGCAGGGTGCTCGACCTCATCGAGTCGGTCGGCGACTCCGTCACGACGACCGCGACCACGTCGCCGTCCCGGATCACGGGCGAGGCCACCACCAGCTGTCCGTCCTGCCAGGGCCACACCTGTCGCGGGTCGTGGCTGCGGCGGCTCAGCAGCGCCTCGTCGAAGGAGTCGCGTACCTCTCCGGTCTGGGGCAGGAACCAGGTGGTCGGCGCGTTGGCCATCGGGATGTGGTTGCGGTAGAAGACGCCCGCCTTGATGCCGTAGACCTCGTAGTAGCTGGTCAGCTCGGTCTGAAGGGTCTCCAGGCGTTCGTCCGTGCTGGTCGGGCGGGAGCCGCCCGGCGCGTCCTCGGTGACGAACTGGGCGAGCGCGGCGAAGCGTGCGGTGTCGTCTATGCGGTCGATGACGACCTTCTGCTGCTCCGCGCGTGCGACGCTCACGCCGAGCGGAACGCCGAGCGCGAGCAGTACGGCCGCCATCAGGACGATGAGCAGCGGGAGCAGGCGTGTGCTCACCCGGCCCCGCTATCCGGTGGGCGCGACGAGGCGGTAGCCGACGCCGCGGACGGTCTCGATGAGCGCGGGCATGCGCAGCTTGGCGCGCAGGGAGGCGACGTGCACCTCCAGGGTGCGGCCGGTCCCCTCCCAGCTGGTCCGCCAGACCTCGCTGATGATCTGCTCGCGGCGGAACACCACTCCGGGGCGCTGGGCGAGCAGCGCGAGGAGGTCGAACTCCTTGCGGGTGAGCTGGACGGCCGCTCCGTCCACGCTCACCTGGCGCGTCGGCAGCTCGATGCGCAGCGCGCCGAGGCGCACCACCGTCTCGGTGCTCCCGGTGGCGTCCTCCTGGGCGGTGCGCCGGCTGACGGCGTGGATCCGGGCGAGCAGCTCTCCGGTGTCGTACGGCTTGACCACGTAGTCGTCGGCACCGAGGTTGAGGCCGTGGATGCGGGAGCGGACGTCGGAGCGGGCGGTGACCATGATGACCGGCGTGCTGGTGCGCTTGCGGATCTTGCCGCAGACCTCGTAGCCGTCCTGGTCGGGCAGGCCGAGGTCGAGAAGGACGACGCCGAAGCCGTCGACCTCCGGGACGAGCGCCTGGAGCGCCTCCTCGCCACTGCGAGCGTGGGTGACGTCGAAGCCGTGCCGTGCCAGGATCGCGGACAGGGCGGCGGCCACGTGGTTGTCGTCCTCGACGAGCAGCAGTCTCATCCGGGCTCCCTTCGGTTCATCGGCCGTACGCTCAGGACGCGTAGAAAGTGCGAAAGACGCGTGCACGCGCGTGCGCGCCCTGTGCAGTGACGCTGATGCGGAGGGACCGCGTCAAGAGGTCTCCGGTCGCGGCCGCTCGAAGTTATCCGGCCGATATGCGCCCTGCTCACAAGTGCTACGACTCGTGTCCGATTGCTATCGGATCGTGATGCTCAGATCTCCCTCAGATGTAGAGACGAGGAGTGTCCCCGGTCACTACTGTCCTCCGAAACCGAGGAGGACGGAGCCCGAGAGCGATGACCGAAGTATCGGTGGCCAAGGAAGACAAGGCCGCGACCGACGAACTGGTCGTCCTGAAGAGTGTCAACAAGCACTTCGGCGCGTTGCACGTGCTCCAGGACATCGACCTGACGATCACCCGCGGCGAAGTCGTCGTGGTCATCGGACCCTCCGGGTCCGGCAAGTCCACCCTGTGCCGCACCATCAACCGACTGGAGACCATCGACTCCGGGTCGATCGCGATCGACGGCAAGCCGCTCCCCGCGGAGGGCAAGGAACTGGCCAGGCTCCGTGCCGACGTCGGCATGGTCTTCCAGTCCTTCAACCTCTTCGCGCACAAGACGGTGCTGGAGAACGTGACCCTGGGCCAGGTCAAGGTCCGCAAGGTCGACGCGAAGAAGGCCGAGGAGAAGGCGCGCGCGCTGCTCGACCGGGTCGGCGTGGGCGCCCAGGCGGACAAGTACCCCGCTCAGCTCTCCGGCGGTCAGCAGCAGCGCGTCGCCATCGCGCGGGCGCTGGCCATGGACCCGAAGGTCATGCTCTTCGACGAGCCGACGTCGGCTCTCGACCCCGAGATGATCAACGAGGTCCTGGAGGTCATGAAGCAGCTCGCGCGTGACGGCATGACCATGGTCGTGGTCACGCACGAGATGGGCTTCGCCCGCTCGGCGGCCAACCGCGTGGTCTTCATGGCCGACGGCCGCATCGTCGAAGAGGCGACGCCGGACCAGTTCTTCAGCAACCCGCGCAGCGACCGTGCCAAGGACTTCCTGTCGAAGATCCTGCACCACTGAGACCTCGTCTCCCGCGCCTGATCGCCCGATCGCCCGATCGCCTGATCGCCTGATCACAGCCAAAGGATGTTCACCATGAAGCTTCGCAAGGTCTCCGCCGCCTCGGCCGCCGTGCTCGCCCTCGCCCTGACCGCCACCGCGTGCGGCGGCGACGACAAGGACAGCGGCTCCTCCGGCGGTGACGGCAAGAAGATCACCATCGGCATCAAGTTCGACCAGCCCGGCCTCGGCCAGAAGACCCCGGACGGCTACGCCGGCTTCGACGTGGACGTCGCCACGTACGTCGCCAAGAAGCTCGGCTACACCGAGGACCAGATCGAGTGGAAGGAGTCGAAGAGCGCCGACCGCGAGACCATGCTGCAGCGCGGTGACGTCGACTTCATCGCCGCGACGTACTCGATCACCCCGGAGCGCCAGGAGAAGGTCGACTTCGCCGGGCCGTACCTGCTCGCCCACCAGGACGTGCTCCTTCGCGCCGACGACAGCAAGATCAAGTCGCCTGAGGACCTGAACGACGCCAAGCTCTGCTCGGTCACGGGTTCGACCTCGGCGCAGAACGTCAAGAAGGACCTCGCGCCCAAGGCCCAGCTGCAGAACTACCCGACGTACTCGGCCTGCCTCACCGGTCTCCAGAACGGTGCCATCGACGCGCTGACGACGGACGACTCGATCCTCGCCGGCTACGCCTCCCAGGATCAGTTCAAGGGCAAGTTCAAGCTCGGCGGCTTCAAGATGACCAACGAGAACTACGGCATCGGCGTCAAGAAGGGCAGCGACCTCAAGGCCAAGATCAACACGGCCCTCGAGGAAATGGTCTCCGACAAGTCGTGGGACAAGGCCGTCTCGGACAACTTCGGCCCGGCCAACTACAAGAACGAGCCGGCGCCGAAGATCGGCGACATCAAGAGCTGAGGCCGGGCCTGACAGGGTGCGCCGCCCTCCGGCAGCGGCGGCGCACCGGGGCGGGCATCCCTACACGCGGAAGCGCGGGAGATCGTGTTCGACTTTCTTCAGGATTACGACCTGGCGGGAGCCATCTGGACGACAGTGCAGCTCGCTGTGCTGTCGGCCGTCGGCTCCTTGATCTGGGGAACCATACTGGCGGCCATGCGCGTCGGCCCCGTCCCCCTGATGCGCGGCTTCGGGACCGCGTACGTGAACATCGTGCGGAACATCCCGCTGACGGTGATCATCCTGTTCGCGTCGCTGGGTCTGAACCAGACGCTGCAGATCACCCTCGGCGCCGAGGGTGACTTCGAGACGATCAACTTCCGGCTCGCGGTTCTCGGTCTGATCCTCTACACCTCGGCCTTCGTGTGCGAGGCACTGCGTTCCGGCATCAACACGGTGCCGGTCGGGCAGGCGGAGGCGGCCCGTGCGATCGGGCTCAGCTTCGGCCAGGTGCTACGGCACGTGGTGCTGCCCCAGGCGTTTCGCTCCTCAGTCGTCCCCCTCGCGAACGTGCTGATCGCCCTCATCAAGAACACGACGGTGGCCGCCGCCATCGGCGTCGCCGAGACGGCGCTCCTGATGAAGGAAATGATCGAGAACGAGGCACAGCTGCTGCTGATCTCCGCGATCATCGCCCTCGTGTTCGTGGTCCTGACCCTGCCGACCGGCCTGTTCCTCGGCTGGCTGGGCAAGAAGGTGGCGGTGAAGCGATGAGCTCCATTCTCTACGACGCCCAGGGCCCCCGGGCCAAGCGGCGCAACATCCTCTTCACCGTCGTCTTCTTCGCCGCCTTCGCGGCCGTGCTGTGGTGGGTCATCGGCACGCTCTCCGACAAGGGCCAGCTCGAGTGGGCCAAGTGGGAGATGTTCTTCACCAGCAGCGAGCCCTGGTCGACGTACATCTGGCCGGGCCTGCAGAACACGCTGAAGGCCGCCGCGCTCTCGGTGGTCATCGCCCTGCCGCTCGGCGCAGTCCTCGGTATCGCCCGGCTTTCGGATCACTCCTGGGTGCGGGTGCCGGCGGCGGTCGTGGTCGAGTTCTTCCGGTCCATCCCCGTGCTGGTCCTGATGATCTTCGGTCTCGCCCTGTTCTCCGAGTACTCGAACGTCAGCTCCGACGACCGTCCGCTGTACGCGGTCGTCACGGGCCTGGTGCTGTACAACGCCTCAGTGCTCGCGGAGATCGTCCGGTCCGGCATCCTGGCGCTGCCCAGGGGCCAGGCCGAGGGTGCGATGGCGATTGGTCTGCGCAAGGGTCAGACCATGCGGCTGATCCTGCTGCCGCAGGCGGTCACGGCGATGCTCCCGGCCATCGTCAGCCAGCTCGTGGTGATCGTGAAGGACACCGCCCTCGGTGGCGCGGTTCTGACCTTCGGCGAGACGCTCGCCGCCGCCAACACGATGAGCGCCTACTACGGGGCCAACACCATCGCCAGCTTCACGGTGGTGGCCGTGATCTTCATCGCGATAAACTTCGCCCTGACCAGCTTTGCAAGCTGGCTGGAGCGCCGACTGCGGCGGGCGAAGAAGTCGACCGGTGCGGTACTGCGCGCGGACGACGTGGAGACCGCCGACGCCGGATCCGTCGGCAAGGTCTAGCTCACCTGACACTCGGTCATCTCGTATGGCCATAAGCGGAGGCCGTGGCATGATCGCCACGGCCTCCGTCACTTGACGCAAGCAGCGGCAATAGGTTGCATACGTTCTGTGACCGTGCACCCTGCTCCAACGTCCTGTTCACCTACGTCCCCCGGGACACCGCCACGGGCAGGGGGCGCCGCGCCGTGGACCCGGTGATCATCACCGGAGCGGGGCCCGTCGGGCTCACGCTCGCCCTGGCGCTGGCGCGGCAGGAGGTGCCCTGCGTCGTCCTCGACGAAGGGCCCGGCAAGGACGAACCACGCCCCGCCCGCACCGTCGTCCTGCGCGCGGACGCCGTCGCGCTCGTCGAGCGGCTGACCGGCGCATCGCTGACAGGGCTGGGTTCCCGTTGGGCCGGATGGCGGTCGGTGCGGCGCAAGCAGGTGATCCGCGAGGTCGAGTTCGGCGAAGCCGGGTCGGCGCCGCTGCACCTCGCCCAGCACGAGCTGACCGAGGTCCTGCGCACGGCACTCGCCCGCGAGTCGTTGGTCAAGGTCGCGGTGGACAGCCGTCTGGACAGCGTCGAGCAGGAGAAGTCGGGCGTCACGGCGCACACCCGCGGCCCCGCCGGCACCTGGTGGCGCGGCAGCTACCTGGTCGGCTGCGACGGCCCCCGCTCGACCGTCCGCAAGCTCCAGGACATCCGCTTCCCCGGCCGTACGGCGGTGGAACGATACGCCGTGGCCGCGCTGCGCACCGAACTCCCCTGGACGGACCAGGCGTTGCTGCACCGGATGCCGCCGTGGCGGATGTCCGGCCCGTCGGCCGGGGAGGTCGTGGCCCGCCCCCTCCCGGACGGCGTGTGGCGGCTGGACTGGCTGCTGCCGCCCGGCAAGGACCTGGTCACGCCCGAACTGCTGGTGAACCGCGTCCGCGAGACCCTGACCGGCTGGTCCGACGGTGCGCCCCCGGCGTACGAACTGCTCGACACCGGCGTCCACACCGTCCACCACAGGCTGGCCCGGCGCTGGCGGGTGGGCCGCGTGCTGCTCGCCGGGGACGCCGCCCACCTGCTGGGTGCCCTGGGCACCCAGGGCCTGGAGGAGGGGTTGCTGGACGCCGACAACCTCGCCTGGAAACTCGCCCTGGCCTGGCATCAGGGGCCGCACGAGGCGCTGCTCGACAGCTACCAGGCCGAGCGGCGCGCGGCGATCGCGGCGCGGCTGCGCGCCGCCGACCAGGTGCTCCCGCTGCTGCGCGGGGGCAGCGGACTGCGTGCGTACGTCCCCGGATCGTCCCGCGGTCACGACACGCTGCTCGCCGACGGTCACCTGGGACGCGGCGCGCTGGGTGCGCCGGGAACGTACGCCGGCTCGCCCCTCGCCCCCGCGGACCCGGCCGGAACGGCGGAGGTCGGCACGGCGCCCGGGTCGCCCGTCACCGATGTGCGGGTCACGGCGGAGGACGGCACCTTCGTACAGTTGCGCGACCGGCTCGGGCGCGGAGCGCTGCTGGTGGTGCTGATCGCGCCGGGCACGGGGGTGTGGGAACGCAAGCACTGGGTGACGGCCGGGATCATGCCCCGGCTGGCGGCGGCGGTGACGGCGCTGCCCCACCGGGCCGAGCTGCTGGTCGCCGAGAGCTATCCCGGTGCCGCCGCGCACACGGTGCTGCTGGTGCGGCCGGACGGTCACCTGGTCACGGCGCTGGCCGGGGTGCGCCCGGCCGATCTGTACGCGGCCGCGGAGGCGACGCTGGGCGGGCCGACGGTCACGTCGGGGGCCGCGGCGGAGGAGAAGGGAGCGGGAGCTTCGGCCGGTTCCCGCTGACCGGGCGGTCGTTGTCCGCATGTTGACGGTGAGTTGACCGGTCCGCACCGTCATGGTCTACTCCGGATCGTGACCGACACCTGTGTGCGCCTGTGGCGGAGGGTCCATATGGACCTCGTCCGCTATGTGGGCTGCGTGTGTCGGCCGTCCTGCTGAATTCGCTTCCCTCTTCTTCGCGCGTGCCGCGTCCGTCGCCTGCCGTCGGCTCGCCGCGCGCCCTCTCGCGAACTCCCAGGACGGTATCCGTGTCTGTCTCCTCCCCCGCGGCCTCCCGCGCCGCGGCTCCGGCCGCTCCCACGCAGGCCGAACTCCTCGACTTCGCCCGGCGCACCGCCGCCGACGCCGCGCTGATCGCCTCCCTGCCGCTCGACCCCGAGGGCCGCACCTGGGTGCGGCTGGAAGGGCCCGGTGGCAGCGAGGCATGGCTGATCGGCTGGCCGCCCGGCACGGGCACCGGGTGGCACGACCACGCCGAGTCCGTGGGCGCCTTCGTGACCGCCGCGGGCGAACTCAAGGAGAACTCGCTCGCCGCCCGCCTGCCCACCGACGGCTGGAAGACCCTGGAACTCGCCGACGAAGTGGACCGGGAACGCCGGCTCCCGGCCGGCAGGGGTCGTGCCTTCGGCCGGCACCACGTCCACGAGGTGCTCAACGAGTCGCCCGACCGGCACGCGGTCTCCGTGCACGCCTACTACCCTCCCCTGCCGCAGATCCGCCGCTACAGCCGAGGTGGGCAGACCCTGCGCCTGGAGCAGGTCGAGCGCCCGGAGGACTGGCAGTGAGCGAGCCGAGCGGGGTGGACGAGCTCTTGGAGCGGGTGCGTGCCGGGTACCGGCGGATCGCTCCGCACGAGGCGTACGACGCCGCCGAGGCCGGCGCGGCGCTGCTGGTGGACATCCGGTATGCCGCCTTGCGGGAGCGGGACGGCGTGATCCCCGGCGCTCTGGTGGTCGAGCGGAACGAGCTGGAGTGGCGGCTGGACCCGCGGGGCAGCCACCGGCTCCCCGAGGCCACGGACCACGAAGTGCGGGTCGTGGTGGTGTGCAACGAGGGCTATGCCTCCAGCCTGGCGGCGGAGTCGCTGCACCGGCTCGGACTGCACCGGGCCACCGATCTGGTCGGCGGCTTCCAGGCCTGGCGCGCGGCGGGACTGCCGGTGACCGCCGCGGTTCAGTAGTCGACGGGGCAGTACAACTGGGGTGCCGTGTCCGCGTTGCCCTTGGTGACGCGGACCATTGGTGACGCGGACGAACGGGCGCGATCGTCGTCCCGCGCGGCGACCGTGACGCGTCAGAAACCGTCCTCGCCGAGGAACTCCGTGTCCTCGCCCTCTTCCTCCAGTGCCTGGCGGACCACCCGCAGGGCCATGCCCTCGGGGTAGCCCTTGCGGGCCAGCATGCCCGCGAGGCGGCGCAGCCTCTTGTCGCGGTCGAGCCCTCTGGTGCCGCGCAGCTTCCGGGCGACCAGCTCGCGTGCGGTCTCCTCCTCCTGCTCGGAGTCCAGGCGGGAGACCGCGACGTCGATGAGTGCGCTGTCGACGCCCTTGGTCCGCAGCTCCCTCGCGAGGGCGCGCCGGGCCAGGCCGCGGCCGTGGTGCCGGGACTCGACCCAGGCTTCCGCGAAGGCGCTGTCGTTGATCAGGCCGACCTCCTCGAACCTGGACAGCACCTCTTCGGCGGCCTCGTCGGGGATCTCCCGCTTGCGCAGGGCGTCGGCGAGCTGGCTGCGGGTGCGCGGGGTCCCGGTCAGCAGGCGCAGGCAGATCGCCCGTGCCTGCTCGACCGGGTCCCGCGGAGGCTCCACCTTCTCGGCCCTCGACGAGGAAGTGGCACCTCCGTCCTCGGTGAACGGCTCCGCACGCCCGCGCCGCCGGCGCGTGCCGCCCGTCGCACGGGTCCGGCCGCCTCTCCGGCGCGCCTCGCCGTCACCTTGGCGCGCCTGGCCGCCGTCGGGCGGGCCGACGGCGGTCTGTTCCGTCTCGTACGGGGCAGCGGTCGCCCCGTACGCGCCGTCGCTCGTCCCGGCGGGGCCGTTGGCGTACTCGGCCCAGTCGGTTCGTCGTGTCACGGGTCAGCTCTTGGCCGCCGCGGCCTTGGACTTGGTGGCCTTGGCGGTCGCGGGGGCGGGCACCGCCGGTGCGGCGTCGGCCGGTGCGGCGTCCGTACCCGGCTCGGCGGCAGGCTCCTCGGGACGCACGCCGACGCCCAGCTTCTCCTTGATCTTCTTCTCGATCTCGTTGGCCAGGTCGGGGTTGTCCTTGAGGAAGTTGCGCGCGTTCTCCTTGCCCTGGCCGAGCTGGTCGCCCTCGTACGTGTACCAGGCGCCGGCCTTGCGGACGAAGCCGTGCTCCACGCCCATGTCGATCAGGCCGCCCTCGCGGCTGATGCCCTGGCCGTAGAGGATGTCGAACTCGGCCTGCTTGAAGGGCGGCGCGACCTTGTTCTTGACGACCTTGCAGCGGGTGCGGTTGCCGACGGCGTCCGTACCGTCCTTCAGCGTCTCGATGCGGCGGATGTCGATGCGCACGGAGGCGTAGAACTTCAGCGCCCGGCCACCGGTCGTGGTCTCCGGGGAGCCGAACATGACGCCGATCTTCTCGCGGAGCTGGTTGATGAAGATCGCGGTGGTCTTGGACTGGTTGAGCGCACTGGTGATCTTCCGCAGGGCCTGGCTCATCAGCCGGGCCTGCAGACCGACGTGGCTGTCGCCCATCTCGCCCTCGATCTCCGCGCGCGGGACGAGCGCGGCGACGGAGTCGATGACGATGAGGTCGAGGGCGCCGGAGCGGACCAGCATGTCCACGATCTCCAGGGCCTGCTCACCGTTGTCCGGCTGGGAGAGGATCAGGTTGTCGATGTCGACGCCGAGCTTCTTCGCGTACTCGGGGTCGAGGGCGTGCTCCGCGTCCACGAACGCGACCTGGCCGCCCGCCTTCTGCGCGTTCGCCACCGCGTGCAGGGTCAGGGTCGTCTTGCCCGAGGACTCGGGGCCGTAGACCTCCACGACCCGGCCGCGCGGGAGGCCGCCGACACCGAGGGCCACGTCGAGCGCCGTCGATCCGGTGGGGATGACCTCGATGGGCTCGTTCGGCCGCTCGCCCATGCGCATGACCGCGCCCTTGCCGAACTGCCGTTCAATCTGTGCGAGCGCGGCATCCAGGGCCTTCTCGCGGTCGGTTCCTGCCATGGGTTCCACCCGGTTTGCTTGATTCGATCGCTTCACGTCGAAGACGCTAATGCCTGCCACTGACAATGCCCCGCGCCGCGGGTCCGGCCTGTGGATAACTCGGGCGCTTCTCCGTCCAAACCCTGTCGAATCACCCGTCGTGAGCCTCGCCGGAGCCTCCATGAGAATGGATGTTCGATTTTCGTGTCAAGCGCACCACGCGGCACTTCCGAGCGTACGTCCGCCGCACCGGCGGGGCCCGAACCGGCCGCGCACACCGGGGTGGACGCTCAGGCGGAGGAGCCGCTACCGGTCTCTTCCGGTCCGGGGCGTCCCAGCTCTCGCCGCCGGGTCCACAGCTTGCGCATGCGCGTGGCGCCACCGGGCGCGGACGGACGGTTCCGGCGCCCGTGGACCCGGGGGTCGTCGGTGACGTCGTAGCGCTTGACGTACGCACCGAGGAACGCCTGGAGGGTGGCGATCGCCGGGATGGCGATCAGTGCGCCGACGGCGCCGAGCAGGGCGGTGCCCGCGACGACCGAGCCGAACGCGACCGCCGGGTGGATGTCCACCGTCTTGGAGGTCAGCTTCGGCTGCAGCACGTAGTTCTCGAACTGCTGGTAGATCACCACGAAGATCAGGACCCACAGCGCGTACCAGGGGTTGACCGTGAAGGCGATCAGCATGGGCAGCGCACCCGCGAGGTACGTGCCGATGGTGGGGATGAACTGCGACACCAGGCCCACCCAGACGGCGAGCGCGGGGGCGTAGGGCACCTCCAGGATCTCCAGCAGGACGTAGTGCGCCACACCGGAGATCAGCGCCATCAGGCCGCGCGAGTACAGGTACCCGCCGGTCTTGTCCACGGCGATCTCCCACGCGCGCAGGACCTCGGCCTGCCGGGCGGGCGGCAGGACGGAGCAGAGGCCGCGCCGCAGCCTGGGGCCGTCGGCGGCGAAGTAGAACGAGAAGAGCAGGACCGTCAGCAACTGGAAGAGACCGCCCAGGACCTGGGTCGACACGTCCAGGACACCCGTGGCGCTGTTCTGCACGTAGTTGCGCAGCCAGTCGGAGCGCAGCAGGCCCTCCTGGATGTCGACCCGCCGCAACTCGGTGTGGAAGTGGCCGTTGACCCAGCTGATCACCGAGTCGAGGTAGTCCGGGAAGTCCTCGACCATCTTGACGATCTGGCCCGCGAGCATCGACCCGAGCAGCGTGACGAACCCGGCGGCGGCGACCAGCACGGCGAGGAAGACGAGGAAGGTGGCGAAGCCCCGGCGCAGGCCGCGTCCGGCCATCCAGCTCACCGCGGGTTCGATGGCGAGCGCCAGGAAGAACGCGATGAGGATGTTGATCAGCAGGCCGGTGAGCTGGTGGAAGGCCCAGCTGCCGAGCTGGAAGGCGGCGATGAGCGCGAGGGCCAGCACCATGGCGCGCGGCAGCCAGCGCGGCATGCGGGAGCCCGTACCCGCGGGCCCCGCGGCGCCGTCGGCCGGAGGGCCGGAGGGCGGCGTCGGGCCGGGCGGGGGAGCCTGCTGCCGGGGCGTCTGCCCGGCCTCGTCAGTCGATGCCACGGAGCAAGTCTCGCCCACGCCACGCACCCCGGATGACCGTCCGGTGGTCTTCCGCACCCCGGATGACCGTCCGGTGGTCTTCGCGCACCGTCACCGCTGTTCCCGAGGCACGTCCATGACGGTGCAGACCACCCGCCACACCTCCTTGGCGTCCCAGCCCGCGTCCAGCGCCCCGTTCACCGTTCGCCCGCCCAGCTCCGCCATCACGTGATCGCGCGCGAAGGTGTCGGCGTACCCCGGACCGAAGTGATCCGCCATCCGCTCCCAGAAGACCGTCAACCGCATGACACCAGTATCCCGCCCCTGAGAGTGGGCCCTGAGCCGGGACAGGGTACGGGGACCGCTTTCCGGCCTACGGTCTGTGCCATGGCCGAATCCGGAGCTTCCGCACTCACCCCGACGCCGCGCACGCCCGCGCACGCGCCCGCGTCGCGCTCGTCGCTCGCCCGCGCGGAGCAGTTCGTCTGGCTCACGGCGCGCGTACTGGAGCAGCGCCTCTTCGCGTACCACTTCCGGGGTGGCGACGCCGGTCCGGTGGAGACCGCGCTGGACGCCTACCGCAACGAGGACGGCGGGTACGGCCACGGGCTGGAGCCCGACCTGCGCGGCCCCGCCAGCCGCCCGCCGCACACCGCGCGTGCGCTGCGTGTCCTGGACGCGCTCGGACGCTGCGGCGGACAGCGCGTGGAGCGGATGTGCCGCTTTCTGACCTCCGTGTCCTCGCCGGACGGCGCCCTGCCCGCGGCCCCGTCCGGCGAGGACGGGTATCCGGCCGCGCCCTCCGGACCGGTCGTGGACCGCCCTCCGGGCGAGCTGCTCGCCACCGGTCCGGTGGTCGGCCTGCTGCACCGCAACGAGGTCTGGCACGCCTGGCTGTTCCGCGCCACGGACTTCTGCTGGCGGGCGGCCGAGTCGCTGCAGACCCCGCACCCCTACGAGGCCGAGGCCGCCGTGGCCTTCCTGGACTCCGTGCCCGACCGACCGCGCGCGGAGGCGGCGGCCGGCCGGCTGGGCCGCCTGGTGCGTGATCAGCGGCTCGCCGTGCTGGACCCGGACGATCTCGGGACGCACCCGGTCTCCCCCGGCCGCGCCCCGCGCGAGCACCACTTCCCGCACGACTACGCGAGGCACCCGCACTCCCTCGCGCGCGCGTGGTTCACGGACGCCGAGATGACCCGCTCCCTCGACTTCCTCGCGGCGGAGCAGGAGGACGACGGCGGCTGGCCCCTCCGCCGCCCCCGCCGGGCGCCCGCCCCGGCGCTGGAGGCCCGCCCCGTGGTGACGCTGGAAGCCTTGCGCACGCTCCGCGCGTACGGCCGTGCCCTCGGCTGACCCCGGTCAGCCGCCCAGGGCCCGTACGCCCGCGGTGACCACCACGGCGGCCGCGACCACGAGGAGGAACGGCGCACGCAGCACCAGTGCCACGGCGGCCGCGGCGACTCCGGCGGCCCGCGCGTCCAGGACGAGCGTCTGGCCGTCGGCGAAGGTCTGCTGGGCGGTGAGCGCCGCGAGGAGGGCGACGGGCAGCAGGGCGGCGAGCTTGCGGACCAGGGGCCGCTCCAGGGCTCCGGCGGGCACGAGCAGTCCGGCGAGCTTGACGACGTAGCAGCCCACCGCGGTCCCGATGATCGCGATCCAGACGTTCACCGCTCTCCCTCCGCCGCGGACGCCTCGCGGTCGTCACGGTTGACGACGGCTCCTCCAGCGCGGCGTCCGCGCGCCCACAGGACGAGCGGCGCCGCCACCGCGGCCACCAGGACGGGCACACCGGCAGGGAGCACGGGCAGCAGGCCGAGGCCCAGCAGTACGGCCAGGCCCGCGACGGTGCGCTCGGTGGTGCTCTTCAGCATCGGCGCGAGCAACGCCAGGAAGACCGCGGGTCCGGCCGCGTCGAGTCCCCAGGCGGCGGTGTCCCCGATGGCCTCCGCGCCCAGCGCGCCGAGCAGTGTGGTGAGGTTCCACAGGACGTAGAGGGTGAGTCCGGTGACGGTGAACCCGATCCGGACGCCGCGCCGCGTGGGCTGGGCCAGGGCCACGGCGGTCGTCTCGTCGATGACCCATTGCGCCGCGAACGGCCGCACCGCGCGCGGGAGGGCCAGCAACTGGGAGAGACGCAGCCCGTAGAAGGCGTTGCGCACGCCCAGGAAGAAGGCGCCCGCCGCCGCGGTGAGCGGGTTGCCGCCGGCCGCGAGCGCCCCGACGAGCGCGAACTGGGACGCTCCGGTGAACACGAGAAGGCTGAGCGCGCAGGTCTGGGCGAGGGTCAGTCCGCTGCCTGCCGAGGTCACCCCGAAGGCGAACCCGGACAGTCCGACGGCGACGCCGACTCCGAGGGCGTCCCGTACGACGGCGGCGTCGGGCTTGCCCTCGACGGCTCCGGTCTCGGGAAGGGCTGTCTGTTCTGTCACGCCTCGGACGGTAGGAGCAGGCGGCGCCGCGCGTCTTGTACGTTCTTGCGCTCCCGCTGGTAGGCGCCGGGCGGCACACCCACGATCCGCGCGAAGTGCCGGTTCAGGTGCGGCTGGTCGGTGAACCCCACGGCGACGGCGGCCTCGGCCGGTGCCGTCCCGGTGTCGAGCAGCCGCCGCGCGCGGCGCACCCGGGCGTCCGTCAGCCAGGTGTGGGGCGGCATGCCATAGGCGTCCCGGAAGGCCCGCAGCAGTGCGAACGGGCTGGTGCCGAGCTCCCCGGCGAGCCGCTCGAGGCTCGGCGGTTCGGCCATCCGCTCCTCCAGCGCGGCACGCGCGCGTGCCGCGACCCCGCCCCCGGCCGTCGGCACCTCCCGGCGGGGCAGCGGCCCGCCGTTCAGCCGCAGCAACCGCGTCACGGCCACCCTGAGCAGGGTGTCGGCGGCGAGCGCGTTCCCCTCGTCGGCGGCCCGCAGCACGCGGTGCACCAGCTCGACGGCGTACGGGTCGTCGAGGACCGGCCGGACGAACCCGGGGGTCCCGCGCAGCGTCGTCGTCTCCGCCGCGATCCCGGCCACCAGCTCCGGCGCCGGGTAGACCGCGCCGTAGCGCCACCCCTCCGGCACCCCGGCCCGTCCCGTGTGCGGGGTGTCCGGGTTGACCAGGGCCAGAGACCCCGCCCCGGCGTACTGGTCGCCTCCGCCGTGGTGGAAGACCTCGACGCCGTCGGCTATGGCCGCGATGACGAAGTGCTCGTGCGTGTGGCGTACGAAGGTCTTCCGTATGTACTGGGCCCGCAGCAGGTCGACGTCGGGGAGCTCCTCGTACTGCCAGTGCCGTGCCCGCTCGCCCTGTCCCGCCATGCCCCCATTCTCCGTCACCGGGCCGCGGCCTCCACCGACGGCCCCGCACCCGCCCCGCCGTCCCGGCCGCCCCGGCCGCTCCGCCCCGGCCGCCCCGGCCGCTCCGCCCCGCCGCCCCGGCCCGTCCACACGGCCCTCCGCCCGGCTCGGGCCGATTGTCAGTGGCGGGGTGCACGATGGATCCATGGTCAGCTCCGCGCACCAAGCCCTGGACGGCTTCTCCCCCGCGACCCGCGGTTGGTTCACGGGTGCCTTCTCCGCGCCCACCGCCGCACAGGCGGGCGCGTGGCAGGCGATCTCCGCGGGCTCGGACGTCCTGGTGGTCGCCCCCACCGGCTCCGGCAAGACGCTGGCCGCGTTCCTCGCCGCCCTTGACCAGCTCGCCTCGACGCCCCCGCCCGCCGACCCCAAGAAGCGCTGTCGCGTCCTGTACGTCTCCCCGCTCAAGGCGCTGGCCGTCGACGTCGAGCGCAATCTCCGCAGTCCGCTGACCGGCATCCGCCAGGAATCCGTCCGCCTCGGCCTGCCCGAGCCCGAGATCAAGGTCGGCATCCGCTCGGGCGACACCCCGGCCGCCGAGCGCCGCGCCCTGTCCACCCGGCCGCCGGACATTCTGATCACCACCCCGGAGTCCCTGTTCCTGATGCTGACGTCGGCCACGCGCGAGGCGCTGACCGGCATCGAGACGGTGATCCTGGACGAGGTGCACGCGGTCGCCGGGACCAAGCGCGGCGCACATCTGGCGCTCACTCTGGAGCGGCTGGACGAGCTGCTCCCGAAACCGGCCCGCCGCATCGGCCTGTCGGCGACGGTCCGCCCCGTGGACGAGGTCGCCCGGTTCCTCGCCCCGCGCGGCCGGGTGGAGATCGTCCAGCCGGACTCGGGCAAGGAGTTCGACCTGTCCGTCGTCGTCCCGGTCGAGGACCTGGGCGAGCTGGGCGGCTCCCCGGTCGCGGACAAGGACGAGGGCGCCGAGCGGCCGTCGATCTGGCCGCACGTCGAGGAACGGATCACCGACCTGGTCCAGTCGCACCGCTCCACGATCGTCTTCGCGAACTCCCGGCGCCTCGCCGAGCGCCTGTGCAACAGGCTCAACGAGATCGCGTACGAGCGTGCGACCGGCGAGCCCCTGGAGGAGCACCACTCCCCCGCCGACCTGATGGGCGGTTCGGGAGCCGCCCAGGGCGCCCCGCCCGTCATCGCCCGCGCCCATCACGGCTCGGTCTCCAAGGAGCAGCGCGCACTCGTCGAGGAGGACCTCAAGGCCGGCCGGCTGCCCGCCGTGGTGGCCACCTCCAGTCTGGAGCTGGGCATCGACATGGGCGCGGTCGACCTCGTCGTCCAGGTCGAGTCGCCGCCCTCCGTCGCCTCCGGACTCCAGCGCGTCGGCCGGGCGGGACACCAGGTGGGCGCGGTCTCCACCGGCGTGGTCTTCCCCAAGTACCGCGGCGACCTCGTGCAGTCGGCCGTGGTGACCGAGCGGATGCGCAGCGGCGAGATCGAGGCCCTCAGGATCCCGGCCAACCCGCTGGACGTCCTCGCCCAGCAGCTCGTGGCGATGACCGCCCTCGACACCTGGCAGGCCGACGACCTCCTCACCACCGTCCGCCGCGCCGCCCCGTTCGCCTCGCTCCCGGAGTCGGCCTTCACCGCCGTCCTGGACATGCTCGCGGGCCGCTATCCCTCCGACGCCTTCGCCGAGCTGCGCCCGCGCGTGGTGTGGGACCGGGTCACCGGCACGGTCACCGGCCGCCCGGGCGCGCAGCGCCTCGCCGTCACGTCCGGGGGCACGATCCCCGACCGCGGGCTCTTCGGGGTCTTCCTGGCGGGCGCCGACCCCAAGAAGGGCGGCGGCCGCGTCGGCGAGCTGGACGAGGAGATGGTCTACGAGTCCCGCGTGGGCGACGTCTTCACGCTCGGCACCAGCTCCTGGCGGATCGAGGACATCACACGCGACCGGGTCCTGGTATCGCCCGCCCCGGGCGTCCCGGGCAGGCTGCCGTTCTGGAAGGGCGACCAGCTGGGCCGCCCGCTGGAGCTGGGTCGCGCGCTGGGCGCCTTCCTGCGCGAGGTCGGCTCCCTCTCCAAGGAGGACGCGCGGCTGCGCCTGGTCACCGCCGGCCTGGACGCCTGGGCCGCGGACAACGTCCTCGCCTACCTCGACGAACAGCGCGAGGCCTGCGGTCACGTCCCCGACGACCGCACCATCGTCGTGGAGCGTTTCCGCGACGAGCTGGGCGACTGGCGCGTAGTGGTGCACTCCCCCTTCGGCGCCCAGGTGCACGCCCCCTGGGCCCTCGCCCTCGGCGCCCGCCTGACCGAGCGGTACGGCATGGACGCCCAGGTGATGCACGCCGACGACGGCATCGTGCTGCGCCTGCCGGACGCCGACCTGATGAGCCTGGACCTCCTCGACCAGGAGCCTTCGAAACCTGGTCTGGAGTACGACGCGGAGCAGGCGCCCGTGGGCGCGGCCGACGTCGTCTTCGACAAGGGCGAGGTCGACCGGGTCGTCACCGACCAGGTGGGCGGCTCGGCGCTGTTCGCCTCCCGCTTCCGCGAGTGCGCCGCCCGCGCGCTGCTGCTGCCGCGCCGCAGCCCCGGCAGGCGGACCCCGCTGTGGCAGCAGCGCCAGCGCGCCGCGCAACTGCTGGAGGTGGCGAGCGAGTACGGATCGTTCCCGATCGTCCTGGAAGCGGTCCGCGAGTGTCTCCAGGACGTCTTCGACGTGCCCGGCCTGGTCGAGCTGATGGGCGACCTGGAGGCCCGCAAGGTGCGCCTGGTCGAGGTCACCACGCCGGAGGCGTCCCCGTTCGCCCGGTCCCTGCTCTTCGGTTACGTCGCCCAGTTCCTGTACGAGGGCGACTCACCGCTCGCCGAGCGCCGGGCCGCGGCGCTCTCGCTGGACTCGCGGCTGCTGGCCGAGCTGCTCGGCCAGGCGGAGCTGCGGGAGCTGCTCGACGCGGAGGTGCTCACCGAGCTGGAGCGCGAGCTGCAGTGGCTGACCGAGGACCGGCGCGTCAAGGACGCGGAGGGCGTCGCGGATCTGCTGCGGCTGCTCGGTCCGCTCACCGACGCCGAGCTGTCCGAGCGGGGCGCCGAGCCGCAGTGGGCGCCGGAGCTGGCCGGGGCCCGCCGCGCGATCAGTGTGCGCATCGCGGGCGCCGACCACTGGGCGGCGATCGAGGACGCGGGCCGGCTGCGCGACGCGCTGGGCACGGCGCTGCCCGTCGGAGTGCCCGAGGCCTTCACCGAGCCGGTCAAAGACCCGCTGGGCGACCTCCTCGCGCGGCACGCGCGTACCCACGGCCCCTTCACGTCGGTCACCGCGGCGGCCCGCTTCGGACTGGGCGTGGCGGTCACCGAGGGCGCGCTGCAGCGGCTCGCCGGGGCGGGCCGGGTCGTGCAGGGCGAGTTCCATCCGGCCGGCATCGGCCAGGAGTGGTGCGACGCGACCGTGCTGCGCAGGCTGCGCCGTCGCTCCCTGGCCGCGCTCCGGCACGAGCTGGAGCCGGTGCCGCCGGCCGCGCTCGGACAGTTCCTGCCCCAGTGGCAGCACATCGGCAAGGGGCACACGCTGCGCGGCATCGACGGCCTGGTGCGCGCGGTCGAGCAGCTGCAAGGCGCCTCCGTACCCGCGTCCGCCCTGGAGAAGCTGGTCCTGCCCTCCCGCGTGGCGAACTACAACCCCGCGATGCTGGACGAGCTGACGGCCGCCGGTGAGGTGGTGTGGGCCGGCGCGGGTTCGCTCCCCGGCAAGGACGGCTGGGTCTCGCTGTACCTCGCGGACGCCGCGCCACTGCTGCTGCCGCCTGCGCATCCGCTGGAGACGACCGCCCTGCACGAGTCCGTGCTGAGCGCCCTCTCGGGCGGGTACGGCCTGTTCTTCCGCCAGATCGGCGACCAGGTCCGCGCGACCACCCACCCGGACGTCACCGATCCGCAGCTCGCCGACGCCCTGTGGGACCTGGCGTGGTCCGGACGGCTGACGAACGACACCCTCGCGCCGCTGCGCTCGCTGCTCGGCTCCGGTCGCACCGCGGGCTCCACCGCCCACCGCGCCAAGCGAGCGGTGCCCCGGGGCAGGTACGGCTCGCTGACCGCCGCCGCCCGCCCCGCCTCCCGCACCGGTCCGCCGACCGTCGCGGGCCGCTGGTCCCTGCTGCCGGCCCGCGAGGTGGACGGCACCGTGCGTGCCCACGCCCTGGCCCGCACGCTCCTCGACCGGCACGGTGTGGTGACCCGCGGCGCCGTCGCGGCGGAGGGCGTCGAGGGCGGCTTCTCGGCGGTGTACCGGATTCTGGCCGCCTTCGAGGAGAGCGGCCAGGCCCGGCGCGGCTACGTGGTGGAGGGGCTGGGCGCGGCGCAGTTCGCCATGGAGGGCGCCGTGGACCGGCTGCGCGCGGTGGCGAACGCCCGCGAGCGCGGCGACGGCTCACCCGGGCCGACGGCACCCACCCCGGCCGACGTCCCGCCCTTCGCCGACTTCCCCGACTTCCCCGACTTCGCCCCCTCCGGCGACCGCGGCTCCGACGGCCGGGGCGGGCCCGGTGCCCTCACCCCCGACGACGACGTCTTCGCGGACCCCGACCGGCTGGGCCGCTCGCCCTCCCGGGGCGACTACATCTCGCCCCGCGACTACGCCGAGCCGGGCGCCGGAGGCCCGCGCGGGGGCGGCGCGCAGGGCGGCTCCGGCGGCCCGCGCGGCCAGTACGGCACCGGCCCGAACGGAACAGGCCCGTACGGCAACGTCTCCTACGACACCGGCTTCCCCGGCCGTCGCGACCGTCCGGCCACCGGACCGCGGGCCGTCGTCCTGGCCGCCGCCGATCCGGCGAACGCGTACGGCGCCGCCCTCACCTGGCCCGAACCACCGGCCGGCGCCACGCACAAGCCCGGCCGCAAGGCGGGCTCCCTGGTTGTCCTCGTCGAGGGCGAACCGGCGCTCTACATGGAGCGCGGCGGCAAGACTCTCCTGCTCTGGCCCTCCGAGCCGGACGCGGAAGCCCCGCCCACCGACGACGCGCGTCTCCACGCGGCCGCGGAGGCGCTGGCCGGCGCCGCCCGCGCCGGTTCCCTGGGCACGGTCACGGTGGAGCGGGTCAACGGCGAGGCGGCCCTGACATCGCCCTTCGGCCCGCTCCTGGAGGAGGCGGGGTTCATCGCCACCCCGCGCGGTCTGCGGATCAGAGCGTGAGCCTGCCACCCTTGTCCCATGCCCGAAGGTGACACGGTCTGGCAGGCGGCGCGACGGCTGCACGACGCCCTCGCGGGCAAGGTGCTGACCCGCAGCGACTTCCGCGTGCCGCGGTACGCCCTGGTCGATCTCACCGGCCGTGCGGTCCTCGACGTCACCCCGCGCGGCAAACACCTGCTCACCCACGTCGAGGGCGGTCTGACGGTCCACTCGCACCTGCGGATGGACGGCGCCTGGAAGATCTTCGCGCCCGGTCAGCGCTGGAGCGGCGGCCCGGCGCACCAGATCCGCGTCGTCCTCGGCACCGCCGACCGCACGGCCGTCGGTTACCGCCTGCCGGTGCTGGACATCCTGCGCACCGCCGACGACCAGCGCGCCGTCGGCCATCTCGGCCCGGACCTGCTGGGCCCCGACTGGGACCCGGATCTGGCGATGGCCAACCTGAGCGCGGACCCTGCCCGCCCCCTCGGCGAGGCCCTGCTCGACCAGCGCAATCTCGCGGGCGTGGGCAATGTCTACAAGAGCGAGATCTGCTTCCTGCTGGGCGTCACGCCCTGGCTCCCGGTCGACGAGTTGCCCCCCGACCGGGCCGGGTACCTCCCCGCGCTGGCGCAGAAGCTCCTGGAGGCCAATCGCGACCGGCCGGTCCGCCGTACGACGGGTCTGCGCGGCCACGACCTCTTCGTGTACGGCCGCGCGCGGCGCCCCTGCCTGCGCTGCGGCACACCGGTCCGGGTGGCCGACCAGGGCGACGGCTCGAGCGAACGCCCCACGTACTGGTGTCCGGCCTGCCAGAGCGGACCCGCGCCGCGGCGGATCAGCCGGCGAGGAGAGAGTCCATCTGGCCGACCGCCTCCCGCAGCCCCTCCTCCATCCCCATGGTCATGAGCTGGTCCATCTGCTCGCGGGTGTCGAAGACCGCACGCATCTCCATACGGGTGCCGCCGTCGCGCTCGGTCAGCGTGACCCGGTTCGTGGTCGTCGGCATGGCGGCGTTCGGCACCCCCTCCGCGTCGGCGAACCCGTCGGTGAACTCAAGCGACGCGGGCGCGTCGACCGTGGCCACCCGCCACCAGCCGCGGTACTTGTCGCCCTCCGGGCCGGTCATGAAGTAGGTGACGTCCCCGCCCGGGGTCAGATCGTGCTCCTCGACCGTCGCCGGGTACGTCGGCGGGCCCCACCAGCGCTCCAGCTGCCGGGGATCGGCCCAGAGCTGCCACACCCGCGCCGCGGGGGCGGCGAAGTCGGCGACCAGGGTGAGGGACAGGTTGTCGAGATCCTTGTCCAGGCTGGTGACACTCATCGCCTCTGTGTCCTTCCGTCGGTTCGGGGTGACCCGCTCATGACCTGCTCACGCCCCGCCCGGCCCGGAGGCCCCGCCCGACCCGGACCCCTCGCCCGGCCCGGACGCCCCGGGACCACGCACCGCGGTACGCACCGCCCGCCGCCACCGCCCAGCCTCCAGCGCCCCCGCGGCCCGGCGTCGCGGCGCGCAGTGCACCGGCAGCACGCTCAGCCCCCAGCCGCCGACCGCGACCGCCCCCTCGAGCACTCCCGCACCGGGCTCCAGCGCCAGCCGCAGCACGGCCCACCACCACAGCCCGCCGAGGCTCAGCGCGGCCGCCCGGCGAGCAGCCCGCGCCGGCGCCATCGCGCGTCATCCGTTTTCGGCCTGGAACATCCAGTGCTGCTTCTCGAGATCGGCCGTGATCTGGATGAAGATGTCCTGGCTCACGGGATCCGGGTCGCCGGTCGACGTGATCCGCTCGCGCATCCGCCCGATCACCGCGCCGAGCGCGTCCACCATGGTCTGCACGGCGGTGGTGTCGTCGACCCAGCCCTCAGGGGTCACGTCGATGCCGCTGCCGACGGCCACGGTCGCGGCCCGCCCGTCCGGGGACACACCGAGCGCGGAGGCGCGCTCGGCCACGGTGTCCGAGTGGGTGCGCGCAGTGCCGACGAGCTCGTCGAGCTGGAGATGTACGGAGCGGAACCGGGGGCCGACCACGTTCCAGTGGATCTGCTTCGCCACCAGGGCCAGATCCACGAGGTCGACGAGGGCGCCCTGCAGCGCCTCGGAGACGATCTTCAGGTCCGCGTCGGACAACGGACTCTTCACGACGTACATCCATACCTCCGGCGGTTCGCCCCCCGCCCATCTCCCTCCACGATGACCGCACCGCATCGGACCGGCAACCGGCGGCCGGCCGCCCCCGGGCACGCGAAGACCCCGGCCGCACCCCTCCGGTTTCCCGGAGAGGCCCCGGCCGGGGTCTCACACGCACATGTTCCGCGGGTGCTCAGGCGGCGACGACGTCCACTGCCTCGGCGGGTGCCTTGATGGTCACCCGTTCCGGTGGCACGCCGGTCACCGAGACGGAACCCAGCATCGGGCGCACCGGTGCCGGCACGGTCTCGCTGGGCGTCGCAGCAGCGGACTGGGCCAGCTCCGCGAGGGCGAGTTCGTCACTCACTTCCCGCATGAGCTCGGACATCCGTACGTCCAGCGCGTCGCAGATGGCGGAGAGCAGCTCGGAAGAAGCCTCCTTCTGCCCCCGCTCCACCTCGGAGAGATAGCCGAGTGAGACTCGGGCGGACGAGGAGACTTCGCGCAGAGTACGGCCCTGGCGCTGGCGCTGCCGACGCAGCACGTCACCCAGCAGGCGACGGAGCAGAATCATCGGTGGCTCCCTCCTCGGACCGTGTAACCGCATCCTTCACGCCCCACCGTACCGCCTCGCGCCGCGGCCGTGCGGGGAGCGATGTCGTGTTCACTCAGGGCTGCAAACATCAAAACCCCCCGTTCCGTTCCGTATCCTGTGCCCGCTCATTCCCAGTCTGTTCGCCCGCAAGCTCCCCCAGAAGGAGTGCGAGTACGCTCCGTACACTCTCCATACGAATTTCCGCACGGTCGCCGTTCAACCGCAGCGCCTCCACTTTTCCGCCACCGGCGGAACCGTCAGCGGCTCCCGTAGGCCCGTCGACGGCTACGAAGACCGTCCCCACGGGCTGCCCGTCCTGGGCGTCCGGACCGGCGACGCCGGTCGTGGCGATGCCCCAGTCGGCGCCCAGAAATGTCCGGGCTCCCGCCGCCATCTGGGCTGCGACCTGCGCGTCCACCGCTCCGCGGGCCGCGAGCAGTGAGCCGTCGACGCCGAGGATCTCCCGCTTCAGCTCCGTCGCGTAGGCGGTGACGGATCCCCGGAACGCCTTGGACGCCCCGGGCACCGACGTAATCTCGGAGGCCACCATTCCGCCGGTCAGGGACTCGGCGACCGCGAGGATCTCTCCCCTCACGGTGAGTAGTCGCACCACGTCAGCGGCAGTGGAACTCAAGCTTCCGTCCCCTTCAACGCCGCCCGGCGCTCGGCGATTCCCCGGCGGCGCAGCACAATGGCCTGCTTCACATAGTCCAGCCCGGTCACCACGGTCAGGACGACCGCCGCGGCCATCACCCAGAACCTCAGGGTGGCCAGGGGCCCCGTCAGCGCAAGGACGTACATCCCCACGGCGATGCCCTGGGTGAGCGTCTTGAGCTTGCCGCCGCGGCTGGCCGGGATGACGCCGTACCGGATGACCACGAAACGCAGCACGGTGATCCCGAGTTCCCGGCCGAGGATCACGACCGTGACCCACCACGGCAGATCACCGAGCGCGGACAGACAGATCAGCGCCGCCCCCATGATCGCCTTGTCGGCGATCGGGTCGGCGATCTTCCCGAAGTCGGTGACGAGGTTGTACGTCCGGGCCAGATGACCGTCGAAGAGGTCGGTGATCATGGCGATGGCGAAGGCGGCCCAGGCGAAGGAGCGCCAGGCCGGGTCGTACCCGCCGTTGCCGAGCATCAGGGCGACGAAGGCCGGGACCAGCAGCAGCCGGAGCATCGTCAGGAGGTTGGCGACGTTCCAGACGCTCGCCTGGTTGACGGCCGCGGCCGTGATCTTGCCGCCCCGCAGCGCGGCACTGCCTTCGGTCGCTCCCCGCTCGGAGGTGCCTCCCGGGGCCGTCCGCCCGGCCGGTTCCTGGGTGGCTCCGGAGGGGGCGCGCGAGCCGGTCCCGCGCGTGCCGGAGGGGCCACCCGCCGCGGACGCCGGGACTCCGGTCATCTGCCGGCCTCCTCACTACATTCGGACGAGCCCGGCAGCGGTTCGGCCACCAGGTCGACACCCTCCGTACCGACCACCTTCGCGTCGACCATACGACCGACACTCAGGCCCTCGCCGCTCGTGAGCAGCACCTGGCCGTCCGTCTCGGGCGCCTGGTGCTCCGCGCGGCCACGGACACCGTCTCCGTCGTCGGCGGACTCCACGGCCTCGACGAGTACCCGCACCGTCGCGCCGACGCGCTCCTCGGCCCGCTGCGAGACGAGTTCCTCGGCCAGGCGGGATACACGTGCCAGCCGCTCGGCGACGACGTCCTCGTCCAGCTTGTGCTCGTACGTGGCCGCCTCGGTGCCCTCCTCGTCGGAGTAGCCGAAGACGCCGATGGCGTCGAGCCGCGCGTGGTTCAGGAAGCGTTCCAGCTCGGCGAGGTCGGAGGCGGACTCGCCGGGGAAGCCCACGATGAAGTTGGAGCGCACGCCCGCCTCGGGGGCCTTGCTCCGGATGGTGTCCAGCAGTTCCAGGAAGCGGTCGGTGTCGCCGAAGCGGCGCATCGAGCGCAGCACGTTCGGCGCGGAGTGCTGGAAGGAGAGGTCGAAGTAGGGCACGACCTTCGGGGTGGAGGTCAGTACGTCGATGAGGCCGGGGCGCATCTCGGCCGGCTGGAGGTAGCTGACGCGCACACGCTCGATGCCGTCGACGTCGGCGAGGTTGGGCAGCAGGGACTCCAGCAGACGGATGTCGCCGAGGTCCTTGCCGTAGGAGGTGTTGTTCTCGGAGACCAGCATGATCTCCTTGACGCCCTGCTCGGCCAGCCACCGCGTCTCGTTCAGCACGTCGCTCGGGCGGCGGGAGATGAAGGAGCCGCGGAAGGACGGGATGGCGCAGAAGGAGCAGCGCCGGTCGCAGCCGGAGGCGAGCTTCACCGAGGCCACCGGGGAGCCGTCCAGGCGCCGGCGCAGGGGCGCGCGGGGCCCGGAGGCGGGGGCGACGCCCTCGGGGAGATCGGTCGGGCCGTGCCCCGGCAGGGCGACGGCGGCACCGGCCTCCTGGCGCTCGGCCGGGCTGATCGGGAGCAGCTTGCGCCGGTCGCGCGGGGTGTGCGCGGCGTGGATGCCGCCGCCGAGGATGGTCTGGAGCCGGTCGGAGATGTCGGCGTAGTCGTCGAAGCCGAGCACGCCGTCGGCCTCGGGGAGGGCTTCGGCGAGGTCCTTGCCGTACCGCTCGGCCATGCAGCCCACCGCGACGACGGCCTGCGTTCTTCCGTGCCCCTTGAGGTCGTTGGCCTCCAGGAGGGCGTCGACGGAGTCCTTCTTGGCGGCCTCGACGAAGCCGCAGGTGTTCACGACGGCGACGTCCGCTTCCCCGGCGTCCTCGACGAGCTTCCAGCCGTCCGCCTCCAGACGGCCTGCGAGCTCCTCCGAGTCCACCTCGTTACGGGCGCAGCCAAGGGTGACGAGTGCGACGGTACGGCTTTCAGGCATGGGCTCAAGACTACTTCGTCCCGCCGACAGCCCATGTCGACGGGGTTGGCCGATCCCGGCCAACCCCGTAGCGACTCGTTCTCCGGGTCCCCTATCCGACCTGCGGGTCGCCCTTCGTGTAGGTCAGGCGCTCCACGGAGCCCGGCCGGAAGTCGTCCTCGATCTCCTTGCCGTTGACGTACAGCTGGATGACGCCGGCGTCGCCGAGGACAAGGTTGACCTTCTCGTTGTCCTGGAAGGTCTTCGAGTCGCCCTGTTCGAGGAGTCCGTCGAAGAGCAGCCGGCCGTTGTGGTCCTTCGCGGAGATCCAGCTGCGTCCGTCGACGGCGCTGACCTTGACGGTCACCTTGTCGCGGGGCGCGGCGGCGATAGCACTGTCGGAGGGTTCCGGCTTGGGATCGGCCGGCTTCTTCGGTTTGGCGCTCGCCGAGGCGGAGCCGCCGGTCGAGGGCTGGGCGCCCTCGGCGACGCTCGCCTCGTTGCCTCCGTCGTCGCCGCCCTTGACGAACGTGAACCCGACGAAGCCGATCACCGCGACGATCGCGGCGACCATGGCGGCGGTCCAGTTGGGTCCGCGGCGCTCCGGACGGATACGTTCCGCCTCGAAGAGGGGGGCGGCGGGGGTCGGCTCCGGCCGGCCGCCGTGCGCGGCGTCGAACTGCGCGAGCAGCTCGGCCGGGTCGAGCCCGACGGCCTTGGCCAGGGTGCGGATGTGACCGCGCGCGTAGACGTCGCCGCCGCAGGGCGCGAAGTCGTCCGCCTCGATGGCGTGCACGATGGCGATCCGGACGCGGGTGGCGGTGGTGATGTCGTCGACGGTCAACCCGGCGGCGATCCGCGCCTGCTGGAGGGCACGGCCGACGGAGGGGCGGGTTTCCTCGGAGACGTGTTCAGTAACGTCGGGGGAAACGTCTTCGATCGGACGCTCGTCTTCAGGGGAGTTGCCGTTGGACACGGGGGCGCCTTTCGAGCGTTTAGCCGCCTGTGCTGGACTTCAGTCTAGGGGGGTTGCGAACGGGTCGGGCAACCGGGCGGTACGACCTTTTACGCCATCCGAATGGCCCGGCATCCCGATGGTGGACTACCTGTTGTCACTTCCCTCAAGTTGACGTACGCCATGGGGAAACGGTTGCTCAATGATCCCTAACGGGTGAGTCACGATCGGCCACCCGGCCGTCCCGGCCCTCCGTCGGCGGAATCCTTGGCCCACGATTTCCTACCCTTCAGACTCCCCCCGGATCACGGCGAGCACTCCGTCCAGCTCATCAGGCTTCACAAGAACGTCACGAGCCTTTGAGCCTTCGCTCGGTCCGACGATGCTCCGCGACTCCATCAGGTCCATGAGCCGTCCCGCCTTGGCGAAGCCGACGCGCAGCTTGCGCTGGAGCATGGAGGTCGACCCGAACTGGGTGGAGACGACCAGCTCGGCCGCCTGGCACAGCAGGTCGAGGTCGTCGCCGATGTCCTCGTCGATCTCCTTCTTCTGCTTGGTCCCGACGGTGACGTCGTCCCGGAAGACGGGCGCCATCTGGTCCTTGCAGTGCTGGACGACGGCCGCGACCTCCTCCTCGGTCACGAACGCGCCCTGCATACGGGTCGGCTTGTTCGCGCCCATCGGCAGGAAGAGGCCGTCGCCCTTGCCGATCAGCTTCTCGGCGCCGGGCTGGTCGAGGATGACCCGCGAGTCGGCGAGCGAGGAGGTGGCGAAGGCGAGCCGGGACGGCACGTTGGCCTTGATCAGGCCGGTGACGACGTCCACGGAGGGCCGCTGGGTGGCGAGCACCAGGTGGATGCCGGCCGCCCGCGCGAGCTGAGTGATCCGGACGATCGCGTCCTCGACGTCGCGCGGCGCCACCATCATCAGGTCGGCCAGCTCGTCCACGATCACCAGCAGGTACGGATAGGGCTGGAGTTCGCGCTCGCTGCCCTCGGGCGGCTTGGCCCTGCCCTCGCGCACCGCGCGGTTGAAGTCGTCGATGTGCCGGTAGCCGTAGGCGGCGAGGTCGTCGTAGCGCAGGTCCATCTCGCGCACGACCCACTGGAGGGCCTCGGCGGCGCGCTTCGGGTTGGTGATGATCGGCGTGATCAGGTGCGGGATGCCCTCGTACGCGGTCAGCTCGACGCGCTTGGGGTCGACCAGGATCATGCGCACGTCCTCCGGCGTCGCACGCATCATGATCGAGGTGATCAGGCAGTTGATGCAGGACGACTTGCCGGAGCCGGTGGCGCCCGCGACGAGCATGTGCGGCATCTTCGCGAGCGAGTGCATGACGTAGCCGCCCTCCACGTCCTTGCCGAAGGCGACCAGCATCGGGTCGTCGTCCTCGGCGGACTCGGCCAGGCGCAGGACGTCGCCGAGGTTGACCATCTCCCGGTCGGTGTTGGGGATCTCGATGCCGACCGCGGACTTGCCGGGGATCGGGCTGATGATCCGCACGTCGGGGCTGGCGACGGCGTACGCGATGTTCTTGGTCAGCGCGGTGATCCGCTCGACCTTGACGGCGGGGCCCAGCTCGACCTCGTAGCGGGTCACCGTCGGCCCGCGGGTGAAGCCGGTGACCCGGGCGTCGACCTTGAACTCGGTGAAGACGGTGGTCAGCGAGTCCACTATGGCGTCGTTGGCGGCGCTGCGGGCCTTGCCGGGGCCCCCGCGCGTGAGGGAGTCCAGGGACGGCAGGGAGTACGTGATGTCGCCGGAGAGCTGGAGCTGCTCGGCGCGCGGCGGCAGGTCGCGCTCCTGCGGCAACGGCGTCTTGGTGAGGTCGGGGACGGCGCCCGGTGTCGCCGACTCGGCGGGGTCCTTCTTGAGCTTGCCCGGCTGTGGGCGCGCGGCCGGCACGGGCGTCGGAGTCGGCGTCGTCGACTCGCGATCCCCGGGGCTGACGCCCTGGGTGAGGTCGGCGACCAGCGGCGACGGCGGCATCCCGTGCAGGACGGCGCCGTCCAGCGCGGCGGCGGCCGCCGCGGCGACGTCCACGGCGTCCATCGGCCGGTTCATCTCGGGCTGCGGCACGGCGGACCGGCGGGGCCTGCCGCGGCGCCTGCTCAGCGCCTCCTGCTCGGCCGCGTCCGCGTCGTACGGCTCGACGGGCGCTCCCCCGCGCCTGCGGGTCCGCTCGGGCAGCGCCTCGCGCCACTGGTCGTCGTAGCGCTCGTCGTCGTCGGTGTACGCGTCCGCGTCGGGGTCGTCGACCACGCCGAGCCGCACGCCGAGCTGGCGCAGCCGCTGCGGGATGGCGTTCACCGGTGTGGCGGTGACGACCAGCAGTCCGAAGACGGTGAGCAGCGCGAGCAGCGGCACGGCCAGGACGTCCGTCATCGTGTACGACAGCGGGGTGGCCGCGCCCCAGCCGATGAGGCCACCGGCGTCCCTTATGGCCTGCATGCCCTCGCCGCGGGCCGGTGAGCCGCACGCGATGTGCACCTGGCCGAGCACGCCGACGACGAGCGCGGACAGGCCGATCACGATCCGCCCGTTGGCCTCGGGCTTCTCGGGGTGCCGGATCAGGCGCACGGCGATGGCGCCGAGCAGGATCGGCACGAGCAGGTCCAGCCGGCCGAAGGCGCCGGTCACCAGGATCTCGACGAGGTCGCCGACGGGACCCTTGAGGTCGGCCCAGGTGCCCGCGGCGACGATCAGGGCGACGGCGAGCAGCAGCAGCGCGGAACCGTCCTTGCGGTGGGCGGGGTCGAGGTTCTTGGCGCCCTGCCCTATGCCGCGGAAGACGGCGCCGACCCCGTGCGCCAGGCCGAGCCAGAGCGCGCGCACCAAGCGGTAGACACCGCTGGTGGGGCTCGGGGCCGGTTTGGGCGCGGGCTTCTTCGCGACGGCCTTCTTGGCGGGCGCCTTCTTCGGGGGTGCCTTCTTGGCAGCGGCCTTCTTGACCGGCCCCTTCGCGGGAGCGGCCGCCTTCTTCGCGGGCTGCTTCTTGGCTGCGGAGGGACGTGAGGCCATAGGTGTGAGGTTACCGGGGGAGGCGGCGGTCGACACGTGCGCCTACCGCTTCACCCGTTCGTGTCGTCCGGAGCAGTTTGCGGAACTGACGCCTCCGCTACAGCTCCTGACAAGTCCTCACAGACCGGACCACGGGACTCGCGAGCTGCCCGGCGGCGGACCCGCAGCGGGTCCACGGCGGGCGTCAGTTGACGGCGGGCTGACCGCCGGACGTGCCCGGCTCCAGGGCGTCCAGGGCCCTGCGCAGTCCGGTGAGCTTGCGTTCCAGATGCGCCGCGGTGGCCACCGCCGCCGCGTCCGTGGACTCGTCGCCCAACTGCTTGGAGAGCGCCTCTGCCTGCTCCTCCACGGCCGCCAGCCGGGCCGACAGCTCGGCGAGCAGCCCCGCCGGCTCCTTGGCCTCGCCGGCCGCGGCCTTGTCGCCGCCCTCCAACTGGAGCCGCAGCAGGGCCGCCTGCTCACGCAGCTGGCAGTTCTTCATGTACAGCTCGACGAAGACCGAGACCTTCGCGCGCAGCACCCACGGGTCGAACGGCTTCGAGATGTAGTCCACGGCACCCGCCGCGTAGCCGCGGAAGGTGTGGTGCGGACCGTGGTTGATCGCGGTGAGGAAGATGATCGGGATGTCCCGGGTCCGCTCCCGTCGCTTGATGTGCGCGGCGGTCTCGAAACCGTCCATGCCCGGCATCTGGACGTCCAGCAGAATGACCGCGAAGTCGTCCGTGAGCAGTGCTTTGAGCGCTTCCTCCCCGGACGATGCCCGCACCAGCGTCTGATCGAGCGCCGAGAGGATCGCCTCCAGCGCCAGCAGATTCTCCGGCCGGTCATCGACCAGGAGGATCTTGGCCTTCTGCACCATGGCCCGCCCTCCTCGCCCCGGCGTGGGGCCTCCCCTGTCCGCAGGACTTGGCGCGGCACCGGCGGGTGCCACCCCGGGGGACGACTCCCTTGCGTCGCCCGTCCTTGTGCCGGTCATCGTAGCCGCACCCCGCCTGTCGCCACACCCTGTCACCGTGATGTCACTGTGCACGTAGCAGAAACGCAGCGGGAGACCAGAAGGTTCCCCGAATCCCGTACTTCTACACGGCTCCGGGCACGCTGAGTCAGCGACTCGGCGCGGGTCCCGGAGGTTCCCGCCGTTCACGCACACCCCACGTTCGCACACTGTCCGGACGCGGCGCACGGAAGGTGCCCCTCCGTACCACCGGCACGGTGCCCGAACGTACTACTCCTCGCGCATCCACTGCTGCATCACCGTCAACAGGTGATCGGGGTCGACCGGCTTCGTCACATAGTCGGAGGCGCCCGACTCGATCGCCTTCTCCCGGTCGCCCTTCATCGCCTTGGCGGTCAGCGCGATGATCGGCAGCCCGGCGAACTGCGGCATCCGACGGATCGCCGTGGTCGTCGCGTACCCGTCCATCTCGGGCATCATGATGTCCATCAGGACCACGGCCACGTCCTCGTGCTGTTCCAGCACCTCGATGCCCTCGCGCCCGTTCTCCGCGTACAGCACGGACAGCCCGTGCTGCTCCAGGACGCTGGTCAGCGCGAACACGTTGCGGATGTCGTCGTCGACGATCAGCACCTTCTGCCCGCCGAACCGGATCCCGCGGCTGGACTGCGTCGTCTCCTGCTCGGGGCCCGGCTGCCGCTCCCGCACGGCGGGCAGTTCCTCGGTCTCGGCCGAGCGGCGACGGTGCCGGAACAGCGCCCCGGCACCGTTCTGCGAGTCCTGGTACGACCGCACCTCGGCCGGCGTCTCGGCCTCCGTCTCCGGCAGCTCGTCCGTCGCCCCGGAGCCCGCCGGCAGCTCGCCTCCCCCGGCGGGCGGCAGGGGCTGCGGGTAGCCGTGCGAGGGCAGCTCGCTCGGGCGCAGCGGCAGGTAGAGCGTGAACGTCGAGCCACGGCCCGTCTCGCTCTGCGCGTGGATCTCGCCGCCCAGCAACTGCGCGATCTCCCGCGAGATGGACAGCCCGAGGCCCGTGCCGCCGTACTTGCGGCTGGTGGTGCCGTCGGCCTGCTTGAACGCCTCGAAGATCACCCGCATCTTGCCGGCCGCGATCCCGATCCCGGTGTCGCTCACGGAGAACGCGATCAGCTCGGCGTCCGGGTCGGTCATCGAACCCGCCTCCAGCAACTGCTCCCGGATGCCGTGCGGAACGTCGTCCCGGGCCGGCCTGATGACCAGCTCGACCGCCCCCGAGTCGGTGAACTTCACCGCGTTGGACAGCAGGTTGCGCAGCACCTGGAGCAGCCGCTGCTCGTCGGTGTGCAGCGTGGCGGGCAGCTCGGGCGACACCCGCACCGACAGGTCCAGGCCCTTCTCCGCGGTCAGCGGCCGGAACGTGGCCTCCACGTAGTCGACGAGCTGGACGAGCGCGATGCGCGTCGGGGAGACGTCCATCTTGCCCGCCTCGACCTTCGACAGGTCGAGGATGTCGTTGATGAGCTGGAGCAGGTCGGAGCCGGCCCCGTGGATCGTCTCGGCGAACTCGACCTGCTTGGGCGACAGGTTCGCGTCGGCGTTGTCGGCGAGCAGCTTGGCCAGGATCAGCAGCGAGTTGAGCGGCGTACGCAGCTCGTGCGACATGTTGGCGAGGAACTCGCTCTTGTAGCGCATCGAGACCGCCAGTTGCTCGGCGCGCTCCTCCAGGACCTGCCGCGCCTCCTCGATCTCGGTGTTCTTCACCTCGATGTCTCGGTTCTGCTGCGCCAGCAGCTCGGCCTTCTCCTCCAGTTCGGCGTTGGACGACTGGAGCGCCTTCTGCCGCTGCTCCAGCTCCTCGGACCGCTCCCGCAGTTGCTCGGTCAGCTCCTGCGACTGGCTCAGCAGCACCTCCGTCTTGGTGTTGACGGAGATCGTGTTGACGCTGGTCGCGATCATCTCGGCGATCTGGTTGAGGAAGTCCTTCTGGATCTGCGTGAACGGCGTGAAGGACGCCAGCTCGATCACGCCGAGCACCTGCCCCTCGAACAGCACCGGCAGGACGATCACCTGGGCGGGCGGGGCCTCCCCGAGCCCGGAGGAGATCTTCAGATAGCCGCTCGGCGCGTTCTCCACGAGGATCGTGCGCTTCTCCTCGGCGGCCGTGCCGACCAGCGCCTCCCCCGGCCGGAAGGACGTGGGCATCGACCCCATCGAGTAGCCGTACGACCCCAGCATGCGCAGCTCGTACTGGTCCTCCTGGGCGCCCGCCTGATCCTGGCCGTCGACCACCAGGGGCATCGCGAGGAAGAACGCCCCGTGCTGCGCGGAGACCACCGGGGTCAGCTCGCTCATGATCAGCGAGGCGACGTCCTGGAGGTCCCGGCGGCCCTGCATCAGTCCCGAGATACGGGCCAGGTTGCCCTTGAGCCAGTCCTGCTCCTTGTTGGCGATCGTGGTGTCGCGGAGGTTGGCGATCATCTTGTTGATGTAGTCCTGAAGCTCGGAAATCTCGCCGGATGCGTCCACGTCGATCTTCAGGTTCAGGTCGCCGCGCGTCACCGCGGTCGCCACGCGCGCGATGGCGCGCACCTGCCGGGTCAGGTTCCCGGCCATCTCGTTCACGGACTCCGTCAGGTCCCGCCAGGTGCCGTCGACGTCCCGCACGCGCGCCTGACCGCCCAGCTGCCCCTCCGTGCCCACCTCGCGGGCCACGCGGGTGACCTCCTCGGCGAAGGACGACAGCTGGTCGACCATCGTGTTGATGGTCGTCTTCAGCTCCAGGATCTCGCCGCGCGCGTCGATGTCGATCTTCTTGGTCAGGTCGCCCTTGGCGATGGCGGTGGTGACCATCGCGATGTTGCGCACCTGACCGGTCAGGTTGGACGCCATCTGGTTCACCGACTCGGTGAGGTCCTTCCACGTACCCGACACGCCCGGCACGTGCGCCTGCCCGCCGAGGATGCCGTCCGTGCCCACCTCACGGGCCACCTTGGTGACCTGCTCGGCGAACGAACTCAGCGTCTTCACCATGGTGTTGAACGTCTCGGCCAGCTGGTGGACCTCACCGCGCGCCTCGATCGTCACCGTCCGCGTCAGGTCGCCGTTGGCGACGGCGGCGGCCACCTGGGAGATGTTCCGCACCTGGACGGTGAGGTTCTTCGCCATCAGGTTGACGTTGTCGCTGAGGTCCTTCCAGATGCCCACGACGCCGGGCACGTGCGCCTGGCCGCCGAGGATGCCCTCCGTGCCCACCTCGCGGGCCACGCGCGTGACCTGCTCCGCGAAGGACGACAACTGGTCGACCATCGTGTTGACGGTGGTGACGAGTTCGAGGATCTCGCCCTTGGCGTCGACGGTGATCTTCTTCGACAGGTCGCCCTTGGCCACGGCAGTGGTGACCTCGGCGATGTTGCGGACCTGCATGGTCAGGTTGTTGGCCATGCCGTTCACCGACTGGGTGAGGTCCTTCCAGGTGCCGGAGACACCCTGCACCTCCGCCTGGCCGCCGAGGATGCCCTCGGTACCCACCTCGCGCGCGACGCGCGTGACCTCCTGGGCGAACGACGACAGCTGGTCCACCATCGTGTTCAGCGTGTTCTTCAGCTCCAGGATCTCCCCGCGCGCGTCCACGGTGATCTTCTGGGACAGGTCACCGCGCGCCACCGCCGTGGCGACCTGCGCGATGTTGCGGACCTGCGCGGTGAGGTTGCCGGCCATGCCGTTCACCGAGTCGGTCAGGTCCCGCCACACACCGGCGACCCCGGGCACCTGCGCCTGACCGCCGAGGCGGCCCTCCGTACCCACCTCACGGGCCACGCGCGTGACCTGCTCCGCGAAGGACGACAGCTGGTCGACCATGGTGTTGATGGTGTTCTTCAGCTCCAGGATCTCCCCGCGCGCGTCCACGGTGATCTTCTGGGACAGGTCACCGCGCGCCACCGCCGTCGTCACCTGGGCGATGTTGCGCACCTGGGAGGTCAGGTTCCCCGCCATCGAGTTGACGGAGTCCGTCAGCTCCTTCCAGGTCCCCGACACGCCGTCGACCCGGGCCTGACCGCCGAGGCGGCCCTCCGTGCCCACGTCCCGGGCCATCCGGGTCACCTGGTCGGCGAAGCTGGAAAGCTGGTCGACCATGGTGTTGACGGTGTTCTTCAACTGGAGCATCTCGCCGGAGACGTCCACGGTGACCTTCTGCGACAGGTCGCCGTTGGCCACCGCCGTCGTCACCTGGGCGATGTTGCGCACCTGGCCGGTGAGGTTGCGGAACGCGGTGTTGACGGAGTCCGTCAGGTCCTTCCACGTCCCCGCCGCACCCGGCACCTGCGCCTGACCGCCCAGCTCGCCCTCGACCCCGACCTCGCGGGCCACCCGGGTCACCTCGGCACCGAAGCTGGAGAGCTGGTCCACCATCGTGTTGACGGTGTTCTTCAGCTCCAGCATCTCGCCGGCCACGTCCACCGTGACCTTCTGCGACAGGTCACCACTGGCCACCGCCGTCGTCACCGCGGCGATGTCGCGCACCTGGGTGGTCAGGTTCCGGAAGACGGTGTTGACGGAATCCGTCAGGTCCTTCCAGATCCCGGCCGCACCCGGCACGTTCGCCTGGCCGCCCAGCTGGCCCTCGCCACCGGTCTCGTTGGCCACACGCGTGACCTCGTCCGCGAAGATCCGCAGCGTCTCGGTCATCTGGTTGATCGTCTCGGCGAGCTGCGCGACCTCGCCCCGGGCCGGCACCGTCACCTTCTTCGACAGGTCGCCGTTGGCCACCGCCGTCGTCACGTGCGAGATCTCACGCACCTGGGCCGTCAGGTTCCCGGCCATGGTGTTGACGGAGTCGGTCAGCTCCTTCCACACCCCGGCCACGCCCGGCACCTGCGCCTGCCCGCCCAGGGCACCCTCGGTGCCCACTTCACGGGCCACCCGCGTCACCTCGGAGGAGAACGCCGAGAGCTGGTCCACCATCGTGTTGACGGTGTTCTTCAGCTCCAGCATCTCGCCGGCCACGTGCACCGTGACCTTGCGCGACAGGTCGCCCTTGGCCACCGCCGTCGTCACCAGCGCGATGTCCCGCACCTGGGCGGTGAGCCGGTACGCCATGGTGTTGACGGAGTCCGTGAGATCCTTCCACGAACCGGACATACCACGCACCCGGGCCTGTCCGCCCAGCTTGCCCTCGGTACCGACCTCGCTGGCCACCCGCGTGACCTCGTCGGTGAAGGTCGACAACTGGTCGACCAGGTTGTTCACGGTCCGCCCGACCTTGAGGAACTCACCGCGCAGCGGCTGCCCGGCCCCTTCCTCCACCTGCGTCCGCAGCTCCATGCGCGGCGACAGATCACCGTCCGCCACCGCCGACAGCACCCGGCTGACCTCGGAGACGGGCCGCACGAGATCATCGACCAGCGCGTTCGAGTTGTCGATCGCGGTCGCCCAGGCACCGTCGCAGGCCCCGGTCTCCAGCCGCTCGGTGAGTTTCCCCTCACGTCCGACCACACGCCGCACCCGCGCCAGCTCACCCGTGAGGTGCAGATTGCGGTCGGCCACCTCGTTGAAGACCGCCGCGATCTCGGACATCACGCCGTCGCCGGACACCGTCAGCCGTTTGCGGAAGTTTCCCTCACGCATGGAGACGAGGGCCGCGAGCAGACGATTCAGCGCGGCCGTGTCCACCGTCGTACTGCCGCCCCGCGATTTGCCCTTGTTACTCAGGGACTGTCCGCCTTTCGCGCGCGTCTTCGTGGCCCGCGTCGCTGCGCCAGACTCCACTGTGTCCCTCCCGCAGGGGTCGACCGATACTGCTGTGCCCGGCCGCCCATGCTCGGCGGACCGGTTACTGCCGCGTACTTCCCATGATGCCGAGCGATCCGGCCCGGCTCACCGGACCCGCTCCAGAGGCTGCTGCCCATCCCGCTCGGCGCGCATTCACCTGCCCGGACCTCAGAAGAAGCCTGCCCAGTGTTTCACCCCGGCCGAACCAGGCCATAACAGTTCGGCAGCTTCGCACATCGTCCGCACACCCTCTGGGCGGAAACACTGCAGACCGGCATCCGCACGGGCGGCGAAGGTAAGTAACCTTGCATGCGGCTGTCCAGCCAAGCCGGTGCGTCCGGTCTGGGCGGTGGCACGGAGACGAAGCGGGCATCGGAGGGGCGGCCGGAATGACCACCGGACTGATCCCGGGGGAGCAGCCCCCGGATCCCGGGCCGACGGGTGGACTGCCGCAGCAGCGGCACGACCGGGCCGGCCATGAGGCCGTGCACGGGGAGAGAGGGTCGAGGAGTTCTGTGATCACCGCGCGCGCGGCCGCCAGCTTCGAGCCCGTCGGACGGTCCGTGGCGAGTGCCCGGTCCTTCGTCCGCGACACACTGCAGGGCTGGGGCCATGCCGACATCGTCGACGACGCCGTGGTGCTGACCAGCGAACTGGTGACCAATGCGGTGGTGCATGCCGGCACCACCGCGGACGTCGAGTGCATGCGCAGCGACGACGGTGTACGGATCGAGGTCGCCGACCACTATCCGGAGCGCGAGGTCCCGCTCCAGGGCTCCCCCGCCAACATGGGCAGCCCCGACCGCGAGGGCGGCCGCGGCCTCCAGCTGTGCGCGGCCCTGGCCGACCGCTGGGGCGTCGAGTACACGCCCACCCACAAGAACGTCTGGTTCCACCTCCACCTGCCCGAGCGCCCGGTCGGCACCCGCGCCGCCGGCCCCTCACTCCCCGCCGACCTGCTGCCGCTCGCCGACGGCCGGGTCCGCGTCGCCGTCGTCCAGATCGACCGCACCGGCTCCGTCACGTCCTGGAACGAGGACGCCGAGGAGCTCTTCGGCTACCCCGCCGAGCAGGTCACCGGCAAGCCCCTCACCGACTTCGCCGCCTGGCCGCACACCCCGGGCACCAGCACCGGCATCGCCGAGGCGCTCCAGCTCTCCCGCTGGGAGGGCAGCTACGGCATCAGGGGCGCCAACGGCCGGGTCACCCCCGTGTACGCCTCCCACCTGCGCGTCCGCGACGCCGGCGGCGAACCGTCCACGGTCTGCCTCCTCGTCCGGGACCACGAACGCGCGGTCCTGCAGACCCCGATGCGCGTACCGGCCGCCGACTCCTCGTCCTCCGAGGGCCAGAGCACCGACCCCTTCGAGGTGTTCATCGGCTCCCCCGCCCCGGACGACCTCGACGGCCTCCTCCAGCGCACGGTCGAACGCGCCCGCGACATGCTCGACGCCGACGCCGCCTTCCTGCTGCTGGCGACCGACGACGAGACGGAGCTGGAGGTCCGCGCCTCCACCGGCCTGCCCTCGGCCCGCCAGCGCTTCGCCCGCGTCCCCGTGGAGGCCGGCCCCGGCCGCTACGGCTCCGCGCGCATGCCCGCCGTCCACGACGACCTCGCGGCCGTCCCCGGAGCCGTCCCGCTGCTGAACGGCACCGGCATGCGCTCGGTCGTCACGGTCCCCCTCAAGGTCGAGGGCCGCCTCACCGGCTCCCTCGGAGTCGCCGCAGAGGCCGCCGGCCGGTACTCCAACGAGGAGGCGCTGCGCCTCCAGTTCGCCGCCGACCGCATCGCGCTGGCCGTCGAGTCGGCGCGCCTGGGCGAGCTGGAACGGCTGCGCAGGGGCTCGCTCAGCTTCCTCGTCGAGGCCTCCGACCTCCTCGCCGGCACCCTGGACAGGGACCAGACGCTGGCGCTGATGGCCCAGATGACGGTCCCCACCCTCGCCACCTGGTGCGCCGTCTACACCATCGCCGACCAGGCCTCCGACCCGTATCTCTCCTACGTCCTGCACGAGGACGAGGAACTCATCGACGGCATCAAGTCCCTGCTCTCGAAGATCGCGCCGCCCGACCCGGTCCCCACCCCGGGCGCCCGCGTCTGGACGACCCCCGCCGACATGGCCCACCAGGCCGCGCTGCGCACGTCCATGCGCGACCTCGGCCTGAGCGGCGGCCCGACACACCAGTTGAGCACCGGCATCGGCCCGACCCTCGCCACCGCCTCCGCGGTGGGCGGCGAGACCGTGGTCCTGCCGCTCGTCGCCCGCAACCGCGTCATCGGCATGCTCACCCTGGGCAAGCCCACCGACGACCACTTCCGCCAGGAGATCCTGGAACTCGCCGAGGACCTGTCCCGCCGTGCCGCCCTGGCCCTGGACAACGCGCGCCTGTACTCGGAGCGCACGGCCATCAGCCAGTCCCTCCAGCGCAGCCTCCTGCCCCCCGAGCTGCCCCTCATCGACGGCGTCGAGGTCGAGGTCATCTACCGAGCGGCCGGCGAGGGCAACGAGGTCGGCGGAGACTTCTACGACCTCTTCCCGATCAGCGACGGCGCCTACGGCTTCGCCATCGGCGACGTCTGCGGTACGGGCCCGAACGCGGCCGCCGTCACGGGCCTGGCCCGGCACGCCCTGCGCCTGCTCGCCCGCGAGGGCCTCAGCGGCCCGGCGGTCCTGGAGCGCCTCAACTCGGCCATCCTCGACGAGGGCGCCCGCAGCCGCTTCCTCACGCTGCTGTACGGGGAGATGCGCCCGCAGGACGACGGCAGCGCGGAGTTGAAGGTGGTCTGTGCCGGCCACCCGCTCCCGCTCCGGCTGCGCCAGGACGGCTCGGTCGAACCCGCCGCCGAGCCCCAGCCGCTCCTCGGCGTGATCGAGGACCTGGAACTCTACGAGCAGACGGTCACCCTCGACCCGGGCGACGTCCTGCTCTGTGTCACGGACGGCGTCACCGAACGCCGCGAGGGAACCCGCATGCTGGGCGACGACGGCCTCGCCGACGTCCTCACGTCGTGCACGGGCCTGACGGCGGGTGCGGTGGCCGCGCGCATCATGCGCGCGGTGGAGCGCTTCGCCTCTGACGCCCCGTCCGACGACATGGCGATCCTCGCGATGCGCGTCCCGGAGCCCCACGCCGACTGACACGGACCGATCAGGGCATGCGAAAGGCCCCGCCCAATTGGGCGGGGCCTTTGCAGTGGAGCCCCCAAACGGAATCGAACCGTTGACCTTCTCCTTACCATGGAGACGCTCTGCCGACTGAGCTATGGGGGCCTGTCGCCATCGGGTTTCCCCGCGGCAACGGAATAGATCATACCCCGAACAAGCCGGTGCTCCCAACCACGGACTTCATCCGAAGGCGGGTTGCAGAAGCCCGCCCAGGGCGTTGCACGCGGACACGATCCGCTGCATGTCCCGCCTGGTCAACGATGCCTCGACCGGCAGCGCGAGGGTCTCGTCGACGGCCCGCTCGGTCTCGGGCAACGACACGCAACGCCGGAATCCCGGCAACCGGTGCACGGGGGTCTTCACCGGCACCCTGCAGTCGACTCCCCGTCCCCGTACGGCACGAGCGAACGCGTCCCGGTCCGGCCGTCCGTTGCCCGGCACCCGCACGACGTACTGCTGATAGGTGTGCCCGTCGCCCCAGTCGGGGGTCCGCACCCCCCTCAGCTTCCCGTCGAGGTAGGCCGCCCGCTCCCTGCGCCGCGCTATCTCGTCGTACGGCGCCTCGGACTCGCCCTGCTCCAGCACGAGCAGCCCGTGGCGCTGCCCGATGCCGTGCAGCGGACCCATGTCCGCCGGATGTCCGAACCGGTGCACTGCGACGATGGCCGCGGTCCGCGACGTCAACGACGCCTCCACCGCGGCGGCGTCGAGGCAGTACGTCCCCGGATCTATGTCGGCGAACACCGGCAGCGCGCCGGCGAGGGCCACGGCCTCGGCGACTTCCACGTTCCCGAAGGCAGGTACGACGACCTCGTCGCCGACTCCTACGCCGGCGGCCCTGAGCATTGCTGAGGTACCCATACGAACGATCGTCGTAGCGCAACGTGAACTTCAAGTGACGGAAAACAAAAAAGGGTTGGACCCAGAACCGAAGTTCTGGGTCCAACCCTTTCAATGATTGTTCGGCGGCGTCCTACTCTCCCACAGGGTCCCCCCTGCAGTACCATCGGCGCTGTAAGGCTTAGCTTCCGGGTTCGGAATGTAACCGGGCGTTTCCCCTACGCTATGACCACCGAAACACTATGAAACAGACAACCAACCCGGTGACCAACACAGGTCTGATTGTTCGTGGTTTCAGAACCAACACAGTGGACGCGAGCAACTGAGGACAAGCCCTCGGCCTATTAGTACCGGTCACCTCCACACCTTGCGGTGCTTCCAGATCCGGCCTATCAAC